>NZ_JBXAGS010000012.1:0-199974 GCF_058794355.1 Cupriavidus sp. GW823-FHT07B10
CGCCAACTTCGCTGCGCCAACCCTTCCGGTCGACCCCGCAACCCTTGCTGCGTCTGCTTTGCAGCGCTGCGTTGTGTGTTGCGAGGGGGCGAATATTAGGCCGGATTCGCGCACCTTGCAACAACTTTGTCACAACGATCCGCTAGGGGTTCCGGGGATTATGTCGTAAGCCATTGAGTGGCAAAGGAAATCCCCGAAATGACGAGTGCGGGAGAAACATAATACCCCCGCACTGCCCTCGGGTATTCCCTGATCCGGGCCTTAGCGATGCTGGAAATTCGGGCTGCGCTTCTCGACGAAAGCCGCCATGCCTTCCTTCTGGTCTTCGCTGGCGAAGGTGGCATGGAACAGCCGGCGCTCGAAGTGCACGCCTTCGGCCAGCGTGGTCTCGTAGGCGGCGTTGACCGACTCCTTGATCATCATGACCACCGGCAGCGAGAACCCGGCGATGGTCTCGGCGGCTGCCAGCACTTCGTCCAGCAGCTTGTCGGCCGGCACCACGCGCGACACCAGGCCCGAGCGCTCGGCTTCGGCGGCATCCATCATGCGCGAGGTCAGGCACAGGTCCATGGCCTTGGCCTTGGACACCGCGCGCGGCAGGCGCTGGGTGCCGCCGGCGCCGGGCATGGTGCCCAGCTTCACCTCGGGCTGGCCGAACTTGGCCGAATCCGCCGCGATGATGATGTCGCACATCATCGCCAGCTCGCAGCCGCCGCCCAGCGCATAGCCGGCCACGCCGGCAATCACCGGCTTGCGGATCTTGCGGATGGTTTCCCAGTTGCGCGTGATGTAATCGCCCTTGTACACATCCATGAAGGAATACTTGGCCATCATGCCGATATCGGCGCCGGCGGCAAAGGCGCGCTCGCTGCCGGTAATGGCGATGGCGCCGATGCCCTCATCCTGGTCGAAGGCGGTCAGCGCGGCGCCAAGCTCGTCCATCAGCGCGTCATTGAGCGCGTTCAGGGCCTTCGGGCGGTTCAGCGTGACCAGGCCAACACGGCCACGGGTTTCGACCAGGATGTTTTCGTACGGCATGTCTTCTCCTATGTATTTGCAGGCGGATGGCACTGTCGCCACCGGCTGCGGGCTATTCTGCCACCTGTTGTGGCGTGGCGGCGCAGGCGCCCCCTAGAGCATGTGCGCCAGGAATTCGCGGGTGCGCGCGTGAGCTGGGGTCCCGAACACTTCCTCAGGCGACCCTTCCTCAAGAATCCTGCCCTCATCCATGAACACGACGTGGTTTGCCACTTCCCGCGCAAACCCCATCTCATGCGTGACGACCAGCATGGTCATATGTTCTTCGGCCAGTTGCCGCATGGTGCGCAGCACCTCCCCGGTCAGTTCCGGGTCCAGCGCCGAGGTCGGCTCGTCGAACAGCATGATGTCGGGCTCCATGGCCAGCGCCCGCGCAATCGCCACCCGCTGCTTCTGGCCGCCGGACAGGCGCGCCGGGTAGCTGTCCCGCTTGGCCAGCAGGCCGACCTTGCGCAGCAGCTCTTCGGCCTTGGGCACCACCGCGTCGCGCGCCAGTCCCTTGACGGTCATGGGGGCTTCGATGATGTTCTGCAGCACCGTCATATGCGGAAACAGGTTGAACGACTGGAACACCATGCCCATCTTCCGGCAGATGCGCCGCACTTCAGCGTCCGGCACATATCTGGCTGTGCCGTCAGGGCCGGCGGCCGTCAGCGCCTCGCCTTCGATTTCAAGGGTGCCGCGGTCAATCACCTCAAGATGATTCAGGCAGCGCAGCAAGGTACTCTTGCCCGAGCCCGAGGGCCCGATCACCGCGGTGACATCCCCCTTGCGCAAGGTCAGGGAGACACCGCGCAAGACCTCCAGTGGCCCGAACGATTTGAACAGATCCCGCGCCGCGATCATGATGCCGGGCTCATTGTGGGAATTGGCGCCGGTCGGGCTAGTCATCATGTTTGGCATAGCGTTTTTCGAGATTCTGGAAGAACCAGGTCAGAATCAGCGTCATCACCAGATAGAAGAGCGCAGCGACCAGAAAAGGCGTGGTGGTGAAATCACGCTGCACGATGCCGCGCGCGGTGCGAAGAATATCGTTGAGGGCCAGCACGTAGATCAGGGACGTGTCCTTGATCAGCGTAATGGTTTCATTGCTGACCGGCGGCAACACCCGGCTGACCATCTGCGGCAGCACGACCCGCCGCATGGTCTGGAAATAGGTCATGCCCAGCGCCTTGCTGGCCTCATACTGGCCGCGATCGACCGACTTGATCCCGGCGCGGAAGATTTCCGCGAAATAGGCCGCGTAGTTCAGGGCGAAAGCCACCACCGCCGCGGGAAAGTCAGGCAGGCGCACGCCGATGACGGGCACGAACGGCAGTGCGAAATAAATAAACAGCATCTGCAGCATCAGCGGCGTGCCGCGCATCAGCCAGATATAGCCATTGACCAGGCCGCTCAGCCACGGCCATGACGAGATGCGTGCCAGCGCCAGCGCCAGCCCCAGCGGCACTGACAGGGCGAGCGTGATGGCGAATAGTGTGAGCGTGACTTGCGCACCCTGCGCCAATGGCGCCAGAAGAGATAAGACGTAGTCCATGCTCGCGCGAAACAAGAAGGAGGTGGGATCCCGGGCGCCGGGACGGCGCCCGGGGTCCGGACATGGCGCGGCGCCCTGCCTGAACGGCGCAGGGCGTCACGCAGCGTCTGGATTACTTGGTGATGTCAGTGCCGAACCACTGGGTGGCGATGCGGGCTGCCGTGCCATCCTGCTTCATCGAGGCCAGGGTCTTGTCGAGCTTGCCGAGCAGCTCGGCGTCATCCTTGCGCACGCCGACGCCATATTCTTCCGTGCCGAAGTTTTCCTCCAGCACCTTGTATTCGCCGGCACGCTTGCTGATCAGGTAGCGGCCCACCACTTCATCCACCACAATTGCGTCAAGGCGGCCGGTCGACAGGTCCATCAGCGCCGTCACGTTATCGCCGAAGGTCTTGAGTTCCTTCAGACTGGCGGCGACCTGGCTTTCCTTCTTGATCGCATCCACCGCGCTGCTGCCGTCCTGCGCGCCGACGATGCGGCCGGCCAGGTCGGCCTTGGCTTTCACCGGCGAGCTGGCACCGACGATGACGATCTGGTGGTTGGTCATATAGGGCGCGGTGAAGCTGATGTTCTTCTTGCGCTCTTCGGTGATGGTCAGCCCGTTCCACAGCACATCCACGCGCTTGCCGTTAAGTTCCGCCTCCTTGGCGCTCCAGTCGATCGGCTTGAACTCGACCGTCATGCCGAGACGGCGGCTGGCCTCCTTGGCCATGTCGATATCGAAGCCGACCAGCTCGTTGTTGTTATCGCGAAAACCCATGGGCGGGAAGTTGTCGTCCAGGCCGACAATGATCTTGGTGGCCGTGTCGGCGCCGGCAGCGGAGGCCGCTTCTTTCTTGCCGCACGCCGCAAACAGCGCCACGGACGAAATCAGGAGTAATGCAGCGATCTTCTTCATAGGAATTCCAATGCGAATAGACGAGCATGCCGGGATCCGCACACAGATGTCGGCCGGCAGGTTTCAGATTGTTGTTGGCAGCGCGATTATAGAGCGACGCCCGCGCCCGGCATTGCGGACCCTGCCGGCCTTGGAAGCCACGTGCCAACCGGCAGCCCAAGAATAGTGCTAACATTTGCCGACCGACTGGTCGGTTTATTTAAGAGGCGCCGTCGACAACAGCCGCCCGCGCCAACCGCGACAAAATATCCGGCAGGAGACAACCCAATGCCCCCGATGTCCACCTCCGCTGGCCAGCCGGTCAGCATCGATGCCGGCCCGGTCTTGCTGCAATGGCAGGGCCCGGTGGCCGTGATCACCCTGAACCGCCCCGACAAGCTCAACAGCTTCACCCGCGCGATGCACCAGGCGCTGCAGCAGGCGCTCGACCATGTCGAGGCCGGCGGCGCGCGCGCCCTGCTGCTGACCGGTGCGGGCCGTGGCTTCTGCGCCGGCCAGGACCTGGCCGACCTGGATTTCACTCCGGGGCACATGACCGACCTGGGCGAGCTGATCGATACCTGGTTCAACCCGCTGATCCGCCGGCTGCAGGCCCTGCCGCTGCCGGTGGTGGCCGCGGTCAACGGCACCGCGGCCGGCGCCGGGGCCAACCTGGCGCTGGCCTGCGACATGGTGCTGGCGGCGCGCTCGGCCAGCTTTATCCAGGCCTTCGTCAAGATCGGGCTGGTGCCGGATTCGGGCGGCACCTGGCTGCTGCCGAAGCGCATCGGCATGGCGCGCGCGCTGGGCCTGGCCATGACCGGCGAGCGGCTGAGCGCCGAAGAGGCCGAGAAATGGGGGCTGGTCTGGGAGACCATGGACGACCCGCTGCTGCCGGAACAGGCGCTGGCGCTGGCCACGCACCTGGCCGGGCAGCCGACCCGCGCGCTGGCCGCGATCAAGCGCGCCATGCATGCCAGCGCCACCGCCACGCTGGACGCCCAGCTGGACCTGGAGCGCGACCTGCAGCGCGAGCTCGGCCAGTCCGCCGACTATGCTGAGGGCGTCAACGCCTTCCTCGAAAAGCGCGCCCCGCACTTCACCGGCAAGTAAGCCGCGCGGGCCTGCCCGCCACTCTATATAGGAGACCAGCTTGAAACAGGACCCCCAGGCCCTCGCCGAAGCGGCCGCCGCCGCCATGTATGAAGCCGACACCTGCAGCCGCTGGCTGGGCATCACGGTCGAGGCCGTGCGGCCCGGCTACGCCCGGCTGACCATGCCGGTGCGCAAGGAATTCCTCAACGGGCACGGCATCTGCCACGGCGGCCTGATGTTCACGCTGGCCGATTCGACCTTCGCTTTTGCCTGCAACAGCCATAACATCAACACCGTGGCGGCAGGTTGCAGCATCGAGTTCCTCAAGCCCGTGCACGGCGGCGACGTGCTGACCGCCGAGGCCACCGAGCAGGTCCTGTCCGGCCGGCACGGCATCTACGATATCCGCGTGACCAACGCCGCGGGCCAGGTGGTGGCGATGTTCCGCGGCAAGTCGGCGCAGATCAGGGGACATGTGGTGCCGCCGCCGGAAGGGACGGAAGGCACCTGAGCAAATCCGGCAAGATACTTAAGATAAACGCCCCCGTGCAGGAGACGACATGAGCACGCGCCTGACCGATCTGCCCCTGGATGCGATCGAGACCGCCAGCCGCGCCGAGCTGCAGGCCTTGCAGCTGGAGCGGCTGAGATGGTCGCTCAACCACGCCTACGCCAATTCGCCGGTGTACCGCCGCAAGTTCGACGAAGCCGGGGTCCACCCCGACCAGCTGCATTCGCTGGCCGACCTGGCGCGCTTCCCGTTCACCAGCAAGCAGGACCTGCGCGACAACTACCCGTTCGGCATGTTCGCGGTGCCGCAGGACCGCGTGGCGCGCATCCACGCCTCGTCCGGCACCACCGGCAAGCCCACCGTGGTCGGCTACACGCTCCAGGACATCGACAACTGGGCCACGGTGATGGCGCGCTCGATCCGCGCCTCGGGCGCGCGGCGCGGCGACAAGGTGCACATCAGCTACGGCTACGGGCTCTTTACCGGCGGCCTGGGCGCCCACTACGGCGTGGAAAAGGCCGGCCTGACCGCGATCCCCTTCGGCGGCGGCCAGACCGAGCGCCAGGTGCAGCTGATCCAGGACTTCAAGCCCGAGGTCATCATGGTGACGCCCAGCTATATGCTGGCGATCGCCGACGAGTTCGAGCGCCAGGGCATCGACCCGGCCAGCAGCTCGCTGCGCGTGGGCATCTTCGGCGCGGAGCCGTGGACGCCGGAAATGCGGCTGGCGATCGAGAAGCGCATGGGCATCTCGGCAGTCGATATCTATGGCCTGTCAGAGGTGATGGGCCCGGGCGTGGCCAATGAGTGCGCCGAGACCAAGGACGGGCCGACCATCTGGGAAGACCATTTCTACCCCGAGATCATCGATCCCGACACCGGCGCAGTGCTGCCCGACGGGGAGTTCGGCGAGCTGGTGTTCACCTCGCTGACCAAGGAGGCGATGCCTGTGGTGCGCTACCGCACCCGCGACCTGACCCGGCTGCTGCCGGGCACGGCGCGCCCGGCATTCCGCCGCATGGAGAAGATCACCGGCCGCACCGACGACATGATGATCGTGCGGGGGGTCAACGTGTTCCCGTCGCAGATCGAGGAACTGATCCTCAAGCACGCCGAGCTGGCGCCGCACTACCAGTGCGTGCTGGCCAAGGACGGCCACATGGACACGCTGACGGTGCGCGTGGAATGCGCCCACGGCAGCGAGCCCGCGCTGGCGCAAGGCGCGCGCGAGCGGCTGGCGCAGGAGATCAAGGCCTATATCGGCGTCACCGCCGGCATCGAGGTGCTGCCGGAGGGCGGCGTCGAGCGCTCGGTGGGCAAGGCGCGGCGGATCGTCGACCAGCGCCCGCGCTGAGGGCTGTCCACCATGAAGAAAGGGCGCCGCGATGGCGCCCTTTTTGCGTTGCCGAGGTCAGCTGCGCGGCATCAGCACCCACATGCGGCCGCCCTGCTTCATGCGGCCCGCGGTCTCGCCGGCGGCATCGCCCGCACCCCAGAAGAAATCCGCGCGCACCCCGCCCTTGATGGCGCTGCCGGTGTCCTGCGCGAACATCAGCCGCTGGATCGGCTCGGTCGACAGCGGGCGCGTGGTCGACAGGAATACCGGCACCCCCAGCGGGATGGTGGCCGGGTCGACCGCGATCGAGCGCTCCGCGGTCAGCGGCACGCCCAGCGCGCCCACCGGGCCGTCGTTGTTGGCCGGCAGCTCGCGGAAGAAGACAAAGCGCGGGTTGATGTTGAGCATCTCGTCGACGCGGCCCGGGTTGGCGCGCGCCCACGCCTTGATGCCCTGCATGGTGGCCTGTGCCGGCGTGATCTCGCCGCGGTCCAGCAGCCATTTGCCGAAGGAGCGGAACGGCTGTTCGTTGGTGCCGCCGAAGCCCACCCGCATGATGCTGCCATCGGCCATGCGGATGCGGCCCGAGCCCTGGATCTGCAGGAAGGCGGCCTCGACCGCGTCATCCACCCAGACCAGCTCGCTGCCGCGCATGGCCGGGTTCTGCAGCAGCTCGGCGCGGGCCGGCAGCGGGCGGTTGCCGAACTGCGCCGGCTTGCGGTACAGCGGCACCTGGAACTTGCCCTGGCGCGTGCGCGAGCCGTGCAGGATCGGTTCGTAGTAGCCGGTGATCAGGCCGTAGTCAGTGCCATCGCCGTTGACCACGCGGTACGGCTGGAAGTTGCTTTCGAAATAGGCGCGCATGGCGTTGAGGTTGCCGGCATCGACCATCATGCCGGCGGCACAGGCGCGGCTCCACTCGGCGCGCTTCTTCAGCGCCTGGCAGCTGGCCTGCAGCGCGGGCCAGGCGGCGCGCACGTCGTCCTGGGCCCAGCCGCCGATCTCGGCCCAGCTGGCGGCCTGCAGACTGCCTTTCTGCGACGAGGCCGTCGGCGGCGTGGTGCCGGCCGGGCCGGTCTCGATGCGCGGCGGCGGGCCGCTCATGCAGCCGGCCAGCAGCACGGCCGCGCCGGACAGCGCCAGCCAGCCGCGAATGCGCAGCGAGCGCCAGGGAGAAACCGGGGAAATCGGGAAAGAGTCTGCGTATGCCATCTTGCTATTGTTCAAAATCCGGGCCGGCGCAGCTTGCGGGGCCGATTGCCCCTACAATCCCACCGTCATCCTTCAACCACCGCCTGCGCCCCCGCGGGCCTGCGCTGCATCCGCCATGAGCAAGTTCTTCGAAGCCCATCCCATGCTGCTGTTCGCCCTGGAAGCCGGCGTGGCGCTGTTCCTGCTGATCTTTATCGTGGTCTGGACCATGGGCACGGCGAAAAAGAACCCGCGTCCCACGCGCGCCCCGTCCGAGCATCCGTCGCGCCAGCCGGCGCAGGGCGCCGCTGAAGCGCCGCCGCAGGATCAGGACAGCGCATCGCGCCAATAGGTTCCCGGCAGGGTCAGTGCAGCATGCGCGGCAGCACCAGCGCGAATTCAGGGATCGGCACCTCGAAGCGGTGGCCGTCCTCGGCCACGCAGAAGTATTCGCCCTTCATCGATCCCACCGGGGTCGAGATGGTGGCCCAGCTGGTGTATTCGAAATGCTCGCCCGGCTTGAGCAGCGGCTGGTGGCCGACCACGCCCAGGCCCGCCACTTCCTGCGTGCCGTTGTCGCTGTCGGTGATGACCCAGTGGCGCGAGATCAGCTGCGCCGCCACCTCGCCGGTATTGTGGATGGTAATGGTGTAGGCGAAGGCATGGCGCCCGCGCTCAGGTTCTGACTGGTCCGGCAGGTACTGGGTGCGTACCGAGACGGAGAAAGCGTACTCGCTCATCGTGGGCAGGGCCGGCGTGAGGCGCCAGGCAGGGAAGTGGGTAGCCGCATTGTGCGGGATGGCCGCGGCACGGGCAAGAGCACGGGCAAGAGCACGGGCAAGAGCACGGGCAAGATCACCGAGCGCCGGGGCAGCGGTAGAATATAGCCCTTTCAGGTCCGGGCCGCGCCGGACGCCCCGCCTGATCCCCTCTGGCGCCCGCCCCTGGGCGCGCCAGAGACGCAAAAAACAGCATTCCCCAGCACCCCACCTCCTAGCCGCCGACATGAGCACGCCCACCTACCGCATCGCCCCGTCCATCCTGTCCGCCGACTTTGCCCGCCTGGGCGAGGAAGTGCGCCGCGTGACCGAGGCCGGCGCCGACTGGATCCACTTCGACGTGATGGACAACCATTACGTGCCCAACCTGACCGTGGGCCCGCTGGTGTGCGAGGCGATCCGCCCGCACGTGACCGCGCCGATCGACGTGCACCTGATGGTGCGCCCGGTGGACCGGATCATCCCGGACTTTGCCAAGGCGGGCGCCAATATCATCACCTTCCACCCGGAAGCCAGCGAGCACGTGGACCGCTCGCTCGCGCTGATCCGCGACCACGGCTGCCAGGCCGGCCTGGTGTTCAACCCGGCCACGCCGCTGCACCACCTGGACCACGTGATGGACCGCCTGGACGTGATCCTGCTGATGTCGGTCAACCCGGGCTTCGGCGGCCAGTCGTTCATTCCCGAGACGCTCAACAAGCTGCGCGCCGTGCGCCAGCGCATCGATGAGTACACCGCCCGCACCGGCCGCACCATCCTGCTGGAAGTGGACGGCGGCGTGAAGGTAGACAACATCGCCGAGATCGCCGCGGCCGGCGCCGACACCTTCGTGGCGGGCTCGGCCGTGTTCGGCAAGCCCGATGCGGACGGCGGTTACCGCGGCATCATCTCGGCGCTGCGCGGCGAACTGGCCAAGGCCGGGCAATGACCGAGGGCGTGTTCCTGCGCCGCAACGACTGGCGCGGCATCGAAGGCGTGATCGTCGACCTCGACGGCACCATGGTCGACACCGCGGGCGACTTCCACGCCTCGATCAACGCCATGCTGCTGGCGCTGGGCCGCCAGCACCCCAACCTGGGGCCGGCAGCGCCGATGTCGGAGGCGGAGATCGTCAGCTATGTCGGCAAGGGCTCGGAAAACCTGATCCGGCGCGTGCTGGACGCGCGCTTCTCGCCGCTGCACGCCAACAGCCTGTTCGCCGACGCCTATGCGCTGTACGACCGCGAGTACATCCGCATCAACGGCCAGTTCTCGCAGGTCTACCCCGGCGTGCGCGAAGGCCTGGCGGCGATGAAGGCGGCCGGGCTGCGCCTGGCCTGCGTGACCAACAAGCCCTACAGCTTCACCGAGCCGCTGCTGGCCAAGACCGGCCTCGCCCAGTACTTCGAGCTGGTCTACGGTGGCGACGCCTTCCCGCTGCGCAAGCCCGACCCCTTCCCGCTGCTGAAAGTGGCCGACGCCTTCGGGCTGGAGCCGTCGGCAATGGCGGCGCTGGGCGACTCGGAAAACGACGCGCAGGCGGCCCGCGCGGCCGGCATGGGCGTGCTGCTGGTGCCCTATGGCTACAACCATGGCAACCCTGTACAAGCCGTTGACGCCGATGGTATAGTCGACTCCATTGCCCACGCCGCAGCGCTGTTTGCAGCACACTGGGCAGGTCATCGATAGTCCGAATTTCGTCGATCCCGACCAAACCCCAAACATTTCATGTTTCTCAACCGCAAACGCATCTCTTCTGGCAGTGATCGGCAGGCTTGGCCCTGGCGTCGCTGGCGCGCCTCCCAACAGGCGTAAAGTGCGTTCGCGAGTCTGCTGACGAGCCCTCGACCCGAGGGCCTCGCCACACCGGCCCAGCTGCCGGGCATTCCCACCAAAACCCGCCGCAAGCCAGCGTAGCCGCCATATTCGTGTGCTACGTTTAGCTCAAGAACGCGCCGCACGCCCTTCCCCGGCCGTGTGCAGTCTTGTCCGCAAGCCGCTTGCACCACGGCCCGCCAACGGGGCGGGTATCCATTCGCTCCAGCCTGATTGCCGACAAGCGGCGCCGCGCCCCTCCACCGCGCAGCGCGCGCCGCACAAGAGGACCGACATGACCGAACTGGAATTCAAATCGCTGGCCGACCAGGGCTACAACCGCATCCCGCTGATCGCCGAGGCCTTTGCCGACCTGGAAACGCCGCTGTCGCTGTACCTGAAGCTGGCCCAGTCGCAGACGCGCGGCGTCAACACCTTCCTGCTGGAATCGGTGGTGGGCGGCGAGCGCTTCGGGCGCTTTTCGTTTATCGGCCTGCATGCCCGCACGCTGCTGCGCGCCTTCGGCAACCGCACCGAGGTGGTGACCGACGGCAAGGTGGTGGAAACCCACGAAGGCAACCCACTCGACTTCATCGCCGAGTTCGAACAGCGCTTCAAGGTGGCGCTGCGCCCGGGGCTGCCACGCTTCTGCGGCGGCCTGGCCGGCTACTTCGGCTACGACGCGGTGCGCTATATCGAGAAGAAGCTCGCCGACACGCACAAGCCCGATGACCTGAACCTGCCGGACATCCAGCTGCTGCTGTGCGAGGAACTGGCCGTCATCGACAACCTGTCGGGCAAGCTCTACCTGATCGTCTACGCCGACCCGACCACGCCGGAAGCCTATTCGCGCGCCCGCCAGCGCCTGCGCGAGCTGCGCATGAAGCTGCGCCAGCCGGTGGATGTGCCGGTCACCAGCCCGTCGGTGCAGACCGAGGTCTACCGCGAATTCGCCAAGGCCGACTACCTGGCCGCGGTGCACAAGGCCAAGGAATACATCATGGCCGGCGACATGATGCAGGTGCAGATCGGGCAGCGCCTGGTCAAGCCTTACCGTGACGCGCCGCTTTCGCTGTACCGCGCGCTGCGTTCGCTGAACCCGTCGCCGTACATGTACTTCTACAACTTCGGCGACTTCCAGGTGGTGGGCGCCTCGCCGGAGATCCTGGTGCGCCAGGAAGAGCGCAAGGTCGGCACCAACGGCGACATGCGCAGCGAACACATCGTCACCATCCGCCCGCTGGCCGGCACGCGCCCGCGTGGCAATACTCCGGAGAAGGACGCCCAGCTCGCCACCGAGCTGCTGCAGGATCCGAAGGAGATCGCCGAGCACGTGATGCTGATCGACCTTGCGCGCAACGATATCGGCCGCATCGCCGAAACCGGTTCGGTCAAGGTCACCGACAAGATGGTGATCGAGAAGTACTCGCACGTGCAGCATATCGTCAGCTCGGTCGAAGGCACGCTGCGCGAGGGCATCAGCAACCTGGACGTGCTGCGCGCGACCTTCCCGGCCGGCACGCTGTCGGGCGCGCCCAAGGTCCATGCGATGGAGATCATCGACGAGCTGGAACCGCGCAAGCGTGGCATCTATGGCGGCGCGGTGGGCTACCTGTCGTTCGGCGGCGAGATGGACCTGGCGATCGCGATCCGCACCGGCATCGTCAAGGACGGCAACCTCTACGTGCAAGCCGCCGCCGGCATCGTTGCCGACTCGGATCCCGAAGCCGAATGGAGGGAAACCGAAGCCAAGGCGCGCGCCGTGATCCGCGCCGCCGAGCAGGTCCAGGATGGCCTGGACTCCGACATCTGAGAGAACAGGAGACAGACGCCATGCTGCTGATGATCGACAACTACGATTCGTTCACCTATAACCTGGTCCAGTATTTCGGCGAACTGGGCGAGGACGTGCGCACCTACCGCAACGACGAGATCACCATCGAGGAGATCGAGGCGCTCAAGCCGGACCACATCTGCGTCTCGCCCGGGCCGTGCAGCCCGAAGGAAGCCGGCATCTCGGTGGCGGCGCTGCAGCACTTTGCCGGCAAGATCCCGCTGCTGGGCGTGTGCCTGGGCCACCAGGCCATCGGCGAGGCCTTTGGCGGCAAGGTGATCCGCGCCAAGCAGGTGATGCACGGCAAGGTCAGCACCATCGAGACCACGCAGCAAGGCGTGTTCGCCGGACTGCCCAGGCACTTCGACGTGACGCGCTATCATTCACTTGCGATCGAGCGCGAAACCCTGCCCGATTGCCTGGAGATCACCGCCTGGACCCCGGACGGCGAGATCATGGGCGTGCGCCACAAGACGCTCGCCGTTGAAGGCGTGCAGTTCCATCCCGAGTCGATCCTGTCCGAACATGGCCATGCGCTGCTGGCCAACTTCGTCAAGGCGCCGCGATGAGACTGCTCGATTCCGCACCTTCCAGCCCGCACCACGCCATCCAGACTGTCAACGAGAACGCCATGATCACGCCGCAAGAAGCCCTGACGCGCTGCATCGAGCACCGCGAAATCTTCCATGACGAGATGCTGCACCTGATGCGGCAGATCATGCAGGGGCAGATCTCGCCGGTGATGGCCGCCGCAATCCTGACCGGCCTGCGCGTCAAGAAGGAAACCATCGGCGAGATCTCCGCCGCCGCGCAGGTGATGCGCGAGTTCGCCAACAAGGTGCCGGTGGCCGATCGCGAGAACTTCGTCGATATCGTCGGCACCGGCGGCGATGGCTCGCACACCTTCAATATCTCGACCGCATCGATGTTCGTCGCGGCCGCCGCCGGCGCCAGGATCGCCAAGCATGGCAACCGCGGCGTCAGCTCCAAGTCGGGCAGCGCGGACGTGCTGGAAGCGCTGGGCGTGAACATCATGCTGACGCCCGAGCAGGTCGGCCAGTGCATCGAAGAGACCGGCATCGGCTTCATGTTCGCGCCCACGCACCACCCGGCGATGAAGAACGTCGCCCCGATCCGCAAGGAGATGGGCGTGCGCACCATCTTCAATATCCTGGGCCCGCTGACCAACCCGGCCGATGCGCCCAACATCCTGATGGGCGTGTTCCATCCCGACCTGGTCGGCATCCAGGTGCGCGTGATGCAGCGCCTGGGCGCGAAGCATGCCATCGTGGTGTACGGCAAGGACGGCATGGACGAGGTTTCGCTTGGCGCCGCCACGCTGGTGGGCGAACTGAAGGACGGCGAGGTGCGCGAATATGAGATCCACCCCGAGGACTTCGGCCTGCAGATGATCTCCAACCGCGGCCTGAAGGTGGCCGATGCGACGGAGTCGAAGGAAATGCTGCTTGAAGCGCTGACCAACGTACCGGGCACGCCGCGCGAGATCGTCTCGCTGAACGCCGGCACCGCGCTGTACGCCGCCAACGTGGCCGACTCCGTCGAAGACGGCATCCGCCGCGCGCGCGAGGCGATTGCCAGCGGCGCGGCGCAAGAGAAGCTCAACCAGTTCGTGCGCGCCACCCAGCAGTTCAAGTAAGAGACGCGAATATGTCCGACATCCTGCAAAAGATCCTGGCCGTAAAGGCCGACGAGGTCGCCGCCGCACGCAAGAAGCGCGACCTGCCCAGCCTGCGCGCGGAGGCCGAAAGCCTGCGCACTGAGCCGGGCCTGGCACCGCGCGGCTTTGAGCGCGCGCTGCGCGAGAAGATCGCCGCCGGCCAGGCCGGCGTGATCGCCGAGGTCAAGAAGGCATCGCCGTCCAAGGGCGTGCTGCGCGAGCACTTCGTGCCCGAGGCCATTGCCGAAAGCTACGCCAGCCATGGCGCTGCCTGTTTATCGGTGCTGACCGACGTGAACTTCTTCCAGGGACACGCCGACTACTTGAAGCGCGCCCGCGGCGCCTGCCCATTGCCGGCCCTGCGCAAGGACTTCATGGTCGACCTGTACCAGGTGTATGAAGCGCGCACCTGGGGCGCCGACTGCATCCTGCTGATCGTCGCCGCGCTGGACCCGGGCCTGATGGCCGAACTGGAAGCCTGTGCGCTTGAGCTCGGCATGGATGTGCTGGTGGAAGTGCACGGCGACGACGAGCTCGACGCGGCGCTGCGCCTGAAAACGCCGCTGCTCGGCGTGAACAACCGCAACCTGCGCACCTTCGAGGTGTCGCTGGACAACACGCTGGACCTGCTGCCGCATATGCCGGCCGACAAGCTGGTGGTGACCGAGTCCGGCATCCTCGGCCAGGCCGATGTGAAGCGCATGCGCGATGCCAACGTGCATGCGTTCCTGGTGGGCGAAGCGTTTATGCGGGCGCCGGATCCGGGCGTGGAGCTGGCACGGCTGTTTGCCTGAGCTAACGCCTGCCGACGCACGCTGGCGGTTTGCTCCCTTCTCCCGCAAGCGGGAGAGGGGGCCGGCTAGCGGTGACTGGAAAGACATCGCCCTCGCCAACCCTCTGAAATCGCCTGCTGCCATGCCCCAGGAAATCGAACTGAAACTCGCCGTCCCCGACGACGCGCTGGCCCCGCTGGCCGCCTGGCTCGACGCCAACGGCGCCCCGCAGGGCGAAGCCACGCTGCTCAACGTCTACCTCGATACCCCGCAACGTGACCTGGCACAGGCGCGCGCCGCGCTGCGGCTGCGCCGCAAGGGCGCGCAATGGCTGCAGACGCTGAAGACCGCCGGCAGCAGCCAGGGCGGCCTGGCCACGCGCCATGAATGGGAGACGGAGATCGCCGGCGAGGCCATCGAGCTGCAAACCTTTCCCGCGGAAGCGCAAACCGTGCTCGCGCCACTGATCGGCCGGCTGGCACCGGTGTTCCGCACCGACTTCGTCCGCCGCACCTGGCTGGTCACGCAGGACGGCGCCCGCATCGAGGCCGCGCTCGACACCGGCACCATCGCCGCGCCGGCCAGCGCCGCGCAGGAACCCATCCAGGAACTCGAACTGGAATGGCTCGATGGCGACGCCGCGCACGCGGCCGATGCCCTGCGCGCCTTTGCCGCGCGGCTGGCCACCGTTGCCGCGCTGGCACCCTCGGACCTTAGCAAGGCCGCCCGCGGCTACCGCCTGGCGGGAATCGCCGAAGGCAAGGCCTCATAATCGCGGTTTTCCCGCCAAGCTTTCCTCACACATGCAAGCCGATCTCTTCGCCGCCGAAGCCCCCCGCGCCCCCGGCGAACCGTCCCCTGCCGCCAGCCTGCAGGCCCAGGCCGACGCGCTGCCCGCCGCCTGGCGCACATTGCTGGACCCGTGCATCCGCGTGCCGGCGTGGCAGGAGCTGGCCGCCTTTGTCGACGGCGAACGTGCCGCCGGCAAGCCGGTATTCCCGCACCATGTCTTCCACGCGCTGCACCTGACCCCGCCCGACGCGGTCAAGGTGGTGATCCTGGGCCAGGACCCCTACCACGGCACCGGCACGGTCGGCGGCGTTGAGCTGCCGCAGGCGCACGGGCTGGCGTTCTCGGTGCCGGAAGGCATCAGGGTGCCGCCCAGCCTGCGCAACATCTTCAAGGAAATCGCCGCGGAGTTCGGTGCCAACGACAACTGCGCGCCGCGTGCCTCCGGCAACCTGGAAGGCTGGGCGCGCCAGGGCGTGCTGCTGCTCAACACCGTGCTGACGGTGGAACAGGGCCAGGCCGCCAGCCATGCGCGGCGAGGCTGGGAAGCCGTCACCGATTGCCTGATCCAGAACCTCGCCGCCAGCCGCCCGAGTCTTGTGTTCATGCTGTGGGGCAGCCACGCGCAGGCCAAGAAGCCGCTGCTGGGCGCCGGCCACTGCGTGCTGGAAGCGCCGCATCCGTCGCCGCTGTCGGCGCACCGGGGCTTCCTGGGCTGCGGGCACTTCCGCGAGGCCAACCGCTGGCTGGAAGCGAACGGCCGCACGCCGGTCGACTGGACCGCGGCCTAGTCCATCAGATCGTCGGCCGGAATTCGAAACCGGCAAACTCCCCTTCCCCAGGCCCGACCTCGACCAGCGTCACCTGCGCGGCCGGCGGGCCCTGTTCCATCCACGCCTGCAGGGCTTCGAGCTGCCTGACCGTGCCGTGCGCCATCACCTCGACGGTGCCGTCGAGCCGGTTGCGCACCCAGCCGCCAAGCTCAAGGTCGTCCGCCGCGTCGGCGCAGGCGGCGCGGTAGCCCACGCCCTGCACGCGCCCATGCGCGACCAGGCGCCAGGTTTCCTTCTTCATGGCTTTTCCCTTTGGGCGCACGCCGGCAGCGTGCGCGATCTGTCATCCACACCAAGTAAACTAGACCGCCATGCCGGGCGTTACAAAGGGATGCGCGCCGCCCGGCGTGAAGCCGGCGGCATGCGGGCTTTGCCATTGTCCGCCAGGGCCGCGAATCAGGGCTGGGCCACAAGCCTTGCCATCCAAGCTCGATACAGCCCGAGAAGCGCCCATGATGCCACCCGCCGACCGCCGCGCGGCCCCGCCCGCCCCTGGCTTTGACAGCCAGCTGCTGCGCGCCCCGCCCAACCGCTTCGACCTGGCCCTGCTGCCGATCATCCTGGCCGTGATCGTGATGATCGCGTTCACCGCGCAGCAGATGAACGCCCCGTTCCAGCCCGACCAGCAGCTGGCGGTGCACCTGGACGTGGCCTACCTGCCCTACTACCTGATGCGCACCAGCATCCGCATGCTGGCGGCGCTGGCGGCGTCGCTGCTGTTCTCGCTGGCGTTTGCCGCGCTGGCGTCAAAGAGCCGCACGGCGGAGAAGGTGCTGGTGCCGGCGCTGGACATCCTGCAGTCGATACCCGTGCTGGGCTTCCTGTCGATCACCGTGACCGGCTTTATCGCCCTCTTTCCCGGCAATATCGCAGGGGTCGAGTGCGCGGCGATCTTCGCCATCTTCACCTCGCAGGCGTGGAACATGGCGTTCAGCCTGTACCAGTCGTTCCGCACCATCCCGGGCGATTTGATGGAAGCGGCGGCCATGTTCCGGCTGTCGCCGTGGCAGCGCTTCTGGCGGCTGGAAGTGCCGTTCGCCATGCCGGGGCTGCTGTGGAACATGATGATGTCGATGTCCGGCGGCTGGTTCTTCGTGGTGGCGTCCGAGGCGATCTCGGTATCCGGCCACGACATCCGCCTGCCTGGGATCGGCTCCTATATCGCGCTGGCGATCCAGCAGCAGGACCTGGCCGCGATCGGCTGGGCCATCCTGGCGATGCTGGCGGGCATCCTGCTGTACGACCAGCTGCTGTTCCGCCCGCTGGTGGCATGGGCCGACCGCTTCCGCTTCGAGACCCAGGCGCAGGACAAGCTGCCGCAGTCGTGGCTGCTGGACCTGCTGCGCCGCTCGGCGTGGGTGGGTGCAGTGCTGGCGCAGACGGCGGCGCTGGCCGGGCGCACGCTGGCGTGGGGCGCGCGCCGCGGGCAGGCCCCGGCGCAGCCGGACAATCCGCGGCGCGCGCTTTGGTTCGGCCGCGTGCGCGACGCCGTGATCGTGCTGGTGGCATTGGCCGCGTTGCTGCGCGTGGGCTACTTCGTGCACAGCGAGGTGGGCTGGGCCGAAGTCGGCCATGTGCTGTGGCTCGGCACGATCACGATGGTGCGCGTGGTGGTGCTGATCGCGCTGGCGGCGCTGGTGTGGGTGCCGATCGGCATCCGCATCGGCCTGAGCCCGGAACTGGCGCGCATTGCCCAGCCGATCGCGCAGTTCCTGGCCGCCTTCCCGGCCAACCTGATGTTCCCGCTGGCGGTGATGCTGATCGTGCGCTTCGGGCTGAACCCGGAGATCTGGCTGAGCCCGCTGCTGATCTTCGGCACGCAGTGGTACATCCTGTTCAACGTGGTCGCGGGGGCGTCGGGCATTCCCACCGAACTGAAGCTCGCCGCGCGCAATTTCGGCCTGCGTGGCTGGCTGCTGTGGAAGCGCTTCCTGATCCCCGCGGTGTTCCCGAGCCTGCTGACCGGGCTGGTGACCGCCGCCGGCGGCTCGTGGAACGCGAGCATCGTGTCCGAGTACGTGACCTGGGGCGACCGCACCATCGTCGCCACCGGGCTCGGCAGCTACATCGCCGAGACCACCGCGCGCGGCGACTTCCCGCGCATTGCGCTGGGCATAGTCGTGATGGCGCTGTTCGTGGTCGGCTTCAACCGGCTGCTGTGGAACCGCCTGTATCAACTCGCGCAAGAGCGCACCCGCTTGTAAGGCAACGATGGCAGAGAACATTGCATCCACCGCCGCCCCCGCCGTGATCGAGCTGCGCGGCGTCGGCAAGATCTTCCGCACCGCCAGCCAGAGCGACCGTGCCGTGCTCGAAGGCGTGGACCTGACGCTGCGCGAGGGCGAGATCGTCGCCATGCTGGGCAAGTCCGGCTCGGGCAAGTCCACGCTGTTGCGCATCATGGCCGGGCTGGTCGGCGCCGACCGCGGCGAGGTGGACTTTCGCGGCGAACGGCTGGCCGGCACCGCCGAGGGCATCGCCATGGTGTTCCAGTCGTTCGCGCTGTTCCCGTGGCTGACGGTGCAGCAGAACGTTGAGCTGGGGCTCGAGGCCCAGGGCGTGCCCAGGGCCGAGCGCGAGCGCCGCGCCGAGGCCGCGATCGACATGATCGGGCTGGCCGGCTTCAACAGCGCACTGCCGCGCGAGCTGTCGGGCGGCATGCGCCAGCGCGTGGGCATTGCGCGCGCGCTGGTGACCGAGCCGGACCTGCTGCTGATGGATGAAGCATTCTCGGCCCTGGACGTGCTGACCGGCGAGACCCTGCGCGACGAGATGCTGGCGCTGTGGGAAAGCGGCCGTGCCAATATCAGGAGCATCCTGATCGTCTCGCACAATATCGAAGAGGCAGTGATGATGGCCGACCGCATCGTGATCCTGTCGAGCGACCCGGGCCGCATCCGCGCCGAGGTGCCAGTGGCGCTGCCGCGTCCGCGCAACCGCGACAGCGCGCAGGTGCGCGCGCTGGTCGACGAGATCTACGCGCTGATGACCGCCCCCGCCGCGGAAGCGCGCCTGCCCGCGCAAGCGCCCGCGCGCCAGATCGCCTACCGGCTGCCGGACGCCGACATCAGCCAGATGGAAGCGATCCTCGACCTGCTGTGCGAGGCACCCTTCAACTGCCGCGCCGACCTGCCCCACCTGGCCGACGAAGCCGGCCTCACCGACGACGAACTGCTGCCTGCGTGCGAAGCGCTGCAGCTGGTGCAACTGGTGTCGATCGAGCGCGGCGACATCGCCGCCACCGGGGCCGGCCGCGCCTGGTACGCCGCCGGGCCGCAGCAACGCAAGGTGATGTTCGGCCAGCAGTTGCTGGGCAACGTCGCACTGGCCGCGCATATCCGCCGCGAACTGGTGGCCAGCGAGGCCGGCGAGATCCGCGAAGAACAGGTGCTGCACGAACTGGAGCGGTTCCTGAAGCCCGCCGAGGCCGAGCGCGTGCTCAGCGTGGCGATCGGCTGGGGGCGCTACGGCGAGATCTACGAGTACCGCTACAACAGCGGCATGCTGACACTGCCCGAGGAAGAGCTGCCCGAGGCGCCGTAAGCCACCAGGCTCAGACGCGCGCCCGTATGGCGCGCCCGATGGCCCCCGTGCGCAGCGCGATCTTGGCCGCATCCTCGCGCAACGCGCGCAGGCGGCGATCCAGCACCGCATTGGCCGGACGGCCGGTGGAGCTGGCGGTGGGACCAGCCTCATGGCTGGATTCGCCGGCGGCGGCCGCGTGCACCAGCACGTCGGTGCGGCGCTTGTCGGCCGAATCGGCCAGGCGGGCGCGGCGTTCGGCGACGGCATCCTCGGCGACTTCGACGCTGACGGTGGCCGCCACTGGTTCGGCATCGGCGACAGCTTCAGCGGGAGTTTCCTCCGCCTTGTCCGCGGCGGCAGGCGCTGCCTCCTTGCGTTCCAACGGCGTCTTCCCGCTGCGGATAAAGCCCGCGCCACGGCCGCCGCCCCGCTCATCGGCATGCAGCCGCTCGCTGGCCACCTGCAGGCTGTGGCTGGCGGCCTCGGTGGCCTGCTCGATCGCGGCTTCCGCGGCCGGGATATCGAGCTCGTCATAGTGCTGGCGCACCTGGATGCGCGCCGCCGCCACGTGCGCGGCCACCAGGTAGTTCTGCACGATAAAGCGGTTCAGGTTGTCCACCGCGCGGTGCCGGCTCTTGGGCTCGTCCAGCATGCGCTGGAACGACGAGATCAGCGCCGACAGGTTGTCCATAAACTGCTTGCGCTGCACGCGGTAGGCAAAGTCATCCTTGGTCCTACGCAGCAGCAGGTCGCGCGTGGCGCCGATATAGCGGCGGTTGGCCTGCAGCACGCCCTCCACCAGCTTGGGGATGGCGCGGTATTCCCAGCTCGGCAGCACAAAGCTGAACAGCGAGGCGATGATGCCGCCGATCACGGTATCCACCAGCCGCTCGCCCGCCACCGTGGGACTTCCCGGCATCAGCAGGTGGATCTGGATCAGCACCTGGATGCAGGCGGCAATCGCCGTGTAGCGGTACTTGATGGTCACGAACGCGGCGCTGGCCACCAGCGACAGGAACAGCACGCCCAGCAGGATCAGCGGCTGGTGCACCACCTTCAGGATCGCGACCGCGACCACGCAGCCAATCAGCGTGCCGATCAGGCGGTCGTTGTAGCGCTGCTTGGTCATGCTGAAGTTGGGCTTCAGGATGACGATGATGGTCAGCAGGATCCAGTAGCTGTGCGACACATAGGGCAGGTGCTCGGCAATCCACAGCCCCAGCGACACCGCCATCGAGATCCGCAGCGAGAAGCGGAACGCCGGCGAACTCCACTTCAGGTTGTCGCGCAGCACGCTGAACTCATACTTCTGGCGCGTCAGGAACGGCGTCATGTCCGAGCCGGGCAGCACCCTGGCCGGCTCCACCGGCGTGCGCGACGCTTCGTGCAGCTGGCCGACCAGCGTGATCGCGCCGCGCATCATGTCGAGCGTATCGACCAGCGCCGTCATCGCCGCCGGGTTGATATGGTGGTGGCGAAATTGCTCGACCTCGGCCTCGACCGCGCGCAGGCCCTGGCGATATTCCACCGTGGCGTACGAGGCGCGGCCGCGCGTGATCTCGTAGGCGATCTCTTCCACGTCCTTGCACATCTGCAGCACCAGCCCGCGCAGATGGTCCAGCACCGGCGTGCCGGCAAAGGTCTGGCGCAGCAGCGGATAGTCGGTGTTGGTCGACAGAATATACTCGTACAGGTCGAGCATGCGCAGGTGCACCTGCACCAGCAGCCCGTCGTGCGGAGTGCGGTTGCCGCGCAGCACCAGGTCGCGCGCGGCCTGCTGGCGCTCGGCCACCACGATCTGCTGGCGCACCAGCTGGTTGAACTGGGCCTCGTAGTCGTTGCCGGCGTCGTAGAAGCCGGCCTTGATCTCGAGATAGCCGGCCAGCTCATACAACGATTCGGCCAGCACCTGCTGCTTGGTGCGGCGCTCGGTGATCCAGCTCACCAGCATCGCATAGCCGAGATAAGCGACCGCGCCGATGCTGAACAGCGCCGCGTGCTCCAGCGCGCGCCGCACCAGGAAGTCTTCGTTGATGGTCAGCGTCATCACGAACAGCGCCGCGAACTGCAGCGGCAGCGTCTTGTTGCCGTACACCGTCATCATGCCGGCCAGGAACGTCACCAGCACCAGCAGGAACGGCATCACGCGCGGGAACGGCGTGGCCAGCGCCACCACCAGCGTGACCACGCTGCACAGCAGCACGCTGGCCATCATCTCGTTGAACTTGTGGTTCAGCGGGCTGGGCAGGTCCATCAGGCTGGTGCACAGCGCCCCCATCGACACCACCATCGCGGTGGGCAGGTCGCTGAAGTGCAGCGCGATCAGCGTGGCGCCGATCACCCCGGTGGCCGAGCGCAGCCCCCGGTAGATGTAGTGCGAATACAGGAAGGTGCGGGGATCGTGCGCGTATTGCATGCAGCGGGGGCGATGGCGTGCGGTGGCGGGTGTGGCAGCGGAAAACTAGTTCACTGGCCCAGCCAGCGCGAGCGCGCCGCGTGCCGTCCGCTCTCGAGCTTCACCTTGAACTGCGCCGCCGGCTCGCGTGCCAGCGTCACCGGCAGCACCTGCAGCTCGTCGCGGCGGAAGGCGTGCAGCTCGATGCGGTCGCCGCTACGGTAGCGCGCCAGCAGCTTGTCGATCTGGCCCGGCGCCACGCGCAGGCCGTCAATCGCCACCAGCAGGTCGCCGGCGGACAGGCCGGCGGCCTGCGCGGCGCCGCCGTCGAACACCTGCGCCACGCGCACCCAGCCCTCATCGCTCTTGACCTTGATACCCAGCGCCGCGGTGCGCGCCGGCTTCTGCGCATCGGCCTTGACGCCGAACGTTTTGAACAGCGCCGGCAGCGGCAGCTCGCCGGTGCCTTCGGTCAGCGAGCGCAGCAGCGGCCCCATGCGCAGGCCGGTGACTTCATCGAACAGCGCATGGACCTCGGCCTCGGTCACGCCGCGCTGCACCGCGCCCGGCGCGTAGAAGCCGCGGCCGTAGCGGCGCCACAGCGCGCGCATGACATCGTCAAGCGAGCGTCGCCCGCGGGTCTTGTCGCGAATGGTCAGGTCCAGCGCCAGCGCCACCAGCGAACCCTTGGTGTAGTAGCTGACGATGGCGTTGGGGGCGTTCTCGTCCTGGCGGTAGTACTTGGTCCAGGCATCGAAGGAGCTTTCCGCCACGCTCTGCTTGGTGCGGCCGCTGCCGCGCAGCACGCCGTTCCAGGTCTTGGCCAGCATCTCGATGTACTGCTCGTCGGTGATGCAGCCGGAGCGCACCAGCACCAGGTCGTCGTAGTAACTGGTGAAACCCTCGAACAGCCACAGCAGCGGCGTGTAGGTTTCCTCGGCCAGCCGGTACGGCACGAACGCGGCCGGCTTGATGCGCTTGACGTTCCAGGTGTGGAAATACTCGTGGCTGCACAGCCCGAGGAAGGTGCGGTAGCCCTCGCTGGTATCACTGTCGCCGCGCACCGGCAGGTCATTGCGCGCGCATATCAGCGCGGTGCTGGCACGGTGTTCCAGGCCGCCGTAGCCGTCGCTGGTGACCATCGTCATGAAGACGTAGCGGCGGTTGCTGTCCAGGAACGGCGCCTGCGCGGTCTTGGGCTCGAACAGCCGGATCTGCGCTTCGCAGATCCGCTTCAGGTCGCGGCACACGCGCTCGAGGTCGAGCTGCGGCACGCGCCCGGTGAAGACCACGTCGTGCTGCGCGCCGCAGGCGCGGAAGCTGGCCAGCTGGAAGGTGCCCATCTCGACCGGATGATCGACCAGCTCATCGTAGTCGGCCACCTGGTAGCGGCCGAAGCCGTAGCGCTTCGCGCCTGCGCGGCCGGGCGCTTCGCGCATGGCGGTGGCGACGCGCCAGCCGCGATAGGCCTCGCCGGCGGGCGCATGGATATCGATGGTGCATGGCCGCTCGGCCTGCCCGTCCACGCACAGGAACACCGAGCTGCCGTTGAAGAAGCCGTGGGTGGTGTCCAGGTGCGCCGCGCGCACCGACAGGTCCCAGGCATAGACCTCGTAGCTGAGCGTCAGCGGGCCGTCGGCCAGGCTGACCGGCGCGGCCTGCCAGCGCTGCTTGTCGAGCTTGGTCAGCCTGACCTCGCGCCCGCCCGCATCGGCGCGGATGCGCACGATATTGCGCGCGAAGTCCCGGATCATGTAGCTGCCCGGGATCCAGGCCGGCAGCGAGAAACACTGGCCGGCGGGATCGGGTTCGCTCACGGTGACGGTGACGGCAAACAGGTGCGCTTCAGGCTGAAGCGGGGCGATGGCGTAGCGGATCGGCGTCATGGGCAGGATTGTAACGTCGGCGCCAGGACACGGATGCAGCGCCGACGCGGTGGTGCATCAGGGCGACGGTGCGCGATCAGCCGCGATTCACATCCACCACCACGCGCCCGCGCATGCCGCCTTCCATGATCTTGCGGCCCGCCTCGATCGCGTCGCCCAGGCCGATCTCGCGCGTCAGCGCATTGAGCCGGTCCGGCTCCAGGTCGCCGGCCAGGCGCTGCCAGGCCTGCTCGCGCAGCGGCATCGCCGCCATCACACTGTCGATGCCGTGCAAGGTGATGCCGCGCAGGATGAACGGCGCCACCGACCCCGGGAAGTCAAGGCCCTGCGCCAGCCCGCACGCCGTCACCACGCCGCCGTAGCGCACCTGGGCGCAGGCATTGACCAGCGTGTGCGAGCCGACCGAGTCGACCACCGCGGCCCAGCGCTCCTTTTGCAGCGGCTTGCCGGGTACGCCCAGCTCAGCACGGTCGATCACGTCATCGGCGCCCAGCGCCTTCAGGAAATCCGCCTCCCGGGTCTTGCCGGTCGAGGCCACCACCTTGTAGCCAAGCTTGCTCAGCAGCGAGATCGCCACCGTCCCCACCCCACCGGAGGCGCCGGTCACCAGCACCTCGCCATCGCCGGGGCGCACCGGGCCGTCGACGCCGCCGCGCTCCAGCGCCAGCACCGACAGCATCGCGGTATAGCCCGCGGTGCCGATCGCCATGGCCTGGCGCGTGGTGAAGGCGTCGGGCAGGCGCACCAGCCAGTCGCCCTTCAGGCGCGCGCGCTGCGCAAGGCAGCCCCAATGCGTCTCGCCCACGCCGTAGCCGTTGAGCACTACCTTGTCGCCTGCCTTCCAGCGCGGGTGCGCGGATTCCAGCACCGTGCCGGCGCCGTCGATGCCCGCCACCATCGGCCACTTGCGCACCACCGGCGAGCGGCCCGTGATCGCCAGCCCGTCCTTGAAGTTGATGGTGGAGTAGTCGACGGCAACCAGCACGTCGCCGTCGGCGGGCAGCTGCGCGTCGTCGAGCGTGGCGATACTGGCCTGGGTGGCGCCGTCGGCCTGGGTCAGCAGCAATGCCTGGAAGGTCATGGTGTCTCCTTTGTCGCCTGCCGGCGATCGCATGGAATCAGGGAAAAGGCAGAATGCAGAACGGCCGGACAAGTCCGGCCGTCGATCGGGCCGGTACAGGTCCGGCGCGCGCTTATTTCTTGATGCTGGCGAGCTTGCGTTCCAGCGTGGCGACATCCGCCGCGCCGGGAATGCGGGTGCCGTCGGTGAAGAACACCGCCGGAGTGCCGGTCACGTTCATGCTGTGGCCCAATGCCAGGTTTTCTTCCAGCGGGGTCTTGCAGCTGCCGTTGCCGGTCAGCGCCACCTGCTTGAGCATCCAGTCGCGCCAGGCCTTGGTGCGGTCGGACGCGCACCAGACCTGCTTGGCCTTGGTTTCGGAATCCGGCGACAGCACCGGGTACAGGAAGGTGTACACGGTGATGTTGTCCATCTGCTGGAAGGTCTGCTCGATGCGCTTGCAATAGCCGCAGTTGGGGTCGGAGAACACCGCCACCTGGCGGCTGCCATCGCCCTTGGTCCACTTGATCGCGCGCGCCAGCGGCAGGTCCGACCACTTGATGCGGTTGATCTCGGCCAGCCGCTCCTCGGTCAGGTTGGTGCCGGTGCGGGTGTCGATCATCTCGCCGTTCAGGATGTAGCGGCCCGAGGCGTCGGTGTAGACCACCTGCCCGCCTATATTGGCCTCGAACAGGCCCGGCACCGGGGTCTTGCTCACGCTCTTCACTTCAGCACGGCCGCCCACCATCTTCTGCAGCGACTCCTTGATGCGGTCGGTGCCGGGCTCGCCCGCGGCCATGGCATGCAGCGCGAAGCCCGCCGCGGCCAGCCCGCCGGCGATGGCGGTGATCGCGGCGCTCATGGCGGGGCGGCGGCGCAGGAATGGGAACATGTGGACTCCAGAGTATTCGGTAAAGGGATCGGAACGTTGGCGCGGCCGCGGTCAGCCAAGCGCGCGCGCGATCAGGAAGCGCTTGAGCAAGGACTGGCCGCCGACCGCGCGCATGCCGGTGTTGCGCACCACGCGCGCGACGCCGCCCGGCAACGAGAACAACCGGTGCAGTCCGTCGGTGGCCGCGGTCAGCGCAAGCAAATCGGTGGCGCGGGCGCGCTCATAGCGGCGCAGCAAGCGCAGGTCGCCCTCGCTGCGGAAAGGTTCTTTGTCGGCCATCACGCGGCCAAGTTCCGCGACGTCGCGCAGGCCCAGGTTCATGCCCTGGCCGGCCAGCGGATGCAACACGTGGGCGGCGTCGCCCACCAGCGCCACGTGCGGCTGCACGAACTGGTCGGCACGCTGCAGCACCAGCGGGAAGCCCTGCGCCGGGGTCACGCAGCGCAGCGCGCCGAACTGCGCGCCGACCGCGCCGCTGGCGCCCTGCATCACCGTGGCGGCGAGCGCCTCGGGCGACAGCGCCAGCAGCTCGCGCGCGTGGGCCTCTTCGGCGGCCCAGACCATCGACACATGGTTGTCCGGCAGCGGCAGCAGCGCCAGCACTTCGCCGTTGGCGGGTTCCTCGTCGGCCATCAGTTTTTCGGGCGCGCCCAGGAACCACTGCCACGCGGTTTCCTGGTGCGGGCGCTCGCAGGCGAAATTGGCGACCACGCCCAGCTGGCGGTACTTGCGCGTGCTGACGCCGATGTGGCATTGCTGGCGCAGCCAGGAGCGCGCGCCGTCGGCACCGACCACGCAGGCCGTGCGCAGCTTCTCGCCATTGCCCAGGGTCAGCGTGACGCCGTCAGGATCGCGCTCGAACGCGCTCGCCGTGGCGTCGTGCCAGGTCACCTGGTGCTGGAAGCCCAGCGCTGTGTCGAGCGCGCGCTCGACGTGGCTGGATTCGATGATCCACGCCAGCTGCGGCACCGCGGCCGCGTAGGCCGAGAAATGCAGGTCCCCGTCCAGGCTGGGCGAGGTCTCGGCCGCGCTGACATCGCCGAACACGCGCATGTCGCGCACCGGCTGGATCCGCGCCGGGTCCAGCGCCTCCCACACCCGCATGCGCTCCAGCAGCGCCTGCGAGCTGGCCGAGAAGGCGTAGATACGGCTGTCCCAGTCATCCGGCCCCGCCGCCGTGCGGCCGCTGGCGCGGGGCGGCCTGGGCGCGACCAGCGCCACGTCCATGCCCTGCTGGGCCAGCAGCAGCGCGCAGGACTTGCCGACGATGCCGCCGCCGACGACAGCAACCTGGAAAGCGGAGGAGTTGC
This sequence comes from Cupriavidus sp. GW823-FHT07B10, assembly GCF_058794355.1. Taxonomy (NCBI): domain Bacteria; kingdom Pseudomonadati; phylum Pseudomonadota; class Betaproteobacteria; order Burkholderiales; family Burkholderiaceae; genus Cupriavidus; species Cupriavidus sp. GW823-FHT07B10. Next base: position 27,134 of record NZ_JBXAGS010000012.1, read on the forward strand.
GCGCAGACGGGCGCGCGGACGCGTGGGATCGGGTCATGGCTGGATTATAGCCACGTCACTCCTGGCTCCGCCCCACGCCGGCTCAACCCGGCCGATGGCGAGGCCCCCATCCGCTAGAATACGGGTTTTGCAATTTCCCGCCTTCTATCATGAGCCTCCAATGCGGCATCGTCGGCCTGCCCAACGTCGGCAAGTCCACGCTGTTCAATGCCCTGACCAAGGCCGGCATCGCCGCCGAAAACTACCCGTTCTGCACCATCGAACCCAATGTGGGCGTGGTCGAAGTGCCGGATCCGAGGCTCGCCAAGCTGGCGGAGATCGTCAAGCCGGAGCGCGTGCTGCCGGCCACGGTCGAGTTCGTCGATATCGCCGGCCTGGTGGCGGGCGCCTCCAAGGGTGAAGGCCTGGGCAACCAGTTCCTGGCCAATATCCGCGAATGCGACGCCATCACCCACGTGGTGCGCTGCTTCGAGGACGATAACGTCATCCACGTTGCCGGCAAGGTGGACCCGCTGTCGGACATCGAAGTGATCAACACCGAACTCGCGCTGGCCGACCTGGCCACCGTCGAGAAGGCCCTGGCCCGCTACATCAAGCCGGCCCGCGCCGGCGACAAGGAAGCTCAGCGCCTGGTCGCCGTGCTGGAAAAGGCGCAAGCCGTGCTGGACCAGGCCAAGGCCGTGCGCACCCTGGACCTGGCGCCCGAAGAGTGGGAAGCCATCCGGCCGTTCTGCCTGATCACCGCCAAGCCGACCATGTATGTCGCCAACGTGCGTGAAGACGGCTTCGAGAACAACCCGCACCTGGACGCCGTGCGCGAGTACGCCAAGCTGACCAATTCCCCCGTGGTGTCCGTCTGCGCCGCCATCGAAGCCGAGATCGCCGACCTGGACGATGCCGACAAGGCCGAATTCCTGGCCGACCTGGGCATGGAAGAGCCCGGCCTGGACCGTGTGATCCGTGCCGGCTTCAAGCTGCTCGGCCTGCAGACCTACTTCACCGCCGGCGTCAAGGAAGTGCGCGCCTGGACCATCCACGTCGGCGACACCGCCCCCAAGGCAGCCGGCGTGATCCACACCGACTTCGAACGCGGCTTTATCCGCGCGCAGACCATCGCCTATGAAGACTTCATCAGCTTCAAGGGTGAGACCGGCGCGAAGGAAGCCGGCAAGATGCGGGCGGAAGGCAAGGAGTATGTGGTGAAGGATGGGGATGTGATGAACTTCCTGTTCAACGTCTAAGACCGCCAGACGTCATGAAAAAGCCACCGCATGCGGTGGCTTTTTCTTTGGGCCGGGGGACATCACTTTCGCCTCACAACCTCTCCATCCCCTTCCCCCGCAACCCCACCAGCAGCGCCTGCCCGTCCGCCCCCACGCGGAATTCCCCATACTGCGCCTGCGCAAACCGCTCGCCCTGCCCCTCCTGGAAGAAATACGCATCGGTCGACACCTGCACCCGCGTGCCGCCCCAGCTCGAGCGGGCGACCTGGTAGCGCAGCAGCTGCTCCCCTGCCGCCAGCGGCTCGCCGCCGTGTACGCGCACGAAGCTGGCCACGCCCTGTTCATCGCGGCGGATCACGGCCACGCCGTCGCGGGGTGGCCGGTCGTCCTGCGTCTGAGCGGTGCGGATCTGGTTGCCGATGTCAAAGTTCAGCGCCATGTAGTCGCCCTGCATCAGCGAGCGCGGGTCGGCCGGGGCGAGCTTGAGGTAGACGGTATCGCCGCGCGCCAGCAGGCGCTCCTTGCCGGCGATGCCGGCGGCGGCAAATGCCAGCGTCAGGGCCCAGGCGATCAGGATCCAGCGTTTCATGCGGCCTCCTTGCCGGTGCGGGTGCGCAGCAGCCGGTAGCGGCCGGCCAGCAACAGTGCGCCGGCCACGGCGAGCGTGGCGGACTTGGCCAGCAGGGTCCAGTGCAGCGCGCTGTAGTACCAGATGAAACCGACAGCGATGCTGGCGATGCCCAGGCCCAGCCACGGCATCGACGCGCGGCGCAACGCCAGGCCGAGCGCGAGAACTCCTGCCACGACCGCGGGCGCGGCCGCCATCAGCGCGCCGAAGGCCGCCACGCCGGCAAGGACGGCGCCCTGCAGGGCGAGGCTGAGCGCCAGCCGGCGGCATTCGGCGAGCGCGAAGCCAGCCAGCACCACTGTGGCCAGCCCGCCCGCGACCCAGTGCGCGAGCGGGATGCGTCCGGCTTCCGGGCCGCCCAGCCAGGCCAGCGGATGGCTCATGCCGGTGACGACCAGTGCGACGGCCAGCGTGAACAGCAGCGTCGCGTCGGCCAGCGGTTCCAGCAGCGTGTGGCGGCCGGCCGCGCACAGGCGTGCTTCGGCCAGCGTGAAACCCGTCACCAGCGCGCAGCCGAGCGGCACCAGCCAGCCGAGGGACCACGTCAGCAACAGCCAGTCGTCCGGCTCGCTGCCGGCCAGGACGAGATGCACGGCGCCTGCCAGCCCGATCCATGCGCCCACCGCGCACAGCAGCCGGTGCAGCCGGTTCGGGACCAGCAAGGCGAGCGCGGCCTCGAACAGTGCCAGCCCGGCCCAGAAGCCTGCGCTCTCGGTGACGCGCGTGAAGCCCAGGGCCTCGACCAGCCCGAACACGGCCATGCCCTGCCCGCTCAGGCTCACGGCCAGCGCGAATTGCCCCGCGGCAATGCCGCCGCCACGCCAGTACAGCAGCGCGGCCAGTGCGATCATGGCCAGGCCGGTCACCGCCATGGCAATGCCGTTCTCGCGCGCGGCGACGAAGACCGTGCCGACCAGGAAGAGCTGGAAGAACAAGGCACCGAGCCAGCCGGCCGCGCCCATCAGGCAGCGCACGGCCCAGGGGGTGTGGGTGTGGTCGGGCCGCTCGCCCTGGACCTCGCCGCGTGCGGCGAGGTCCTGCCAGAGCCGTTGCCCGGTCTGCAGTTCGGTCGTCATGCCTGCTCCAGTTGGCCGCGCCAGGCACGCATCAGCCAGGCGGCCGCGCCGGCGGCAAGGCCGATGGTCACCAGCCCGAGCAGCAGGAAGGCGCCGAAATCGTCCTTGCCCTCGAACAGCACCTTGGCGATGCCGGCCACCGCCAGCACGATGCCGGTCAGGCAGGCCAGGCTCAGCACCACGATGTCGAAGGCGCGCTGGCGGAACCACCAGACCAGGGCGGCCAGGACCACCACCGCCAGCGCAAATGCAGCGCCGTCGAAATGGCTGTCCAGCAGGCTGGCCAGCCCGAGCGAGCCGGCGTGCACGCAGGCCATTGCGGCCAGCATGCGGCTGCCGGTCTGCCCACGGAAGCCCAGCGCCGGCGCCCGCGCGCACAGCAGCTGCCACAGCGCCAGTTGCAGCACCACCGCGCCCAGCAGCGCCAGCGTGGCGGTGCGTATATGGCGCGTATCGAACAGCAGCGCGAACACGCCTTCGACACCGAAGCGGATGCTGAAATAGCGCAGCAACGCCACGTTGCCGACCACGATTACCAGCCACCAGTGCGGTGCGGCGCGCGCCGCCAGCGCCCAGGGCACCGCCAGCAACGCCCATAGCGCAAACAGCTGCCAGGCGTCGGCGCCGGTCTGGTAGGTCTGCCCGATCACCGCAAGCAGCACGCCGGCGACGACCTGCGCGCCGCCCAGCGCGGCCCGGCCCGCGGTGTCGCCAGCCGGGCGCAGCCAGGCAAAGGCGGCGAGCAGCGTGAGCGCGCCGGCCAGCAGGCCGAACTTGGAAAACTTGTGGAGATCCTGCCAGTTGAAGGCGAAGAACACGATCACGCCCGCGCACAGCAGTGCGGTGCCCAGCGCAATCAGCGCCGTGTCCAGCCAGCGGCGCCAGTCGGTGGCGACGGGCTCGGTGCGCGCCCACGGCGCAGTGACGCCGGCCGCGTCCAGGCGCCCCAGTGCGCGCCAGTCGGCCAGTGCCCGGCGGATGGCGCGCCGTTCGCCGGTGGCTACGGTGGGTGTGCCTTGCATGTAAGTGTCCTTACGTGCTGAGATGACGGGGACTTTAGCAAAGCGGCGCGGGGGCCGCACCTGTTCCGTGGGAGGGTGCGGTGCGGTCGCGCTCTGATCTATGCCCGGCCTGCGCGGGCCGGTATGCTGTGGTTTTCTCGTCCTGCGCCCGCTCCATGACTCTCGGAATCCTTGCCGCCATCCATGATGAAGTCGATGGCCTGGTGGCCGCCATGCGCCATGACGACAGCCGCGCCACGGTGCGCACCATCGGCATGCGCGACTACTATGCCGGCCAGCTGCTCGGGCAGCCGTGCGTGCTGGTGCTGGCGCGCATGGGCAAGGTGGCGGCGTCGGCGACCACGGTCACGCTGATCCGCGAGTTCGGCGCGACGCAGATCGTCTTCACCGGGCTGGCCGGGGGCATTGGCGCCGGCACCAATGTCGGCGACATCGTCATCGCCGACCGCACCATCCAGCATGACCTCGACGCACGTCCGTTCTTCGGCCGCCATGAAGTGCCGCTGCTGGACCGTGCCGAGTTCCCGGCCGACCCGGCGCTGACCGCCGAGCTGGAAGCCGCCGCGCGCGAATTTCTGCAGCTGGACCTGCCTGCCGAAGTGCCGCGCGAGGTGCTGGAACGATTCGGCGTAGCCGCGCCGGCGCTGCACCACGGAATGATCGCCAGCGGCGACCAGTTCATCGGCTCACCGGCGGCGGTGACGGAGTTGCGTGAGCGGCTGCCCGGATTGCTGGCGGTGGAAATGGAAGGCGCCGCGGTGGCGCAGGTCTGCCATGAATACGGCGTGCCGTATGCCGTGATGCGGACCATTTCGGACCGGGCCGACGATAGCGCCCATGTGGACTTCGCGGCATTCCTGAAGGATGTGGCCAGTCACTATTCCAGCGGCGTGCTGCGCCGGCTGCTGGCCGGAAGAGCCAAGGCCGACACTGTTCAAACGCCGGTCCGCTTCTGATCGCGATCAAGCGGCGAGCGGATTCCCGCCGCCGCGGTCAGTTCTGTTCTTACCGCCCGCGCGGGCGCAGCGCGCCCCAGGCCCCCACCAGCAGCGCCGAGCCGGCGATCACCGCCAGCCAGCTGCTGAGCTGCCCGTCGATAAACAGGTGCAAGGCCCGGCCGCCATAGAAAGCGCCCGCCGCACCCGCCGCACCCAGCACCAGCGCGGCCGGCAGGGTCACCACGCGCCCTGCCGGATGCAGCCGGCGCGCCGCCAGCCCCACCAGCAAACCCACGATCAAGGTGCCCAGCATCCGCTTCTCCTGTGTTGTCAGCATCACAGCCGCAAGGGCTGCGGCGTAACGATACTGCAATCCGGGGCCGCTGCCATGCCCCCGCCCGGCCCCGAATGGCCCAGCGCCTGCAATTAGCGATCCCGGCGGTATAATGGCATCCGGTCCGGCCACGCGCCGGACCGTACCCGTCCCCTACAAATGCAACTGCTCGCGATCGGCATCAATCACACAACGGCACCTGTCTCGCTGCGCGAGCGGGTGGCGTTTCCGCTCGAGCAGATCAAGCCCGCGCTGGGTGCGCTGCGCTCCCACCTGTCGGGGCGCAGCGGCACCGAAGCCGCCATCCTGTCCACCTGCAACCGCACCGAGATCTACTGCGCGACCGACGTCCTGACGCCGGGCACGGATGGTTTCGAGCACACCCTGCGCTGGCTGTCGCAGCACCACAACGTGCCCGCCGGCGAACTGGCGCCGCACCTGTACGCGCTGCCGCAGTCCGAAGCCGTGCGCCATGCCTTCCGCGTGGCCAGCGGGCTGGATTCGATGGTGCTGGGCGAGACCCAGATCCTGGGCCAGCTCAAGGACGCCGTGCGCACCGCCGGCGAGGCCGGCTCGCTGGGCACGTACCTGAACCAGCTGTTCCAGCGCACCTTCGCGGTGGCCAAGGAAGTGCGCGGCCAGACCGAGATCGGCGCGCATTCGGTATCGATGGCCGCAGCCGCGGTGCGGCTGGCGCAGCGGATCTTTGAAAGCGTCTCGACCCAGCGCGTGCTGTTTATCGGCGCGGGCGAGATGATCGAACTGTGCGCCACGCACTTCGCCGCGCAGCAGCCGCGCCAGATCGTGGTGGCCAACCGCACCGTGGAACGCGGCGAAAAGCTCGCCGAGCAGCTCTCCGGCCAGGGCCTGACCGCCAACGCGATCCGCCTGACCGACCTGGGCGAGCGCCTGCATGAGTTCGATATCGTGGTGTCCTGCACCGCCAGCTCGCTGCCGATCATCGGCCTGGGCGCGGTGGAGCGCGCGGTCAAGCGCCGCAAGCACCGCCCCATCATGATGGTCGACCTGGCCGTGCCGCGCGACGTCGAGCCCGAAGTCGCGCGCCTGGACGACGTCTTCCTGTACACCGTCGACGATCTCGGCGCGATCGTGCGTGAAGGCAATGCGATGCGCCAGGCCGCGGTGGCGCAGGCCGAGGCCATCATCGAAAGCCGGGTGCAGAACTTCATGCACTGGCTGGAAACCCGCAGCGTGGTGCCGGTCATCCGCGAACTGCAGACCAGCGGCGAAGCCATCCGCCAGGCCGAGCTGGAACGCGCGCGCCGCATGCTGGCACGCGGCGACGACCCCGAAGCCGTGTTGGAGGCCCTCTCCGGTGCGCTGACCCGCAAGTTCCTGCATGGCCCCACCCACGCACTGAACCACACCCAGGGCGAGGACCGCGAGGCGCTGCTGCGCCTGGTGCCGGGCCTGTTCCGCCACAGCAGCCACTCCGAGCGCTAGCCGCTCTGCCCTTGCGCCGCGCGCGCCCTGCCGCGCCGGCACGCCGCCACCCGCCCGCGGGTAGCCCCGGCCCCTGGCCCACCTCTTTCCCCCGCACCCGATGAAAGCCAGCATGCTTGCCAAGCTCGACCAACTGGCCGAGCGACTCGATGAAGTCAACGCCCTGCTCGCGCGCGAAGACGCGACCGCGAAGATCGACCAGTACCGCAAGCTCAGCCGCGAACATGCCGAGTTGTCGCCGGTGGCCGAGCAGTACGGCCAGTACCGCCAGGCGCAGGACGACCTGGCCACCGCGCAGGCGCTGCTGGACGATCCGGAGATGAAGGACTTTGCCGCCGACGAGATCGCCAGCGCGCGCGCGCGGCTGGAAGCCCTGGAAGCGAGCCTGCAGCGCCTGCTGCTGCCCAAGGACCCGAACGACGACCGCAACCTGCTGCTGGAAATCCGCGCCGGCACCGGCGGCGAGGAAAGCGCGCTGTTCGCCGGCGACCTGCTGCGCATGTACACGCGCTATGCCGAACGCCAGCGCTGGCAGGTCGAAGTGATGAGCGAATCGGAATCGGACCTGGGCGGCTACAAGGAAGTGATCGTGCGCATCGCCGGCGATGCGGCATTCTCCAGGCTGAAGTTCGAATCCGGCGGCCACCGCGTGCAGCGCGTCCCGGCTACCGAGGCACAGGGGCGCATCCACACCTCGGCCTGCACGGTCGCGGTGATGCCCGAAGCCGATGAAGTGGGCGAGGTCGAGATCAACCCGGCCGACCTGCGCATCGACACCTTCCGCGCCTCGGGCGCTGGCGGGCAGCACGTCAACAAGACCGATTCCGCGGTGCGCCTGACCCACCTGCCGACCGGCATCGTGGTCGAGTGCCAGGACGACCGCAGCCAGCACCGCAACAAGGACAAGGCGATGAAGGTGCTGGCGGCCCGCATCAAGGACATGCAGACGCGCGCCGCCCAGGCGAAGGAGGCCAGCACGCGGCGCAACCTGATCGGCTCGGGCGACCGCAGCGACCGCATCCGCACCTACAACTTCCCGCAGGGGCGCGTGACCGACCACCGCATCAACCTGACGCTGTACAAGATCGACATGATCATGGACGGCGACATGGATGAGCTGCTGTCGGCACTGGCTTCGGAACACCAGGCTGATCAGCTTGCTGCACTTGGCGAAGAGTCGTAAGCACCACAAAATGTCGTGCAACCGGCCTTCCGCCCCGAACACCGCGTAAAGTCGCCGATATCTTTGTATTTCTTGTAAATGCTTGAAACAGCACTGGTAGGGGTAAGGCGGCTGTCTATAATCGATTTCGACCGGCAAACGGAGAATGGTGCCGGGTAGTCACTCCCGAGAACATACCTAGGACGAAATCATGAAAAAACTGCTCGCGCTGTTGATGATCACCGCGGCCATGGCCGCTTGCAGCAAGAAGGAAGAAGCCCCGCCTGCCGCCTCGAACGCCGAGAGCGCCATGCAAAGCGCCGCTGAATCCGCCAAGGCCGCCGCCAGCGATGCCGCCGCTGCCGCCAGCAACGCCGCAGACGCCGCCAAGGCCGCCGCCAGCGGTGCCGCAGCCGACCTCTCGGCCGCCGCCGACAAGGCCAAGGCAGAAGCCGGCAGCGCCATGGCAGACGCCAAGCAGGCCGCCAAGGATGCCGTCAACACGGGTGCCGACAAGGCCAAGGACGCCGTCAATAAGTAATCGTCCCGGCGGGGGCATCGCGCCGCCCGCTGTCGATGAGCGGTACACTGGCGGCAAGCTGGAAGTCCCGCCCCAAAGCCCCGCCAGGCCTTTGCGCCGGTGGGGTTTTTTGTAGCCGGCAAAAGAACCGTCCCCTCCCTTTCGATGTCTTCCCCAAACTCTGCCGCGCTGCCGGCGACCCCCACGCTGCGCGAAGCCCAGACCCTCGCCGCCATGGCCGGGCTGCCTGCCCTGGAAGTGCGCATGCTGCTGACGCATGTCACCGGCCTGAGCCGCACCCAGCTGATCACCCGCGACACCGACACCCTCACCATCGCCCAGCGCGACGCCTTTGCCACGCTGCTGGCGCGGCGGCTGGCGGGCGAGCCGATGGCCTACCTGATCGGCGAGCGCGAGTTCTTCGGCCGCAAGTTCCGGGTCACGCCTGACGTGCTGATCCCGCGGCCCGATACCGAAGTCGCCGCCGAAGCCTCGCTGGCGCGGCTGGCCGAGGTGCCGCAGCCGACCGTGCTGGACCTGGGCACAGGCTCGGGCATCCTGGCCGTGACGCTGGCGCGCGAGCGCCGGGATGCGCAAGTCTGGGCCACCGACATCTCGCCCGGCGCGCTGATGGTGGCGCAGGACAACGCCAGCGCGCTCGGCGCCGACCGCATCCACTTCCTGGTGTCTGACTGGTACGCGGCGCTGCCGCCAGGCCTGCGCTTTCACCTGATCGTCAGCAATCCGCCCTACATCGCCGCGGGCGACCCGCACCTGGTCGAAGGCGACCTGCGCTTCGAACCGATCGACGCGCTGACCGACCACGACGACGGCCTGTCCGACCTGCGGGCCATTGTCAGCGGTGCCGGCGCCCGGCTGCTGCCTGACGGCTGGCTGCTGATGGAGCATGGCTACGACCAGGCGCAGGCCACCCGCCAGCTGCTGGAGGACACCGGTTTCACCGAGATCTTCACCGCCCGCGACCTGGCCGGCCTGGAACGCTGCACCGGCGGGCGCTGGCAAGGCGCCCGGCCCGGCGGCACCACTGCCGGTCACTGAAGCCCGGCGGCGATTCCGGTAAAATCGCCGTCAGATCCCCGCCACGCGGCCAGGCCGCGTGGCGTCCCATTCTCCCCAGGCGGCGCCCGCGACACGGCATCGCCCCACTGAAAAGCAAACCATGAGCGACGTGCAGCAAAAGATCGATCAGATCGTCAAGGGCAACCCGGTAGTCCTGTTCATGAAGGGCACCGCGCAATTCCCGATGTGCGGCTTCTCGGGCCGCGCCATCCAGATTCTGAAGGCCTGTGGCGTGGACGCGCCGACCACGGTCAACGTGCTGGATGACGAAGGCATCCGCCAGGGCATCAAGGAATACGCCAACTGGCCGACCATTCCGCAGCTCTACGTGAACGGCGAGTTCATCGGCGGCTCGGACATCATGATGGAGATGTACCAGAACGGCGAACTGCAAACCCTGCTGAAGGGCTGAGTTCCTTTATGTCCGTGACTGGCGGCACACCCAAACGGCTGATCGTCGCCATCACGGGCGCCACCGGTGCCATCTACGGCGTGCGCCTGCTGCAGGTGCTGCGCGCGGCGCCCTCGGTGGAAACCCATCTGCTGATTTCGCCGGCCGGCGTGATGAACCTGCAGCACGAGCTGGACATCAGCCGTGCCGAGGTGGAGGCGCTGGCCAGCGTCGTGCACAACGTGCGCGACATCGGCGCGACCATCGCCAGCGGCTCGTTCCGCGCACAGGCGATGGTGGTCGCCCCCTGCTCCATGCGCACGCTGGCGGCGATTGCGCACGGCCTGTCCGACAACCTGATCACGCGCGCCGCCGACGTCACGCTCAAGGAGCGGCGCAAGCTGGTGCTGATGGTGCGGGAAACGCCGCTGAACCTTGCGCACCTGCGCAATATGACGGCGGTGACGGAAATGGGCGGAATCGTATTCCCGCCGGTGCCGGGCTTCTACCAGAAGCCGCAAAGCATTGCCGAACTGGTCGACCATACGGTCGGGCGCGTGCTCGACCTGGTGGATTTGCCGGAGATCGGCCAGACGCTCGCGCCCAGCTGGGGCGGGCTGAACGCCCGGGCCGGCGACGCGGCCGGCAACTGAACTGCGGCCGGCGCGCAGCCTCTCTCTACGCGCCGGCATCCTCGCGCATTGTCGTGCCAACCGCGCTCATTACCAGCGGCGGTAGCCCCGGCCATAGTAGCCATGGCCATAGTAGCCGCCATAGCCGCCGTAGTAGTACGGCCGCGGTGCCACCACCACCGGCGCGGGCGCCACGTACACCGGCGCAGGGCCGACCGCGGGACCGGCAGGCGTGGGATAGACGGCGCAGCCGCCCAGCAGGGTGACGGATGCCGCAGCGGCAGCCAGTCCAATCGTCAGCATTCTCATCATTCGTCCTTGGGGTCGGAACGGGCATGTGCCTGCCCTGCTGACGTTATACGGGCAGAAAGCGTAATACGGCGTCAAAGGCGTGTAAGGCTTGTTACAGTTCCCTACGCGCCCTGTAACACGCCCAGGGATGCCGTCAGATCTCGAACCGTATCCCCTGCGCCAGCGGCAGCGAATCGCCATAGTTGATCGTGTTGGTGGCGCGGCGCATATAGCCCTTCCACGCATCCGATCCCGACTCGCGGCCCCCGCCGGTTGCCTTTTCCCCGCCGAAGGCGCCGCCGATCTCTGCGCCGCTGGTGCCGATGTTGACGTTGGCGATGCCGCAGTCGCTGCCTGCCGAGGACAGGAAGCGCTCGGCCTCGCGCATCGATTCCGTGAAGATGCACGACGATAGCCCGTGCGGCGAGGCATTGTTCAGCGCGATGGCCTCATCCAGCGTGGTGTACGGCATCAGGTACAGGATCGGCGCGAAGGTTTCGGTCAGCATGGTGTCGTGCTGGGCGTCGGTCATCACCAGCGCGGGCCGCACGTAACAGGCATGCGGGTAGCGGTCGGCCAGCAGCCGTTCGCCGCCGGTGACGATATTGCCCTGCGCGCGGCAGGCGGCCAGCGCATTGGCCATGGCATCGCCCGCGGCGGTGTCGATCAGCGGGCCGACCAGGGTGCCGTCAGCGAGCGGGTCGCCGACGGGCAGGCGGTCGAACACGGTGATCAGCCGGCTCGCCATGGTGTCCATCAGGTCGGCGTGGATAAAGCAGCGACGCAGCGTGGTGCAACGCTGGCCCGCGGTGCCGGCCGCGGCGAAGGTGATGGCCCGCACCGCCAGCTCGATGTCGGCCGAAGGCGCGACGATGGCGGCATTGTTGCCGCCCAGCTCCAGGATGCTGCGCTTGAAGTGCCCGGCGCAGGCAACGCCGACCTCGCGGCCCATGCGGGTCGAGCCGGTGGCGCTGACCAGCCGCACCGCCGGGTGCGACACCAGGTGGGTGCCCAGCATGCGCCCGCCCGGCAGCACCGCCGAGATGCCGGCGTGCTGCGGCGCCGCCGCGGCGAGCACGCGCTCCAGCAGGCCATGCGCGGCCAGCGCGCACAGGGTGACTTTTTCCGAGGGTTTCCAGATCACGCCGTTGCCGCACACCAGCGCCAGCGCCGCATTCCACGCCCACACCGCCACCGGAAAGTTGAAGGCCGAGATCACGCCGCACAGCCCATACGGATGCCAGGTCTCGCGCATCGCATGCTGCGGGCGCTCGGAGGCAATGGTCAGCCCGTGCAACTGGCGCGACAGCCCGACCGCGAAGTCGCAGATGTCGATCATCTCCTGCACCTCGCCCAGGCCTTCCTGCAGGATCTTGCCGGACTCGAGCGAGACCAGCCGGCCCAGCGCCGGCTTGTGTTCGCGCAGCACCTCGCCGAAGCGCCGCACGATCTCGCCGCGCGCAGGCGCAGGCAGCAGCGCCCAGGTGGTCTGCGCCGCGTGGGCGCGGGCGATCAGCGCATCGGCCTGCGCCGGCGTGCAGGCCGGGACATGGCCGATGGCCTCGCCATCGACCGGCGAGCGGACCGTCACGGCGCCGGCCGGCGTGCCCTCCCGCCACGGCCGCGGCAGGCCCAGCGAATCCCAGCAGGCAGCGAACTCTTGCGCTTTCATATGACGGTCTCCTGGAGCGGATGCTGCGTGTAATGGCGGCCGAAGCGATTGGCAAGGAAGGCGTCCAGCGGCATCGACTCCTGCCGCACGAAGCCGGATTGCGGCAGCGCGCCGGTGGCCACCATGTCCAGCGCGGTGCAGATGCCCGCGGCAGTGGTCAGCTGGATCGCGTTGACATGGCCCCCCTTGCCATCCACCCCGCCGATGCGCGCCGAGAACGAAGCCTGCGTCAGCGGCCCGCGCCCGCGTTCGCCCCCGGCCGGATAGCCGGTGGCGGTGGCGAACACGATCACCACGTCCTGGTCGGTCACCGGGATGGCGCGATCGAAGATATCGCGCAGCCATTCGCGGCGTTCGCGCAGGCGCAGGTCGTTGAGCAGCAGTTTCATCAGCGCGCAATGGCCCGGATAGCGGATGGACTTGTAGTCGACATGGCGCGCGCGGCCGGCCAGCGTCTCGGGCAGTGTGCCCAGGCCGCCAGATGTATTAAAGGCTTCGTACTCGATGCCGTCCAGCGCAAAGCTCTCCAGCCCTTCCAGCGCCGTCAGTTCCACGCGACGGCCGTCGACGATGGCCTCGCACGGGTTGCAGTACTCGTTGATCAGTCCCTCGGTGCTCCAGGTCAGGTTGTACTTGAGCGCATTGCTGGGGTAGCGCGGCAGCGCGCCGACCCGCATCTGCAGGTCCAGCAGTTCTCCCCCGCCGCGCAGGAAGCGCTGCGCCAGGTCATGCCCGACCACGCCGATAAAGCCCGGCGCCAGCCCGCACTGCGGCATCAGCACCGAGCGCGCGCTTTGCGCCAGCTGGCGGATGGCCTGGGTCGCGGCCACGTCCTCGGTCAGGTCGAAGTAATGCACGCCCAGGCGCGCCGCCACCGAAGCCACGCTGATCGCGGCGTGGAACGGCAGCGCGTTGAGCACGGCATCGGCGCCGGCCAGCAGCGCGGCGCAGGTGCCAGGCTCGGTGGGGTCGCCGGCGCGCGCCAGCACGCCGCGCGGCAGGCCGTCGAGGCGCCGTGCGTCATGGTCGACCACGCTGACGCGGTAGTCGCCACTGTCATGCAGCATGGTGGCAATGGTGCGCCCGATCTTGCCCGCGCCCAGCACCGCCACGTGCAGCGGGCGGGTCGCCTTGGGCAGGTCGCGCGGGGCCTGCCGGCCCAGGTTCGAGGCTTGCATGGTGTCTCCGTCCACAAGAAAAGGTTGTCCTGTTGACTGGAGTATGGATAGCCAGCGCGACACAATGAAGCCACAAGAGCGACGAAAACCCGCCATAATCGAACGAAACGACGAACCATCCCGACGTAATGACCGAGCTCGACACCACCGACCGGCACCTGCTGTCGCTGCTGCAGGCCAATGCCCGCGAAAGCGCCGCCAACCTCGCCCGGCACCTGGGTATCGCCCGCACCACCGTGGTCGCGCGCATCGCGCGGCTGGAGCGCAGCGGGGTGATTGCCGGCTACGGCGTGCGGCTGGGGCAGCGCATGGAAGACAACGCCATCCTGGCCTATTGCGGCCTGTCGGTGCAGCCCAAGGCCGCGCCCGCGATCCTGCGCGCGCTGCAGCGCCTGCCCGAGATCGAAGAGGTCAATTCGGTCAGCGGCCCGGTCGACTACCTGGTGGCGATCCGCTGCGACACGCACGACCGCCTGGACCGGCTGCTCGACGAGATCGGCATGCTCGACGGCGTCAACCACACCACCACCTCGATCGTGCTCGCGCGCAAGCTCGACCGCCGGCGCGCTGCCGGCTGACGCGGTATGCTGCCAACCCGATCAAGCGTTTGCGGAGCAACAATATGAACAACCCGATCCGTGTCGCCGTGGGCGGCGTGACCGGCTGGGCCGGCGGCGAACTGGCGCGCGGCGTGGCCCATGCGGCCGACATGACCCTGGTGGCCGGCCTGTCGCGCGGCGCCGCCGGGCAGCCTCTGGCGCAGCTGACCGGCCATGCCGATACGCCGGGCGTGGCGGCCGCCAGCATCGAGGCCCTGGGGGAAACGCCCTACGACGTCTATGTCGAATACACCAAGCCGGGCATCGCCAAGCACAACATCCTGCAGGCGCTGGCGCACGGCGCGCACGTGGTGGTGGGCACCTCGGGGCTGACCGACGAGGACTATGCCGAGATCGACGCGGCCGCGCGCCAGGCCGACCGCGGCGTGCTCGCCTGCGGCAATTTCGCCATCACGGTGGTGCTGCTGCAGAAGTTTGCCGAGATGGCCGCGCGCCACCTGGAGCACTGGGAGATCATCGACTACGCCAAGGCCGGCAAGATCGACGTGCCCTCCGGCACCGTGCGCGAGCTGGCCTACCGGCTCGGCCAGGTCAAGGCCGCCGCGCAGGCGGTGCCGGTCGACCAGGTCAAGGGCCCGAAGGAAACCCGCGGCGCCACCATGTCGGGCACGCAGGTGCATGCGGTGCGGCTGCCGGGCTACCAGCTTGGCGTGGAAGTGATCTTCGGCGCCGACGGCCAGCGCCTGCACCTGAAGCACGAGGCCGGCGACGGCTCCACGCCCTATGTCGCCGGCGCGCTGCTGGCGATCCGCAAGGTCCACACCGTGCGCGGCGTGGTGCGGGGGCTGGACAAGGTGATGGAGGGACTCTGAGGCCAGGTCAGCAGGCGGCCAGGCCGCCTGCTGCGGGTGCTACCAGCTGCCAGGCTTCTCCGGCTTGGCGGCTGGCTTCGGCGCGGGCTTGGCGGCGGCCTTGCCGCCCTTGGCCGCGGGCGCCGAGGCCGGATTGAGCTGCTTGTCCACCTCGGCATCCTTGTCCGCCATCAGCACGCGCGCCTGCGGCAGCAGCATTTCGATGGTGCCGGTGTTGGGGTCTTCCGGCATGGCGTAGAGCTCAACCGTCAGCGGCTTGTGCATCCAGCCGGCATGCAGCGTCTTGATGCTCTTGCCAGCCTTGTCGGGCATGTCGACCTGCTCCTGCCGGAACGGCTTGCCGTACAGCGCGCTGACGCTGTCGGCCGCGGCCTGCTGCGAGTTGGCGCCGGCGGTCGGGACCACCAGGCCGACCAGCGCGTTGCGGTCGACAAAGGCCAGCACAAAGGGGCCGTCCATGAAGGACGGGCGCTGCGCGCGCGGCACGCCGACCTGGCGCATCAGGCCATCGCCCTTCAGTTCGACACAGAATCCGGTGACATCGCGGCCATCGGGCGTGCGCTTGTCGGCGCAATCCGGCAAGGCCGGCAGCGGGTTGCCGATTTCCAGCATGGCCAGCAGCGGCGACAGCGCGCTGTTCTCGGCCTTGGCCTGGGCCTTGGCCGGTGCGGGGGCTGGTTTGGCGGCAGGGGCGGAAGCGGGGGCGGCAATGGCGCCGGCAGCGGCGCCCAGCAGGCCGGCAAGCGCCAGCCCGGCAACGGGGAATTTCAAATCGGACTCCTGATGAACGGCTCCGGGTTGGAGCCCGCCCCGGCCGGGTTGTTCCTGCTTGGCGCGGGCGGTGACGGGAAAGTCACCGGCGGCCTGCCGGGCCAGGGGCGAGCAGTAGCTTACCCCATGGCCCTGGCGGCTCCCGCACTTCCAGTCAGTCCAACGAAATGTTATTGGCCTTGATCACCTTGCCCCAGTGCTCGCGGTCGGCTTCGATATAGCGGTCGATCTCGGCCTGCGTGCGCGGCGCCTGCACGACCAGTCCCAGCGCGCTGAAGGTGGAACGGAACTGCGCGTCCTTGAGCACGTGGGCAGCGGCGGCCTGCAGCCTGGCCACCGCATCGGGCGGCGTCTGCGCGGGCACGGCCAGGCCGAACCAGGTGGCGGCCTGGAAGTTGGGATAGCCGCCTTCCGCCACGGTCGGCACGTCGGGCAGCACGTCCAGCCGGGTGCGGCCGGTGACCGCCAGCGCCTTGAGCTTGCCTGCCTTGATATGCGGCAGCGAGGTGCTGACCACATCCACCATCAGTTGCACGTCGTTGGCCAGCAGCGCCGACAGCGCCGGGGCGCTGCCGTTGTAGGGCACGTGGGTGACGCTGATGCCCAGCTCGGTCTTGAGCATTTCGGTGGCCAGCTGGAGCGCGTTGCCCAGGCCGACCGAGCCATAGTTGAGCTTGCCGCCCGCGGCCTTGGCGTAGGCCGCGAACTCGCGGATATTGCTGGTCGGCACCTTGCTGTTGGTCACCACCACCAGCGGCACCTCGGCGCCGATGCTGAAGATCTTGAAATCCTTGGGCGGATCGTAGTTGATCTTCTTGTACAGCATCGGGTTGAGCACCATGCTGCCGTTGGTGGCCAGCACCATGGTGTAACCGTCTGCCGGCGCACGCGCCACGCTGGTGGTGCCGATCATGGTGGCCGCGCCCGGGCGGTTTTCCACCACCACGGTCTGGCCCAGCTGGCGCGACATGCCGTCGGCCAGCGCGCGGCCGAACTGGTCGGTCGAGCCGCCGGGGGTGTAGGGCACCACCAGCTTGATCGGGCGATCGGGATAGGCGGCCTGCGCGGCCCCGCCCCACATGGCCAGCGCGCACCCCGCGCCGGCTGCCATCGCGGCGAGCCAGGCGCGCCGTCCGCTTGGTTTGTTCTGCATCGCGTCTCCTCCTGTTGTTATCGGTCGTGATCGATCCAGGCCGGGCACGCGCTCAGACGCGGCGCTGGCGGCCTTCCCAGTATCGGTCACGCAGCCGGCGCTTGGCGAGCTTGCCGGTTTCATCGCGCGGCAGCTGCGTCTCGACCACGATGCTGCGCGGCACCTTGAAGCCGGACAGCCGCTGGCGCAGCCAGTCGATCACCTCGGCCTCGCGGATCTCCACGCCTGGCATCGGCTGCACCATGCCCAGCAGGCGCTCGCCGTACTCGTCGTCGGGGATGCCGAACACCACGCAGTCGGCCACGCCGGGGTAGCGCACCAGCTCATGCTCGATCTCGGCCGGGTAGATGTTCACGCCGCCGGAGATCACCATGTCCGAGGCGCGGTCGCAGATAAACAGGTAGCCGTCGGCATCGACATAGCCCATGTCGCCCAGCGTCACCAGCCCGTCTCGGTCGATGGCGGCGCGCGCGGCATCATTGTTGCGGTAGCTGAAGTCGGGGTAAGCCGGCTGGCGCACGTAGACCAGGCCGATCTCGCCCGGCGCGCACTGGCGGCCGTTCTCGTCGAGGATGCGCAGCTGCGCGTCATCGACCGGTTTGCCGGCGGTCCCCGGGCGCGCGGCGGCATCGGCCGGCGTGGCCACGGTGATCATGCCGGCTTCGCTGGAGGCGTAGGTTTCGTGGATGACCGGGCCCAGCCATTCCAGCATCGCGCGCTTTACTTCGGGCGAGCACGGCGAGCCGGTGGAGGCGACGAAGCGGATCGAAGACAGGTCGTACCTGGCGCGCACCTCGGGCGGCAGCTTGAGCAGGCGCACGTACATGATCGGCACCAGGTAGAGCACGTCGATGCGGTGCTTTTCCACCAGCGCCAGCACCTGCTCGGCATCAAAGCGCGACGTGAGCACCAGGCGTTCGGCCATCTGCAGCGCGTTCTGGATAAACGAGCCCGGCGCGC
Organism: Cupriavidus sp. GW823-FHT07B10; assembly: GCF_058794355.1. Lineage (NCBI taxonomy): Bacteria > Pseudomonadati > Pseudomonadota > Betaproteobacteria > Burkholderiales > Burkholderiaceae > Cupriavidus > Cupriavidus sp. GW823-FHT07B10. The sequence goes on from NZ_JBXAGS010000012.1 coordinate 45,061, forward strand.
TGTGGTACAGCGGCGCCGACATCAGCGTGCGGCAACCCGGCTCGATGCCGTAGGTCTGCCTCACCACCGAGCGCATGCGCGCGAGCTGTTCCTCCAGCCGGTCCAGCGGCAGCGGCTGGCGCACCACGCCCTTGGGCCGGCCGGTGGTGCCGGAGGTGTAGGCCATATGGCCGCGCGGCGCCACGCGCGGGCCGTCGTAGGCCGGCTGCTGCGCCAGCCAGCTTTCATAGTCGATGGCGCCTTGGGCGGGGCCGCCCACCGACAGCACCGTCATGCCGGCCGGAACGGCGTCGCGCACGGCGGGCAGCAGGTCGGCCTGCACCAGCAGCACCCTGGCGCCGCTGTCGGTCAGCAGGAAGCGCACTTCCTCGGCGGTGAAGTGCCAGTTGATCGGGCAGTAGTAGCAGCCCGCGGTACGGCAGGCATGGACCACGTCGGCATAGGCCGGATCGTTACGCAGCAGCACGGCGACCACGTCGCCCTCCTGCACGCCCAGCGCGCGCAGGCCGCCGGCCAGGCGGGCGCCGCGCGCCAGCAATTCTTCGCCGCTGCGGTGCATGTCTTCAAACCAGAGGTCCGTGGCCATCCGTCGTCTCCTGTATGCGATCCGTTCTGTCAGCCGACCACTGTATCGGCGTAGCCGTGGATCGACAATCAGGTGCATCGGAATCACAATGTTGCACCAGACGCGACAATCCTGCAGGCAATCCCCGATGGACCTCAACCTGATCCAGGCCTTCGTCGACATCGTCGATGCGGGCAACCTGGCCGAAGCCGGCCGGCGCCGCGGCGTGACGCGCTCGCAGGTCAGCCGCCAGCTGCGTGAGCTGGAGCACCAGGCCGGCGCCCAGCTGCTGCGCCGGACCACGCGCCGGCTGGAGCTGACCGGGCCCGGCCATGCGCTGTACCAGCATGGCGTGCGCATCCTGCAGGAAGTGGCCTCGGCGCAGGCCGAGATCGACAGCCTGGGCCGGACCCTGCGCGGCCATGTGCGCGTGAGCGTGCCCACCGGGCTGGGCGATGCCTATATCGCGCCGCTGCTGCTGCAGTTTGCGCGGAAGCACCCCGGCATTACGCTGCGCGTGTTCTTCGCCAACCGCGTCAACGACCTGATCGCGGCCGAGATCGATGTCGCGCTGAAGGTCACCTCGGCGCCGCCGCTGGATCACGTGGCGCGTGAAATCTGCGACATCCGGTGGCAACTGTATGCATCGCCGGAGTACCTCGCAGACATCCCGCCGGTACAAGCGCCGCCCGACCTGACCGGCTGCAACTTCCTGTGCCCGCCATACCCGCCGCGCCAGTTCCCGCTGTCGCTGTACCGCGACAGCCAGCGCGTGGACGTGGCGCTGACGCCAAAGCTTCAGTCGGAAAACTTCCTGTTCCTGGCGCGCGCCGTGCGCGAGGGCCTCGGCATCGGCATGCTGCCGGTCTACATCGGTTGGGAGGAAGTGCGCGCCGGCCGGCTGGTGCCGGTGCTGCCCGACTGGCGCCCGGAGGGGCTGGGCAACAAGCTCTTCATCATCACCACGCCTAACCTGCACCCGTCGATGGCCACCCGCGCGCTGATCGGGTTCCTGCGAGAGGAACTGGACAAGCTTGAAGTGTTCCGCGACGCGGTGGCGTAGCCGGCACCGCTGGCCGGTGAACGAACGCTTTCCGGACTCAGGGTCGCAACCAGCCCTGCAAACTTTCGTTTTGCAAGCTATGCTCCAGAAAACTTGCACTTTGCAAGCAAGTCGACAGGACCAGAACGGCGGAGACCATGCCCCCTACCGATTTCACCTCGATGCCCTGCCCCGTAGCCCGCTCCATGGCCGTGCTGGGCGAACGCTGGGCCATCCTTGTGCTGCGCGAGGCCTTCTACGGCAGCACGCGCTTCGACGAGTTCGAACGCAACCTGGGCATCGCCCCCAACATCCTCAGCGCGCGCCTGAAGACGCTGGTGGCGCACGGGCTGCTGGCCCGCGTAACGCCCGAGGGCGGCGCTCGCCACGTCTACCAGCTGACCGACAAGGGCCGCGACTTCTTCCCGGCCTATGTCGCGCTCAAGGCCTGGGCCGACCGCTGGATGACCGACGAAAAGGGTCCGCTGACGCTGCTGCAGGACCGCCGCACCGGCGCCGAGATTGCCGAGCCGGCGCTGGCGCGCGCCGACGGCAGCGCGATCACGCTGGACGATTTGCGTGTCCTGCCCGGCCCCGGTGCCGGCCGCTTCCTGCGGCAGCGCTTTGGCGAGGCCGGGACCGTTGGCGAGCCAGGGGAGGCCCGCCATGACTGACACGCGCACATTGCCCGCGGGCGCCCTGCCCGCCGAGGCGGTACCGGCCACTGAAATTGCGCGCCGCATCGGCAAGCTGGCCGGACCGACCGCGCTGATCGCCGTGCTGCAGGCCGTGGCCCAGTTGATCGAAACCTGGCTGGCCGCGCGCCAGGGCACGGCGGCGCTGGCCGGCTGGGCGGTGGTGCTGCCGTTTGCGCTGCTACTGCAGCAGATGTCGACCGGAGCGATGGGCGGCGGCGTGGTCGCGGCCATCGCCCGCGCGCTTGGCGCCAACAAGCGCGAGGAAGCGTCTTCGCTGGTCATGCACGCGCTGCTGATCGCAGTGACCGCCGGGCTGGCCTTTGCGGTGGTGCTGGCGGGCTTCCCGCGCGGCGTGCTGGGCGCGGTGGCCGGCGCCACGGCGGCGGAGGCCGCTGCCAGCTATGCGATCTGGCTGTTCGGTGTCGGCGCCATTCCGGCGTGGCTGGCCAATACGCTGGCCTCGGTGCTGCGCGGCGGCGGCCGCCATGCGCTGGCCGCACGCGTGCTGGCGCTGATGTGGGTCGCTTTCCCCGCACTGTCGTGGCTGCTGGCCGAGCCTGCCGGCATGGGGCTGGCCGGCATCGGCGCCGCGCTGGCGGCGGTGTCGTGGGCCGCGGCGCTGGCGATGGCGATCGTGGTGGCGCGCGGCGGCGCGGGCTTCGTGCCGGTGCTGCGGGTGCGGCCGTCGTGGGAGCTGTTCGCGCGCATCCTGTCGGTGGGCCTGGTGGCGTGCGCGCTGGCCTCGGTGGCCAACCTGACCACCATCCTGGTCACCGCGCAGCTGCGCCACCATGGCACCGCGGCGGTGGCGGCCTATGGCATCTCGGCGCGGCTGGAATTCCTGATGATCCCGCTGGCCTTTGGCGTGGGCTCGGCGCTGACCGCACTGGTCGGCCGCGCCGTGGGCGCCGGCGACTGGCATACCGCGCGCCGCACGGCATGGGTCGGCGCGTTCCTGGCGCTGGCCATCGCCGGCACCGCCGGCATTGCCGTGGGCCTGGCGCCGGTGCGCTTTGCCAGCCTGTTCACCCATGACCCCGAAGTGATCGCCATCGCCGCGCGCGCGCTGTCATGGGTAGGGCCGGCCTTCGGCAGCTTCGGCCTGGGCATGGCGCTGTACTTTGCCTCGATGGGCGCGGGCCGCATGCGCTGGCCGGTGGCCGCGGGGCTGTGCCGGATCGCGCTGGCGGTGGGCGGCGGCTGGCTGCTGGCCAACGTATTCGGGATGGGGCTGGACGGACACTTCCTGGGGGTGGCGCTGGGGATTACGGCCTATGGGGTGGTCACGGCGCTGGGGGTCAGGCAGGGGGAGTGGTCGGCGCGGTGAGGTCAGTGGCGTGAGCACATTTCAACGCCTGCGGTTTGCTCCCTTCTCCCGCTTGCGGGAGAGGGGCTGGGGGTGAGGGCAGGCGCTGGCATACCGACGCGCTGCACTTCGTGGACACTCCGGCCCTCTCCCCCACCCCTCTCCCACTTCGCGGGAGAGGGGAGCGTCCGCGAGAGGTGGCAGTGAATTCCGGCGCACGCGGTGCGCTAGCGCCTGGCAATTGCGCCAGCACTTCGTCCTACCGCCTCAACACCTTCGCATCCCCCTGCATCCCCGCCTCCCTGACGTCCTGCGGCACCGACGGCCAGCCGCCGCCGAGCGACTTGTACAACGCCGCGGTGCCGGTCAGCACGTCCACCTGCCCCTGCACCGCCGACAGCTGCGCGGCGAACAGCTTCTCCTGTGCCGTGGTCACCTCCAGGTAGCTGGAATAGCCGCCCTCGTAGCGCGCGCTCGACTGGTCGGCATAGACCACCAGGCTCTTCTCCTGCTGGCGCAGGCTGACCAGGCGGTTGCGGGTCTCGATGCCGTTGGACAGTGCACTGTTGACGTCGGCCAGGGCCGACAGCACGGTGCCCTGGTAGGCCAGCATGGCCTGCTCGCGCTGTGCCGAGGCGGCCTGCACCTGGCCGCGGATGGCGCCGCCCTGGAAGATCGGCTGGGTCAGGCCGGCACCGATGCCCCACACCTGCGAGGCACTATGCCACAACCCGGCCGGCGAACTGGCAATGGCGCCGAACAGCCCGCTCAGGTTGACGGCCGGCAGGTACAACGCTTGCGCGGCGCCCAGCTGCGCATTGGCGGCAATGGCGGACTGCTCGGCCTGCAGCACGTCCGGCCGGCGCGACAGCAGCGCGGCTGGCAGGTCCGCACCCACCGGCGGCGGCTGCAGTTCATTGACCGGCTTGCCGCGCTCGATCGGCCCGGGCTCGCGGCCCAGCAGCACCGACAGCGCGTTCTCGGTCTGCGCGATGCCGCTGCGCAGCACCGGGATCGTCGCCTCGGTCACGTAGAAATCGTTCTCGGCCTGCGACAGCTCAACCTGCGAGATCACCCCGCCCTCATAGCGCTGCCGGAAGATATCCAGTCCAGCCCCGCGCGCCTTCAGCGTCTGCTGCGCGATCTCCAGCTGCGCGTCCAGCCCGCGCAGCGTGGCGTAGCCCTGCACCACCGATGCCGCCAGTGACAGCACCACGCCACGGCGCGCGTACTCGGCGTTCCACAGGCTGGCCTCGGCGGACTCCGCCTGGCGCCGGATGCGGCCCCACAGGTCGATCTCCCAGCTGGCATTGGCGAGCAGCTGGTACGAGTTGCGCGGGCCATCGAGCGACGCGAACGGCGTGCCGTTGAAGGTGCCGGCGCGCTGGCGCGTTGCCGCCGCAGACAGGTTCACCTGCGGGAAGAATCCCGAGCGCACCACCATCAGCTGGCCGCGGAACTCATCGATGCGGGCCGCGGCGATGCGCACGTCGTAGCTGTTGCGCAGCGCCGTCTCGACCAGCGTGTTCAGCACCGGGTCGCCGAAGCTGTCCCACCAGGCGCTGTCCGCGGCCACCGACAGCACGCCGGTATCGATGCGGTACTGCGCCGGCTCGGGCGTGGCCGGGCGCTCATAGTTGGGGCCGATGGCACAGCCGCCCAGCGCTGCGGCCAGGCAGGCACCGGCCAGCCGGTGGCGCGCGCTCATGACGGTTCTCCGGCCGGTGGCGTGGTGGCTGCGGCCCCGACCTTGGGCTTAGGCTTGCGCTCGGACATAACCTCCAGCCCCCAGAAGAACATCGGGATGAAGAACAGCGCAATCACCGTGGCGCCGAGCATCCCGCCGATCACGCCGGTGCCCAGCGACTGTCGGCTGGCCGCCGACGCGCCACTGGCGATCGCCAGCGGCACGCAGCCGAGGATAAAGGCGAGCGAGGTCATGATGATCGGGCGCAGGCGCAGCCTGGCCGCATGCAAGGCCGCGTCGTAGGCACTGAGGCCTTCCTTGTGCCGGATTTCCACCGCGAACTCGAAGATCAGGATGGCATTCTTCGCCGCCAACGCAATCAGCACCGTCAGCCCGATCTGGAAGTAGACGTCGTTCTGCATGCCACGCAACAAGATGGCAACCAGTGCACCGAACAGCGCGAACGGTACCGCCAGCAGCACACCGAACGGCAGCGTCCATTTTTCGTACTGCGCAGCAAGGATCAGGAACACCATCAGCAAGGCAAAGGCAAAGACCATTGCTGCCGTCGACCCGGCAGTCTTCTCCTCGTACGCCTGTCCGCTCCAGGCAAAGCTGTAGCCCTGGCCAAGCACCTCCCGCGCCACGTCCTCCATGGCCGCAAGCGCCTGGCCGGAGCTGTAGCCCGGCGCGGCATCGCCCATGATCTTGGCGGCCGGGAAATTGTTGAAGCGGGTCATGATATCGGCGCCCGGGACATACCGGGATGTCGTCACCGCCTTGATCGGCACCATTTCGCCAGTGCGGTTGCGCACGTAGACCTTGTCGAGATCCTCCGGACGCGAGCGGTAGTCGGCCTCGGCCTGCAGGATCACCTGGAACAGCCGGCTGTTCTTCGGGAACTGGCTGACGAAGAGCGAACCGAACATGGTCTGCAGCGCGGAATAGACCTGCTCGACGGGCACGCCCTGGGTTTCGGAGCGTTCGCGATCCACCTCCACCAGCAACTGGCGCGAGCGCGTGTTGATAGTGGAATTGATCCCGGTCAGCTCCGGCCGCTGCCGCGCCTTGGCGATAAAGGCATGCACCCGCTCCTCCAGCTGCTGGTAGGTGCCGTCCGCCGTGCTCTGGAGCCAGAACTCAAAACCACCGGTCGTTCCCAGGCCCGGGATCGAGGGCGGGTTGATCGGAATGGTCACACCGTCCTGGTAGCTCGCAAACTCCTTCTTCGCCTTGGCGATCAGATCCGCCGCGCTCTCGCCTTCCTTGCGGTCATGGAAGCCCTTCAGCGTGATGAACAAGGTGGAAGCATTGGCCTTGTTCTGCGAATCGATCAGGCTGTACCCGTCCACGGACGCCACCGAGCTGACGCCGGGCTGCTTGGCATACCAGGCCTCGGCACGGGAGGAGAGGTTGCCGGTGCGGTCCAGGCTGGCCGCATCCGGCATCACCACGGCACCGAACAGATAGCCCTGGTCCTCCACCGGCAGGAACGACGACGGTATCCGCACGAACATCAGCACGCTCACCCCGATCATGACAAGGATGATGACGATGGAGATCACCGTCCGCCTGATCACGACCTGCAGCGACTTGTCGTACCCCTGGATCAGGCGATCGAACGAATTGTTGAACCACTGGAAAAACCGGTTCTTCTTGTGCTCGCCGGGCTTGAGCAGGATTGCCGCAAGCGCCGGCGACAGGGTCAGCGCCACCACCCCGGACAACACCACCGACACCGCGATGGTGACGGCAAACTGCTTGTAGAGCTGGCCGGTAATGCCGGACAGGAACGCCACCGGGATGAATACCGCCAGCAGCACCAGCACGATCGCAACCACGGGGCCGCTCACCTCGTCCATGGCACGCTTGGCCGCCTCCTTTGGTGGCAGTTTGAACTCCACCATGTTGCGCTCGACGTTCTCGATCACCACGATCGCGTCGTCGACCACGATGCCGATGGCCAGCACCATCCCGAACAAGGTCAGCATGTTGACCGAAAAGCCGAACATGCTCATGCCGACGAAGGCGCCAATGATCGACACCGGCACGGCAAGGATCGGCACGATGGTTGCGCGCAGGCTCTGCAGGAACAGGTAGACGACCAGGATCACGAGGATCACCGCATCGCGCAGCGTGTGCACCACCTCGTTGATCGATTCGTTCACGAACTCGGTGGTGTCGAGCGCAACCTCATATTCCAGCCCGGGCGGGAACGACTTCTTCAGCTCCGCCAGCGTGCCGCGCACCTGCTTGGCCACGTCCAGCGCATTGGCGCCCGGCTGCTGGTAGACCGCCAGCAGCGTGGCGGTCTTGCCCTTGTAGCGGCTGCGCAGCGAATAATCCTTGACGCCGAGTTCAGCCCTGCCGATGTCCTTGAGCCGCACCAGCGCGGCGTCGCCCGACTGCGCGCGCAGGATCATGTTCTCGAACTCGGCGGGCTCGGTCATCTGGCCCTTGGTCGCAATCGGGAACGTCTGCAGGACGGGATCGGTGGTCGGCGACTGTCCGATACGCCCGGCGGAGAACTGCTGGTTCTGCGCGCTGACAGCGTTCTTGACGTCTTCCGTGGTAATGCCCAGCGACGCCATCCGGTCCGGCCGCAGCCAGAGCCGCATGGCGTAGTCCGGATTGCCGAAGATCGCTGACTGGTTGGCGCCGGGAATGCGCTTGAGCGCATCCAGCACATAGATGTTGGCGTAGTTGCCGACAAAGGTCTGGTCGTAGCTGTTGTCCGGCGAAAAGATGGCAATCACCATCATGAACGCGGAAGAACGCTTCTGCACGGAAACGCCCTGGGCCGTGACCGCTTCAGGCAGGGTTGGCAGCGCCAGGTTGACCCGGTTCTGCACGTCTACCTGCGCCAGTTGCGGATCGGTCCCGATCTCGAAATACACCGTCAAGGTCAGGTCACCCGTCGAGGAGCTCGTCGAGTTCATGTACATCATCCGGTCCGCGCCGTTGACCTGCTGCTCGATCGGCGCCGCTACGTTCTGGGCGACCACCTCCGCGCTGGCTCCGGGGTATCGAGTCGTCACCGTGATCGACGGCGGCGTGACGTCCGGGAACTGGGCAATCGGCAGTTTGGTCAGCGCGACCAGGCCGCCCACCACGATGATGATGGACAGGACCGACGCAAAGATGGGTCGGTCGATGAAGAAGTGGGCAAGCTTCATGGCTTGCTCCCCGCGCTCTGCGTGCTCTTGGCCTGGGCGGGGGATGACGCGCCTGGCGCACCCGGTGCGCTGGCGGGCGCCGCACCCGCCGGGGGCTTCTGGCCGGACGCGACCTCGGTGGCCTTGACCGGCGCGTCGGGCGCCAGCCGCAGCCCGCCGCTGACGACCACGCGCTCACCCGGCTTCAGGCCGGAGCGGATCACCCAGTTGTCGCCGGTCCACTGGCCCACGTCGACCACGCGCTGGTGGGCCTTGTTGTCCGCGCCGACCACCCACACCATCTGCCCGCGCGGGCCCTGGATGACGGCTTCCTGCGGCACCGCCACGGCCTTGGTGCGCTCGGCGCCATGCAGCTTCACGCGCACGAACTGGCCGGGGCGCAGCGTGCCGTCAGGGTTGGCAACCTCGGCGCGGATCATGTAGGTGCCGGTCTCGGCGCTGAACGAGGCATCGGCAAAGGTGATCTTGCCGTGATGCGGGAACTGGCTGCCATCGGCCATCACGATCACCACGTCAAAGGCGCCCTTGGGCGGGAACTTGAGCGCGCCGGACTCCTGCTCCGAGCGTGACGACAGCACCTCGTTCTCGGACAGGCTGAAATTGACCCACATCGGGTCGAGCTTGGCCACGTAGGTCAGCAGGCTGTTCGACGGATCGATATAGCTGCCGGCCTGCTTCTTGGCAAAGCTCGACACGCCGGTGACCGGTGACTTGATCGTGGTATAGCCCAGGTTCAGCCTGGCATTGGTGACATTGGCCCGGGCCGCCTCGACCGCGGCCGCGGCGGCCTGCTGCTTGCCCACGGCGTCGTCCAGGTCGCGCTGGCTCAGCGCGTTGCGCTCGGCCAGCGGGCGCACCCGCGCCAGGTCGGCATTGGCGGTCTTGAGCCGCGCCACCTGCTGCGCCATTTCGGCATTGGCCGCATCCAGCGCCGCGGCGAAAGGCTTGGGATCCATCAGGAACATGGTCTCGCCGGCCTTGACCACCGCGCCCTCGGTATAGACGCGCCGGTCCAGGAAGCCATTGACGCGCGCGCGGATCTCCACCTGCTGCGAGCTCTGGGTCTGGCCGACGAAGTCATAGACGATCGGCACATCGCGCGGCGCCACCGTCATGGTGCCGACCTCGGCCGCGGGCGGTGCGCTGGGCGCCGGTTTGTCCTTGCCGCAGGCGGCCAGCGTCATCGCGCAGACCAGCCAGAGCGCGCCGCGCCAATGGAAAGCAGTGTTCACGGATCCCTCTCCCGCCATGGTTATGCACGCGATCGCCGCGCGCGCACGCTGGCGACCTTCCGTCGCGCCGGACCGGTGGCCGCACTCGCCTCTTTACCGGCAGGGTAAGGCTCGGCCCTGCGGGCGCCAATTCAATTCTTTTGTAGGCGTCTTTACTGCTTTCGACTTGCTTTTGCCCGCACCCGCGCGGGCTGCCAGGGCCCTGTCTCAGCGGCGGAACCCGCCATGGAAACCGCCGCCGCGGAAACCCCCGGCACGGCCGCCAAAACCGCCCCCACCGCCGCGCCCCTGCCACTGCTGGGCCGTGCCCTGGAAACGCTGCTGGCCAATCTCACGCGCCTGGCGCTGCTGCTCTAGCCGCGCAGTGGCGTCGTTGCCGGACTGCACCGGTTCCCAGCCGCTGGGGGTGTGCTTCTGCCAGCCGTTGTCGGTGTGCTGGTACACCGAGCCGTCGTGGCCGGCATACACGTTGCCGTTGTTCCACACCACCGCATTGTTCTTGTCCGGATTGGCGACAAAGCCACGGCTGCCGGCAGTGTGCTGGCCGGTCTGTGTATTGCCGGCAATGCCCGCCTCGGCCGCGCCGACGCGGCCGGTCTGCGCGTTGTAGCCCGCCGCCTGGCGGCCGGCGGCATAGTTGCCGGTGTAGGTGTTGCCGGCCACGCCGCCGCGCGCGGCGCCCTCGCGCCCGGTCGACGGATTGGCGAACGAGCCCTGGCGGCCCGCCGCATAGTTGCCGGAATAGGGATTGAACGCCGCACCGCGGCTGCCCTGGTAGCGCGCCCCGGTGGCCGGGTTGTAGCCGGCGCCGGTGGTGCCGCGCCATTCGGTGCCGGTCCACGCGTTCCAGCCCTGGGCGTGGGTCACGGTGCCCTGGCCCCAGCGGCCGTAGAAATTGGCCCGGTTCACGTTGACGTAGTTCCAGTTGTACGCGCCGCCCCACCAATAAGGGCCCCAGTACGGCGACGCCGCCCCCCAGAACGCACCGGCGGCGAAGCCGAAGGCAAAGCCCTCGGCCATGCCGATGCCAAAGCCGGCGCCGTAGCCATAGGTGGCCGGGTAGCCGTAGTAGACCGCGCCCACATAGGGCGGATAGACATAGCCGGTGCCGTACACCACCGTGCCGTCGGCGCTGACCACCACGCCCATGTAGCCGGGGGTATAGCCCACCACCACGGTCTCCGGCGTGACCGAATAGATGCGCACATAGGTCACGTAGTACACCGGCGAAGTCGGCGGGATGGTGTAGATCGCCGACGGCACTTCGGTGGCCACACGCCACGGGCCGGACGGTGCCGGCGCCGTGAACCAGACGCCGTTGGCGACCGCGTAGTAGTGGCTGCTGTCGACCTCGATCACCGGCGTGCCGCTGTTGACCGCGTAGCTGAGCGAGGTGCCGGTGATCGGCGTGAAGCGCGGCGCGCCGTCATACGCCACCGCCAGGCTGGCCTTGCTGCGCGACAACGTGGCGGTCTGCGGAATGGTCGCCGCGATCTCGGCCTCGCGTGCCTGCGGCGTGCCGGGCACCGAGACCAGCACATTGGCCTTGGGGTCGGTCGCCGGGATCCTGGCGAAGTCTGCCGGCAGCTGGGCGCCGGGCACGTACTCCCACGGCCCGGTCAGCATCGGCGCGCGGAACCAGCGGCCCGAGACCAGCACGTAATACTGGTTGGCACCCGGATCGACAAAGACCGCGTGGTCGGCATTGGACATCGTCAGCAGGCTGACGCCGCTGACCGGCGTCATCTGCGGCGCGCCGCTGGTCATGACCAGCTCGGTCGGCTGCGTGGCAAAGAGGATCGCCGGCGCCCTCGCCGGCCGCTTGCCGTCGGCCGGCAGCATCGTGTCGGGCTTCATGCCGGCCGCCGCCTTGGTGGCCGCGCTCTCCAGCGCCTTGGGCACGGTCGTCATCACTTCCCAGGCGCCGCCGGCCGATTCGGAGCGATACCAGTAGCCGGCCGCCTTCAGGTGCAGCTCGCCGCCGGATTCGCGCAGCAGCAGCGCTCGGCTGTTCAGCGCCCGTTCGTACTGCGTGCCCGGCACGGCGCGCCAGGCCGGCTCGCCGTCGACCAGCACCAGCAGCGTCGGCGTGGTGGCAAAAAGGATCTGGGGCACGTCATTGCGCACCGCCACGCGGCCAGCCTTGGCCAGTTGCTGCGATACCGCGTAGCTGGCCTGCAGCTGGTCCAGCGGCACCGTCAGCCCGTTGGCCGGCAGGCGCGACACCAGCGCCTGGCGCACCCGGTCGGCGGCGTCGGGCCGGGTCGGCACTTCGACGCTGTCCACCGTGATTCGGGTCAGTTGCACCAGCCCTGAGGACTTGTCGATATCGCCGGTTGCCGAGAAATGCACCACGCCGTAGGTCGGAGAACCCGACTTCTCGCCCACCGCCACCGCCGCGCGCCCGGACAGCCGGTTGCCGTCCCAGGTCTCGATCTGGGGCTGGTACAGCTCCACGTGATCGGTGGCGGCGTCAAAATTGCGCGGCCAGCTCAGGGCAGCCGCGGTTGGCGTGGGCGGCGTGGCGGCCTGCGGGCTGAGCGGGGCGAATGCAAGCCACGCCGCGGCGATCAGGGCGCTGGTCTGCTTCAGGCGAAAAGACATGGGTTTCTCCGGGAGGAAGCCGCCTGCGCCGGCGGGCCGGCACCGCGGGCACGATGCTGCACAACAGGCGGTCCATCCCGCGAATCTAAATTAGGCCGCCAAGCCGAACAATCTGATTCGAAAACATTCAGGATCCGTCCCCAAAAAAGACAGATCAGCCGGTGGCATGGGGCATGCGCGGCGGCCATCGACAGCGGCCTTCATACAAAGAAGTAGTCGGGGCGGCAGGCGGCCATGTCAAGCCGCAATGCGCCGTTGCGACGCGCGCAGGCAAGGCGGGTGTGCATCTTGCTTGGCCTGATGCCACCACAACGGCCCTTGAAGCCGCCCCGCACGGCCTCATCTTTGAAGACTCCGCCCAGGCCCGCCCCCATGCCTCCACGCACCACCATCCTGACCGCCGCCCTCGTGACAGCCCTGCTGCACGGCTATATCGGGCTGCGCCTGCTGCCGGCGATGCCGGTGCCGATGGCGGTCAAGGCATTGGCCGTCGCCTGGCTGGCCCTCTCCTGCGCCCTGCTGCCGGCCGGGCTGCTGGCGCGGCGCGTCAGCCAGCCCTGGTCGGACCTGGTTTCCTGGATCGGCATGCTGGCAATGGGATTCTTCTCATCCCTGCTGGTGCTGACGCTGGTACGCGACGTGGCGCTGGCGGCGGCCTGGCTGGCCGGGCAACTGCTCGGCTGGCACGCGCCCGGCCTGTCCGCGGGCAGTGCGGTGGCGGTGCCGCTGCTGGCGCTGCTGGTCACGCTGGCCGGCTATATCAATGCCCGCCGGCTGGCGCGCGTGGTTGAAGTCGACGTGCCCGTGGCCGGCCTGCCCGACGCCCTGCATGGTTTCACCATCGCCCAGATCAGCGACATCCATGTCGGGCCCACCATCAAGCGGCCCTACCTCGACCGCATCGTCGACCGCGTCAACAGCCTGCAGGCCGACGCCGTCGCCATCACCGGCGACCTGGTCGACGGCACCGTGCGCGAACTATCCGCCCACACCGCGCCGCTGGCCCGGCTGCAGGCGCGCCACGGCACCTACTTCGTCACCGGCAACCATGAGTACTACTCCGGCGCGGAGCCGTGGATCATTGAGCTGCGCCGCCTGGGCGTGCGCGTGCTGATGAACGAACATGTGGTGCTGCAGCACGACGGCGACGCGCTGGTACTTGGCGGCGTCACCGACTACTCCGCCGGCCGCTTCCACGAAAGCCACCGCAGCGACCCGCACCGCGCCATCGCCGGCGCCCCGGCACACGCCGGCGCGCGCGTGCTGCTGGCCCACCAGCCACGCACCGCTGCCGCCGCGGCGGAAGCCGGTTTCGACCTGCAGTTGTCCGGCCATACCCACGGCGGCCAGTTCTGGCCGTGGAACCTGTTCGTGCCGATGCAGCAGCCATACACCGCCGGACTGGTGCGGCATGGTTCACTGTGGATCTATATCAGCCGTGGCACCGGGTATTGGGGGCCGCCGAAGCGGTTTGGGGCGCCGTCGGAGATTACGCGGGTTAGGCTGGTGAAAGCGGGCTAGGAGAATGCCGTAGAAGGCCGAAGAATGGTCGCAGGGACTACTCAGCAGAAAGCCCCGCTCATTTGAGTCGGGGCTTTTGCTTATGGCACGAGCGCTGTCTGCTCACCGCTGGCGCCGCTCGGGCCCCAGGGGCTTTATTTGCCCTTCAGGTTCATCGAGCTGAATGCCTTTCGAGCCAAGTCTGAGATGCGTTTCTTGTTCCGCCTTAGCTCGGCGATTTCGGATTTTGTCAGGTATAGGGAAACTGGAGACCTGCCAGATTTCATCATCACTCCTCCCGTCCTGCAGGACTTGCGACAACACTGCGTCATTCGCCATTCGCCATTCGCGCGAAAGCGCGAACGACGAATTAACTCCCCTCCACAACGCTCACCGCACAATCGGCTTATACCGAATCCGCTTGGGCTTGGCCCCTTCCTCACCCAGCCGCCGCTTCTTGTCCGCCTCATATTCCTGGTAGTTGCCGGGGAAGAACTCCACATGCGAGTCCCCCTCGAACGCCAGGATGTGCGTAGCAATCCGGTCCAGGAACCAGCGATCGTGCGAGATCACCATCACGCAGCCCGCGAATTCCAGCAGCGCATCTTCCAGCGCCCGCAGCGTTTCCACGTCAAGGTCGTTGGACGGTTCGTCCAGCAGCAGCACGTTGCCGCCCGCAATCAGCGTCTTGGCCATGTGCAAGCGGCCGCGTTCGCCGCCCGACAGCGTGCCGACCTGCTTCTGCTGGTCGCCGCCCTTGAAGTTGAAGCGGCCGATATAGGCGCGCGACGGCGTTTCGTACCTGCCCACCGTCAGGATGTCGGAGCCGCCCGAGATCTCTTCGAACACGGTCTTGGTGCCATCAAGCGCGTCGCGGCTCTGGTCGACAAAGGCCATCTTCACGGTCGGCCCGATCTTGATCTCGCCGCTGTCGGGCTGTTCCTTGCCGGTCAGCATGCGGAAGAAGGTCGACTTGCCGGCACCGTTCGGGCCGATGATGCCGACGATGGCGCCCGGCGGCACCTTGAAGCTGAGGTTGTCGATCAGCAGACGGTCGCCGTAGCCCTTGCTCACGCCGTCGAACTCGATCACCTCGTTGCCCAGGCGCTCACCCACCGGGATGAAGATTTCCTGGGTTTCGTTGCGCTTCTGGTAGTCCTGGCTGTTCAGTTCGTCAAAGCGGGCCAGGCGCGCCTTGGACTTGGCCTGGCGGCCCTTCGGGTTCTGGCGCACCCACTCCAGCTCCTTGTGCAGCGCCTTCTGGCGGGCCGATTCGCTGGCCTCTTCCTGCTTCAGGCGCGCTTCCTTCTGGTCCAGCCACGAGCTGTAGTTGCCCTTCCAGGGGATGCCCTGGCCGCGGTCCAGTTCCAGGATCCACTCGGCGGCGTTGTCGAGGAAGTAGCGGTCGTGGGTCACGGCCACCACGGTGCCCGGGAAGCGCGTCAGGAACTGTTCCAGCCATTCCACCGATTCCGCATCCAGGTGGTTGGTCGGCTCGTCCAGCAGCAGCATGTCGGGGCGCGACAGCAGCAGGCGGCACAGCGCCACGCGGCGCTTTTCACCGCCGGAGAGATGCTCGATCCTGGCGTCCCACGGCGGCAGGCGCAGCGCGTCGGCGGCGATTTCCAGCTGCAGTTCGACATTGTTGCCGTCGCTGGCGGCCAGGATGGCTTCGTACTTGGCCTGGTCGGCGGCCAGTGCATCGAAGTCGGCGTCCGGTTCGGCATAGGCCGCGTAGATCTCGTCGAGCTTCTTGCGCGCCTCGAACACGCCGCCCAGCGCCTCTTCCACCGATTCGCGCACGGTCTGCTCGGGATTGAGTTGCGGTTCCTGCGGCAGGTAGCCGATGTTCAGGTTCGGCATCGGCGTGGCTTCGCCCTCGATTTCCTTGTCGAGGCCGGCCATGATCTTGAGCACCGTGGACTTGCCCGAGCCGTTCAGGCCCAGCACGCCGATCTTGGCGCCGGGGAAGAACGACAGCGAGATGTCCTTCAGGATGTGACGCTTGGGCGGGACGATCTTGCCCACGCGGTTCATGGTGAAAACGTACTGTGCCATGGGTGCGTGTTGGAGGGTTGTTCGGGAATGGCGGGAGTGTATCAGGCAGGCGCGGCGCGCTGAGGCAGCGCTGCTCGATTCCGCCCTGGCCGGTACAATGACAGGTTCGATTTTTCGCCGATTTCCCGAGCCATCGCCATGAGCAAACCCGCCCTGACCCTGAAGTTCAAGTGCAAGAAGTGCACCAAACCCGTCACGCTGTACCTGCAGAAGACGTCGGCCTGCTCGCACATCACCCCGTACCAGGGCTTCTGCAAGTGCGGCGAGATGATGCGCCACGCCACCGGCGACAAGGACGCGGTCGAGTCCTTCGTCAACTCGCTGGACAACAGCTGGATGCACCACCATCACCACCACCACTGAGCAGGCCACTGCCGTGAGTGAAACCTGGCGCCCCGCCGCCAAGGACCCGATGCGCTTCCTGGGCGGCTACCCGCCCGGCGTGCTGGAGCAGGTGCGCGAGCTGATCGCCGCCGGCCGGCTCGGGGACCATATCGCCCGCCGTTACCCCGGGCGCCATACCGTGCAGACCGATCGCGCGCTGTACGAGTACACCACGGACATCAAGCAGGAATATCTGCGCAGCGCGCCGCCGCTGCACAAGGTCGGCTTCGATGCGCGCCTCGATTCGGCCCAGCGTGCGCTGGGCCTGCACACCGCGATCTCGCGCGTGCAGGGCGGCAAGCTCAAGGCCAAGAAGGAAATCCGCGTGGCGTCGCTGTTCAAGGAAGCGCCGCCGGAATTCCTGCGCATGATCGTCGTGCACGAGCTCGCCCACCTGAAGGAGAGCGATCACGACAAGGCCTTCTACCGGCTCTGTGAACACATGGAGCCGCGCTACCACCAGCTGGAATTCGATACCCGGCTCTACCTGGCCTGGCGGGAGCTGGAACGCGCCGCCCCCGCCGGCGCAGGCACTCAGGCGTCGCAGGCGTAGCGGAACGAGCCGTTCAGGGTCTTGGGCAACACCAGCGTGCGCAGGTTGGCGGCCTGCGCCTTGGCGCACAGCCCGGCGCGCGTGGCCGCGTCCTTGTACTTGGTGGCGTACTCGATCTGGAACACCGGCTTGCCCTGCCCCGTGAACGCCGTATAGGCGCCGCACTCCCGGTACTGGAAGCACTGCTCGTTGATGGCGAAATCGAAGCTCGCCGCCAGGTCCGCCACCTGCTCCACATCGTTCTTCAGCCCCACCGCCAGCCCGCGCGCATGCGCCTCGGCCGCCAGGAAGCGGTTGTAGTCGAGCTGGGTCTCGGCCGTCAGCGGCAGGCCGGTGCTGTTGGTATAGCCATCGACGTTGTCCGGATCGACCGCGTCGCAGCCCTTGCTGACCGCCAGGTCCATGCGCGCCTGCATGATGCGGCGCACGTTGGCCGAGCGCGTATCGAGCCAGCGCTCGCCCGCCCAGCCCGACAGCGGCGCGCCCATGTCCGCGGCGGCAAACTGGTTGTAGTCGGGGCGCCAGTCCTCGGAGCTGCCCGCGGAGAAATAGCAGATCACGCGCCGGCCCTGGGCCTTGAGCGCAGCGATAGTGGCCTGCGGCGTATCGAACAGGTCGAAGTCATAGGCAGTCACCGCATAGCTGGTGTTGAGCTTGCCGGTCAGCTGGATCTGCCAGGTATCGGTCAGCGCCGGTGCCCAGCGCGTGGTCGCGCTGGTGGTGGTTTCCGTGACCCCGTATTTTGTTGTCGTGGCCGCCGTGGTCGTCGCAGTCGGCGACACCATCTCCGTCTGGCCCCCATCCCCGCCGCAGCCGCCCAGCGCCATCGACAGCGCAACAGACAGCATGGCCCCCGCCATCACCGCATAGTTGCCGTGCATGTTTTTCACCCTTCCCCGTGATAAACCCCGTTCAAAGCAATCGGCCCGAGTTCTCCCTGCCCCGCGCCGGCGGGCCTGCCACCACGGTTTATGCAATGTAGCGGATTCGTACCATGGTTGGAATGCACGTGCGCCCGCTGTTCGTGCGGCGCAACACACGATGCGCTTGACGCAACGCTTGCGCGCTAGGTATAAAGAGCGCGTGGGTAGAAGCGGTCGATTGGACAGCAGCGGTGCAATGCCGCGAGGTTCAACTGGAGATTGCTCACTGACGGAGGGTTTCGTCGGTGGCGCAGTGGTCCAACAGCTCCCCTGACAAAGACTCCCGATAGCAGCATGCAAGGCCGGCCCCGCGGCGTTGTTCGCGCACGCCCGCCGCATGCGTGTCCAACCTAGTCATTGTTAGGGGATCTCCCATGATCATCGACACCAGCTGTTATCCGACCAACCTGGTGGACCTGGCCTGGCGCCACGACGGCGACCCGTTCACCGGCGAGCGCCTGATCCAGATGATGGACGGCCCGTTCACCATCAACGGCAAGCCGCGCCGCATCGACAAAGCCTTTATCCAGCCCCCGCAGGGCAACACCATCTACACCTACACCGACGGCGTGAAGTCAGGCAGCGAGTCCATCGACGCGTACATGGCCTACACCGCGGAGATGGTGAAGAAGTATCCGGAACGCTTTATCGGCTGCTTCGTCTACAACCCGCGCTGCGGCGTCGAGAACGGCGTCAACGCCATGGAGCACTACGTCAGGAAGCTGGGCTTCAAGATGGTCCAGTTCCAGGCCAACATGCATGCCTACCGCCCGGACCGCGCCCTCGACTGGCTGCGCCCGGCACTGCAGAAGTGCGCCGAGCTGGGCGTGCTGGTCAAGCTGCATACCGGCGACGGCCCCTACAGCATCCCGACCGAATGGGTGCCGATGATGAAGGAGTTCCCGACGGTGAACTTCATCATGGCCCACTTCGGCGTGCAGACCGGCGGCGTGTATTGCTTTGAGCCGTTCCAGATGGCCATGGACATGCCCAACGTGTACTGCGAATCGGGCTGGTGCCTGCAGTCGCGCATCGTCGAGTTCGCCAAAGTGCTGCCCAAGCACAAGATCCTGTTCGGCTCCGACACCCCGCCCAACGAGCCCGGCATGTGGCTGCGCCTGCTGGAAGTGCTGTGCTTCGAGCCGCCGCAGGGCCTGAACCTGGATGAAGACACGCTGGAAGACTACCTCGGCAACAACGTCGCCCGGATGATCGGCCTGGAACCGACGCCGGTCCCGCGCACGCTCGAAGAAGCGAAAGCACGCCTGGCCGCGTAAGCGCACAGGCCCGCGCCACCGACAACGGACTCCGGAGCACACAACATGATTATCGATACCCATCTGCACCCGACCAATCTCGTCGACGAGGCCTGGCGCCACACCGGCGAGCCCTTCAACGGCGAGCGCATGCTCAAGATGATGGACGGCCCCTACATGATCAACGGCAAGCCGCGCCGCATCGACATGGGCTTTATCCAGCCGCCGCCGGGCAACACCGGCTACCGCGACGGCAACCGCCGCGGGCGCGAAGGCATCCGCGACTACATGGCCTACATCGCGGAGCTCTGCCAGAAGTACCCCGACCGCTTTATCGGCAACTTCACCTTCAACCCGCGCTGGGGCCCGGAAGAAGGCGCGCAGGAGCTGGAATTCCACGTCAAGGAATACGGCTTCAAGATGCTCAAGCTGCATGCCAACATGCACGGCTACCGCCCCGACCGCGCGCTGGACTGGCTGCGCCCGGCGATGAAGGTCTGCGCCAAGTACAACGTGGTGGTGCTGATCCACACCGGCGACGGCCCGTACACCATCCCGACGATGTTCTACCCGATCATCCGCGAATTCCCGATGGTCAATTTCATCATCGGCCACTTCGGCATCCAGACCGGCGGCAACTACTCGTTCGAGGCCTTCTGGATGGCAATGGACACGCCCAACGTGTATTGCGAATCGGGCTGGTGCTTCCAGTCGCGCATCGTCGAGTTCGCGCGCCAGCTGCCGCGCGACAAGATCGTGTTCGGCACCGACACCCCGCCCAACGAGCCCGGCATGTGGCTGCGCGAGCTGGAGATGCTGTGCGGTCCCGCGCCGCAGGGCATGGACCTGGACGAGGACGGGCTGGAGGACTACATGGGCAACAACATCGCCCGGCTGGTCGGCATCGAGACCACGGCGCCGCCCAGGACGCAGCAAGAGGCATTGGCGCGGCTGAAGGATACGTACGCCAGCACGCGCTGACATGTAGTCGCTAGCTGTTCGGCAGGCAGGCACGGCACGGCGGCCGGGAGCACTCCCGGCCGCCGGGGCAGCCTTCGCCCTGGCCAACCCTGACCACAGGAGCCGATCCATGAACTCACCCTCAGCGCCCTTCGCCTCAGCGGCATCGGCGCGCAAGCCCTTTCACGACACCTCGCAGGACTTCCACCAGTTCCTGGCCGCCTACCGCGAGGCCTTTCCCGAAGACGTGCTGCATATCCGCGAGCCGGTCGGCGCGGACCAGGACCCGACCGCACTGGTGTGGGCGCTGGCCGCGCAGGGCCGCCATCCGGCCCTGCTGTTCGACCATGTCGAAGGGCTGGGCACGTCGCTGGCGACCAACCTCTTCGCCTCGCGCGAGCGCGTGGGGCGCATGCTGGGCGGCGTGGCGCCCGCCGGCATCCATGCCGAATACCAGACCCGCAGCCGCCGCATGGTGGCGCCGCGCGTGCTGGACAGCGGCGCCGTCACCGGCCATGTCGAGACTGAACACATCGACCTGCGCACGATCCCGGCGATCAAGCACTTCGCCACCGACCGCGGCCCCTACATCACCAACGCGATCCTGATCGCGGAAGACCCCGACACCGGCATCGGCAACGCCAGCTACCACCGCTCGATGCTGCACTCGCCGACCGAGATCGCCACCAGCCTGCATTCGCGCGGGCACCTGTGGCGCATGCAGCAGCGCGCCACCGAACTGGGCCGGCCGCTGCCGGTGGCCATGGTGATCGGCGCGCATCCGCTGTTCATGCTGGCCGGCGCTGCGCGGCTGCCCTACGGCGTGGACGAGCGCCACGTTGCCGGCGGCCTGTTCGGCGCGCCGCTGGAAGCGGTACGCACGCCGCGCCACGGCATCCTGGTGCCGGCGCATGCGGAGATCGTGCTTGAAGGCGTGATTGATCCCGACGCGCGCGTCGACGAAGGCCCCTTCGGTGAATTCACCGGCTATTCGTCGGACCGCTCGACCAACAACCTGCTGCGCGTGGAAAGCGTGATGCGCCGCACCGATGCATGGCTGGTCGACGTGGTCGGCGGCAACTCGGCCGAACACCTGAACCTGGGCCGCATCCCGCGCGAATCGGAGATGGTCGAAAAGCTCAGGGAGCGCTTCCCCGGCGTCACCGCCGTGCACTACCCCAGCTCCGGTACGCACTTCCACGCCTACGTGGCGCTGCGCCAGAGCCGCCCAGGCGAGGCGCGCCAGGTGATGCTGGGCCTGCTCGGCTGGGATCCGTACCTGAAGACGGTGGTCGCGGTGGACGAGGACGTCGACATCACCCGCGATGAAGAAGTGCTGTGGGCGATGGCCACGCACCTGCAACCGCACCTGGACGTGGTGGTGGTCGACGGCCTGCCTGGCAGCGCACTCGACCCCTCGGCCTCGGGCGTGGGCACCACATCACGCATGGGACTGGACGCCACGCGCGGACCTGCCTTCGACGGTATCCGCGCTCGCATCGACCCTGCCGCGATGGAGCGCGCGGCAGCACTGCTGAAGCGGCTGGAACGCGCGGGCTCCCACATGCCGTAAGGGATAACCCGCTGAAACAGGCGGATTCATCGTTTCACCCGATCGATAAATCCGCCGCGAACGTTGTACCTTCCCGCCGCCGCTGTCATGCTGGACTGACAAGACAGGACAGGCGCGGGCATCGCACGAGAAGGATGGCGACTGACCATCCCGGAAAGGAAACTGCCGGCGACCTTGGCGACACGTGAGCGCAATGCGCGACCGGCGTGGTACCGACCAAAGGAGACAGTATGAATTCCACCCTGCCTACGCAAGGGAATGCCCCCGTGCATCCCGTCGACGAGGTCCTGCCCCCGACCCGCCTGCTGGCCCTTGGCCTGCAGCACGTGCTGGTGATGTATGCCGGCGCCATTGCCGTGCCGATGATCATCGGCGGCGCCCTCAAGCTGCCCAAGGACCAGGTGGCCTTCCTGATCGCCGCGGACCTGTTCTGCTGCGGCCTGGTGACGATGATCCAGAGCATCGGCATCTGGAAGGTCGGCATCCGCCTGCCGGTGATGATGGGCGTCACCTTCACCGCCATCGCACCGATCATCGCCACCGGCTCCAATCCGTCGCTGGGCCTGCCGGCCGTGTTCGGCGCGGTGATGGTGGCGGGCATCTTCACCTACATTGCCGCGCCCTATGTCGGCAAGATGGTGCGCTGGTTCCCGCCGGTAGTGACCGGCACGGTGGTGCTGGTGATCGGCGTCTCGCTGATGCGCGTCGGCATCAACTGGGCGGCGGGCGGCAACCCGACCATCAACACGGCGGCCGGCCCCGTGCCCAATCCCAACTTCGGCCTGCCGGTGAACATCGCCATCGCCACCGCTGTGCTGTGCACGGTGCTGGCGCTGGTGGCCTTTGCCAGGGGTTTCCTGTGCAACGTGGCGGTGCTGATCGGCATCGCGGTGGGCTTCGTGATCGCGCTGTCGCTGGGCAAGGTCAACTTCGACGGCCTGCACAACGCGCACTGGGTGGAGTTCATCACGCCCTTCCACTTCGGCTGGCCCACCTTCGATGCCATGACCGCGGTCACGCTGTGCGTGGTGATGATCGTGATCATGATCGAGGGCGTGGGCCAGTTCCTGGCGCTAGGCGAGATCGTGGGCCGCCCGGTGGGCTGCGACGACCTCGCGCGCGGCCTGCGTGCCGACGGCGTGGGCGCGCTGGTGGGAGCGGTGTTCAACACCTTCACCTACACCTCGTACGCGCAGAACGTGGGGCTGGTGCAGGTCACCGGCGTGCGCAGCCGCTGGGTCTGCGCCACCGCCGGCGGCATCCTCATCGTGCTGGGCTGCCTGCCCAAGCTGGCCTTCTTTGCCGCCTCGATCCCGCAATACGTGCTGGGCGGCGCCGCGCTGGTGATGTTCGGCATGGTGGCCGCCACCGGCGTGCGCATCCTCGGCCATGTGGACTTTGTCGAGAACAAGAAGAACGCCTATATCGTCGCCGTCAGCGTAGCGCTGGGCATGATCCCGCTGGTGTCGGACAAGTTCTTCGCGCAGATGCCGGAGCTGCTGGCCAAGTTCTGCCAGAACGGCATCCTGCTCGGCACGCTGACCGCGGTGCTGCTGAACCTGCTGTTCAACGCCCGCTCGCCGGTCCCCCAGGCCCACGGGCTGGCGAAGGAGCCGGCATGACGTAGTCAGGCTGCGTCGGCCAGCTTGGCGCGATAGCGCATCAGCAGGTCGCGGAAAGCCTGGGCCGGCGGTGACAGCGACCGGTCCGCGTGCACCAGCAGCGAGATCTCGCGGTGGATCACCGGATCGGTCGGCATCACCGTGGCCAGCCCCAGCGCGGAAGTCAGCCGCGTGACCGCCGCGCTCATCACCGCGATGCCCAGCCCGGCATCCACCATGCCCACCATGGTCAGCGGCAGGAACACCTCGTGCACCCGCTGCAGCGAAATGCCGCGCGCGGCCAGCGCGGTATCCAGGCAGTCGCGGATCGGGTTGCCCTTGTGCGGCCCGATCACGGGCAGGCCCGCCACGTCTTCCCAGCGCAGCGTCTTGCGCCGCCGCAGCGGATGATGCGCCGGCATCACGATCACGAAGGGATCGGACATCAGCCGGTGGGCGCTCAGGTCGGGCTGGCCCTCGGGAATGGTGCCGATGCCGAAATCCACCTCGCCCGAGCTGACCATCTTGGTCACCTCATGCTCGGACACGTCGTGCAGTTCCACCTTCACGCCGGGATGGCTCACGCAGAACTCGCGGATCACGCGCGGCAGCATCAGCGCGGCCTGGATCGACGACGCCGAGATCGACACGCGCCCGCGCCCCAGCGTGCGCAGCTCGCTGGAGTTCTCGATCACGCTGTCGATATCGGCCACCGCCTTCTTCACCAGCGGCAGCAGCTCCGCGCCCGCCTGCGTGATGTGCAGCTGGCGCGTGTGGCGGTCGAACAGCTTCAGGCCGAGGTTGCCTTCCAGCTCGTGGATCAGCGCGCTGACCGACGACTGCGACAGGTCCAGCTTCTCGGCCGCGCGGGTGAAGTGGCGCTCCTGCGCCACGGCGATGAACGCGCGCAGCTGGCGCAGCGACACGTTCATGTTGCTGATGTTTGGCACGTTGTCTACCTCCGGGATGTCGGGGTGCGCACTTGTCTTGCCAGATTGGCCGGCGCGTCTGATTCAGAGGGTAACACGATCAATTAATCCGTTTCCGGGTCTTTACCGATGAAGCCCATCCGCCCATGATGACTTCAACGGTGCGCGCCCCACACGACAGGCAGACGCCGATGGCACAGACCAGGAGGAGCAATGAGAGCGTTTGAATATTTCGAACCGGCAACGCTGGCGGAAGCCTCGGCCATGCTGCACCGGTGCGGCGGCAAGGCCAGCGTGCTGGCCGGCGGCACGGACCTGCTGGTCCAGATCAAGGAGTCCGTGCGCAAGCCCGAGCAGGTGATCAATATCAAGAAGATCCCGGGCATGGACGTGCTGACGTTCGACCCCGTCAACGGCCTGCGCATCGGCGCGCTGGTGACCACGCGCGCGGTGGAGACCTCGGGCTTCGTGCAGCGCCATTACGCCAGCCTGGCGAAAGCCGTGACGGACTTCGCCTCGATCCAGGTGCGCCATCGCGCCACCGTGGTGGGCAACGTCTGCCGCGCGTCACCGTCGGCCGATTCGATCGCGCCGCTGGTGGCGGACGGTGCTTCGGTACACCTGTATGGCCTGTCAGGCTCGCGCGAGCTGCGCGTCGAGGACTTCGTCACCGGCGTCGGCAAGACCGCCATCGCGCCGGACGAGATCGTCACCCGCATCACCGTGCCGGCGCCGCGCCCCCACACCGGCAAGGTCTACCTCAAGCATGGCCGCCGCGTGCAGATGGAACTGGCCACTGTCGGCGTGGCGGTATCGCTGACAGTCGAGAACGGCCATTGCGCCGAGGTCGGCATCGTGCTGGCAGCGGTCGGCCCCACCCCGGTACGCGCCATGCGTGCCGAGCAGGTGCTGCGCGGCCAGCGCGTGACGGACGCCCTGGTCCTGCAGGCCGCGCACGCCGCCATGGGCGAAGCGCGCCCCATCAGCGACGTGCGCGCCAGCGAAGCCTACCGGCGGCAGATGGTCAGCGTGCTGACCCGCCGCGCCCTGGAACAAGCCCTGGAGGCCGCAACATGCGAAAGATAATCGAACTCGTCATCAACGGCGAACCGCGCGAACTGGCGGTGGAACCGCACGGCACGCTGCTCGACGCCCTGCGCAACGACGCCTGCCTGACCGGCACCAAGAAGGGCTGCGACGTGGGCGAATGCGGTTCATGCACCGTCATCATCGACGGCCAGCCGATGAATTCCTGCCTGGTGCTGGCGCCCGAAGCGCACGGCTGCCACATCACCACCATCGAAGGCGTGCAGCCCGCGCCCGACACCGTGCACCCGATCCAGGAGCAGTTCATGCAGTGCGGCGCCGCGCAGTGCGGCTTCTGCACGCCGGGCTTCGTGGTGATGGCCAAGGCGCTGCTGGACGAGAACCCGCGTCCCACGCGCGACGAAATCCGCTTTGCCATTGCCGGCAATATCTGCCGCTGCACCGGCTACACCAAGATCATCGAGGCCATCGAGAGGACCGCCGAGGCCATGGAATTCGCGGGCTGCAAGGCCCGCGCCAGCGAGGAGGCATGATGACCCACGCCGTGATCGGACACAGCGTCAAGCGCACCGACCTGCTCGACAAGGTCACCGGCAACGCCAGATACGTTGCCGACATGCCCTTCCCCGGCCTGCTGTTCGGCAAGATGAAGCGCTGCAACCTCGCGCACGCGAAAATCCACCGCATCGACACCTCGCGTGCGCTGGCATTGCCAGGCGTCAAAGCCGTGCTGACCCATGAGAACGTGCCGCGCGTGCTGCACGCCGGCTCGCCCCACCCGCGCTCCGCCTCGGTGACCTGCGACCAGTACATCCTGGACGACAAGGTGCGCTACTGGGGCGAAGGCGTCGCCGCGGTGGCCGCCATCAGCGAAGAGATCGCCGAGCGCGCGGTCGAGCTGATCGAAGTCGAGTACGAAACGCTGCCCGCCGTCTTCACCACCGAGGACGCCGAGCGCTCTGACGCCCCGCGCATCCACGACCGCGAACCCGGCGGCAACCTGGTGCTGCCGCCGGTGATCATCAAGCGCGGCGACGTCGAAGCGGGCTTTGCCGAGGCGGACTTCATCCTCGAAGGCATCTACGAAGGCGGCCGCCCCACCCCCGCCTACATGGAGCCCAACGTCTGCACCACCAGCTGGGACGGCAACGGCAACCTGACGGTGTGGATCTCCACCCAGACCGCCTTCATGGTGCGCGGCATCATGGCCGAGGTGCTGGGCCTGCCGCTGCACAAGGTGCGCGTGCTGGTCGACCACATGGGCGGCGGCTTCGGCGCCAAGCAGGACCTGTTCCAGCAGGAGTTCCTGTGCGCGCTGCTGGCGCGCGAGACGCGCCGCCCGGTGCGCATGGAATACACGCGCGAGGAAACCTTCCTCGGCGGGCGCACGCGCCATCCGGCGAAGATCTGGCTCAAGCAAGGCTTCCGCAACGACGGCACCATCACCGCGCGCCAGGCCAAAGTGGTGTTCAACTCCGGCGCCTATGGCTCGCATGGCCCGGGTGTGACCAATGTCGGCACCGCCGCCATGGTCTCGCTGTACCGCTGCGACAACGTGTTGCTCGAAGGCCGCTGCGTCTACACCAACAGCCCCATCGCCGGCGCCTTCCGCGGCTATGGCGTGGTCCAGACCTATTACGCGCTCGACGTGCAGATGGACGAGGCCGCCGAGCACCTGGGCCTGGACCCCGCCGGGCTGAAGCTGAAGAACGCCGTGCGCGAAGGCGACATTGCGCCGTCCAACCATCCGCTGATCGGGCACGGCCTGGAGGCCTGCATCGAGAAAGGCATGGAACTGGTCGACTGGCCCGCGCTACGCCGGCGCCCGCGCGACACCAACGGCCCGATCCGCACCGGCTGGGGCCTGGGCTGCGAAATGCACGGCAGCAGCGCCTATCCCGGCATCAAGGAGCAGGGCAACGCCATCATCAAGATGAATGAGGATGGCACCGTGGTGCTGCTGACCGGCGCGGCCGGGCTGGGTACCGGTGCGCATACCGCCCTCGCCCAGATCGTTGCAGAAGAACTGACCCTGCCGTTCGAAGCGGTGGCGGTCGTGCACGGCGATACCGACGTGGTGCCCTGGGACATCGGCGCCTTTGCCAGCCACACCACCTATATGGTCGGCAAGGTCGCGCAGATGGCGGCGGGCGAGATCAAGCGCCAGCTGTTCGATCGCGCGGCCAAGCTGATGGAATGCGAGCCCGAGGCCCTGACACTGACCGCCGGCGTGATCGCCGTGCGCGACCGCGACGGCCCGACCCTGACCGTGCGCGAGGCCGTGATGCCGCGCAAGGGCATCCCCGCCGCGCAGCTGGTGGGCACCGCCACCTATCACCCGACCAAGTCGTATTCATTCGCCGCGCATTTTGTCGAGGTGGCGGTCGATACCGAAACCGGCTTCATCACCGTGCAGCAGGTGTTGCCTGTGCATGACGTCGGCAAGGTGATCCACCCGGTGGCTGCCGCAGGGCAGATCGAAGGCGGCATCCAGCAAGGCATCGGCCATACGCTGTATGAGGACTACCAGATCGATATGCGCACCGGGCGCTCGCTCAACGCCAACTTCGTCGACTACAAGATGCCGCTGGCGATGGACATGCCACCCATCCACACGGTGATCCTGGAAGCGGCCCCCGACCCCGGCGGCCCGTTCGGCGCCAAGGGGGTGGGCGAGGACCCGATCGTCGCGATCGGGCCGGCGATTGCCAATGCGGTGTTCGATGCCATCGGCGTGCGCTTCCGGCACTACCCGATCAAGCCGGAGCAAGTGCTGCAGGCACTGGCTGAGAAGGCAGCGAAGGAAGGCGCCACCCCATGACCCGCAAGCAACGCCTGGTGGTGGCCATTACCGGCGCCAGCGGCGCGGTGTACGGCGTGCGCGTGCTGCAGGCACTGTCGGCACTGGACGGCTGGGAGACCCACCTGGTCTGCTCGCCGTCCGGCCTGCTGACCGCGCACCATGAACTGGGATTGCAGCGCCCGCAGCTCGAAGCCATGGCCGACGTGGTGCACAACGTGCGCGACATCGGCGCCACCATCGCCAGCGGCTCGTTCCGCTGCGACGGCATGGTAGTGGCGCCGTGCTCCATGCGCACGCTGGCCGCCATCGCCACCGGGCTTGCCGACAACCTCGTCACCCGCGCCGCCGACGTGATGCTCAAGGAGCGCCGCCGGCTGGTGCTGCTGGCGCGCGAGACGCCCTTCCACCTGGTGCACCTGCGCAACATGACCACGGTGACCGAGATGGGCGCCATCGTGGTGCCGCCGGTGCCGGCCTTCTACACACATCCGCAGTCAGTGGACGACATCGTCAACCACACCGTGGGGCGCGTGCTGGACCTGTTCGACGTGCCGCACGACGGGCTGGTGGAACGCTGGCAAGGCTTGCGCCCCAACGTGGCTACCGCCTGAAGAGAACTAGAGAACTTTCGCCCCGCGATAGCGGGGAACGCAGTACCCAATCAGGAGACAACATGAACGCACCTGCCGTCGCACAACAACCGCCCGTCCCGGTCACCATCCTTACCGGCTTCCTCGGCTCGGGCAAGACGACGCTGCTCAACCACATCCTGACGCAGAAGCATGGCCACCGCATCGCCGTGATCGAGAACGAGTTCGGCGAGGTCGATGTCGATTCCGACCTGGTGATGACCTCCGACGAAGAGATCTACCAGATGACCAACGGCTGCATCTGCTGCGTGGTCGATGTGCGCACCGACCTCGTGCGCATCCTGCAGAAGCTGCTGGAGCAGCCCGAGCGCTTCGACCATATCCTGGTCGAGACCAGCGGCCTGGCCGATCCCACGCCGGTGGCGGCCACCTTCTTCATGGACAACGAAGTCGCCAAGCAGGTCACGCTCGACGGCATCCTGACGCTGGTGGACGCGGTGCATATCGAGAGCCACCTCGATGATCCCCAACTGACCGGCTTCGACAACCAGGCCGTCGACCAGATCGTGGCGGCCGACCGCGTGATCCTCAACAAGACCGACCTGGTGAACGCCGCGCAGCTAGACAGGCTGGAGGCACGCATCCACCGCCTGAATGAGGGTGCGCAGATCCTGCGCTCAAACTTTGCGCAGGTGGACCTCGGCAAGATCCTCGGCATCGGCGGCTTTACCACGGGCACGATCCAGGCGGACGCGCACGCTGACCACCACGAACATGCGCACGACCACGACCATCACGACCACGTGTGCGACGAGCATTGCGACCACGTGCACGATGACGACGCGCACGGCCACCGCCACGATCCGTCGGTGACGTCCGTATCGCTGGTGTTCGACCAGCCGTTCGACCGCCAGCGCCTGGAGCACGGCCTGAAGGCACTGCTCGCGGCGCAAGGGGACGATGTGTTCCGGATGAAGGGGATCGTGGCCGTGGAGGGCGATGACCGCCGCTACGTGCTGCAAGCCGTGCACCGGCTGATGGATTTTCATCCCGCCGATGCGTGGGGCGCGGAGGCCGCGCAAAGCAAGTTCGTATTTATCGGCCGGCACCTCGACAAGCTGCGCTTGCAGACGCTGCTGAGGGTCTGCCTGCCCGTGGCCCAGGCAGCCTGACGGTCCTGACCGGCAGCGGAGGCTGACCTCCCGTCAGTCCCCGCTGCTGCCCGGCACACGCTTGCGCAGCAAGTACCTTTGCGTACCCTCCATGACGCAGACGTCGTTCTGGTTTCGCACCTCCGACCGCATCGCCAGCACGCCGGTCGTACGACCGGGAACCAGCTCGGTGACGGTGAGGCGGCAGTACAACGTATCGCCGACATAGACAGGCGCGAGGAAGCGGCTGCTCTGCTCGATAAAGCCCTTCAGGGACTCCTCGACCATATGGGGAAACAGGCCCGCCCCCGCGGCAGTCTGGATCACGACCTGGAAGCCGTGCGCCAGCATGTGCGGCATGCCGAGAGCACGGCAGTACTCGACGTCGTAGTGAACCGGATGGTTGTCCCCGCTTGCCAGCTGGAACGCCGCGAACAGCGCGTCGGTCATGGTGCGGGACGGCAGGTTGAAGTGCTCTCCGAGTTCGAAATCCTCAAAGTAGCGTTGCGGACAAAGTTGATAGGCGTTCATGGCTTCTCCGTATTCCTGATGGTTGGTTCCGGCGCTGGCCTGCGCGGGTTTCGCTCAGTCGGCTTTCATATTCGTGGCGACGGCCACCCGCTTCCACTTCTCCAGTTCCGCGCGCAGGAACTGGTCGAGCCCCGCTGGTGTAGGCTGCGTCTCCAGCTGCAATCCGAGTTCGAAGGCTTTGCTTTGCAGGGCGGGATCGCTGAGTGCATCGCCAAGTGTCGAGACCAGCTTCTGGACAACTGCCGACGGTGTTCGGGCTGGCACGAATACCGCGTTCCAGGTGTACGCCTCATAGCCTGACACGGCTTCCGCAATCGCCGGCGTCTCCCTGGTCTGCGGCAGGCGTTTTCCCATCGACGTTCCCAGCAATCGCACCGTTCCCGCGCGCACCTGCGCCAGCCCTGTCGGTGCGCTGTCGATCATGAATTCGACATGGCCACCGATAAGATCGGCCATGGCAGGCGCGCTCCCCCGATATGGGACGTGGACCGCTTTCGTTCCTGCCGTGTAGTTCAGCAGTTCCCCGGCGAGATGCGGGGCACTGCCAACTCCGGCTGAGCCATAGTTGACCTGGCCGGGACGCGACTTCAGATAAGCGAAGAATTCCGGCAGTGTTTTCGCCGGGACGCCCTTGTTCACGACCAGCACCAGCGGCGCACGAGCCGCCAGCCCGACTGGCGCAAAGTCCTCGATCGTGCGATACGGCAGGCTGGCGTGAATGCTTGGGTTCACGGCATGCGCGACAGTGGTCAGCAGCAACGTATAGCCGTCCGGTGCCGCTTTCGCCGCGAGCTCGGTGCCGACTATCGTGCCGGCCCCCGACTTGTTCTCGACAACCACCGAGGTGTTCAGCTTGCGGCCCCAGCTTGCAGCCAGCGATCGGGCGAAGGTGTCCGTCGGCCCGCCAGCGGGGTACGGAACGATGAGTCGGACAGGCCGCACCGGGTAGTCTGTCTGCGCCACTGACGGGGACGCCCAGGCCAGGAGTGTCGCGGCGCTGCCCAGCGCGCTGGCGATCCTGCGGAAGAATATAGTCATGTTGGTCTCCGATTATTTCTCGCATAGCACAGCGGTAGCTGCCGTGACGAGCCGAAATATAGAATCGGACCCTGCAAGGACACCAGTCGAAAGCTCCTGGGGTGTCGTTAGAATTCCTCTAAACATCCCCAGGAACTGTCGGGCAACGGAGACAAGCGTGCGTTTCGAACTCACCGATCTGCGAGTATTCCTCGCCATTGCGCAGGCCAAGAGCGTGACGGCAGGAGCGTCAGATATGCATTTGACGGCGCCTTCGGCCAGCTACCGCCTCAAGAACCTCGAACAGGCGATGGGCGTCCCGTTGTTCAACAGGACGCAGAAGGGCATGGCCCTGACGCCGGCGGGCGAGACGGTACAGCACTATGCCGAGGCGATCATGGAGAACGTCGAACGCTTGCAGTCGGACATGCGGCGCCATACCGACGGCATTGAAGGGCATATCCGTGTCTACGCGAACAGCAGCACCATGGCCAGCCTGCCCGCGGCGCTTAGCCGGTTCCTGGCGGCGTACCCGAACGTCAATGTCGACCTGGAGGAGCACCTCAGCGAGGACAGCGTGCGGGCAGTGATCGAGGACCGGGCGGACGTCGGACTGGTGGCCGGCGCGATCGATATGCGGGGCCTGGAGTTCATTCGATATGGCGTCGATGAGTTGATGTTCGTGGTTCCGGCACGCCACCCGTCCGGGCTGCTCGACAAGATGTCCCTTGCACAGGCATTGGCTTACGACCTGGTATCCGTCGGCAGCAAGAGCAGCAATTTCCTCTTCCTCAATGACATGGCCGCGCGTGCCGGCATCAAGCCACGCGTTCGCGTGCATGCACCCGACTTTGCCGCGGCCATGCGTTGCGTACAGGAAGGCGCCGGCATCTCCCTCGTGCCACGTTCCGTAGCGGGCCCCCTGATTGAGCAAGGGGTGGTGGAAGGGGTCACCCTGGATGAGCCATGGGCCCGGCGCGAGCAGCGGATTGTCGTGCGGAGCCAGAAGGCGCTCCCGGCCTATACGCGGGACTTTATCCGGTATGTCGCCGAATGGGGCGCACCGGACGCTGCGCCCTAAGGGCAGGCATGCGGCCAGTTTCGAAGACTTCGAAGCCGCCTTAGGAATTCTCGACTGTTCGGGGGAAGAGGACCATTCCTATACTTTGTCGTCCGGCCCGTGTGCCGCCAGGCCCCTTCATTCTCCCTCCATGAAACCCAGCCTACGCCCCCTTGATGGCATCACCGTTCTGGCGCTTGAGCACGCTGTAGCGGCGCCCTTCGCCAGCCGCCAGCTCGCCGATCTCGGCGCCCGCGTCATCAAGGTGGAACGCCCGCTCGTTGGCGATTTCGCCCGCGACTATGACCATTCCGTGCACGGCCAGTCGTCGTTCTTTGTCTGGGCAAATCGCGGCAAGGAAAGCCTCACGCTGGATCTCAAGAAGCCCGAGGCCAAGGCGATCGTGCACAAGCTGCTCGCCGAAGCGGACGTGTTCATCCAGAACCTGGCGCCGGGAGCCGCCCAACGCATGGGACTGGACTTCGAGTCATTGCATGCTGACTATCCTGAGCTGATCGTCTGCGATATCTCAGGGTATGGTGACAGCGGGCCATACCGCGACAAGAAGGCTTATGACCTGTTGATCCAGGCCGCTGCGGGCCTGATCTCGGTAAGCGGTACGGAAGCTGCGCCGTCGCGCACCGGCATTTCCATCGCGGACATTGCCGCTGGCATGTACGCCTATACCGGCATCCTGTCCGCCTTGCTGCAACGCGCACGGACTGGCGCCGGCCTCCGGGTTGAAGTCACCATGCTCGAGGCGTTGAGCGAATGGATGTCATATCCCCTGAACTTTGCTCACTATGGCGGCACGCCGCCGGCACGCAACGGCGTTGCGCATCCGGGTATCGCCCCCTATGGCCAGTACCAGACCGGCGATGGGGCCAGCGTCATCTTCGGGCTGCAGAACGAACGGGAATGGCAGCGGTTCTGCTCCGAGGTGCTGGAGGACCCGGCCCTGGCGGCAGATGACCGCTTTAACTCCAATCTCCAACGCGTCGCCAATCGCGCGGCGCTGGACCAGGAGATCGCCAGTCATCTCCGCTCCATGACCGGGGAACAGCTGGTCAAACGTCTCGATCGCGGGGGCATTGCCAACTCGCCCCTGAACGACATGCATGATGTTTGGCAGCACGCGCAATTTGCCGCACGCAATCGCTGGCGGGAAGTCCAGACGCCGGGTGGCGCCATCCAGGCACTTCTGCCGCCGGCTACGCTGTCGGGCGTACCGGCTTCCATGGGGAATGTTCCGGCAGTCGGCGAGCACTCTGCTTCTGTCCTGAAGTCGCTCGGCATGAACGAGGCAGAGATCGAGGCACTGGCGGCGGCGGGCACGATCTGAGTGCTGAAGGTCCTGAGCAACAGGGGGCCGGCTCGCCGTCAGCCCCCCTGCTGCGCTGCCGCCCGCAAGGTCTGCGACGGCAGCTCGCCAAACTCGCGCCGGTACTCGCGCGAGAACAGGCTCAGGTGCGTAAAGCCGTGCCGCAGCGCAATCGCGCTGACCATCCCCTTCTGTTGCCGCGCCCGTTGCAGATCGGCGCGTGCGCCATGCAGGCGCAGCAGACGCAGGTACTCCATCGGCGTGGTGTTCTTGCTCTTGCGAAAACCCAGTTGCAAGGTGCGCGCCGATACGCCGCAATGTGCGGCGATCTGCTCCAGCGTCAGCGGCTGTTCAAGATTGGCGCGCAGGTAGGCGATGGCATTGCGCACATAGTCAGGCAGCACCGCCTCGAACCGGCGCGGCAGCATATTGCCGTCCGCGGCAAAGCGGTCGAGCAGCAGTGTCGACAGCACGATGCGCTCGATGCTGCCGTCCACCGCCGGCACGCCGCTGCCTTCGCGCCGCACCCGCGTTTCCGCGCGCAGGTAGCTCACCAGCGCCTGCCAGCGCGCGGCGCGGCCATCGTCCGCCACCGGCTGCATGTCGAATTCAATCGGCACCGGCGGCTCGAAGCTGAACTGCTGGCGGAACGCCTCGTCGATCAGCTGCCGGCGGATCACCACGCTGAAGCGCTCGCAGCCAGGGTCCAGCGACAACGTGGCCGGCACGGTGGGCGAGAACACAAAGGTCGCACCCGGCGGCATCAGCATCGCACCGCGCGGGGTCTCCACGCGGCACGTACCCGCCAGCACGGTCTGGATCACGAACTCATCCTTGTTCGGCTGCGGCTCGATCTGCACTGCCTGGTTGTAGGCAATGGTGACCAGCGTCAGCCGGCCGATGGTGCTGGTGTCGATACGGGCATCGAGCGCCGCATCGGCCTCCGTCGCGCGCAGCCGCGTGGGACCGAACACGCGGCCGGACAGAGACTGGATGCGGTCGAGGTCACCGCCGCGGCTGACTGGCGAGCGGGAGGCAGCAGCAGACCATCCTGCGGTGGGTGACATGGCGTTGGGAAAATGGTGGAAAGCGCCGGGAATACGTCTTCGCTTCCAGCGCATTCGGATAGCAATGAAGAAGCGCATCCATCCTATGACCACCCCCGCCCTCACGCAACCCAAGGGAAACCCCTGATGCCCCGGGCGCGCATTTTGCAAGCGCGATTGCGGCCCGGTGCCAGGGCCTTCGCAATAGCGCTATGACGGCATGCCGTGCATCACTACTGTGCAAGGCATGCGTCGGCCATGCGCCGCGCATGGCACCGTGACGGACCGAGCCCGGCAACCAACAGACCGGGCCAGCCGCCGCCGGCATGGCGCACTTTCCCCCAGCACGCGGCAGGAGACAACATCATGCAAGCAGCGGTTCACCCCGTCGACCAGGTCCTGCCGGCACGCGCCATGGCGACGCTCGGCTTCCAGCACATGCTGGTCAGTTATCTCGGTGCCATCGCCGTGCCGATGATCGTGGCCGGCGCGCTCAAGATGACGCCGGCGCAGACCACCATGCTGATCAGCACCGCGCTGTTCACCTCCGGCATCGCCACCCTGCTGCAGACCGTCGGCTTCTGGAAGTTCGGCGTGCGCCTGCCGCTGATGCAGGGCGTTGCATTCAGTTCAGTGGGCCCCGTCATCGCCATCGGCACCGATCCGTCGCTGGGCTTCAACGGCGTCTGCGGCGCCATCATCGCCGCGGGCGTAATCGCGATGTTCCTTGCGCCCATCATCGGCAAGCTCAAGCGCTTCTTCCCGCCGGTGGTTAGCGGTTGCACCATCACCGCGGTGGGCCTGTCGCTGTTCCCGGTTTCGTTTCACTGGTTTGGAGGCGGAAGGGGGGCGTCGGATTTCGGCGCCCCCATTTTTTTCATCGTTGCCTTCGGCGTGGTGGCGCTGATCCTGTTCATCAACCGGCACGGCAGCGAGCTGATCCGCAACCTGTCCGTCGTGATCGGCCTGCTGGTCGGCGGCGCGGTGGCGTGGATGCTGGGCATGGGCAGCTTCGACGAAGTTGCGCGCGCACCGTGGTTCACCATGGTGACGCCGTTTGCCTTCGGCATGCCCACCTTCAACGTGGGCGCCATCACCACCATGGTGATCGTGATGGTGGTGCAGATGGTGGAATCGATGGGCCTGTTCATCGCCGTCGGCGATATCGTCAAGCGCCCCCTGACCGAGCGCGATGCCACCCGCGGCCTGCGTGCCAACGGCCTGGCCAGCGCCATCGGCGGCATGTTCGCGGCGTTCCCGTATATCGCCTTCATGGAGAACGTGGGCCTGGTCATCGTCACCGGGGTGCGCAGCCGCTGGGTAGTGGCCACCTGCGGCGCGATGCTGTGCGCCGTGGCGCTGGTGCCCAAGATCGGCGCCCTGTTTGCCTCGATCCCGGCCGCGGCGCTGGGCGGTGCAACCATGGTCATGTTCGGCGTAGTCGTGGCCGCCGGCATCAAGACGCTGGGAGAGGTCGAATACGACCGCAATCCCAACAACCTCTCCATCGTCTCCATCACGCTCGGCTGCGCGATGATGCCCGTGATGCTGCCCGGCATGCTGGAGAAGCTGCCCGGCTTCCTGCAGCCCTTTGTCCACAGCAGCGTGATCATCGCCTGCGTGGTCTCTGTGCTGCTCAACCTGATTCTCAACGGCGTGCCCGCCCGTGAAGCCGACGAGCTGCCCGCCAGTGCCGACAACGTCCAAGGGGTCTGAAACATGGTGCAGAACACCAACGCCACCAGCGCCGCGCCCGCCGGCGGCCTTCTGATCCGCAACGCCGCCGCCGTGATGACCGGCCGCACCGGCAATGCCGCGCGAGCGGGCGCCGCCGACATCCGCATCCGCGACGGCCGCATCGCCGAGATCGGTGCAGTCCTGCCGCGCCACGACGACGAGGCTGTGCTGGACGCCACCGGTTGCGTGGTCTACCCGGGCTGGGTCAACACCCACCACCACCTGTTCCAGAACCTGCTCAAGGCCGTGCCCAGCGGCATGAACGTGGGGCTGGAGCAATGGCTGGCCTCCGTCGCCTACCCGCGCCTGGCGCGCTTCACGCCGGAGATCTTTCGTACCGCCGTGCGACTGGGCATGGCCGAACTGCTGCTGTCCGGCACCACCACCTGCGCCGATCACCACTACCTGTATCACCACGGCCATGGGGCGGAGACCGGGGACGTGCTGTTCGAGGTAGCGGAAGAGCTTGGCATGCGCCTGGTGCTGTGCCGCGGCGGCGCCATCCAGTCAGCCTCCGATCATCCGGGTATGCGCGCCACCGCGCTGGTGCCCGAGACGCTGGACGAGATGCTGGCCGATATCGAGCGACTGAAGGCGCGCTATCACGACGCTTCGGCCGATGGCCTGCGCCGCGTAGTGGTCGCACCAACGACGCCAACCTTTTCGCTGCCCCCCGCACTGCTGCGCGAGCTGGCCGCCTTCGGGCGCGGCATGGACCTGCGGCTGCATTCGCACCTGTCGGAGACCGACAACTACGTGAAGTTCTGCCGCGAGAAGTACCAGTGCACGCCGGTGCAGTTCGTGGCCGACCACGACTGGCTGGGGCCGGACGTCTGGTTCGCGCACCTGGTCACCGTGAATCCCGAAGAGATCCGAATGCTCGCCGTAACCAACACCGGCATGGCGCACTGCCCCGTCAGCAATGCGCGGCTCGGCAGCGGCATTGCGCCAGTGCGCGCGATGGCCGATGCGGGCGTGCCGATTTCACTGGGCGTGGATGGAGTGGCGTCCAATGAATCGGGCAGCATGGTGCATGAGGCCAATTTCGCGTGGCTGGTGCACCGGGCGCTGGGCGGGGCCGCGCAAACCCGCGTGGAGGAAGTCATCCACTGGGGTACCGCAGGCGGTGCGCAGGTGCTGGGGCTGCCGGGTATCGGCACGCTCGCGCCAGGGCAGTCTGCCGACCTGGCGATCTATGACGTCAGCGGGCTGCGGTTCCATGGCTTCCATGACATCGGCACTGCGCCTGTGGCGGCTGGCGAGCCTACGCCGGTGCGGGATGTGCTGGTGCGCGGGCGGCACGTGGTGCGTGATGGCGCGATCGTGGGGCTGGATCTGGAGAAGCTGCGCCGGGAGGCGCGGGAGGCATTGGCGACGCTGGTGGATTGAGGCGAGTGGTTTAGGCGTTTGGCTATTTGCTGGCGGGCGTGGCTCGGGCAGGATGCGGCGTCCGTGTAGGAATGCGAAGTGTCTTATCGAGTTGTTGGCTCTGACGCGTGAGACTGACACGGTCATCGCACACAACGGTGACCGGGTGTGGAAACCCGAATGTCAGCAGCCGGACGGTCGTCCCTGACGACCGTTCTTGCCTATACGGGCAAGCCATCTATGGCGGGCCGGATGAGGCAGCCGCAAGGCTGACCGGCAATGGCTGTGGCACCGGTTTCCACCCTCGTCGTCAGGCCCGCCGCCCTTCCCTAACGTCGTGCGGCGGACCTTCACTCAACGATAGGAGGTCCTAGTCGGAAATCGATCTATCCACGGCGCGGTACAGCCTTCAGTCAGTCTCGGCTGGTATGGATGGTGTGCTTACCCTGCTGGAACAGCAGAGTGTGCAATTCGAGGGCTGCTTTAGTGCATTTTGCTTGTTGGGGCTGGTGAAGGCGCAGCTGGAGAGTGTGTTGGCGGATGAGCTGCCTGCGTCTTAACGGGGATGGCTTCCCGGCTTGATGACTGTGACGTCGGGAAGCTCCTTGGGAAAAGACGGCGGCTCACGATCAGGCGTCCCAAGGGTTCAGGACGCTCACGCCAGTTGCCATGAAGTCGGCGACATTTTGTGTAACGACGGTCATTCCATGCACGATTGCTGTTGCGGCAATCAACGCATCCCGCTCCGATTGCCGGTCTGGTACGTGCAGCCGAGCGCAACGCAGGGCCACGGCGGTATCAATGGGCAAAACGCGGCCTGCGAATTCGGGCAATACATGGTGGTCCAGCCACGCCCGCAGCAGCGCACCTTGGCGGGCATCCCGCCGCTCGATTTGCAAGACACCGGTTTCCAGTTCCATGATGGTGACCGCCGACACAAAGAGCCAAGCTGCATCAACGCTGGCAGACCACGCTGCAACGTTTGCATCAGCCTTACCGGCTCGGACCTTGCGCAGTTCGGAAACGACATTGGTATCGAGCACGAACATCATGTGAGATCAGCGGGCCGGAATTTGATGTTGGCACGTGGCGGATTGAACTCGATGTCCTCAATGCCGGGCATCGCGAGTGCATCTGCAATATTGCGACGCTGCTGGGTGAGCCTCTGATATTCCTCGAAGCTCAACAGCACATGCGCCGGTTTGCCGCGGTCCGTGATGAAGACCGGACCGTCCTTCGTCGCCTTCTTGGCTTTTGTCACGTCCTGATTGAGTTCTCGGCTCGATAGGGTTGTGATCGTCATGATGACCCTCCTAGCAACTTCAATGTAGTTACGTTACTACAATGAAAAGGGTGGCGCAACCCTGCTTTGCCAACATCACGAGGAGGTGCCCCGCCTACGTTGATAGGCCCGCGCTGAGCCGCAAGCCATGCGGAATTCCGATGCGTCAATTGACGACGCACCGGCGTCGTCAACGCGACTCAGCCTGCAACGCGGCTGAATCAATCCGCTTACTTCGCCGCAGTCTTCACCTGGTCCCCCGTGTAGCTCAGCGACGCCAGCTCTTCCTTCGCCTTCTCCGGCGTTTCCAGCTCCAGCACCACGCGGCCCACCATCAGCCCCAGCGACGGCGAGCTGCGCACGTACTTGGTCTCGCCGGCATCCAGCACGAAGCTGAGTGTCTTCTCGGTTTCGGTCGAGGCCGCCGCGACATACTTGCCAGCCGTGCGGTCCACGAAGAAGAAACCGCCGGGCTTGGATTCGCCAACGACCTGGCTATTCAGGCGGATATCCGGCTGGATGGCCGCCCCGAACATCGACGCCGAACGCAGGAAATAAATCCGACCCTCGCCCGGCTTCAGCGTGGGCATCGATGCCGCCATCTCGGCGTGCTTCACGCCCGAAGCGCATCCCGCCAGCAGCGATGACACCGCCAGTCCGGCGATCAGCATGCGCGCAACCCGTTTCATTCCGATTCTCCCAAGTTCAAAGGTACTGCTGTCGTTAGCGGGGAGTAGTTCTGCTCCCCAGGCAGATAGAAGCCCACCAGCGTCTTGTTGCGGACGACCAGGTAGGCCTCATGAACGTGGCGGCCCTCGATTGTGAGAATGGTGCCGATGGGGCGGTAGACATCGCCTTGCGGGAGGCGCCCGACCTGCGACCAGGTCGACCTGGCAGCGAGGTCTCGGGAATAGCCGGTGTCGAGCTTGACCTGCGCCGGCGCCAGAAGCTGGACGCGCTTGGCCGTGGCGGCTGGCTGCATGAGCTCCACCGTTGCCGGGGTGGTCGCGATCATCGGGGCGCAGGCGGAGAGTGCCAGGCCAAAGCCTGTGGCGAGCCACAGGCGGCGGGCGCGGAAAGAGAAGGAGGTCATGGCTGGATACGCTCGGGTGTATGGCTCGCAGCCTGAGCGGCTGCGAGCCACAGCAATTGCGCCAGTCGGCACGATGCGGCGCCATTGGCACTTTCCCTTGGCGCCGCCCAGGTTGTCTTCTGAGGCTAATTACGACACTGGGACAGACATGCTTAATACAAAGCGGCACCCTACAGGAGGAGGGTGCCGCGGGAATTCTCCAGCAAGCTGACACAAATGGAAATCGTCTCCAGCCGAGTTTGGGGTGCGGCTACGAAATTCCTCTCAATCCCCCTTGAAACCCGACGCCTTGATCACCGGCGTCCACCGTGCCGAAAGCGCGCTCGCATACCTGGCAACCTCATCAGCAGTGCCGCCCGGCAAGATGTCATAGCCAGCGCGCGCGAGCTTTTCGCGCACATCCGGCATGGCCAGCACCTTGCGCACGGCCTGATACCACTGCGTGGTCACGTCGGGCGGCGTGTTGGCGCGGACATAAAGCAGGTAGCGCGACGAGGTCACCAGGTTGGGGAAACCAGACTCCGCAAACGTAGGCACATCCGGCAAGGCATCGGCGCGCTTTTCCCCTGCCACGGCCAGCACGCGGAGCTTGCCGCCGCGATGCAGTTCGGTGAAGCTCGTGATGGCGTCCATGCCCGCCGCGACCTGGTTACCCATTATTTCCGTCACCATCGCCGCGCCACCGCGATACGGTACCAGCGTACTGCCGGTGCGCGACTGGCTGACGAACTCCACGGCAAGGAAATGCAGCAGCGAGCCAACCGTGCTGATGCCGATCGAATAGTCAGCCGGCTTGGCCCTGGCGGCCTTGACGAAGTCGGCCAGTGTCTTGATGGGTGAGCTGGCGCTGACTGCAATGCCGAACTGGACGCCCGTCACATCGGTGATCGCCGTGAAGTCGGTGGCGGGGTTGAAGCGCATATTGCTGTAGATCAGCGGCCCGATGAACATCGGATCGACAGGTGCCAGCAGCACGGTGGTGCCGTCGGCCGGGGCGTTCTTCAGCACTTCGGCCGCCACGCGCGTCCCGGCACCGGGGCGGTTGTCGACGATGACGGTACGGCCCATGGCATCTTTCAGCTTCTCGGACAGCAGGCGGCCCATGTAGTCGGCCGGCCCTCCCGGCGGAAACGGCACGATGATGCGCGATACGGACTGCCCCCATGCGGCCCTGGAGAGCAGGCCACCGGTACACAGAGCGGCGGCGGTGCCGGCCAGCATGGCGCGGCGCGACAGCCGTGGGGCGTAAGCAGGTTTGCGTTCGTTCATGGGAAGCTCCTGGGTCTAGATGCCGGTTTGCAGGTCGGTGTAAGGGGTAAAACGCGCCGCGTCCTCAATGGCCTGGCCGGCGCGCAGCAACAGGTCTTCGCGGAAGCGCCATGCCATCAGCTGCACGCCGACCGGCACGCCGCCGGCCATGCCAGTCGGCACGGACAGCCCCGGCATGCCGAGCATCGCTGTTGCCAGCATGGGGCTCTGTGCGTCCAGCAAGGCCCGGTTCTCTTCGGGCGTGCGGGTATCCGCGTCTTGCACGCTCGGGCGCTGCCACGACACCGGCATCAGCACCAGCGGATACGTTTGCATGAACAGCGACCAGTTGCGTGCGATCGCCTGGCGGCGTGCCAGGGCATCGAGAAAGCCATCGCGGTCGGTCTCCTGCATCCCGTCCAGCATGTTGCGCTGGCTTTGCCGCATGGCCTCGTCGCCATGCTGGTCAACGCCTGCGATGATGTTGCGGCGGCTGTCGTCGACCGTCAGCGTGCGCCACAGCGCTGCCGCTTCCAGGAAGTCAGGCAGGCTGGCTTCTTCGACGGCGTAGCCCGCTTGCTGCAGCCATTGCCCGGCAC
This sequence comes from Cupriavidus sp. GW823-FHT07B10, assembly GCF_058794355.1. Taxonomy (NCBI): domain Bacteria; kingdom Pseudomonadati; phylum Pseudomonadota; class Betaproteobacteria; order Burkholderiales; family Burkholderiaceae; genus Cupriavidus; species Cupriavidus sp. GW823-FHT07B10. The sequence continues at coordinate 87,001 of NZ_JBXAGS010000012.1, forward strand.
TGTCCAGCGCCGCGCTGACCGCGGGGTCGACGGGAACGCCCGGACACCGCCGGAACAGCGCCACGCGTATCGGTCCCGGCGGCAGCGGCAGTTCCAGCGGCACCGGCACCCATGCCGGGTCGCGCCCGTCATAGCGGGCCATGGCGTGGTAGCCGAGCCGCAGGTCGGCAATGCTGCGCGCAAGCGGCCCCTGCACGGACATGAGTTGTGGCGTGATGCTGCGCTCGGCAGTGGCCGACGGGTTGTACGCGGGCACCCGCCCGGTCGTCGGCCGCAAGCCGGCGACACCGCAGGCATAGGCCGGATAGCGAATGGAGCCGCCGATGTCATTGCCATGCGCCAGCGCCCCCATGCCGGAAGCGACCGCGGACGCGGCACCGCCGCTGGAGCCGCCGGGGGTGATATCCGCATCCCACGGGTTCAGCGTGCGCCCGTGCAGGCCGTTGTCGGTAAACCAGCGCGAGGAATAGGTAGCCGTATTGCTGCGCCCGACGATGATGGCCCCGGCACTACGCAGGTTCGCAACCACGGGGGCATCCTCACGCGCAATGTTGTGCTTCAGCGGGATCACGCCGTTGGTGGTGGCATGGCCTGCCTGGTCGACATTGATCTTGATCGTGACCGGCACGCCATGGAGCGGCCCCAGCTCTGCGCCCTCAGCGACCTGGCGGTCCGCGGCATCCGCGCTGGCCAGCGCCTCTTCTGCCAGCACCTCCGGCAACGCATTCAGGCGAGGGTTAAGGGCATCGATGCGGGCCAGCACGCTGGCCGTGACCTCGCGGCAGGAAATCTCGCGCCGCCGCACGGCATCGGCAATATCGACAGCGCTCCAGCGCCAAAGCAATTCAGCAGGTTTCACGTCAAGGCTCCCAGGATTCAGGCAATAGGAATCCCACCCGCCGTGTCGGATGCGACGATGGCGGTTGGGTGTGCAGAAAAAAGGGGGACGCTAGCGCGTCAGGGGATCAGTCGACCGGGCTCATCAGCAAGCTCCCGCGGTCCACGCGGGATTCGGCTTCCAGGGCCAGGGATTCGGCATGCTCCATGTGCTCCTGCATCAGGGCACGCGCACGCTCCGGGTCACGCGACCGGAAGGCTTCAATCAGCGCGTTGTGGCTGTGGAAGATCTCTTCATCAAAGTCGTCGAAATCATCCTGCGCATTCCGGACCACGATGACGCGGCGGATGATGTCGTTGAGCAGGCGACAGAACAACGCCAGCATCGGGCTGCTGCAGGCATCGGCCAGGCGGTCGTGGAACAGCAGGTCGGCCTCGCGCCTCTCGTTCCAGTCCGTGCTGCCGCCATGTTCCGGGTGGCTCAGCCCGATCAGCGCTTCGAGATCGGCGATGTCGGCATCGGTCAGGCGCAAGGCGGCGTTGGCGGCCAGCTCCGGCTCAACCGCGCGGCGCAGGGCGTACAGCGTGACGATGTCGACCGACTGGAAGTACAGGAAGTTGGACACTGCCTCCAGGCATCGCTCATAAGGCGGCTGCGTCAGCGTGGCACCGCCGTTTGGCCCCGTGCTGACCTTGACCAGCCCCTGCGCCTGCAGCGAGGCAAGCGCCTCACGCACCGTCCCGCGTGCGACGCCCATCTGTTCGATCAACGCTGCTTCCTGCGGCAGCTTGTCTCCGACCTTCTGGTGCGTCTGCACGATCCAGCGCTTGATATCGTTGACCACCTGGTCCGAGCGCTTCACGCGTTTGCTGCCCTCTATCTGCGGGGTCGGCTTGGAATCCATCGCTTCGTATTTATGATCATAATTACTATGATTATGGTGAAGGACTGGGCTTTTCCTATGCGGGTATTCCCGGCGAGACGGGTCAAGAGCTGCAACAAGTCGGGGGTCATGGAGGGTCGGACCCGCCGACATTCGCGCGATCCGCGCGCCCACCGGCGAACGAAATCCGTCGATTCGGCCCTTGGGCCTGGAGCGGCGCTTTGCAATGGCCTATACCTGACGCAAGCCAACCATCTTGATCACGGGGTATCCCATGCACCACGCCTTCCCGCCCAACGACGACCCCAACGCCATGGCCTACTGGCGCGCGCGCCGCATGGTGCACGCCCTGCGCGGCTGGTACATCCACCTGCTGGTCTACGCTGTCGTCAACGGCTGGCTGTGGTTCCGCTTCTTCTACTTTCCGTCGCCGCGGTGGTCGCATTACGCCGCCACCGGCTGGCCATGGCCGCTGACCACCACCCTGGCCTGGGGCCTGGCGCTGACCGTGCATGGGTTGCTGGTATGGATGCGGCTGTCGCGCCGCGGGCGTGACTGGGAACAGCGCAAGATCCAGGAATTCATGGATCGCAAGTGAATCCCTCAGCCGGCGGCGCAGTGGCGCCGCCGACCGCCTTACATCTGCCGGAAGCGGTGCATGTAGGCGCGCGATACCGGCAGTTCGGCTTCGCTGTCACGCATCCGGACAAAGAGCCGCCCTGCCTCATCGCGGCGCGTTCCGGCCACGTATTCCATGTTGACGATGGACGAGCGGTGGATCTGCCAGAACACCTCGGGATCGAGGCCGGCGATCAACTCCGCCAGCGGCGTGCGGATCAGGTGCTCGCCATCGCGGGTATGCACGACCACGTACTTGTCGTCGCTCTGGAAGTACATCACTTCCTGGATCGGCACGTGGCTGGTGGTATTGCCACGGCTGGCGCGTACCCAGCGCAACTGGCCGCCGCTTTCCGCGCGCGGCTGGGCGCGTGTGAGCTGGCTGAGTAGCTGTGCCAGTTCCGGCAAAGGCGCCGCTTCCTGCAACGCCTTGCGCAGCCGCTCGATGGTGCGGCCGAGCCGTTCCTCGCTGACCGGCTTGACCAGGTAATCGACGGCCGCGCGCTCGAACGCATCGAGCGCGAATTCATCATAGGCCGTAACGAACACCAGCCGCGTATCGGTTTCAATCCCTTGCGCCACCTCCAGGCCGGACAGGCCGGGCATCTTGATGTCGAGGAAGGCTACGCTCGGCGACAACCGTGCGATGGCGTCGGCGGCTTCGATGCCGTTGGTCGCCTCGGCAACGATCTGCAGTTCTGGCCAATGGCGTTGCAGCTTGCTGCGCAGATATGCGCGCAGGTGCTCTTCGTCGTCGGCAATCAGGGCGGTGGGCGTCATGGGCGTCTCCGTTTCAGGATGCACGCGGCAGCGGGATTTCGATCAGCACGGCAGTGCCGGGCGAGCGTTCTTCAATCCGAACGTGGGCGTCACCGTCATACAGCACGGCCAGCCGTTCACGCAGGTTAGAAAGCCCGACGCCGGCGCCGGCCGAGGGACGAAAGCCCATGCCATCGTCCTCGATGGTCGCCAGCATGCGCGGGCCGCGCCGCTCCAGCCGGACCAGCAGCCGCCCGCCTTCGATCTTGGGCTCCAGCCCATGCTTGATCGCATTCTCGACCACTGGCTGCAGCAGCATCGGCGCCAGCGGCATCGATTCGAGTTCGGGGTCGACATCGACCGAGTAATGCAGCCGGTCCCCCATGCGGATCCGGATCAGCGCCAGATAGTCACGCAGCAGCTTCGCCTCCTGCGCCACCGTGCCTTGCGTGGCGCGGCTGGCTGCAAGCGATGCGCGCAGGTACGCGATGAAATGCTCCAGCATCAGCGTGGCCTTCTGCGGCGCGGGCTCGATCAGGCTGACCACGTTGGCCAGGGTGTTGAACAGGAAGTGCGGTTCGATCTGGGCCTGCAGCAGGCGCATGCGGGCTTCGACCAGCTGCTTCTCCGTCGACAGCGTGCGCACCTGTTCCTGCGCCATGTATTGCGCGATCTTGCGCTCTTCCCACTGCCGCCCGAGCAGGCCGACGCGACTCCACGTCATCACGCCGTGTATCGCCAGCCCGATACCCCAGCCCATGAGCGGCCCACCAGACCACGGCCGATGCGGCGATCCCACCAGATGGAAGCCGATCAGCAATGCATTGACCGCCACGTAGACCATGGCGTGCATGTAGAAGAAGCGCAGCGCGCGCACGCGGCGGCGGGCGTCTTCAAAGGCGCGCTGCTCGGGGGCGGATCGCCAGATGCGGGAGTCTGGGGGGTGCACGTGCGGGTGGCTGGGGGCGGAGATAGCGGGAGGTTACCACTGCGATCCGGGCTCTGATATGGGGGTGGCGGGAATCGACGGATCGGCGGCGCGGATCGCCGGAAAGCAGGCGCAGACCGCTTGGCAGTCCCCCGGAGCCGCCGGCTCGCCAGTGTCGCCAACCGGCAAATCACCAAAACTACCGAAATAGCCACCGTTACCGTTTTGTGCCTACAATTGCCGCATAACAAACCTGCCTGACCGCCGTCGCACCGGGTCCGCGACACCTACCGTGGTCAGCGCAGCTCCTGAACGGGCAATAAGAAGAGCAACAACGCATGGCCACGCTGATTCCCGCGCTGGGTTCGGTCACTTCGCGCATGACCAGTGGAGAGAGACGCTTCGCCGAGCGTCTGGAGACAAAGCTGGAGGACGACTACCTGTGCTGGTATGACGTCGCCATCGGAGAGAAAACCAGGCATCCGGATTTCATCGTCTTCCATCCCAGCCGGGGTCTGCTGGTGTTGGAGGTGAAAGACTGGAGGCTGGATACCATCCGGGAAATCGACCAGCGCGATGTCACGCTGCTGACGGATCGCTGGCTGGTGCGGGAGATGAATCCCCTCGAGCAAGCCCGCCAGTACATGTTCTATGTCACCAACCTGCTGCAGCGCGATCCGCAGTTGGTCTGGCCTGGCGGCTCGCTGAAAGGCAAACCCTTCTTTCCCTACGGCTGCGGCGTCGTCCTGTCCAACATCACGCGTGCCCAGTTCGACAAGACCAACCTCGGCGACGTCCTGCCGCCGCACCTGGTGATCTGCCAGGACGAGATGTACGAGTCGGTCGACGCGGAACACTTCCAGCAGCGCCTTTGGGAGATGTTCCCGGTCAAGTTCACCTTCAAGCTTTCCTTGCCGCAGATCGAGCGGATTCGCTGGCACCTGTTCCCGCAGATCCGCATGCCGGAGCAACGCGCGCTCTTCCCGGAGGAAGCCGCGGAGCCGCTGGATATGCCTGACATCCTTCGCGTCATGGATCTCCAGCAGGAGCAGCTGGCACGCAGCCTTGGCGAAGGCCACCGGGTCATTCATGGCGTCGCCGGCTCTGGCAAGACGATGATCCTCGGCTACCGGGCTGAGCATCTGGCAAAGATCGTCACACGGCCAGTGCTCGTGCTTTGCTACAACAAGACCCTCGCCGCCAAGCTGGCGGCGACGATGATCGAGAAAGGCATCGAAGAAAAGGTCCACGTCTATAACTTCCACGCGTGGTGCTCGCGGCAGTTGGAGACTTACAACATTGACCGCCCCAAGGGCCGCCCCAGTGATGCGCTGTTTGAGGAAATGGTGAATCGGGTCATCCAGGGCGTGGACCGGAAAGCGATCCCGGCCGGCCAGTATGACGCCGTGCTGATCGATGAGGGGCATGACTTCCGGCCGGAGTGGTTCAAGCTGGTCGTGCAGATGGTGAATCCGGAGAGCAATTCCCTGTTGGTGCTCTACGACGATGCGCAGTCCATTTATGGCGGCGCCAGGAAACGCGGGATGACCTTTGCCAGCGTGGGCATCCAGGCCCGAGGCCGTACGACCATCCTCAAGCTGAACTACCGCAATACGCAGGAGATTCTGGCTGTCGCGCGCAGCTTTGCGGATGAGTTGCTGCGGCCGACCGAGGCAACCGAAGACGAAGCGCCTACCGTGCAACCTGTCGGTGCCGGGCGCCACGGCAACAAACCGCTGCTGATCGAATTGCCAAACGTAGAGGCGGAAGCTGAGCGCATTGCGCAGATCCTGACTGACGAGAACCGGGCTGGTACGCCCTGGTCAGAAATGGCGGTGCTCTATCGCCATTGGGACACGGTCGGACACGTCACCAGCGCGCTGACGCGCAAGGGCATTCCGTTCGAATGTCCCCAAATCACCAAGCGATTTACGCCCGGCGCGGACAGCGTCAAGGTAATCACGATGCATAGCAGCAAGGGGCTTGAGTTTCCGCTGGTGTGCATTCCGGCCACGGGGATGCCGCATAAGCACGATGAGGCGGATGAAGACGAAGCGCGGCTGATGTATGTGGCGATGACGCGGGCTACGCGGCAGTTGGTGATGACGTTTGGGGATGGGTCGCGGTTTGCTGGAAAGCTGAGTGCTGCGCTGGGTGCAGTAAGGGAATAAGGCACGCTTATCCAGCACGATCACCGCTCGGCCTCCCACTCAACGTCCACTGGCTCCGTCGGCGCGTCGTAGCGCACCACGGTGCCGCGTAAATACCTGAAGGGGGTCGCGCTCCAGCCCGCGATAGGGACGCACTTCAAGTGTGGGCTTGCCGTGGTCCGTGACAATGACCGGCTCGCCCGAGGCTTCGATCTGGCGGAAATACTTACTCGAGGGCGCGCGCCTTGAACTCCGTCTTGGAAATCAGGCTGCCCAGCCATGGATTGCCTCCTAGCCATTGCTACTAGTCAGAAATCTACGCCACAACGACTAGATGAATAAGTCATTTTTCGGCATTGAGGCGGCTGTGCGCCCTTGCCACAAAAACAAAACGGGCTACGCAATCTTGCGTAGCCCGTTTTCAGATTCTGGTGCCGGCTGCAGGACTCGAACCCGCCACCTGATGATTACAAATCAACTGCTCTACCTGATGAGCTAAGCCGGCATGTCTGGTGCAGACCGCGATTCTACTGCATTGCGGTCCGCTTTGGGATGGCTTACTTCACCACTTTCAGTGCGGGCTTCTTGCTGCCGATGCGGGGCACCGGGGGTGGCGTGTCGTCGTCTCCGGGGCCGGAGTCGGTGGTAGTTGCCGAGGTCTCGGCTTCCACCGGGGCCAGCTTGGGCGGCGGGTTGTTTTCGCGCTCGGTGGCGGCCTGGGTTTCCGGCAGGCTGCGTTCGACCGGGAAGGCCATGCCCTGCCCGTTTTCACGGGCGTAGATGGCCAGCACGTTCTCGACGGGGACGTCGATCTTGCGCGAGACGCCGCCAAAGCGTGCGCTGAAGGTGATCCACTCGTTGCCCATGTCCAGGCCGCTGGTGGCGTCGAAGCTGACGTTGAGCACGATCTCGTTGTTCTTGACGAACTCGCGCGGCACGCTGGTGTTGGCGTCGACGAAGACGGCGATGTACGGCGTGAAGCCGTTGTCCGTGCACCATTCATAGATGGCGCGGATCAGGTAGGGCTTGGTGGAGGTTTCAGGCATTGTGCTTCCAATGGCGCCGTAGTGGCCCGAGGGCGGATGCCTTCGGGCCGGTGCCGGTTAGCGGCGCATCACCTTTTCGGACGGGGTGAGCGCTTCGATGTACGCGGGACGGCTGAAAATGCGTTCAGCATACTTCAGCAGCGGCGCGGCGTTCTTCGACAGCTCAATGCCGTAGTGGTCCAGGCGCCACAGCAGCGGCGCGATGGCGACGTCGAGCATCGAGAACTCTTCGCCCAGCATGTACTTGTTTTTGACGAAGATCGGCGCGAGCTGCGTCAGGCGGTCGCGGATCGCAGCGCGGGCGCGTTCGTGGTTCTTCTCCGCGGCCTTGCCCTTTTCGTTCTCCAGCGTGTAGACGTGGGTGAACAGTTCCTTTTCGAAGTTGAACAGGAACAGGCGGGCGCGGGCACGCTGCACCGGATCGGCCGGCATCAGCTGCGGGTGCGGGAAGCGCTCGTCGATGTATTCGTTGATGATGTTCGACTCATACAGGATGAGGTCGCGCTCGACCAGGATGGGCACCTGGCCGTACGGGTTCATCACCGAAATATCTTCGGGCTTGTTGAACAGGTCGACGTCGCGGATTTCAAAATCCATGCCCTTTTCAAACAGGACAAGGCGGCAACGTTGGGAAAACGGGCAAGTCGTACCCGAATACAACACCATCATGGTTGGATTCCTTGGGCTTAGCCGAAGCAGGGTCGGACAGTAAGGTCTGCCATTCTGCCAAAGTCGACCACCAGAAAGCAAATTAGTGGCAAATGACGCACTTTATTGGCCCGCTTCGGCAGGTTTTCCAAGAGAAAAGGCCAGGGGCGGTGCTGCTTTCGCAGCGGCCACCCCTGGCCTTTGCCTTGTCCGGGCCCGGATTCGGGCCCTGGCATGCCTTTACTTCACGTCCTTCCAGTACGCGGCGTTGAGGCGCCAGGCAAAGACAGTGAACACGCCCAGGAACAGCAGCACCCAGACGCCCAGGCGCTTGCGGTGGTTCTGCGCCGGCTCGGCCATCCAGTCCAGGAAGCTGACCAGGTCAGCGGCGGCCTGGTCGTACTCGACCTTGCTCAGCTTGCCCGGGCTCAGTTGCTCGAAGCCGGCAAACTTGTGCACCTTCTCGCCGTGCTCTTCCACTTCCGTGAACTTGGCGGCGCGCTGGCCCTGCAGTTCCCACAGCACGTGCGGCATGCCGACGCTCGGGAACACCAGGTTGTTCCAGCCGGTGGCGCGGCTGTCGTCACGGTAGAACGTGCGCAGGTAGGTGTAGAGCCAGTCGTCACCGCGGGCGCGGGCGATCACCGACAGGTCCGGCGGCTGCGCACCGAAGAAGGCCTTGGCCTCCTTCGGTTGCATGGCGATGGTCATGGTCTCGCCAACCTTGTCCGCGCTGAACAGCAGGTTCTCGCGGATCTGGTCGTCGGTCAGGCCGATGTCCTTGAGCCGGTTGTAACGCATCATCGATGCGCCGTGGCAGTTCAGGCAGTAGTTGACGAACAGCTTGGCGCCGCGCTGCAGCGACGACAGGTCAGCGGTGTTCACCGGTGCCGGCTCAAGGGGGAAGCCCCCCTCGGATGCCATGGCAGGCGCGCCGGCAAAGCAGGCGCCGGCCAGCGCGAGGATCGAAAGCAGCTTTTTCATCTTGTGTCCTTGTGCTCTTGTCGGGGTTCGCTTCGCTCAGTGCGGGTGGAACGTGACACGCTCCGGGACCGGCTTGAACTCGCCGACACGGCTCCACAGCGGCATGGTCAGGAAGAAGGCGAAGTACAGCAGCGTACCGAGCTGCGACACCTTCTCACCGACCGGCGACGGCGGTTGCACGCCAAGATAGCCGAGCACCAGGAACACCACCACGAAGACGGTCAGGATGGTCTTGTGGAAGGCAGGACGATAGCGGATGGACTTGACCGGCGAGTGGTCCAGCCACGGCAGGAAGAACAGGATCACCACCGAGCCGCCCATCACCAGCACGCCCCAGAACTTGGCGTCGATGAAGTAGAAGCCCACGGCCAGGATCACCGCGACGGCGATGGCGCCGATCTTCACGCGCGCATCCTTGCTGCGCAGGAACACCATGCCGAGCAGCAGCGCGAAGAACACCCACAGGATCGGCAGGAAGTTCGACGTGGTGGCACGCAGCATCGAGTAGAACGGCGTGAAGTACCACACCGGCGCAATATGCGGCGGGGTTTTCAGCGGGTCAGCCGGGAAGAAGTTGTTGTGTTCCAGGAAATAGCCGCCCACTTCCGGGAAGAAGAAGATCACGGCCGAGAACAGGAGCAGGAAGCCGGCAACGCCCAGCGTGTCGTGCACCGAGTAGTACGGGTGGAACGGGATGCCGTCCAGCGGGATGCCGTTCTCATCCTTCTTGGCCTTGATCTCGACGCCGTCCGGGTTGTTCGAACCCACTTCGTGCAGCGCGATGATGTGGGCAATGACCAGCGCCAGCAGCACCAGCGGCACGGCGATGACGTGGAACGAGAAGAAGCGGTTCAGCGTTGCATCGCTCACCACGTAGTCACCGCGGATGAACAGCGACAGGTCCTGGCCGATCACGGGAATCGCCGAGAACAGGTTCACGATCACCTGGGCGCCCCAGTACGACATCTGGCCCCATGGCAACAGGTAGCCCATGAAGGCTTCCGCCATCAGGCACAGGAAGATCAGGCAGCCGAAGATCCAGACCAGCTCGCGCGGCTTGCGGTACGAACCGTACAGCAGGCCCCGGAACATATGCAGATAGACCACCACGAAGAAGGCCGAGGCGCCGGTCGAGTGCATGTAGCGCACCAGCCAGCCCCAGGGGACTTCGCGCATGATGTATTCCACGCTGGCGAAGGCCACGGGAATGCCGGCGGCGTTCAGCGTGGCGTCGGGCTTGTAGTTCATCACCAGGAAGATGCCGGTGACGATCTGGATCACCAGCACCAGCAGCGCCAGCGAACCGAAGAAGTACCAGAAGTTGAAGTTCTTCGGCGCGTAGTACTTGGAGAGGTGGTCTTCCCACAGTTGGGTTGCGGGGAAGCGGGCGTCGATCCAGCCCAGCAGGCCGGTCGTCTTGACTTGTTTTTCGGCCGCCATGATCAGGCTTCTCCTTTCTCGTCCTTGCCGATCACGATCTTGCTGTCGGTCAGGAACTGGTAGGGGGGAACATCGAGATTCTGCGGAGCCGGCTTGTTCTTGAAGACGCGCCCGGCGAGGTCAAAGGTCGACCCGTGGCAGGGGCAAAGGAAACCGGGATCGGAGCCGAGCTGGGAATTGGCACCGGCGGCGAAGGGACCCGACGGCGAGCAGCCCAGGTGGGAACAGATACCCACCACGACCAGGACGTCCTTGTGTTCTGCGCGCGAACGGGTTTCGTTCTTGCAGTATTCAGGCGTCTGCATGGTGAATGCAATCTCGGAATTGGGATCGGCCACCTCGCCGTCCGTCTTCTTCAGCGACGCCAGTTGTTCGTCCGTGCGCCGCATGATCCAGACCGGCTTGCCGCGCCATTCGACAGTCATCATCTCGCCTGGCTTCAGCGCGCCAATATCCGCCTCGACTGGAGCACCCGCGGCTTTGGCCTTCTCCGATGGTGCAAAAGTACTGACGAAAGGAACCGCTACCGCTACGCCTCCGACGCCGCCAGCGACGGATGTCGCGATCAACCAATTGCGGCGCCCCTTATCCACGCTCTTCACGTCTTGCTGGTCACTCATTCCAAACCCCAGGGGAAGTCAATTTAGATTTTGCGTCAACCATAAAGTGTACCTTAGACACCAGCGCACTAGATAGGCAGAAAATGCCACGGCCATGCGCGATTATCGGACGTGCAACCCGGAAAGCGGCTTCGGTGCTTGCTTTCCGGTGAGTGATGCGGCAGGCTTCGAGCTTGAAACCGTTCATCGCTAGCGACAAGAAGGAGAACCCCCCATGGGCATGATCTCGGAATTCAGAACCTTTGCCGTACGCGGCAACGTCATCGACCTCGCGGTCGGTGTGATCATCGGCGCGGCTTTCGGCAAGATCGTGGATTCAGTGGTCAACGACCTGATCATGCCGTTGGTAGGCCGCGTGATCGGCAAGCTGGACTTCTCCAGCATGTTCATCGTGCTGGCGGATCCCCCACCCGGAACTCCCACTACGCTCGATGCCTTGAAGAAGGCCGGCGTGCCCGTGTTCGCCTACGGCAATTTCCTGACCATCGTTGTCAACTTCCTGATCCTGGCCTTCATCATCTTCCTGATGGTGCGTGCCTTTAACAGGATGCGCGCCGCGGAACCGGAAGCAGCGCCCGCCGCACCGCCCGAGGAAGTCGTGCTGCTGCGTGAGATCCGCGACAGCCTGAAGACCCGCTGACTGGTGCGCCATATGCGCGCCGACCCCGGAAGATAAAACGGCCCCGATGGGGCCGTTTTGTTTTGCGTCAGATCAGACGGGATTAGGAATATCGATAAACGTATGGAGCAGGCCAAAGCGTTCGGCCACATGCTCGCCCAGCGAGCGGATGCCGTAGCGCTCGGTGGCGTGATGGCCGGCGGCAAGGTAAGCCACGCCGCTTTCGCGCGCCAGGTGCGTGGTCTGCTCCGAGACTTCGCCGCTCAGGTAGGCATCGACACCCGCGGCCACCGCGGCATCGAAATAGCCTTGCGCCCCGCCCGTGCACCAGCCGACGGTGCGGATCATCTGGTCCGGCTCACCGATGGCCAGCGGCTCGCGCCCCAGTACGCCACCAACGTGCGCGGCCAGCGCGGAGAGCGGCATCGGCGCGGGCAGCGTGCCGGTCCAGCCGAGCTGGTCGTCGCTGAAGCGGCCGGTCGGGGTAAAGCCGAGCTGCAGCCCGAGCTGGGCGTTGTTGCCGAACTCCGGGTGGTTGTCCAGGGGCAGGTGGAAGGCGAACAGGTTGACGTCCGCGCCAAGCAGGCGCTTCAGACGCGCGTGCTTCTGCCCGACCACGCGTGCATCTTCGTTTTTCCAGAAGTAGCCGTGATGGACGAGGATGGCGTCGGCCCCCGCTTCGATTGCGGCATCGACCAATGCCAGGCTTGCAGTCACTCCCGTCACGATGTGTGTGATCTCCGAGCGACCTTGCACTTGCAGTCCGTTGGGACAATAGTCCTTGTAGCGGGAAACTTCCAACAGGTCATTCAAGTACAATTCAAGCTCTTTTGTTTTCATTTTCTGCTCAAAACTCCAATATGTTGCGGCGCTTTTGGCTGTTCTTTGCCCAGGCTGTCACCGTCGTGCTGGCGGTCTGGTTCGTCGTGGCAACGCTCAAGCCTGATTGGCTGCAGAGGGGGCGCGTCGCGGTCCAGTCCGGTTCGCCCATCGTGGCGCTCAAGGAAGTCGTGCCCAACGTGTCCGGTCCTGCCGCCGAAGGGTCTTACAGCGAAGCCGCCCAGATGGCCATGCCGGCCGTGGTCAATATCTTTACCAGCAAGAACGGCAACAAGCGCTCGCCCAACCCGCAGGCCGAGGATCCGTGGTTCCGCTTCTTCTTTGGCGACCGCCTGCCTGAGCGGCAGGAGCCGGTCTCCAGCCTGGGGTCCGGCGTCATTGTCAGCGCCGAGGGTTACATTCTAACCAACCACCACGTGGTCGACGGCGCCGATGAAATCGAGATCGCGCTGACCGACGGCCGCAAGGCCAACGCCAAGGTAGTGGGCTCCGACCCGGAAACCGACCTGGCCGTGCTGAAAGTGACGCTCAAGGACCTGCCCGCGATCACGCTGGGCCGGCTCGAGAACGTAAAGGTCGGCGACGTGGTGCTGGCCATCGGCAACCCGTTCGGCGTCGGCCAGACGGTGACGATGGGCATTGTCTCGGCGCTGGGCCGCAGCCACCTGGGCATCAACACCTTCGAGAACTTCATCCAGACCGACGCGGCCATCAACCCGGGCAACTCGGGCGGCGCGCTGGTGGATGCGCAGGGCAACCTGCTGGGCATCAACACGGCGATCTACTCGCGTTCGGGCGGCTCGCTGGGGATCGGCTTTGCCATTCCGGTGTCGACTGCCAAGCAAGTGATGGAGTCGATTATCTCCACCGGCAGCGTGACGCGCGGCTGGATCGGGGTCGAGCCGCAGGACATGACGCCCGAGATCGCCGAATCGTTCGGCCTCGATGCCAAGGAAGGCGCACTGATCGCCGCGGTGGTCCAGGGTGGGCCGGCCGACAAGGCGGGCGTGAAGCCCGGCGATGTGCTGACCAAGGTGGATGGCTTGTCGATCACGGACACGACCGCGCTGCTCAATGCGATTGCCCAGCTCAAGCCGGGAGTGGACATCAAGATGACCGTGATCCGCCGCGGCAAGGCAACGGACCTGACGGTGACGATCGGCAAACGGCCTCCGCCGCCGCGCCGCGCGCTGCCGTTTGAAGAGGAAGAGTGAGGCTGGGCACGACGACACGGCCCTGAAGACGGAACCCCGCCTTGGATGGCGGGGTTTTTTTATGCCTGGCGCAGCTGCTGCCCTTGGCATCGAGGCAACGATCACGGAATGCCGCGCCGCGCTGCCGGATCGCGGCGGTGGAACCAGGGGCCGTCACTGGCAGGCGCAAACTCACGCCCGGGGCGTGATCGACGTGCATACCGGGTCACGATCGACATGAGCAACGCCGCGCCTGATCCACATCGCCGCGAAGCAGAACGCCGGCACACCGCGCTGCACCCACGCCACCCGCCCTCTGGCCGGCCATCCAGGCGCGGCATGGCTGGCACAGCACGATAACAGCGCAACAGCCTGTACCAGCATTTGGTGCCACAAAAGACAAGAGGCCGGCATCCTTGGGATGCCGGCCTCTTGGTTCAAGCCAATCCTAAGCGGGCTTACACCCGCGTCAGATTAGAACTTGTGGCGCAGACCAACCACAGCACCGAACTGATCCTTGTTCGCCTGAACGTTGGTGGTGGTGGCGGTGTTGAAACCGTTCACGCCCAGGGCCGAGCCCTTGTCGTTCAGGGTGTACGACAGCGAGGTGTACACGTCGGTACGCTTCGACAGCGCGTAGTCGGCCGTGATCACGAACTGCCACGGATCGGCTTCGCTCTTGCGGAAGTCTTGGTAGTACGCAGCGCCCGACAGCGAGAACGCCGGGGTCAGTTGGTAACCCAGACCCAGCCAGTACAGGTTCGAAGCCGTCGACGTGGTCAGGACACCATTGTCAACCGTCGTGCCGCCCGTCAGAGCAGCGCCGTCGAAGGCCTTGGCCCAGCGATAGCCAGCGTAGACCTTGGCCGGACCGAAGGCGTAGTTGGCGCCAACGGTAGCACGGCGAGTACGCTGGCCGCTTTGGTCAACGCCACCAGCCGACACGGAGCCGTGGATTTCGTCATAAGCAGCACCAACCGCGAACGGGCCAGCTGCGTAGCTCACCAGCGCGCCGTACTGTTGGCCGCGGCGGAATGCGCCGGCGACTTCCTGGCCGTTGTTGTTGAAGCTGTAGAAGGCCGAAGCGGTCAGGCCACCGAACTTGCCGATGTACTTGACGGTGTTGTCAGCGCGCGAAGCGAAGGCGCCGTCCTGGGACAGGATGCCGTAACGCGACGAAATGGCCATCGGGTCGAACTGCAGACCGAAGTCATAGAACGACGTTTGTTGACGGCCCAGCAGCAGCGAGCCGAACTGGCTTTGCAGACCGACGTAGGCTTGACGGCCGAACAGACGACCACCTTGGCTCGTGGCATTGCTGCCCGTGTCCAGGTCGAAACCGCTTTCCAGCACGAACACGCCCTTCAGGCCGCCGCCCAGATCTTCCACGCCACGCAGGCCCCAGCGCGAACCGGACTGGTTACCCGACGACATGCGGAACAGGTCGTCGCCAGCGGCGTTAGCGTTGTTGACGTACTCGAGGCCGACGTCAGCCACGCCGTACAGGGTTACGCTCGATTGGGCATAGGCGCCACCAGCGGCCAGAGCGGCGACGGCAGCAGCAAACAGTTTCATCTTCATATCGACACTTTCCTTGTCAACTGATTGGGAAATCTTGGTTGCCCAAGTACTTGGGCGACGCATTTACATTCACGTCTGCTGCGTATTATGTGCCAGCCCCCCCGGCCGTCAGAAGGCTTTTTCGGCGTAAACCATGCTTACTGGCGGTTTTTGTTGTGGGGGAGCAACAGGAATGGGAGGGAAAATCCCCGTTTTGGTGCAAAAACGGGGATTGGCAGATACGAAAGACCTACCTCAGCCGAATTAGTCGGGCTGCGTTTCCCCTGAAGCAGTCGCTTCAGGTGACGGACGGCCGACAAAGCGCGCCAGCAGCAGTCCGAGTTCATAAAGCGCCACCAGCGGCACGGCCAGCAGCAGCTGCGACAGCACATCGGGCGGGGTCACGATGGCAGCGATGATGAAGGCCCCCACGATCACATAGGGGCGGATCTGCTTGAGCTTTTCCAGCTCCACCACGCCAAAGCGCACCAGCACGATCACCACCACCGGCACCTCGAAGGTGATGCCGAAGGCCAGGAAAGTGGTCATGGCAAAGCTGAGGTATTTGTCGATGTCAGTCGACATCTCCGCCCCCAGCGGGGCGTTGTAGTGCGCCATGAAATGGAACACCGTGGGGAACACCAGGAAATACGCGAACGCCACGCCGCACAGGAACAGGAAATAGCTGCTCGATACCAGCGGCAGGATCAGGCGCTTCTCATGCTGGTACAGGCCGGGCGCGACAAACTGCCAGACCTGGTACAGCACCCACGGCAGCGCGATCAGGAAGGCCACCAGCAAGGTGACTTTCATCGGCACGAAGAACGAGCCGGTGACATCGGTCACGATCATCTTGCCGCCCTTGGGCAGCGACTCCATCAGCGGCGCGGCAAACAGGTTGAAAATCACCGGGGCCCAGTAGACCAGGCTGACGAAGACCAGGATGATGCCGGCCACCGCCTTGACCAGGCGTTGGCGCAGTTCGACCAGGTGGGAAATAAAGGTTTCCTGCTGCGACTCGTCTTGCGGGTCTTGGGGATCTGGGGACCGGGTGTCGCTCATGGCGTGAACCGCTCAGCCGCGGGGGCTGGCAAGGTGGATCGATGGGGCCGCAACGCGGCGGCGCGCGAATGCAACCAGGACTGCAGCCACGACGGCAGCGGCCGGAACGACGGCCGGCAAGGTGATGCCGCGGCGCATGCTCACTCGAAGAAGGATCGGGATGGCCGGGTGACCGGCCGGTGGCGCTTGACGCGCGCCGCGCCCGACTGCACCCAGACGCGGACATTGTGCTGGCGCTTGAACCAGAGCGGGCGGGCGCCCTGCTTGACGCGCCAGCTCTTGCGCCCGTTGTGCGCCTTGTGGGCCGCATCCCAGCTTGGCACGAAGCCGCCGCCGGCGTCGGCGCTACCGCCGCCGCTGGTTCCCTCGGCACCGCCCAGGGCTTCGTTCAGCGCCTGGGTCTGCTCGTTGACTTCCTTATGGATGGTGCGCTCGACATCGCGCGCGGCGTCCTCGAATTCCGTGCGCATCTTGCGCAGTTCTTCCAGTTCAACCTCGCGGCTGACTTCGGCCTTGACGTCGTTGATGTAGCGCTGCGCCCGGCCGACCAGCGCGCCCACAGTGCGCGCAACCTTGGGCAGCCGTTCGGGACCGATCACGATCAGTGCCACGGCGCCGATCAGCGCCAGCTTGGAAATGCCGAGATCAATCATGCGGACACATCATGCGGACAACATGCGGAAAAGCGCAGGCGCGGGACGACACGCAGGCAGCGAGGTTTGCGTAGAAGGGATGGCACACCGCCGGATTACTGCTGGCGGGTCTTTTCCTTGGCTTCGACGTCGATGGTGGTGGAGTCGCGCAGTTCCTTGGACTGGGCGGGATCGGCGGCAGCCTTGCCCTCGCCGTCCTTCATGCCGTCCTTGAAGCCCTTGACCGCGCCGCCCAGGTCCTGGCCGATATTGCGCAGTTTCTTGGTGCCGAACACGAGCATGACGATCACCAGCACGATCAGCCAGTGCCAAATGCTAAACGAACCCATTTCTTGCTCCTGATGAAGCCGCGGGCGCAATCAGATATGCCCGGACCCGTTGTTCCGTCCCGTTATGGCCGCGCCGGGCGACGGTTGCCGACGCAGCTTCTGCCCGAGGCGTTGCCGCCGCGGACACTCCCATGCCAAAAGCTGCCGGTCAGGGCAGCGGTCCCTTCCACTCGTGGCGCGGCCCGCCCAACACATGGAGATGCAGGTGGTAGACCTCCTGGCCGCCGTCCGGGCCGGTGTTGATCACCGTCCGGAATCCGTTGGCACAGCCTGCCGCCCGCGCCAGTTCAGGCACCTTCAGCATCATTCTAGCAAGCAGCTCCCCTTCGCCGGCGCCGCAATCGGCCAGCGAGTCGACATGCGACCTGGGAACGACCAGCAAGTGTACCGGTGCCTTGGGATGGATATCGTGGAAGGCCACCATATCGTCGTCTTCGTAGACCTTGCGCGACGGTAGCTGGCCGGCCACGATCTTGCAGAAGATGCAATTATCCTGAGCGTTCATGAAGATTTCATTGCGACGGCCGCGGCACCCGGTGTCAGCTTCACGCGCCCGGCCTGCCCGGGATCAGAACTGCTGATCCGGGTACATCGGCTTGCTGTCATTCAGGTACAGCCAGCCCTTGACGATACGATACAGCATCCACAGCGACAGCACGCCCCAGACGGCAAAGGCCAGCGGCATCAGCACGACTGTCGCGAACAGCACCCCGCCCAGCACGCCCCACACCACCGACCACCAGAACGAGCGGATCTGCCAGGCGAAGTGCGAGGCATACAGCGAGCCGCGCGCGTCGTCGCGCTTGACGTAGTCGATCACGATGGCGATCAGCGCGGTGATGCCGCCGGTCAGCCAGAAGATCGCATACAGGGCATACAGGATGTGCAGCAGCTTGCGCAGGCTGCTCAACTGCTCGCCGCTGGGGGTGGTGACTTGCCCGGTGTAGTCGTTCGCCATCATTGCCCTTGGTTAGAAGCCTGCCTTGCGGGCAGGCGGAAGACCGGCCGGCGCCTGCGCCAGCTAGTCCTTGCGCCGGGCCTTTTCCTCGAGGCCGGACAGCCCCTCGCGCCGCGCGAGCTCGTTGACCACATCCGCCGGCGTCAGGCCGAAGTTGGCCAGCAATACCATGCTGTGGAACCACAGGTCGGCCACTTCATAAACCACCTTGCCGGCCTCGGCGCCAGTCTGCCCGGCGGCGCGCGCGTCCTTGGCGGCCATCACGGTCTCGGTGGCTTCCTCGCCGATCTTCTTCAGGATGGCGTCGTCGCCCTTGCTGAACAGGCGCGCCACATAGGATTTGTCAGGGTCGCCGCCGTTGGCGGGCTTGCGCGATTCCAGCACTTCGGCCAGGCGCGCCAGGACATCATTGCTGCTGAGTTGGTTGTCGCTCATGGCTTGGTGTAGATCTGGGCAGGGTCCTTCAGCACCGGCTCGACTGTCTGCCAGTCGCCGGCTTCCACATCGCCCTCGAACTTCTGGAAGAAGCAGGAATGGCGCCCGGTATGGCAGGCGATATTGTCGATCTGGGTCACCTTGAGCAGCACCACGTCTTCATCGCAGTCCAGGCGGATCTCGTGCACCTTCTGCACATGGCCGGACTCTTCGCCCTTGTGCCACAGGCGCTTGCGCGAGCGCGACCAGAACACGGCCTCGCCCAGCTCCACGGTGCGCTGCAGCGCGTCGCGGTTCATGAACGCGAACATCAGCACGTCGTTCGAGCCGACTTCCTGCACGATCACCGGCACCAGGCCGTTATCGTCCCATTTGACCTTGTTGAGCCACTTCTTTGCCATGATCAGATCCGCACGGGAATGCCCTCGCGGGCCATGAATGCCTTGGCTTCGCCCACGGTGTGTTGCCCGTAGTGGAAGATGCTGGCGGCCAGCACCGCGTCGGCGCGGCCCCGGGTGATGCCATCGGCCAGGTCCTGCAGGCCGCCGACGCCACCCGAGGCGATTACCGGCACCGGCACCGCGTCGCTGACGGCGCGGGTCAGTTCCAGGTCGAAACCGCTCTTGGTGCCGTCGCGGTCCATGCTGGTCAGCAGGATCTCGCCGGCGCCGCGCGCGGCCATCTCGCGCGCCCATTCGACCGCATCCAGCCCGGTGGCCTTGCGCCCGCCGTGGGTGAAGACTTCCCAGCGCGGCGCTTCGCCCGGGGCGGAACTGCGCTTGGCGTCGATCGCCACCACGATGCATTGCGAGCCGTACTTGGCAGTCGCATCCGACACCAGCTGCGGATTGGCGATGGCCGACGAATTGACGCTGATCTTGTCCGCGCCGGCATTGAGCAGGCGCCGCACGTCTTCGACGGTGCGCACGCCGCCGCCCACCGTCAGCGGGATAAAGACCTGCGAAGCCACAGCCTCGATGATGTGCAGCATCAGGTCACGCCCGTCGCTGGTCGCAGTGATGTCCAGGAATGTGATTTCATCGGCGCCCTGCTCATCGTAGCGGCGCGCGATTTCCACGGGATCGCCCGCGTCGCGCAGCTCGACAAAGTTGACGCCCTTGACCACCCGCCCGTTGGTCACGTCCAGGCAGGGGATGATACGTTTGGCTAGCATGAGATTCCTTGTCCGCCGCCAGCTCCAGTCTGGCGGCGGCTGCGCCCGCGGCGCGTTGCCTTATTGCCCGTCGCGCAGCTTGTCCGCCAGTGCCTGCGCGGCGGCAAAGTTGAGATCCCCGGAGTAGATCGCGCGGCCGCAAATGACGCCTTCGACACCTTCGCCCTCGACCGCGCAGAGATTGTCGATGTCGGCCAGGTTGGACAGCCCGCCGCTGGCGATCACCGGGATCGACATCGATTGCGCCAGCTTGACGGTGGCATCGATATTGATCCCCTGCAGCATGCCGTCGCGGCCGATATCGGTGTAGATGATGGCCTCGACGCCGTAGTCTTCATACTTGCGTGCCAGGTCCGCCACCTCGTGGCCGGTCAGCTTGCTCCAGCCGTCGGTCGCTACCTTGCCGTCCCTGGCATCCAGGCCGACGATGATATGGCCGCCGAAGGCCGAGCAGGCATCCTTCAGGAAACCGGGGTTTTTCACCGCGGCGGTGCCGATGATGACGTACGACAGCCCGTCATCCAGCCAGCGTTCGATGGTGTTCAGGTCGCGGATGCCGCCCCCCAGCTGCACCGGGATCTCGTCGCCGACCTCGGCGATGATGGCCTTGATGGCCTCCTCGTTGCGGGGCTTGCCCACGAACGCGCCATTCAGGTCCACCAGGTGCAGGCGGCGGGCGCCCTGCTCCACCCAGTGGCGTGCCATGGCGGCGGGATCTTCGGAAAAGACGGTGGCCTGGTCCATGTCGCCTTGTTTGAGGCGTACACACTGACCGTCCTTCAGGTCGATGGCCGGAATGAGCAACATATGCGTGACGAGCGTGGTTGAGTGATAGAGATTGAGCGAGACCGGCGCTGCCGGTCAGGTCGGGTCGATAGTCGATCGGAAACAGGTCGGGTGACGGGTCGAGTTAGCGGTCGATGATCGGTAAAAAAACGAATCGGGTCAGGGCTTCCAGTGGACGAAGTTCCGGTACAGCTGCAGGCCCAGGGCCGCGCTCTTCTCGGGGTGGAACTGCGTCGCGAAAATATTATCGCGCGCTACCGCGCTGGTAAATACGACTCCGTATTCCGTTTCACCGGCAACATGGGCCGGGTCCTGCGCCTGCACATAGTAACTGTGGACGAAATAGAACCAGCTGTCGTCCGGGATACCGTCCCACAGCGGGTGAGGCCTGGCCTGGCGCACCCGGTTCCAACCCATCTGCGGCACCTTGTAGCGCGAGCCGTCGGGCTGCGTCATGCCGTCCAGCGCAAAGCGCACCACCTGGCCGGGCATCAGGCCCAGCGCCGGCGTACGGTCCGCGCCGGCCCGGCTTTCGGTGCTGAACTCGAACAGCATCTGCTCGCCCACGCACACACCCAGCATCGGCTTGCTGGCGGCGGCCTGCACCACCGCCTCCTGCAGCCCGGACGCGCCCAGCGCCGACATGCAGTCGGGCATCGCGCCCTGGCCGGGCAGCACCACGCGGTCCGCCGAGCGGATGCCTTCGGGGGCATCCACCACGCGCACGTCCGCTTCCGGCGCCGCGGCACGCAGCGCCTGCGCCACCGAGCGCAGGTTGCCCATGCCGTAATCCACAATTGCTATGGTAGTCATGATTTCAAAACAGGCAACAATGTCTTCAGCCCGTCCACAATGAATTCCACGGCCAGAGCCGACAGGATCAGCCCCATCAGGCGCGTGCCGATATTGATGCCGGTGCGGCCGATGACCCGGGCGATCGGGTCGGCCGCGCGGAACACCAGGTACACCACCGCACCGATCACCACGCCCAGGCCGACCAGGATCAGCAACTGGTACCAGTGCTGGGTCTTGCCGGCATAGACGATCACCGTGCTGATCGAGCCCGGCCCGGTCAGCAGCGGCAGCGCCAGCGGCACCACCGCGATGCTGGACTTTACCTCGGCCTCGTCCTCTTCTTCCGGCGTGGCCTTGGTGCGGCTGGTCTGCGCGTTCAGCATGTTCATGGCCATCATGATCATGATGAGCCCGCCACCCACCTGCAGCGACGCCACCGAGATATTGAAGAACTCGATGATCTGCTGCCCCAGCAAGGCCGACACCGCCACCACGATCGCCACCGAAACCGATGCGATCTTGATGGTACGCAGCTTTTCCGCTTCCGTCTGCAGGCTGGTCAGGCTGATGAAGAACGGGATCGCCCCGATCGGGTTGATCAGCGCCAGCAGCGAAATAAACGACTTGAGCGTATCCATCGGTTGCGGGTCGCCAGCATCGCTGGCCAGGTTCAGGCTTGGAAGGTCAGCGGGCGCCGCAACCAGCCGGCACGCCTACCGTGGTGGAAAGGTCAGAGCGTACCCTTGGTCGACGGGATCGTGTTCGCCGCGCGCGGGTCCAGCTCCACCGCCATGCGCAATGCCCGGCCAAAGGCCTTGAACACGGTTTCGCACTGATGGTGGGCATTGATGCCGCGCAGGTTGTCGATATGCAGGGTCACGCCCGCATGGTTGACGAAGCCGCGGAAGAACTCGATGGTCAGGTCCACGTCGAAGCTGCCCACGCGCGCACGCGTGAACGGCACGTGGAATTCCAGGCCGGGACGGCCGGAGAAATCGATCACCACGCGCGACAGGCATTCGTCCAGCGGCACATAGCTGTGGCCGTAGCGGGTGATGCCTTTCTTGTCGCCGATGGCCCTGGCAACCGCCTGGCCGAGCGTGATGCCCACGTCTTCCACCGTGTGGTGGTCGTCGATATGCGTGTCGCCGGTGGCTTCGACCTCCAGGTCGAACATGCCGTGCCGGGCGATCTGGTCCAGCATGTGGTCAAGGAACGGCACGCCGGACGCCAGTTTCTGGCGGCCGCTGCCGTCGAGATTCAGGGAAACGCGAATTTGCGTTTCCGAAGTATTGCGGGTGACCTCTGCAACACGCATGGTGTTAATCCTGCAGCGACGCTGCGAATGCCTCAAGGAACTGCGCGTTTTCTTCGGGGGTGCTGACCGTGACGCGCAGACAATTGGCCAGCAACGGGTGCATTTTACTCACGTTCTTGATCAATACCTTGCGGGCCAGCAGCCGGTCGAACGTCTGTGCGGCATCCGGCACGCGCGCGAGCAGGAAATTGGCGGCGCTGGGGAACACCGTCACGCCCGCATTCGCGGCCATGCCTTCGGCCACACGGGCGCGTTCGTCGCGCAGTTGGGCGGCCTGTTCGTCCAGCACCGACACGTGCTCCAGCGCGAACAGCGCGGCGGCTTCGGTCAGCACGTTGACGTTGTACGGCGGGCGCACCTTGTCCAGCTGCGACAGCCATTCGGGCGCGCCGGCCAGGTAGCCCAGGCGGATGCCGGCCAGGCCCAGCTTGGATACGGTGCGCATCACCAAAAGGTTGCCGAATTCCGTCAGGCGCGGCATCCAGCTGTGCTGCGCGAACGGCTGGTAGGCCTCGTCCACCACCACCAGGCTGTTGCAGATCTCGCCCTGGGCGGCGCGGACGATGGCCTCCATGTCGGCGGCATCGAACAGGTTGCCGGTGGGGTTGTTCGGGTACGCCAGGTAGATGATGGCGGGCTGGTGCTCGGCCATCGCCGCCAGCATGGCGGCGCGGTCGAGCGTGAAGTCCGCGCGCAGCGGCACGCCGACGAATTGCAGGCCGGCGAACTGCGCCGACATTGCGTACATGACGAAGCCCGGCACCGGCGCCATTACCTTGGCGCCGGGCCTGGCCGCGGCCAGCGCCAGCATGCTGATGATCTCGTCCGAGCCATTGCCGAGCAGCACGTCCATGCCGGCCGGCACCTGCATCACGGTCTTCAGCTTGGCGCGCAGCGCTTCGCTGCTGGGCACCGGGTAGCGGTTCAGCGCAACCTCGCCCAGGCGCTCGGCCAGTTCGCGGCGCAGAGCGGGAGGCAGCCGGTACGGGTTCTCCATTGCGTCGAGCTTGACCAGACCGTGCGAATCCGGCACGTGGTAGGCGCCCATGGCGCGTACGTCGTCACGGATGATGCGTTCGATCAGGGAGGGCTCTACGGCTGGCATGGGAACTCCTAAGTTGGCTGCCTTATCAGGCAGCGTGGGTCAGTAGATCAACTGCGTTTGGTGAAACGATATTCCGCGCTGCGGGCGTGGGCCTGCAGGCCTTCGCCATAGGCCAGCTCGGCGGCGATCTGGCCGAGCATCTGCGCCCCGCCCTCGCTCACTTCGATCAGGCTCGAACGCTTCTGGAAGTCATAGACGCCCAGCGGCGAAGAGAAGCGCGCGGTGCGCGAGGTCGGCAGCACGTGGTTCGGGCCCGCGCAGTAATCGCCGAGCGACTCGCTGGTATAGGGGCCCAGGAAGATGGCGCCGGCGTGGCGGATCTTTTCGCTCCACTGGCGCGGGTTCTCGGCCGAGATCTCCAGGTGCTCGGGCGCGATCGCGTTGGCGATCTCGCAGGCCTCTTCCATGTCGCGCACCTTGATCAGCGCGCCACGGCCGGAGATCGAGGCGGCAATCACCTCGCGCCGCGGCATGGTGCCAAGCTGGCGCTGGATGCTGGCTTCGACGCGGGCGATATAGCCGGCGTCCGGGCACAGCAGGATCGACTGCGCCAGTTCGTCGTGCTCGGCCTGCGAGAACAGGTCCATCGCCACCCAGTCGGGGTCGGTGGTGCCGTCGCAGATCACCAGGATCTCGGACGGGCCGGCAATCATGTCGATGCCGACGGTGCCGAACACGCGCCGCTTGGCCGCGGCCACATAGGCATTGCCCGGGCCGACGATCTTGTCGACCTGCGGCAGCGTCGCCGTGCCATAGGCCAGCGCGCCAATCGCCTGGGCGCCGCCGATGGTGAACACGCGGTCGACGCCGGCGATCTGCGCGGCGGCCAGCACCAGCTCATTGCGCACGCCGCCCGGCGTGGGCACGACCATGATGATTTCCTTCACGCCCGCCACGCGCGCCGGGATCGCGTTCATCAGCACCGACGACGGATACGCGGCCTTGCCGCCCGGCACGTAGATGCCGACGCGGTCCAGCGGCGTCACCTTCTGGCCCAGCATGGTGCCGTCGGCCTCGGTGTATTCCCAGCTGTGGCTGCCGCATTCGATCTTCTGCTTCTCGTGGTAGGCGCGCACGCGCGCGGCGGCGGCCTCCAGCGCGGCGCGGCGCTTGGGTTCGAGGTCTTCGAGCGCCGCTTCGAGCTGCTGCTGCGATACCTCCAGCGCGCCCATCGACGACGCTTCCACGCGGTCGAAGCGCCTGGTGTATTCCAGCACCGCGGCATCCCCGCGCGCCTTCACATCAGCCAGGATCTGCGCGGCGGCGCGATCGATGGCCTCGTCCTCGCCAGCCTCGAAGGCCAGCACCTGGCGCAGCGCCTCGGCAAAGCCAGGCTTGCTGGAATCGAGCCGGCGGATCGGCAGGTTTTCCATTTCGGTTGCGTTCATGACTACTTTCCTCTCAGTCGGCGCGGGCCTGGTGTGGCCTTACGCCAGCGCCGCCGAAGCCCGTTCGAATGCGTCGAGAATCGGCGCAAGCCGCTCGCGCTTGAGTTTGAGCGCGGCCTGGTTCACCACCAGCCGCGACGAGATCTGCACGATCTCTTCGACTTCAACCAGGTTGTTGGCGCGCAGCGTGCTGCCAGTGCTGACCAGGTCGACGATGGCGTCGGACAGGCCCACCAGCGGGCCCAGCTCCATCGAACCGTACAGCTTGATCAGGTCGACGTGAACGCCCTTTTTCGCAAAATGCTCGCGCGCGGTCTGCACATACTTGGTGGCCACGGCCAGGCGCGCGCCCTGGCGCACCGCGTTGGCGTAGTCAAACCCGGCCGGCACCGCCACCGACATGCGGCAGCGCGCGATGTTCAGGTCGATCGGCGCATACAGGCCGGCCATGCCGCTTTCCATCAGCACGTCCTTGCCGGCCACGCCGAAATCGGCGGCGCCATACTGGACGTAGGTCGGCACGTCCGAGGCGCGCACGATCACCACGCGCACGGCCGGATCGGAGGTCGGCAGGATCAGCTTGCGCGAGGTCTCGGGGTCCTCGGTGACGCGGATGCCGGCGGCTTCCAGGAGCGGCAGCGTCTCGGTGAAGATGCGGCCCTTGGACAGCGCCAGCGTCAGCTGGTTGGGTGATGCGTTGAAAGTGGGGCTCATCGGACTTCCTCAGGCAATGCGGCGGATCTTCGCGCCCACTGCCGACAGCTTGTCTTCCATGCGGTCGTAGCCGCGGTCCAGGTGGTAGATGCGGTCGATCACGGTCTCGCCATCGGCCACCAGGCCGGCGATCACCAGGCTGGCCGAGGCGCGCAGGTCGGTCGCCATCACGTTGGCGCCCGACAGGCGCGGCACGCCGTTGACCACCGCGGTATTGCCTTCGACCGCGATGTCCGCGCCCAGGCGGTTCAGTTCCTGCACGTGCATGAAGCGGTTTTCGAAGATGGTCTCGGTCACGCGCGCGGTGCCTTCGGCCACGGCATTGAGCGCCATGAACTGCGCCTGCATGTCGGTCGGGAAGGCCGGGTATTCCGAGGTGCGGAAACTCACGGCCTTGGCGCGTTGCGGCATGGCCAGACGGATCCAGTCGGCGCCGGTCTCGAGTTTTGCGCCGGCTTCGCGCAGCTTGTCGAGCACGGTGTCGAGGATGTCCGGCTGCACGCCGCGCAGCACCAGGTCGCCCAGCGTCGCGGCGGCGGCGCACAGGAAGGTACCGGCCTCGATGCGGTCGGCGATCACGCTGTGGCTGGCGCCATGCAGGCGCTCCACGCCCTGCACTACCAGGCGGTCGGTGCCGATGCCTTCGATCTTCGCGCCCATCTTGACCAGCAGTTGGGCCAGGTCGGTCACCTCGGGCTCGCGCGCGGCGTTTTCCAGCACGGTCTCGCCTTCGGCCAGCGTGGCGGCCATCAGCAGGTTCTCGGTGCCGGTCACGGTGATCATGTCGGTGACCACGCGCGCGCCCTTCAGGCGCTTGGCCCGCGCATGGATAAAGCCGTGTTCGATGGTGATCTCGGCGCCCATCGCCTGCAGGCCCTTGATGTGCTGGTCGACCGGGCGCGCGCCGATGCCGCAGCCGCCGGGCAGCGACACGCGGGCCTCGCCGAAGCGCGCCACCAGCGGGCCCAGCACCAGGATCGAGGCGCGCATGGTCTTGACCAGCTCGTACGGGGCCTCGAGCACGTTGACGTCGGCGCCGTTCAGGGTCACGCGGGCGCCATCCAGCTCGGCCTGCATGCCCATCTGGCGCAGCAGCTTGAGGGTGGTGCGCACGTCCTGCAGGTTAGGCACGTTGTCCAGCGAAACGGTATCCGCCGTCAGCAGGCCCGCGCACAGGATTGGCAGGGCTGCGTTCTTCGCGCCCGACACGCGGATTTCGCCCTTCAGCGGGCCATTGCCGTGGATCTGGAATTTGTCCATGTTCTGTCGTCTGGAGCCGGGCACGCGCCCGGCGTCATGGTTCTGGGGCCGCGCGGGTGGCGCGGCGCATATTGGCGGGGCTTACTTGCCTTCGCCCGCCTGCCACTCGGCAGGCGTCAGCGTCTTCATCGACAGCGCGTGGATCTCGGCACGCATGCGGTCGCCCAGCGCGGCATAGACGCGCTGGTGGCGCTGGATCAACCGCTTGCCTTCAAATTCGGCGCTGACGATGGTGGCAAAGAAGTGCTGACCATCGCCCTCGACTTGCAGATGTTCGCAGGGCAGTCCTTGGGCAATGTAATCCCTGACTTGTTCCGGTGTAGGCAGCATGGGGTTCTCTTCAGCGTGATTCAGTATGGCCGGCCACAGTTCAGTGGCGCAGCTTGTATCCGGACTTCAGCAAGCGCAGCGCCAGCGCGGCCAGCACCACGAACGCCGATCCGACCACCGCCAGGCTGAACAGCGGCGACACGTCCGAGACGCCGAAGAAGCCATAGCGGAAGCCGTCGATCATGTAGAAGAACGGATTGGCATGGGACACCGCCTGCCAGAAGGCGGGCAGCGAATGGATCGAATAGAACACGCCGGACAGGAAAGTTGCCGGCATGATCAGGAAGTTCTGGAACGCGGCCAGCTGGTCGAATTTCTCGGCCCAGATGCCGGCGATCAGGCCCAGCGTGCCTAGGATGCCCGCACCAAGCAGCGCAAAGACGAGGATCCAGCCCACATTGGCAAAATGCAGGTTGGCAAACCACGCCGTCACCAGCAGCACGCCCAGGCCCACGGTCAGCCCGCGGATCACCGAGGCCACCACATAGGCGCCGAACATTTCCCAGTGCGACAAGGGCGGCAGCAGCACGAACACCAGGTTGCCGGTGATCTTGGACTGGATCAGCGATGACGAGCTGTTGGCAAACGCGTTCTGCAGCACGCTCATCATCACCAGGCCGGGCACCAGGAAGGCGGTGTAGCTGATCTGGTCATAGACCTTGACCCGGTCTTCCAGCACATGGCCGAAGATCAGCAGGTACAGCACCGCGGTCAGCACCGGAGCGGCGACGGTCTGGAAGCTCACCTTCCAGAAACGCAGCACTTCCTTGTACAGCAGGGTGCGGAAACCCACCAGGCCGCCCACGGCCATCGGCCCGAGGCCGGAGTCGTCCAGGACCTCGATATCGCCAGGCTGCTTCATGCCACGGCCTCCATCGCCGGATCGGGCAGCGCACCGGGCATATGCCCCTCGCGGCGCATGATCTGCACAAATACGTCCTCGAGGTCGGCCTTGTTGATTTCCATGTTTTCGATGTCACAGCCCGCTTCGCGGCAGGCGGCCAGGATCGGTTCAACCGCCTGGTAGCCCGACAACCGCAGGCGTACCGCGCGCTCGCCGGGGTTGGCCGGCATGCGCAACGGCTCCAGCGCCGGCGGCAGGACGCCGCGCGCAAAGGTCAGCACCAGCTGCAGGCCGGCAAACTGCGTCAGCAGGTTGCTGGTGCGGTCCAGCGTCACCACCTCGCCGAACTTGAGCATGGCGATGCGGTCGCACAGGGCCTCGGCCTCTTCCAGGTAGTGGGTGGTCAGGATGATGGTGTGCCCTTCCCGGTTCAGGCGCGAGATGAATTTCCACAGCGTCTGGCGCAGTTCCACATCCACACCGGCGGTGGGCTCGTCCAGCACGATCACCGGCGGGCGGTGCACCAGCGCCTGCGCCACCAGCACGCGCCGCTTCATGCCGCCCGAGAGCTGGCGCATATTGGCGTCGGCTTTCCCGGTCAGGTCCAGGTTGGCCATGATCTCGTCGATCCAGTCGTCGTTGCGGGTCAGGCCAAAGTAGCCCGACTGCAGCCGCAGCGTCTCGCGCACCGTGAAGAACGGATCGAACACCAGTTCCTGCGGCACCACGCCCAGCATACGCCGGGCCATCCGGTAGTCGGCAACGACATCGTGGCCAAGCACACTGACGCGGCCGGAATCGGCGCGGTTCAGGCCGGCGAGGATCGAGATCAGCGTGGTCTTGCCGGCGCCGTTGGGCCCGAGCAGGCCGAAGAATTCGCCGCGCTCGACGGTGAAGCTGACGCCCTTGAGCGCCTGCAGGTTGCGGTAGCGCTTGCGAACGTCGTGGATTTCAATGGCTTTCATGGCCGATTGTTTGTGGCGGGTTCGGCATTTTCAGGGCCAGCCGCCGGGAATTGGGGAGCAACTGCGTGCCCGGACTTCCTGGCCCGGCATGGCATGAACCGGTAGCAGGCGGGGGGATGGGCGAACAACCCGGAATTATAGGGGATGCGGGGATGGTCCCGCTTGATCCGCCCCCAGGGGCTCGGCGACCGCGCAGGGCCGTCGCCGCGGCATCGCGGGCGGCCGCCGTGCTGGCGACCGGCGATGCCGGATCAATGTCGGTGGTGGTGCCCCTGCGCTGCGGCTGCTGGGGCCAGGCCCAGCAGACCGTCCACGCCGTACAGGCTGGCCAGTTGCGACAGCTGCGGCGGCACGCCGCGCAGCGACAGCGCCTGGTTGCGCGCGGCGGCGGCGCGGTTCCATGCCAGCAGCACGGCGACCGCGGAGGAATCCACCTGCGCCAGGCCGGTGCAGTCGACCTGCACCTCGCCCTGCGCCAGGCGCGCCAGCCCGTCACGCAGCACGGCGGCGGCGTTCTGGTTGGTCAGCGAGGTACCTAGCGAGAGCATGGATGCGTGGCCTGGGGATCGGTAGCTTGAATACAGTGGCAAAAACGACGACTCCCGCACGTCAGGCGGGAGTCTGTGCCGCGAGCGGCCATTGTAGAGCAGATCGGTGCGCCGTGCTGCGTTGCAGCGGCGCACCGTTGGGCAGGCGCCTCAGCTCTTGGCGCTGGCCAGCTGGCGGTTGCGGTCCTGCAGCGTCTTGATCACGCCCTCGACGCCCTGCTGGCCGACGATGGTGTTGAAGCTGCCCTTGTAGGCTTCGGTCAGCCAGGCGCCCAGCACGTTGATGTCATAGACCTTCCAGCCCTGGGCGGTCTTTTCCAGACGGTAGTCCATCTGGATCGGCTCGCCCTTGTTGACGACCTGGGTGCGGATGGTGGCATCGGTATCCTCAGCCGTGCCGCGGTACGGGCGGTACTGCACGGTCTGGTCGCGGATCTGGGCAATGGCGCCGGCATAGGTGCGGATCAGCAGGGTCTTGAACTCCTCGGTGATCTGCTTCTGCTGCTCGGGCGTGGCCTTGGACCAGTTGCGCCCCATGGCGATCTGCGTGGTCTTCTGGAAGTTGGCGTTGGGGATGATCTTCTGCTCGACCAGCGCGGTGATCTTGCCGATATTGCCGGCCTGCATGTCCTTGTCGGCCTTGACGGTGGTCATCACGTCGCTGACCACGGCCTTGACCAGCCCGTCCGGGGTGGCCGCGTCCTGGGCCGCCACCTGGGCATGCGCCGTGCCTGCGAAGGCAACTACCGTAAGGAAGGGGACCAACAGTCGCTTTATCATGGATTTTCCTTCTTTATCAAAGACGTTCTTCGCCGAGGGCGAACTGGCCAGGCGCCATGGCTGGCGCGCGGCCTTGCGGAGATTGGAACATAAGCGCGGGGCGGTGGTTGCACCCACAAGCGCCTTTTCCGCTACTTACAAACAAATTGTTTCAGCCCTCACAGGGCACTCACAGCCTGGCGTGGGCCCTGGAGCCGCCCGCGCCTCGCAGGGTCAGCGGATACGGACCCCCGGCACGATCCGCTGCATCGGGTCCATGGGTGGTATCGGCAGGCTCTGGCTCTCAGGCTGCAGGTCGCCCGAGGGCGTCTGCGCAGGCTGGGCCTGGGTGGCGGCCGGGGCCGAGGCGTCGGCCGGCGGCGCGGGGGGAGCCGGTGCCGCGGGCTGCGCCGGCGTAGCGGGCTTTTCACCTTCGGTCCCGGCAGGGGCTTCAGGGCGCGCCGTCGGGGTCTCCGAGGCGCTGTCCGCATCCTCGTCGCCGTCGGGCGGGTTGCCGTCGTAGACCAGGTACTGGCGCCGCTGCAGGTAGGAATCGCGCAGGAACGAGTACTTGTCCAGCGCCGCCTGCTCCAGCAGGTTGCTGGCGCCGAGCAGCTGCGCCCGGCCGGCAACGATGCGCACGCCGGTCAGTGAATTGCGCAGCGATACCGGATAGAGATAGGCCGACGGGTCGAAGCTGCGGTCCACCAGCATGCCGCCGGTGTCGCGCACGGTGCTGGGCCCGAACAGCGGCAGCACCAGGTACGGCCCGGGCGGCACGCCCCACACGCCCAGCGTCTGGCCAAAGTCTTCCTTGTACTTGGGCAGGCCGGCCGGGGTGGCGATGTCGATCAGGCCGCCGATCCCCAGCACGGTGTTCATGGCCACGCGCATGGTGTCCTCGGCGGCGCGGGTGGGCTTGCCCTGCAGCAGGTTGTTCGCCGCCGAGTAGACATCGCTCACGTTGGAGAAGAAGTTCTCCACCGCGCGCTGCACCGGCGTGGGCATGTAGTCGGCATAGACCTGGGCCACCGGGCGCAGGATGCCCTTGTCGAAGTCCTCGTTGATCTTCGAGACTTCGCGATTGAACGGCTCCAGCGGGTCTTTCGGATTGGCGGTGGGGCCAGTGGCGCAACCGGCGAGCACGGCCGCGGCAGCGACTGCGGCCAGGCCCTTGCAGAACGATGGCGCAGCGCTCATTTGAGGTCCCCTGCCGGCGCCGGCGCGCTGGCACCGGCCGGCGCACCGCCGCCGGCATCTGCCGCCTTGTTGTACAGGAACTGGCCGATCAGGTTTTCCAGCACCACGGCCGACTGCGTCATGGTGATGCGCGCGCCTTCGGCCAGCATGGCGGTGTCGCCGCCGGCTTCGAGGCCGATGTACTGCTCGCCGAGCAATCCGGATGTCAGGATCTTGGCCGAGGTGTCCTTGGGGAACTGGTAGCGCTTCTCCAGGCTCATCTCGACGGTGGCCTGGTAGGTCTTGTCGTCGAAGCGGATCGCCGCCACGCGGCCGACCACCACGCCCGCGCTCTTGACCGGCGCGCGCGGCTTGAGCCCGCCGATGTTGTCAAAGCGCGCCTGCACGCTGTAGGTGTCCTGGAAGGAAAAGGCGCTCATGTTCCCCGCCTTGAGGGCCAGGAACAGCACGGCGACGAACCCCGCCGCCACGAACAGCCCCACCCAGAAATCGAGTGCGTTCTTTTTCATTGGAATCTCTTTCTTCAACCCCGTAGTGTTCTTGTCGCTGTCTTGTCGTTGGTATGGCCCGCGTCAGTTGCTGAACATCAGCGCGGTCAGCAGGAAATCCAGCCCCAGCACGGCCAGCGACGCAATCACCACGGTGCGGGTGGTCGCGCGCGAGACGCCTTCCGGCGTGGGCTTGGCCTCGAAGCCCTGGTACAGGGCAATAAACGTCACGGCGATGCCAAAGATAAAGCTCTTGATCACGCCATTGAGCACGTCGGCGCGCACGTCGACGCCGCCCTGCATCTGGGACCAGAAGGCGCCGGCGTCGACGCCGATCAACTGCACGCCCACCACGTAGCCGCCCAGGATGCCGACCGCGCTGAAGATCGCCGCCAGCACCGGCATGGCGATCACGCCTGCCCAGAAGCGCGGCGCGATCACGCGCTGCAGCGGGTTCACCGCCATCATTTCCATGGCCGTCAGCTGCTCGCCCGCCTTCATCAGGCCGATCTCGGCCGTCAGCGAGGTGCCGGCGCGGCCGGCGAACAGCAGCGCGGTCACCACCGGGCCCAGCTCGCGCACCAGCGACAAGGCCACCAGCAGCCCCAGTGCCTGCTCGGACCCGTAGCGGTTCAGCGTGTAGTAGCCCTGCAGGCCAAGCACGAAGCCCACGAACAGGCCCGACACCGCGATGATCACCAGCGACAGGTTGCCGACGAAGAAGACCTGGTCGGTCACCAGGCGGAAGCGGCGCAGCAGCGCCGGCGACAGGCCGAGCAGCGTCAGGAACATACGCGTGGCGCGGCCCAGCCCCGACACGCTGCGGCGCACGGCCGCGCCGATGGTGATAAAGAAGTCCGTCACCGCACACCTCCGGCGAAATCCTCGGCCAGCGAAGGTCCGGCGTAGTGGAACGGCACCGGGCCGTCGGCCTCGGCATGGACGAACTGGTGCACGAACGGGTCGGTGGAGGCGCGCAGCGCCTCGGGCTCGCCCTGCGCGACGATGCGGCCGTCGGCAATGAAATAGACGTAGTCGGCGATCTGGAAGGTCTCGTGCACGTCGTGCGAGACGATGATCGTGGTGGCGCCCAGCGCGTCGTTCAGGCTGCGGATCAGGCGCGCGGTCAGCCCGAGCGAGATCGGGTCCAGCCCGGCAAAGGGCTCGTCATACATCAGCAGCGCCGGGTCCAGCGCAATCGCGCGCGCCAGCGCCACGCGCCGCGCCATGCCGCCCGAGATCTGCGCCGGCATCAGGTCGCGCGCGCCGCGCAGGCCGACCGCGTTGAGCTTCATCAGCACCAGGTCGCGGATCATCGAGTCGGGCAGGTCGGTGTGCTCGCGCAGCGGGAACGCCACATTGTCGAACACCGACAGGTCGGTAAACAGCGCGCCGAACTGGAACAGCATGCCCATCTGGCGGCGCACCGCGTACAGGCCGCGGGTATCCAGCGTGTGGATATCGGTGCCGGCAAAGCTGACCGTGCCTGCCTGCGGACGGACCTGACCGCCGATCAGCCGCAGCACCGTGGTCTTGCCGCAACCCGAGCCGCCCATCACCGCAATCACCTTGCCACGCGGGAATTGCATGGTCAGGCCGGACAGGATCGGCTTGCCGTGGTCCGCATAGGCGAAGTCCACCGCAGTCAGTTCGACGAGGTTTTGAGCAGAATCGGTCACGTTGGCACCGGTCAGGACAGTCGCGCATTATAAGGTGTACTACCTAGCCCTGCTGGCGCCCGTGTGCCCCGCGCCACATGCCCCCGTCGGGGGAGCCTCTCAGACTTGCCCTAGCCCCCCAAACCTGCCCATCCCTTTGCTGCTCAAGGCTCCTGTATCGGCGAGACGTCCTTCAGGATCACCTGCCATTGGATAGATTCCGAGCGGATCGCGGTGGCAAACGCCTCCGGCGAATCGCGCAGCGGCGTGACCCCCGCCGCCTGCAGACGCGAACGCACCTCGCGCTCGGACATGACCGCGTCGAGTTCGACCGCCAGCCTGGCGACGATCGCGCGCGGGGTCTTGGCCGGCGCCATCACGCCAAACCAGGCAGCCGCGGCATAGCCTTCCAGCCCCGACTCCTGCAGCGTCGGCACCAGCGGCGCCAGCGGCGAGCGGGCCACGCCCGTCACCCCGAGCAGGCGCAGCCCGCCGCTTCTGACCTGGCCCTGGACCGCGGCAAACGAACAGAAACAGGCACTGACGCGGCCGGCCAGCATCTCCTGGACCACGGCGGCCTCACCCTTGGCGGTGACCAGCGGCACGCCGCTGCGGATGCCGCGCACGGCGTACTCGGCGTACAGGTGGGAGGGGCTGCCCGGCTGGCCGTAGCCATAGCTGTAGGAGCCCGGGTTCGACCTGACCGCGGTCATCCATTGCTCCGGCGTGCGCATGGGCAGCCGGGCATCGATCACCAGGAACAGCGGCGTGGTGGCCACGCGCGCAACCGGCGTGAAATCGCGCACGACGTCGTACGGCACCGGCTCCAGTCCGGGCTGGATCAGCATATTGGCCTGGTGCAACAACAGGGTGTGGCCATCGGAGCTGGCCTTGGCGACCACGTCGCCGGCGATGGTGCCGGCGGCGCCGGGCCGGTTGTCGACCTCCACCGGCACGCCCAGCCGGACGGAGAGGCGCTCGGCCAGCATGCGCGCCACCGCATCGGCAACGCCGCCGGCCGGGAATGGCACGATCAGGCGCATCGGGCGGTCGGGGAACGACATGCTGCGGGCGAGCTGCTGGGTCCCCGCATGCGCCGGCATGGCTGGCACCGCAAGCGCCAGCGTGGCACACCCCAGGGCGTACAGGCACAGGAAAGACCGGAGCCAGCGCCGGACTGCGCCCATTGGGGGGCGCGGCGCGAACTTCGCTTTACCTCGCCAAAGCCGCGACAAATTGCGCACTTCGGGCATCAATTTCCTCCGGCCGGTCCCCTGAGGAGGCGGCAAGCTGGTTCTGGGGAAAAAGGATTTGCGAGGCAGTTTCCGTTAGTTGTTTTTTGAAAATTGTAAGGACATTGCCCAGGGCACCACAGGCACGTAAACCATAGCCGGGAGAACCCTGAAGGCCCCGCCAGGCCTTGCCAAACGCGCCATGGCGGCCAGGATGCACGGACCTCGCCGGCTATAATCGGCCGATGACGATTTTCACCGTGCGGCCGATGGTCACAGCCGACCTGCCGGCCGTGCTGGCGGTACAAGCCAGCTGCTATACCGAAGTCCTGCTGGAGAGCCAGGCCGCGCTGGCAAGCCGGCTGGCGCTGTCCCCCGCCACCTGTTGGGTCGCGGACGATCCCGGACATCCCGGCGCGCTTGCCGCCTATCTCTTTACCCACGCCTGGCCCGAAGCCACGCTGCCGCCGCTGGACGGCGTGCTCGACCACGGCTGGCGCCATGGCGCCGCGCCGGACGCCCTCACCTGGTTCGTGCACGACATGGCGGTGGCGCCCGCCGGACGCGGCGCCGGCCTGGCGCCGCGCCTGTACGCCGCGGCACAGGCGGCCGCGCGCGCGGCGGGGCTGCGGCGTTCGCGGCTGATCGCGGTGCAGTCGGCGGCGCCGTGGTGGCGCAGGCTCGGATACGTCCCGGTGGCGGCGCACACGGCCACCGCCCATGCGCCCAAGCTGGCCAGCTACGGCGCCAGTGCGGTGCTGATGGAGCGCACGCTGGCCGACTGAGCGCTGCGCCGGCGCGAGGACGACAAAAAGCCCGCCGGCTTGCGCCAGGCGGGCTTTTTGTTCCTGCCGGGGTGAATCAGCGCGGCAGTTCGGTGTGACCCATCAGGAAGGCATCGACCGAACGCGCGGCCTGGCGGCCTTCGCGGATCGCCCACACCACCAGCGACTGGCCACGGCGCACGTCGCCAGCGGCGAACACCTTGGGCACGTTGGTGTGGTAGGCACGCTCGCCCTCGGTCGAGGCCTTGGCGTTCTTGCGCGCATCGGTATCCACGCCAAACGCTTCCAGCATCGAACCCACCGGGTTGGTAAAGCCCATCGCCAGCAGCACCAGGTCGGCCGGCAGGATGAACTCGCTGCCTTCGACTTCCTGCATGCGGCCATCCTTCCATTCGACGCGGCAGGCCTTCAGTGCGGTGACCTTGCCGTTCTCGCCGATGAATTCCTTGGTGGCGACCGACCAGTCGCGCTCGCAGCCTTCATCGTGCGACGACGAGGTGCGCAGCTTGATCGGCCAGTACGGCCACACCAGCGGCTTGTCCTCTTCTTCCGGCGGCTGCGGCAGCAGTTCAAACTGCGTCACCGAGGTGGCGCCATGGCGGTTGGACGTACCCACGCAGTCGGAGCCGGTATCGCCGCCACCGATCACAATCACGTTCTTGCCTTCGGCGCGGATCTCGTTTTCGCCGTCGCCGGCCACTTCCTTGTTCTGCGGGATCAGGAATTCCAGCGCGAAGTGGATGCCGGCCAGGTCGCGGCCCGGCACCGGCAGGTCGCGCGGCACTTCCGAGCCGCCCGCCAGCACCACGGCGTCGAACTGGTCCATCAGGGCCTGGGCCGAGATGGTTTCACGGGCGTAGTTCTTGATGCCGGCCGGCAGTTCGCCGTCGGTCACCATCACGCCCGGACGGAAGGTCACGCCTTCGGCCTGCATTTGCTCGATGCGGCGGTCGATCAGCGTCTTCTCCATCTTGAAGTCGGGGATGCCGTAGCGCAGCAGGCCGCCGATGCGGTCGTTCTTCTCGAACACGGTCACGTCATGGCCGGCGCGTGCCAGCTGCTGCGCGGCAGCCATGCCGGCGGGACCGGAGCCGACCACGGCCACGGTCTTGCCGGTCTTGTGGCGCGGCAGCTGCGGCCTGACCCAGCCCTCTTCCCAGGCCTTGTCGATGATGGCGTGCTCGATCGACTTGATGCCCACCGGCAGTTCATTGATGCCCAGCGTGCAGGCGGCCTCGCACGGTGCGGGGCAGATGCGGCCGGTGAACTCGGGGAAGTTGTTGGTCTGGTGCAGCACCTCGATCGCCGACTTCCAGTCCTGGCGGTACACCAGGTCGTTGAAGTCGGGAATGAT
Source organism: Cupriavidus sp. GW823-FHT07B10 (assembly GCF_058794355.1). NCBI lineage: Bacteria > Pseudomonadati > Pseudomonadota > Betaproteobacteria > Burkholderiales > Burkholderiaceae > Cupriavidus > Cupriavidus sp. GW823-FHT07B10. The sequence continues at coordinate 124,267 of NZ_JBXAGS010000012.1, forward strand.
GTTGTTGACCGGGCAGCCGTTGTTGCAGAACGGGATGCCGCAGTCCATGCAGCGCGCACCCTGGATCTTCGCTTCGCTGTCGGACAGCGCGAACACGAATTCCTTGTAGTGCTTCACGCGCTTGACTACCGGTTCGTAGCCTTCGTTCTGGCGCGGAAATTCGAGAAAGCCAGTCGCCTTACCCATGTTGCGTCCTTGGTCATGCTGCGCGGGACCGGCGGCGTCGCCAGCCCTGCGGTGGGGTCAGAATCTTGTCAGGGCCGCGGCGGCTGCCGCGGCCCCTCTGCGTGGTTGCGTTGCGCTCGCTCAGGCCGCGATGGCTTCGCGGTCGCTGTCGCGGGCGGCCTGTTCCTTGGCGTACATCTCGCCCAGCGCGCGCTTGTACTCGGTCGGGAAGACCTTGACGAACTTGCGGCGTGCCGTGGTCCAGTCGGCCAGCAGCGCCTTGGCGCGCTCGGAACCGGTGTAGCGGAAATGCTGCTCGATCAGGTTGCGCAGGATGACTTCATCCAGCTGGCGCTTGCCGTCGACCTTGTGCCACGAAGCCTCGGGCTGGCCCTTCTCCTGGTCGGCCGAAGCCAGCACTGCTTCCAGCGCCACCATCGAGGTGTTGCAGCGCTTGTCGAACAGGCCGTCCTCGTCGTAGACGTAGGCCACGCCGCCCGACATGCCGGCCGCAAAGTTGCGTCCGGTGCCGCCCAGCACCACCACCGTGCCGCCGGTCATGTACTCGCAACCGTGGTCGCCGGTGCCTTCCACCACTGCCACCGCACCCGAGTTGCGCACCGCGAAGCGCTCGCCGGCCACGCCGTTGAAGAACGCTTCCCCGGCGATAGCACCGTACAGCACGGTGTTGCCGACGATGATGTTGCGGGTCGGGTCGCCGCGGAACTCATGCGGAGCGCGCACGATCACGCGGCCGCCCGACAGGCCCTTGCCGACATAGTCGTTGCCGTCGCCCACCAGGTCCAGCGTGATGCCGTGCGCCAGGAACGCGCCAAACGACTGGCCGGCGGTGCCTTGCAGCTGGATGTGGATGGTATCGTCAGGCAGGCCTTCGTGGCCATGCTGGCGCGCCACCACGCCCGACAGCATCGCGCCGACGGTACGGTTGACGTTCTTCACCGGCTGGATGAACGAGACCCGCTCGCCCTTCTCGATCGCCGGTCGGGCCTTGGCGATCAGCACGTGGTCCAGCGCCTTGCCGGCCTCGGCCGACAGGCCGTGGTCCTGCACGTCGGTGTGGTACAGCGGCACGTCCGCGCCCAGCGAGACCTGGTGGAAGATGCGGCCGAAGTCCAGGCCGCGCGCCTTCCAGTGCTCGATGCCGGGCTTGGTGTCGAGCAGGTCGGCGCGGCCGATCAGCTCGTCGAACTTGCGGATGCCCAGCTGGGCCATGATTTCGCGGGCTTCTTCCGCAACGAAGAAGAAGAAGTTGACCACGTGCTCAGGCTTGCCCTGGAACTTCCTGCGCAGCTGCGGATCCTGCGTGGCCACGCCCACCGGGCAGGTGTTCAGGTGGCACTTGCGCATCATGATGCAGCCTTCCGCAACCAGCGGCGCGGTGGCGAAGCCGAATTCATCGGCGCCCAGCAGCGCGCCGATGACGACGTCGCGGCCGGTCTTCATCTGGCCGTCGGCCTGCACGCGGATGCGGTTGCGCAGGCCGTTGAGCAGCAGCGTCTGCTGCGTTTCGGCCAGGCCCAGCTCCCACGGCGTGCCGGCATGCTTGATCGACGACCACGGCGAAGCGCCGGTGCCGCCATCATGGCCGGCGATCACGACGTGGTCGGCCTTGGCCTTGGCCACGCCCGCGGCCACCGTGCCGACGCCGACTTCGGACACCAGCTTGACCGAGATGTCCGACACCGGGTTGACGTTCTTCAGGTCGTGGATCAGCTGTGCCAGATCCTCGATCGAATAGATGTCATGGTGCGGGGGCGGCGAGATCAGGCCCACGCCCGGCACCGAGTAACGCAGCTTGCCGATGTAGTCCGAGACCTTGTGGCCGGGCAGCTGGCCGCCTTCGCCGGGCTTGGCACCCTGCGCCATCTTGATCTGGATCTGGTCGGCCGAAGCCAGGTATTCGGCGGTCACGCCGAAACGGCCCGACGCCACCTGCTTGATCTTCGAGCGCAGCGAATCGCCTTCCTGCAGTTCCAGGTCGCGTTCGATCACGTTGTCGCCCAGCAGGCCCTTGAGGGTATCGCCCTGCTTGATGGGAATGCCGCGCAGCTCGTTGCGGTAGCGCTTCTCGTCCTCGCCGCCTTCGCCGGTGTTGGATTTGCCGCCGATGCGGTTCATCGCCAGCGCCAGCGTGGTGTGGGCTTCGGTCGAGATCGAGCCGAGCGACATCGCACCGGTGGCGAAGCGCTTGACGATCTCCTTGGCCGACTCCACCTCTTCCAGCGGAATCGCCTTGGCCGGATCGACCTTGAACTCGAACAGGCCACGCAGCGTCATGTGGCGCTTGCTCTGGTCGTTGATGATGTTGGCGTATTCCTTGTACGTCTGGTAGGCGCCCTTGCCGTCGTCGGCGCGCACCGAGTGCTGCAGCTTGGCGACCGAGTCCGGGGTCCACATATGCTCTTCGCCGCGGATGCGGAAGGCGTATTCGCCGCCGGCGTCCAGCATGCTTTCCAGCACCGGGTTGTCGCCAAAGGCGTCGCAGTGCAGGCGCAGGGCTTCCTCGGCCACTTCAAAGATGCCGATGCCCTCGACATTCGACGGGGTGCCATGGAAGTACTTCTGCACCAGTTCGCGCGACAGGCCGATGGCTTCGAAGATCTGCGCGCCGGTGTACGACATGTAGGTGGAGATGCCCATCTTGGACATCACCTTGAACAGGCCCTTGCCGATCGCCTTGACGAAGTTCTTGACCGCCTTCTCGGGCGACAGGTCGCCGGACAGGCCCTGGGCCATTTCGGCCAGCGTTTCCATCGCCAGGTACGGATGCACGGCTTCGGCGCCATAGCCGGCCAGCAGCGCGAAGTGGTGCACTTCACGGGCGGTGCCGGTCTCGACCACCAGGCCGGTGGACGTGCGCAGGCCCTTCTCCACCAGGTGGTGGTGGATGGCGGACGTGGCCAGCAGCGCGGGAATCGCAACATGCTCGGCATCCACGCGGCGGTCCGACACGATCAGGATGTTGAAGCCCGAACGCACCGCATCCACGGCTTCGGCGCACAGCGAGGCCAGGCGCGCTTCGATGCCTTCCTTGCCCCAGGCCTTCGGGTAGCAGATGTTCAGCTCGTACGAACGGAACTTGCCGCCGGTGTAGTGCTCGATATTGCGGATCTTGGCGATGTCCTTGAAGTCCAGCACCGGCTGGGACACTTCGAGGCGCATCGGCGGGTTGATGTTGTTCAGCTCGAGCAGGTTCGGCTTCGGGCCGATGAACGACACCAGCGACATCACCATGTTCTCGCGGATCGGGTCGATCGGCGGGTTGGTGACCTGGGCGAACAGCTGCTTGAAGTAGTGGTACAGCGTCTTGTTCTTGGACGACAGGATGGCCAGCGGCGAATCGTTGCCCATCGAGCCGGTGGCTTCCTCGCCGGCCAGCGCCATCGGCGCCATCAGGAACTTGACGTCTTCCTGGGTGTAGCCAAAGGCCTGCTGGCGGTCCAGCAGCTTGGCCACGGGCTTCTTCTCGGCGGCAACGTCTTCAGGCTTGGCGTCGAGCTCGTCGAGCTTGATGCGGACAGCGTCGATCCAGCTCTTGTACGGCTTGGCGTTGGCCAGGTTGTCCTTGAGTTCCTTGTCGTCGATGATGCGGCCCTGTTCCATGTCGATCAGGAACATCTTGCCCGGCTGCAGGCGCCACTTCTCAACGATGCGCGACTCGGGGAACGGCAGCACGCCGGCTTCCGAAGCCAGCACCACGATGTCGTCCTCGGTCACGTAGAAACGTGCCGGGCGCAGGCCGTTGCGGTCCAGCGTGGCGCCGATCTGGCGGCCATCGGTGAAGCAGATCGCGGCCGGGCCGTCCCACGGCTCCATCATGGCGGCGTGGTACTCGTAGAAGGCGCGGCGGTTGTCGTCCATCAGCGTGTGCTGTTCCCAGGCTTCCGGGATCATCATCATCATCGCGTGGACGAGCGGGTAGCCGGCCATCGTCAGCAGTTCGAGGCAGTTGTCGAACGATGCGGTGTCGGACTGGCCCGGGTAGATCAGCGGCCACAGCTTGGGCAGGTCGTCGCCGAGCACCGGCGACGAGATCGCGCCGGTGCGCGCGTTGATCCAGTTGACATTGCCCTTGACCGTGTTGATTTCGCCGTTGTGGGCGACCATGCGGTACGGGTGGGCCAGTTCCCAGGCCGGGAAGGTGTTGGTCGAGAAGCGCTGGTGCACCAGGGCCAGGGCCGAGACGGCGCGCTGGTCCAGCAGGTCCAGGTAGTACTCGCCAACCTGGTTGGCCAGCAGCAGGCCCTTGTACACCACGGTACGGGCCGACATTGACGGCACGAAGTATTCCTTGCCGTGCTTGAGCTTGAGCGCCTGGATGGCATGGCTGGCGGTCTTGCGGATGACGTAGAGCTTACGTTCCAGCGCGTCCGTGGTCATGATGTCGCGGCCGCGCCCGATGAAGATCTGGCGGATCACCGGCTCGGTGGTGCGCACCGTCGGCGACATCGGCATCTTGGCGTCGACCGGCACGTCGCGCCAGCCCAGCACGACCTGGCCTTCCAGGCGGACCGTGCGCTCCAGTTCCTGCTCGCAGGCCAGGCGCGAGGCGTGTTCCTTCGGCAGGAAGATCATGCCCACGCCGTATTCGCCGGCGGGCGGCAGGCTCACGCCCTGCGCGGCCATTTCCTCGCGGTAGAACTGGTCCGGGATCTGGATCAGGATGCCGGCACCGTCGCCCATCAGCGCATCGGCGCCGACCGCACCCCGGTGGTCCAGGTTCTCCAGGATCTTCAGGCCCTGCGAGATGATCTCGTGGGACTTCTTGCCCTTGATATGCGCGACCATGCCGACGCCGCAGGCGTCATGCTCGTTGCTGGGATCGTACATGCCCTGCGCTTGCGGGCGCAGGTCAATGGCGTGGGAAGACTCGCTGGTCTGCGATTGTGCCTGAGCTTGGGCCGAAAGATTTTTCGTTTGGTCCACGGGCTGAATTCCGGTGAAGGCTGCGCGAACTGGCTGGGCGTACCGGAACGGGGACCGCGCGCTTTCTCGTTTTCTTTATTCCTCCACCCAAACCGGAAACCGGCGGGACGGAAAATGGGGACGAAGCTGTCAGCGGGCCGCAGCGGCGTACACGAGCGTGACGCGCCGCACAATGACTGTGGGTGGAGCAACTATATGGGAATCGCGTTCGCCTCGCAAAATTTTTAAATGGGGTCAGATCATATTAAGTTGCGCACCGTTTCGGTGATCCATTTAAATGGGGACACATTAATTATGCGACGGCTCTGACGCATTCAACGGTGCCGTTTGCACCTTTTTGGGGCGCCCTTTCGGCAGCGGTTGCACGCGCCGGGTTGCGTGCCGCTCCAATTGGGCCAGGAACGCTTCGTCGCCAAGCGGCCAGCCGCTGTGGGCATGGGCGCGCAGGGTTTCCAGGGTCTTGCCCGCCAGGCCCTCGGCGGTCAGCATCCGGTAGTTCGACTGGCGCTCGAACGGCGTATTGCCCAGCTCCCAGTACGCGGAGTGGTCGCTCACAAACGGGCTGGCCTCGATGCCGGCGTGATGGTGGTAGCTGCTCCAGCGGTCACCCTCGGGGGCGCTGACCTCGCCCGCGCGCAGCGCGTTGCCCTCGACATAGAGCATCGCCGGCAGCATCCACCGGGCCGGATCGAACACCGCGGAACGGAAGCGCCCTTCCCACAGCGTGCCGGTGCGGCTGGCCACCCGGTTGAAGTAGCGCGCATAGCGCCGCCCCACCGCCTGCATGGTCAGGCTCAGCGAGTCTGACTCCTTGGGTGTGGCCACCAGGTGCACGTGGTTAGGCCGCAGCGCGTAGGCGTGGACGGCAAGGTCATGCTCGCGCGCGGCCATGCGCAGGCAGTCGAGGTAGTGCAGGTAGTCGTCCGGCCCCAGGAATACGGGCTGGCGGTTGTTGCCGCGCTGCAACACCAGGGCGGGCAGACCGGCGGGGGAAAAGCGGGGAAGGCGTGCCATGACAGGTCATGCGAGCATTGATGCCCGCATCATAGCCTGATCCGTCCCCACTTATGCGGCAGGCTGGCGCGCCGATTGGAGGGCCAGCCGGAACGCGGCCGTCAGTTGCCTTCGCTGACCGCGAAGATGCGGCGGTGCTCGCGGATCGCGTAGCGGTCGGTCATGCCCGCGATGTAGTGGGCAATCAGACGCGACTGGTCGCCGCCATGGCTGGCCTGGTACTGCGGCGGCAGCAGGCGCGGATCGGACATAAAGGCCTGGAACAGGTCGCCGACAATGCGCTGCGCCTTGGCCGACATGCGCATCACCAGGTAGTGCCGGTACAGGTGCCGGAACAGGAAGCGCTTGAGTTCGGCCGCTTCTTCATGCATCTGCGGGCTGAAGCCGACCAGCGGGCCGGCGGCGCGCACCGCGTCGATATTGCGCGGATTGGCCGCGGCGATATTGCTGTTGGTGGTCTCGATCAGGTCGACGATCAGCGTATTGATCATGCGCCGGACCGTCTCGTTGATCGCGCGCCGGCCGTTGACGCCAGGGAAGACCTCGGCCACCTCGGCGCGGTGGCGGGCCCACATCGGCACCTCGTCGAGCTGCTCCAGCGTCAGCAGCCCCGAGCGCAGGCCGTCGTCGATATCGTGATTGTTGTAGGCGATCTCGTCGGCCAGGTTGGCCAGCTGCGCCTCCAGCGACGGCTGCGTGCCCTCCAGGAAGCGCCGGCCCAGCTCGCCCAGCGCCGAGGCATTGACCCGCGAGCAATGCTTGAGGATGCCCTCGCGCGTCTCGAAGGTCAGGTTCAGCCCGTTGAAGCCGCCGTAGCGCTCTTCCAGCTCGTCCACCACCAGGAGGCTCTGCAGGTTGTGCTCGAAGCCGCCGTGGTTCTTCATGCAGGTATTGAGCGCATCCTGCCCGGCGTGGCCAAAGGGGGTGTGCCCCAGGTCGTGCGCCAGCGAGATCGCCTCGACCAGGTCTTCATTGAGGCGCAGGTTGCGCGCGATCGAGCGGGCGATCTGCGCCACCTCCAGGCTGTGGGTCAGCCGGGTGCGGAACAGGTCCCCTTCATGGTTGACGAAGACCTGGGTCTTGTACTCGAGCCGCCGGAACGCCGTGCTGTGGATGACCCGGTCGCGGTCGCGCTGGAATTCGCTGCGCGACAGCGATGCGGGTTCTGCATGCACCCGCCCGCGCGTCTGCGCAGAGCGGGCGGCGTAAGGGGCGAGATGGCTTTCAAAGTCGGTCATGCGGCGCGTCCGGTGGCTGGGGCGGGGTGGCGAGGCATAACCGATCGGTCAGGCGACCGGGGCCTCGGTGGGTGGTTTGAGCACGGCGTGCGCGAGCGTGGCGCGCAGGTCAGCGTCCGGCACAGTGGTGATGAACGCTTCGCCGAGCTGCTTCAGCAGGATGAACTTGATGCTGCCCGCCTCGGCCTTCTTGTCGACCTTCATCAGTTCGATATAGCGGTCGGCACCGAGTTCCGGCGCCACCACGGGCAGGTTGGCGGCCTGCGTCAGCTCGCGGATGCGGGCGCGGGTCTCGGTGTCGATAAAGCCCAGCCGGTGCGACAGGTCCGCGGCCATCACCATGCCGCAGCCGACGGCCTCGCCGTGCAGCCAGGCGCCGTAGCCCATGCCGGCCTCGATCGCATGGCCGAAGGTGTGGCCGAAATTGAGGATGGCGCGCAGGCCGCCCTCGCGCTCGTCCTGGGCCACCACGCCGGCCTTGATCTCGCAGGAGCGCTGCACGGCGAGCGCCATCAGGTCGGGGTCGCAGGCATTCAGCGGCTTGATGTTGCGCTCGATCCAGCCGAAGTACTCGGCATCGGCGATGGCGCCGTGCTTGATGACCTCGGCCATGCCGGCGGCCAGCTCGCGCGCGGGCAGCGTGCGCAGCGTGTCGATGTCGGCGATCACCGCGTTGGGCTGGTGGAACGCGCCGATCATGTTCTTGCCGAGCGGGTGGTTGATGCCGGTCTTGCCGCCCACCGACGAATCCACCTGCGCCAGCAGCGTGGTCGGCATCTGGATAAAGGGCACGCCGCGCATGTAGCAGGCCGCGGCAAACCCGGTCATGTCGCCCACCACGCCGCCGCCCAGCGCGACCAGCGTGGTCTTGCGGTCGGCGCCGGCCTGCAGCAGCGCGTCGAAGATCCGGTTCAGCGTTTCCCAGTGCTTGAAGGCTTCGCCGTCGGGCAGCGTGACGGTGCGCACGGTCTTGCCGAGCGCGGCCAGGGCCGCCTCCACCCGCGCCGCGTAGAGCGGGCCGACGGTTTCGTTGGTGACGATGACGGCGTGCTGGCCGCGTACATGCGGGCGCAGCAGTTCGGCGTTGTCCAGCAGGCCGGTGCCGATATGGATGGGGTAGCTGCGCTCGCCCAGGTCGACTTCAAGCGTAATCATGGATTGGGGTCCTGCGCCGGCGGCTCCGACGCTTCCGGCGGCACGGAGGCCGGCTGCGGGGGATCGATCGGGAAACCGGCCATTTCAAGTTGCATCAACACCATATTAGCAAGCTGCGCCACCGAGGGCTTGCCGGTTTCGATGATGAAGTCGGCAACCTCGCGGTAGAGCGGGTCGCGCTCGGCATAGAGCGCCTCGAGCTTGCCCTTGGGGTCCTCGGTCTGCAGCAGCGGCCGGTTGCGGTCGTGGCGGGTGCGCAGCCACAGGTCGTGCGGGCTGGCGCGCAGGTACACGACCGTGCCGCGGGCCTTCAGCACCTCGCGGTTCTCGGCGCGCAGCACGGCGCCGCCGCCGGTGGCCAGCACAATGCCCTGGCGCGCGGCCAGCTCGCGGATCATCGCGGCCTCGCGGTCGCGGAAGCCGGCTTCGCCCTCGACCTCGAAGATCACCGGGATGCGCACGCCGCAGTGGGCCTCCAGCTCATGGTCGGAATCGAAAAACGGATAGTGCAGGCGCCGCGCCACCGTGCGGCCCACGGTGGTCTTGCCGGCGCCCATCAGGCCGACGAAAAAGAGGTTGGGTCGATCGGATTCCGGTCGCTCGGAGTCAGATCGATCGGCATCGCGCCGATCCTGGGCCTGGCGCTGTGCCGCCGGGCCTGTCGCTGAGGCTGTCACTGGACTGTCGTTCGGGAGCGCGGCATGCGGGCCGTCCTCCCCGGTTGGGAACTGCATCATCTTCTTATGTTGTGGCGCGGCCGGCAAGTGGCGAATGCGGCATGGCCCACATGGCTGGCCCGTCCCGGGCCGTCTCCGCCCCCCGCGGCGCGCAAAAAAAGGCCGCATCCCTCGATGCGGCCTGCCAGTCTACTGTATCCGGCGTCCTCCGGACGCCATGTCCCTACCGGAGCGACACGCTCTCGTTCAGGATGCGCGGGGTCAGGAACACCAGCAGCTCGGTGCGGTTGCGCACCTTGGCGTTGTTCTTGAACAGGTAGCCCAGCACCGGGATATCACCCAGCAGCGGCACCTTGTCGGTTTCGTTGGACTCGGTCTGGGTGTAGATGCCGCCGATCACCACCGTGCCGCCGTTCTCCACCAGCACCTGGGTCTGCACGTGCTTGGTGTCGATGGCAAAGCCGGAAGTGGTCTGGATGCCGACGCTGTCCTTGTTCACGTCCACATCGAGCAGCACATTGCCTTCGGGCGTGATCTGCGGCGTCACTTCCAGCTTCAGGTTGGCCTTGCGGAACTGCACCGAGGTCGCACCGCTGGAGGTCGCCGCCTGGTATGGCAGCTCGGTACCCTGCTCGATCAGCGCCTTGATGTTGTTGGCCGTGACCACGCGCGGGCTGGAGATGATCTTGCCCTTGCCATCCGCTTCCAGCGCCGACAACTCCAGTGCCAGGAATTTGGTGGCGGCGCTGTTGAACAGGCTGACCGCGATATTGGCCGGGTTGGTGCCGTTGATGGCGCCGGCAGGCAGGCTCAGGAACGGGCCGTTGTCGGAGGTCGCCCCGGGCAGCACATTGTTGTACGTGTTGCCGACGCGGGCGTTGTTGTACTGCCCGGCAAAGCCCAGCTTCACACCCAGGTTGCGGCTGAACGAGTCGGTGGCCTCGACGATGCGCGCCTCGATGATCACCTGGCGCACCGGGATGTCGATCTTGCCGATGAAGTTCTGCACCTCTTCCAGCTTGCTGGCGATATCCGAGACGAAGAGCTGGTTGGTGCGCGCATCGGCCGTCAGCGAACCGCGCCTGGACAGCATGCGCGCGCTGGCGCCCGCCGACCCGGCGGTACTGACGGCGGCCACGGCACCGCCGCCCGCCCCCATGCCGAGCAGCATCTTGCGCACGTCTTCGGCACGCTGGTAGTTGAGCTGGAACACCTGGCTGCGGATCGGCTCCAGGTCATTGATCTGCTGCTGCGACTCCAGTTCCAGCTTCTCCTTGGTCTGCAGCTCCGCCTTTGGCGCCACCCACAGCACATTGCCGTTGCGGCGCGAGGCCAGGCCCTTGGCATCCATCACGATCTGCAGCGCCTGGTCCCACGGCACATCCTTCAGGCGCAGCGTCAGGTTGCCCTGCACGCTTTCGCTGGTGATGATGTTCAGGTTGGTGAAATCGGCAAACACCTGCAGCAGCGAACGGATGTCGATGTTCTGGAAGTTCAGCGACAGGCGCTCGCCGCGGTAGCCCGGGCCACTGATCAGCTTGGTCGGGTCTTCCTTGACCGGGCGCACCTCGACCACGAACTGGGTATCGGTCTGGTAAGAGCTGTATTCCCAGTTGCCGCGCGGCTCGATCGTCAGGCGCGCGTTGCCGTTGGTGTCCGAGGCGTGCATGCCCTGCACCGGCGTGCCGAAGTCGCTGACGTCGAAGCGCCGCCGCAGGTTGTCAGGCAGCGTGGTGCCGAGGAAATCGACCACGATATTCTTGCCCTGCTGCGCGATGTTGATGCCCGAGTCGCGCGAGGACAGGTCCACCACCACGCGCCCGGCGCCATCGGCACCGCGGCGGAAGTCGACATTGCGCACCGACGGCCGCGCCGCCGCGGCCGCAGGCGTCGCAGCCGGCGCAAACGTGGGCGCAGCGTTCTTGAGCGCCGGCGCCACGTTATCCAGCGCCACCACGAAGTAGTTGCCGCGCTGGTCGGTGCGATAGGTGGCGTTGCGCGTGAGGTCGAGGATCACGCGGGTACGGTCGCCGATCTGCACTACGTTGGCTGACTTGACCAGCTTGCCGCCGTAGTCGTACTGCGCGCGCCGGTTGGCAAAGCCGGTATCGAAGAAATCGATCGCGAGCCGTGCCGGGTTCTGCGTGGTGAAGTCCGCCGGCTTCTGCGCCAGCGGCCGTTCGAGCTCGATCGTGAACACGGTCTGCTCCCCGACCATGCTGACGTCAACCGACTTGATGCGGTTGCTTTGTGCCAGCGCGGCCGGTGCGGCAATCACCAGCAACAGCGCCATCGCCATTCTTGCGGCGCCCGCGAGCGCACGGTACCAGCGCGCGAGGGTCATGCCGCCACCTCCAGCTTCAGGCTGGTCATTTTCTCTTTCCACTCTGATACCCCCTCCCGGACCAATTCGCGCAGCACGATCTCCTGATCGGTGATGCGGACCACCCGGCCATAGCTCTGGCCGAGATACTGACCCACCTTGATATGGTGGATCTTGTTATCAACCCGCACGATGCCGAAGGTCTCCCCGTGCTTCTTCATCATCCCGAGCATCTTGAAGTTCTCGAGCGGGTAGTCCTCCAGCGGCTCGCGGCGCCGCCCGGCTTCGGGCGAATCCGCGAGCGTCTTGTTCAGCTCGCCGATCTTGGCCTGCGCGAACGGCTCGGGCGCCTTGGCTGCGGCGTACTCGCGCGGCACATAGGGCCGGGCGTCGGGCAGCGGCTCGGGCGGCTTGGCGCGCGCGCTGCGGGTGGCATCCATCCACTGGCGCAAGGCGTCTTCATCGCTGGCGCCGCAGGCGCCCAGCAGGCCGACAGCCAGCGCCGCCGCCGCGAACGTGCGTGGCGCCGCCGTGGTCCAGGAGAGGCTGCGGGTACGGGCGGTGCGGCTCATTTGGCACCTCCTGCCTTGGCTGCCGCAGCGGCTGCCGCGGCCTTGCGCTGCGCGGCCTGCTCGTCCGGGTCGAGCGCGCGGTAGGCCATCGCCACCGCCTCCATCGACATCCCGCCTTCCTTGGTATTGGCCAGCTGCAGGTTCTGCATCGACACGATCCGCGACAGGGCCGCCACGTCGGCATTGAACTGCGCCACCTCGTGGTAGCGCCCGGTCACGCGCAGGTTCACCGGGATCTCGGCGAAATAGGGCTTGATCACCGCCCCCTGCGGCTTGAACAGCTCGAACTGCAGCCCCCGTGCGACACCGGCGTGATTGACGTCGGCCAGCAGTGCATCCATCTCGGCCTTGTTGGGCAGCTGCCGCTCCAGCAGCGCCACGCGCTGCTCCACCTGCTTCTTCTGCTCGCGCAGCGCGTCCAGGTTGGCCACCTGCGCCACCTTGGACTGGTACGCCTGCTTCAGGCTTTCCTGCTCCTGGCGCTGGCGGTCGAGTTCGTCGAACCTGGCGCTCCAGTAGAACTGCCAGCCCAGCACCAGCACCACGGCCGCGGCCAGCACCGCGAACAGCACACGCGGCGCGGCCGGCCACGTCTCCGGTTCGCTCAGGTTGAGCCCGCGGAACTGGCCGGTCAGGTCGGCCAGGTTGATTTCAGTATTGAGCGCCATGGTCAGGCCTTTCCGGCTGCGGGTGCGGGAACTGGGGCGGCTGCGGGTGCGGAGGCGCCCGGCACGGTCTTCTTGCCGTCGGTCGCCGCTTCCGGCGCGCGGTACGCGAAGCGCATCGAGAAGTCGAACAAGCGGCGCTGCTCGCGCAGGTTGTTGGTCATGGTGACGGCCTTGGATTCGACCAGTTCGGCCTTGTCCAGCCAGGCCACCCCGCTCAGGTTGCGCAGCAGCTCGGAAATGCGCTCGTTGGACTGCGCCACGCCCGCGATGGTGAAGGCCTCGCCGGTCTGCTTCAGGCTGGTCAGGTAGACGCCCTCCGGCACCTGCCGCACCAGTTCCTCAAGCAGCTGCACCGGGCGGTTGCGCTCGGTCTGCAGGCTTTCAACCGCCTTCTGGCGCTGCAGCAGCGCGTCGATGTCCTTCTTCAGGCTGTTGACCTCGCGGATCTGCCCGTCCAGCCTGGCGTTCTCAGTGCTCAATACCTGGTTGAGCGCGACCACCGAAGCGATGCGCCCGTCGATATAGAAGCCGCCCAGCAGCACCACGGCAGCGCCAGCCACCGCGGCACCGGCCAGCATCGTATAGACCTTCTTGCGGCGTGCTGCCTTGCGGGCTTCGTGGTAAGGCAGCAGGTTGACCGAAGGCAGTGTGTTCGTAGACATCTGATGCCTCCGGTGCGTTATTGCAGGCCGCGCAAGGCCAGGCCGGCACTGACGATGTACGCCGGCAAGTCGCGCTGCAGGTAGCGTTCGTTGACCTTGGCGTTGGTCGCCATGTTGGCGAACGGGTTCGCCAGCGTGGTGGTGATCTTGGTCTGGTGCTGGATTGCCGATTGCACGCCGAGCAGCGACGCATGTCCGCCCGAGAGCAGGATCTCGTCGACCCGGCCCAGGCTGGAACTGGCGATGAAGTTGCCGACCGCGGACTGCGCTTCCATCGCCAGTGCATCCAGCGACGGCTTGAGCAGCTGCGCGCGCCAGGCTTCAGGCAGCGTGTTCTTGCGCTTCTTGATCTCGGCCTTGAGCGCGTCGAGGGTGAACATGCGCGCCGCACTCTGCGTGAGCTGGTCGCCGTAGCTGTTCAGCGGCTGCTCGTAGAGTTCCTTCCAGCCCTGGTAGAAGATCGCCTTGGAACGGCTGCCGCCCAGATGGATCACCGCCACCACCGGCAGCGCGCGCGCATCGGCCTCGGGCATCTCGTGCGGCACGCCCAGCATCTGCACGATCGAGCGCTGCACCGCGTATTCCTCGACATCCATGACCTGGGGCTTGAGCCCCGCCATCTCGGCCGCGGTCACGCGCTCCTGCACGCGGTCGCTGTTGGCCGCCGTGACGCGCACCCCGATACCGCCCTCGGTCTCGCTGGGGCCGATCACGGCGAAGTCGAAGTTGACCGCCTGCGACGGCGGATAGAGCCGGTGCGCCTCGGATTCGACCTGGGAATACAGCTCGTCGTCGGACAGGTTGTCCGGCAGGCTGACCGTCTGTGACTCCGTCAGCATGGACGGCACGCCCAGCACCACGTCCTTCGAACGGATGCCGGCCTTGCCCAGCGCGCGTCTGAGCGCGATCCCGACGGCCTCGATATTGATGACGTTGCCATCGGCAACGGCGTTGCGGTCCAGCAGTTCGCTGGCGCATTTTTCCAGCCGATAGTCTTGCCTGCTGCCCCCTACGGACAGCTCGACTACCTTGACACTGGACGACCCGATATCCACACCGACCGTAGTCCGGCGTAGAAGCCCCGACAAAATGCCCCGACGCAAGGTGACCCCCTGACTTTTGAACTCGCCCCTGGCTTGAACGCTCTAATCGGGCGAGCCTTGTTTCTTGAATGAAACGTTTGCTCTTTTATGTTGGTCGATTCTCACAAAATCCAGCATCGGTGGCAATGTGCCGAACTGGCGCCGAGTTCTTTTTGAGAAGCCCCTCACCAATCCGTTGCCAAAACCCCACGGTCGTCGGGTTCCCTTCCGTGGGCGCTTGTGCGCCTGCCCGCACCCCTTTAGCTGCACGCAACAGCGCCGTGCGTGCACGCATTCGCCACATTACATCTTGTAACAGCGCGATAGCGGCGCCCGCACCACTGTACGCCCGGGCGGGCCGATGCCGGAAGATATAATCCCGGGCACCCCTGACTAGGTATTTCCCTTATGGCCACCGCACAACACAAGCCGTCCCACCCTGCCCGCCGTCCGATCTGGACGCGGCTCATGTTCTGGGCGGTCGGACTGGTTGTCGCCGGTGCCGTCGTGATTGCGCTGCTGCTCGGCTACGCGCTGCTGGTGGCCGCGCCCAACCTGCCTTCGCTGGACACCATCACCGACTACCGGCCCAAGATCCCGCTTCGCATCTATACCGCGGACAATGTGCTGATCGGCGAATTCGGCGAAGAGCGACGCAACTTCGTGCCCATCGCCGAGATTCCGGACGTGATGAAAAAGGCGGTCCTGGCGATCGAGGACGACCGCTTCTACGAGCACGGCGGCGTCGACTTCGTCGGCGTGCTGCGCGCCGGGCTGGCCAACCTGCGCGGCGGGCTGTCGCAGGGCGCCTCCACCATCACCATGCAGGTGGCGCGCAACTTCTTCCTGTCCAGCGAAAAGACCTACACGCGCAAGATCTACGAGATGCTGCTGGCGTACAAGATCGAGGCCAACCTGAACAAGGACCAGATCCTCGAGCTGTACATGAACCAGATCTATCTGGGGCAGCGCGCCTACGGCTTCGACAGCGCCGCGCGCGTGTATTTCGGCAAGTCGGTGCGCGACGTGACGCCGGCCGAGGCCGCCATGCTGGCCGGCCTGCCCAAGGCGCCGTCGGCGTACAACCCGGTGGTCAACCCGCGCCGCGCCAAGGTGCGCCAGGAGTACATCCTGCAGCGCATGCGCGACCTGGGCTATATCACGCCCGACCAGTACGAGCAGGCCGTGCATGCCGAGCTGAAGGTGCGCACCGAGGGCAACGAGTTCTCGACCCACGCCGAGTACGTCGCCGAGATCGTGCGCCAGCTGATGTACGCGCAGTACCGCGAAGAAACCTACACGCGCGGCCTGACGGTCTACACCACGCTGACCAAGCCGGACCAGGACGCCGCCTATGAGTCGGTGCGCTCCGGCATCATGAACTACGAGCGCAAGCACGGCTACCGCGGCCCCGAGGCCTTTATCGACCTGCCTTCCGACCCGGCCGAGCGCGAGCAGGCCATCGACGATGCGCTGGTCGAGCACCCGGGCAGCGGCGACCTGCGCTCGGCCGTGGTCACCAGCGTGTCGGCCAGGCAGGTGAAGGCGACGCTGCTGTCGGGCGAAGTGGCAACCATCGAGGGCTCGGCGCTGCGCTTTATCGCGCCGTCGCTGTCGTCCAATGCGCAACCCAAGATGAAGATGCGCCCCGGCGCGGTCATCCGCGTGACCCAGGACGAGAAGGGCAACTGGTCGGTGACCCAGCTGCCGGAAGTGGCCGCGGCGTTCGTGTCGATCAACCCGCAGGACGGCGAGATCCGTTCGATGGTGGGCGGCTTCGACTTCAACCGCAACAAGTTCAACCACGTGACCCAGGCCTGGCGCCAGCCGGGTTCCAGCTTCAAGCCGTTCATCTACTCGGCCGCGCTGGAAAAGGGCTTCTCGCCGGCCACGGTGATCAACGACGCACCGCTGACGATCGGCCCCGATACCGGCGGCCAGGTGTGGGAACCGAAGAACTATGACGGCCGCTTCGAGGGCCCGATGACCATGCGCCGCGCGCTGGCCAAGTCCAAGAACCTGGTCTCGGTGCGGATCCTGCGCGCGATCGGCACGCAGTACGCGCAGGACTACATCACGCGCTTCGGCTTCGAGGCCGACAAGCACCCGGCCTACCTGCCGATGGCGCTGGGCTCTGGCGCCGTGACGCCGCTGCAGATGGCGGGCGCGTACTCGGTGTTCGCCAACGGCGGCTACCGCATCAACCCGTACCTGATCCAGAAGGTGGTGGACGCGCGCGGCAACGTGATCTCCGAAACCCAGCCGCAACGCGCCGGCACCGACGCCGTGCGCGTGCTTGATGCACGCACCGCCTTTCTCGCCGACACCATGCTCCGCGACGTGGTGCGCATAGGCACCGCCAACAGCGCCAAGCAGCGCCTGGGCCGCAACGACCTGGCGGGCAAGACCGGCACCACCAACGACGCGGTCGATGCCTGGTTCGCCGGCTACACGCCCAACCTGGTGGCGATCGCCTGGATGGGATACGACCAGCCCAAGAGCCTGGGCGTGCGCGAAACCGGTGGCGGCCTGGCGCTGCCGATCTGGGTCGGCTACATGAGCAAGGCGCTCAAGGGCGTGCCGGAGTCGCCCGAGCGCCCGGCGCCGGAAGGCGTGCTGATGGTGGGCGGCGACTGGACCTTCGAAGAGAACGCCGGCGGCGCCGGGGTGGCTTCGGTGGGCCTGGGCGATCCGTGGCCGGGCAAGCCGGAGGAGTCGACCAACGCGCCGGCCGACACCGAGACCGAGAAGAAGAAGATCCTGGAGATGTTCGGCGGCGCCTGATCACGGCCGCCAGACAGCAGAAAGCCGGCCCACGAGGCCGGCTTTTCTTTTGCCCGCCAGGCAGGCTTTGCGTCAGCCCAGCGTGAGGGCCGCGCCGGCCTGCTCACTGACGTAGCCCGACAGCGCCGCGTACAGCTCGCCGCCGTTGCGGGTGTCGATCCAGCGCTCGCCGTCGCGGCGGAAGTGGAAGCCGCCGGCGCGCGCGGCCACCCACAGTTCCTGCATCGGCGCCTGGCTGTTGATGATGATCTTGGTGCCGTTCTCGAACTCCAGCTCCATCACGTTGCCGGTGCGGCTGATCTCAATATCGGCGTCGGCCGCGTCGGCGGCCGCCTCGACCGTGGCTTCGATGCGGTCCAGCTCCTGCGTGGCCAGGGCCAGGAACTCGCTTTCGCTCAAGGGGGGCATGCTAAACTCCGAGACCGCCGTTGCCGCCGCTGCCCGGACCGGGCGTACGTGGCGCGAACGGCTTTTTTTGTTAAGAATCCTTCGGATGCCCGGCCGTTGCGCGTCGGACCATCCAACGCCTTGCCAACAGCCTAAAGGACGACCCGATGCTGCGTCGTGTTGCGATTGTATCGGCGTTTGCCGCCGCCCTTGCGATGCCCCTACTGGGCGGATGCGGCATCCGCGGGCCGCTGACCATGCCCAAAGTGCCGCCCGAGCCGACCCCGCCGACCGTGACGGATCCGGGCCTGGGCCGCGCCGATGCCATGCCGGGCCCGCCCGCCACCCCTGCCCCCGCCGCGCAGCCGGCCTCGTCTCCTGCCGCCCCCACCACCCGATAACCATGACCGCATTTTTCCATCGCCAGGACGGCGCGCTTGCCGTCGAGCAGGTGCCGCTGGCGCGCATCGCCGCTGAATTCGGCACGCCCACCTATGTGTACTCGCGCGCGGCGCTGACCGCTGCCTACCAGGCCTACGCCGCCGCCTGCCAGGGCCGCAAGGCGCAGGTCCAGTACGCCATGAAGGCAAACTCCAACCTGGCGGTGCTGCAGGTGTTTGCCAAGCTCGGCGCCGGCTTCGACATCGTCTCGGGCGGCGAACTCAAGCGCGTGCTGGCCGCCGGCGGCGACCCGCGCAAGGTAGTGTTCTCGGGCGTGGGCAAGAGCGCGGCGGAAATGGAACTGGCGCTGGCACATGACGTGCGTTGCTTCAATGTCGAGTCGATCCCCGAGCTGGACCGCCTCAACGAAGTGGCCGGCCGCGTGGGCAAGCGTGCGCGCGTGTCGCTGCGCATCAACCCGGACGTGGATGCCAAGACGCACCCGTATATCTCCACCGGCCTGAAGGGCAACAAGTTCGGCATCGCCTTCGAGGACGTGCTGCCGACCTACCGCGCCGCGGCCGCGCTGCCGCATCTGGAAGTGACTGGCATCGACTGCCATATCGGATCGCAGATCACCGAGGTCGAGCCCTATCTGGAAGCACTGGACAAGGTGCTGGACGTAGTCGAGGCGCTCGAGCGCGACGGCATCCGCCTGGAGCATATCGACGTGGGCGGCGGCCTGGGCATCACCTACACCGACGAAACCCCGCCGGACATCACCGGCTTTGCCACCACGCTGCTGGAACGCGTGGCCGCGCGCGGCCACGGCCACCGCGAGGTGCTGTTCGAGCCGGGCCGCTCGCTGGTGGGCAACGCCGGCGTGCTGCTGACGCAGGTGGAGTTCCTCAAGCCCGGCGCGGCCAAGAACTTCTGCATCGTCGATGCCGCCATGAACGACCTGGCACGCCCGGCCATGTACGAGGCCTACCACCGCATCGAGCCGGTGGTGCTGCGCGACGCGCAAGCGGCGACCTACGACATCGTCGGCCCGGTGTGCGAATCCGGTGACTGGCTCGGCCGCGACCGCGCGCTCGCGGTGCAGCCGGGCGACCTGCTGGCAGTGATGTCGGCCGGCGCCTACGGCTTCACCATGAGCTCCAACTACAACACCCGTCCGCGCGCCGCCGAAGTGATGGTCGATGGCGCCAGCGTGCACCTGGTGCGCGAGCGCGAACTGGTCGAGGACCTGTTCCGCGACGAGCGCCTGCTGCAGGACTAAGACCCCAAGCCCGGCCCGCCTACGCGGCGGGCTGGCGCGCCCCCGCGGGCTTGCGCAGCCGCCACCACAGCCGCATCCCCAGCAACACGAACACCACCGCCGCATAGATCGACACTTCGCCAAAGTCGTTCTTGCCCGCCTTGTGCCACCAGTAGTGCAGGATGGCCAGCACCGCGATCGCATAGACCAGCTTGTGCAGCGCCTGCCAGCGCTTGCCGCCCAGCCAGCGCACCATGCCATTGGTGGAAGTCAGCGCCAGCGGAATCATCAGCATGAAGGCGGTGAAACCCACCGTGATGAAGGGCCGCTTGTACACGTCCTTGATCATGTAGGCGAGGTCAAAGCCGCGGTCCACCCCGATCCACAGCAGGAAGTGCTGCAGGCCGTAGAAGAACGCGAACAGGCCCAGCATGCGCCGCAGCTTGATCAGCCAGTTCCAGCCAGTGAGGCGGCGCATCGGGGTGATGGTCAGCGTCAGGCACAGCATCACCAGCGTCCAGGTGCCGGTGGAGCGCGTCACGAATTCAAGCGGATTGGCGCCGAACTGCTCCGTGGCACCCAGGTACAGCAGCCGTACGAACGGCAGCAGCGCCAGCAGCCAGACCGCAAGCTTGAGCGCGCGCACGCGCTGCGGCGACAGCGTGGCCAGGCCGGCCGGCTTGCGCGCCGCCACGGCGGCGGCGCTGGTGGAAGAGGTAGCCATGCGCTCGCCTTGCATCAGAAGAACTTCTTCAGGTCCATGCCCTGGTACAGCGACGCCACCTGCTGGCCGTAGCCATTGAACGGCAGGGTCTTGCGCTTGGGTGCGAACAACGCGCCAAAGCCGCTGCCGCGCTCCTCGCCGATGCGGCGCTCGGTGGCCTGGCTCCAGCGCGGATGGTCCACGTCCGGATTCACGTTCGAATAGAAGCCGTATTCCTGCGGCGCGGCCAGGTTCCAGCTGGTGGGCGGCTGCTTGTCGACAAAGCGGATCTTCACGATCGACTTGGCGCTCTTGAAGCCGTACTTCCACGGCACCACCATGCGCACCGGCGCGCCGTTCTGGTTGGGCAGGACCTCGCCGTACAGGCCGAAGGTCAGCAGCGCCAGCGGGTGCATGGCCTCGTCCATGCGCAGGCCCTCGCTGTACGGCCAGTCGAGCACGCCGCTGCTGACGCCGGGCATCTGCTTCTTGTCGGCCAGCGTGATGAACTGGATGTACCTGGCACCAGGCTGCGGCTCGACGCGCCGGATCAGCTCGGCCAGCGGGTAGCCGACCCACGGGATCACCATCGACCAACCCTCCACGCAGCGCAGGCGGTAGACGCGCTCTTCCATTGCCGCCAGCTTCATCAGCTCGTCCAGGTCATAGACCTTGGGCTTCTTCACCAGCCCCTCCACCGACACCTGCCATGGGCGCGGGCGCAGCGTGCCGGCGTTGCGCGCCGGGTCGGACTTGTCGGTGCCGAATTCGTAGAAGTTGTTGTAGGTGGTGACGTCCTCGAAGGGCGTGCGCTTGTCGGTGATGACATAGGCGTTGTTGGGCGTGGCGGCCAGCTTCTGGCCGTGCTGCCCCTGCGCCAGGGCCTGGCGCGCAAACCACGGCGCCAGCGTGCTGCCGGCTGCGCCGGCCGCGGCCAGCGCCAGCATGCGGCGGCGCGCTTCGAAGACGTGACGGGGCGTGACCTCGCCGGCGGCGATATCGCCGCCGCGCAGCCATTTGGGGGAAGGGATCAGCATGGTTTTCCTCGTTGCCTGGCCGTGCCGGCGCCGGTCGCGCCCACACGCTTGCAGGATTGGACTCTGGCCTTGGTCGGAGAGTGCTGGCCAGTCCTGACAGTTTTTTGTGCCTGCGTCGGAATGCCGCGGGTCATGAGGCGCCAGGCGCACGCAATGTGCCGCCTGCACCTCGCGCGCGGCTATCCGCCCTGGTATTGCTGGTACACCATCTGAGCCACCGTGAGCAGCCGCGCCCGCTCCAGCGGGCCCGCCAGCGCAAAGCCCAGGTCGCGGTCGATCCAGTAGAAGGCCATCATCGGGTCGCGGCCGGCGGCTGGCCGCCTGGAGCCTGCGCCTGGCATGCGCTCGACGCGGAAGCCCGTATCGGGCGTGCCCTGTGCCATGCGCCGCAACTGCAGCGACAGGCGCGTACCGTCGTCCGCTTCATACATCAGGATGGCCGACGGGCCGCCTTCGGCCACGCCCAGGCGGCCGCCAATCAGGTGGAAGCCCTGCGCGCGCAGGTCCGGCACCTGCAGCGCCGTGCCCAGGCGCTTGGACAGCCATGCGATCAGATGGGCCTCTTCCGTCGCCGCGACTTCAACCGGGTGGCGCATTTCCGGAGCGTAGACCGCGTGCGTCGCCAGCGCCTCGCGCGCAAAGCGCTCGCCGGGCGCCAGCACCAGCGTGCTGCCGCCAAGGCGGTCATGCGCCAGCCAGCCGAGAGCGCCGCCCACCGCCAGCAGCGCCACCGACGCGCAGGTGGCCGCCAGCGCCATCGCCCATCGCGGCCTGGTTCGCGCGGCATTGCGCTTGCGATCTCCGTGCAGCCCCGGCGGCAAGGCCGCGAGCGGTACGGGTTCGTTCAGTACGGGATCCAGCGCCCCGTGCAGGGCATCGGCCTGCCTGCGCCAGACTGCGACCTGTGCCGCCGCCTCCGGGTGCTGCGCCAGGTACGCCTCCACGGCGGCGCGCCGCGCGCCGGAAAGCTGGCCATCGGCGTAGGCATGTAGATCGGCTTCGTGGATGGCGGACATCATTTCACCCGCTGCAGGGGCTTGCCGGAAGCTGCCGGCACGGCAGCGGGCGCCTTGCCGTCGAGCAGCCGCCGCATCTGCTCGCGCGACCGCGCCAGGCGCGACATCACCGTGCCCTGCGGAATATCGAGCACGCGCGCGGCCTCGGCGTACGTCAGTTGTTCCAGGCTGACCAGCAGCAGCACCGCGCGCTGCGCCTCCGGCAGTTGCGCCAGCGCCTGCACCAGGTCGCGGCGCAGGCCGGGGTCGTCAGCGGGGGCGCTGACCTCGGGCAGCGTCTCGGTGGTGACCACCAGTTCCTTCCTGCGCACGGTATTCAGGCGCAGGCGGTGCATCAGGGTCAGCAACCACGGCAGCAGGCCATCGGCGCCGTCGCCCCACCAGGCGCCGGGGCGCAGGCGGAAGCGCCAGCGGTAGCGCAGCGCGCGCTCGAGCGTGTCCTGCACCAGGTCGTCGGCCAGCGCCGCGTCGCCGGTGAGGCCGCGCGCATGGCGCCGCAGCCGCGGCGCCAGCGCGACGAGCTGGCCGTCAAACCCTTCCATGCCGTGGCTGCGGTGGCTGCCGAAGCGTCAGGGCTTGGCCACGTGCCAGACGTTGTTGAGGTTGTCGCCGGTGCGGTCGCCCGGCTTGGCGTCCTTGGCAAAGCGGTACAGCGGCATGCCGCGGTACGCCCACTGCTTGCCGCCGTCATCGCGCGTGATGATGGTGTACTGGCCCGACGCATTGCTGCCAGGCGCGGCCATCAGCGGCGGCCAGTTGGTGGCGCACGGGCCATTGCAGGCGCTCTTGCCGCTGCCGGCGGTGTCGCGGTCGAAGGTGTACAGCGTCAGGCCCTGCGGATCGGTCAGCACGCCACTGGTCACCTTCACCGTGGGCGGCAAGTTGCCGGCGCCGCCGCCACCGCCCAGGCCCATGCCGGAACAACCGGCGAGCAGGACAGCCGCACAGCCGAGCGCGAGCGCGGCGGGACGAACGAGGGATGCTGCAGTGGTAAGACGCACACGTGCCATGATCTTGTTCTCCATGCAAACCGGTGCCGCCAGCCGGCACCGCTCCTCAAGTAAACACCGGATGTGACGCCTTTATTCCATGGGCATCCAGAAAAATTGAAAAAAGACGAAAAAAAACCTGCCCGGAGGCAGGTTCTTGCATTGCAGCATGGCGCCGCGTCACAGTTCGCCGTAGCTGTGCAGGCCCGACAGGAACATGTTGACGCCCAGGAACGCAAAGGTCGTCACCAGCAGGCCGACCAGCGCCCACCAGGCCGCCACCGTGCCGCGCAGGCCCTTCATCAGCCGCATGTGCAGCCACGCCGCGTAGTTCAGCCAGACGATCAGCGCCCAGGTTTCCTTCGGGTCCCAGCTCCAGTAGCCGCCCCAGGCCTCGGCCGCCCACAGCGCGCCCAGGATGGTGGCGATGGTGAAGAAGGCAAAGCCGACTGCAATGGCCTTGTACATCACATCATCGAGCAGTTCCAGCGATGGCAGGCGTTCGGCCAGGATGCCGCGCTGCTTGAGCAGGTAGGCCACCGAGACCATCGCCGCCAGCGCAAAGGTGCCGTAGCCGATAAAGTTGGCCGGCACGTGGATCTTCATCCACCAGCTTTGCAGCGCCGGCACCAGCGGCTGGATCTCCTGCGCATTGCGGCTGACCGTGTACCACAGCAGGAAGCCCACCGCGGCCGACACCACCAGCATCACGAACGGACCCAGCGCGCGCGTGGCGTAGCGGCCTTCGTAGTAGAGGTAGAACAGCGAAGTGATCAGCGTGAACAGCACGAACACTTCATAGAGGTTGGAAATGGGGATGTGGCCGATGTCCGTGCCGATCAGGTAGGACTCGTACCAGCGCACCAGCAGGCCGGTGAAGCCCAGCACCACCGCGCCCCAGCACAGCTTGCTGCCGATGCTGTAGCCCGTGTTCGAGCGCGCCGCCAGCCCGAGCCAGTAGAACAGCGTGGACAGGAACACCAGCGCGCTCATCCACAGGATGGCCGACTGGCTCGACAGGAAGTACTTCAGGAAGAAGGCCTGGTCCGCGCGCGCCAGCTGCCCCTGGTAGAGCTGGATCGCGAACAGCGACAGCGCGGTGAGCGCCAGCATCAGCGGGCGCACCGCCTTCCAGTGCCAGCCGAGCAGCGCGAAGGTAGGCACGGCGCCGATCAGCACGGCCTTGTCGTAGCCATCCATCCACTGCCCGTATTGCGACAGCGCCACGCCGGCGCCAACCGCCAGCGCCAGCGCAAAGAGCCAGTCCACCCAGGTCAGGCGGCGCAGGAAGGAAGGTTCGAGATAGGCCTCGTCAGCGCCGGTGTCGGCGCGCGTGGTGCCGCGCATGGCGGGACCGGCCTGGTTCACATTTGAGGACATAGCGTACCTGCTCAATTCAGTGGGGGGTGCCGGCGGGCTCGGGCGCCTCGCTGCGGCCCCCTGCGGCGCGGCCGATATCGTCACGCAGCGCCGTGAATTCCTTTTCGAAATCCATCGTGCGGCGCTGGGTCGACATCGCCATCAGCACATGGCTGCCAGGCTCGGTGTCGCCCTCGGCGGGCTTGTCTTTCACCCAGATCCAGACCCGGCGCTCGCGGATATAGAACATCGCGAACACGCCCAGCACCAGCAGCAGACAGCCAAGATACACGATGTTCTTGCCCGGCGCACGGGTCAGCTGGAACACGCTGGCCTTGATCTCCTTGAAGTCGTCGAGCTGCAGGAACACCGGCGCGCCGTAGAAGAAACTGTCCGACAGCGCGTTGATGGCCTGCTGCAGGAAGGTGCCGCTCTGGGCGCTGTTGGCCACCACCGGCAGCTTGTCCTGGGCGCGCGCCAGCTGCCACAGCTCCCACATCGAACCGTTCAGGATCTTCAGGAGCACGTCGGCGGCCTTCTGCTGCTCGGCCGGGGGCACGGATTTCTCGAGAAAGGCGGCGATCGCGGTGAAACCGCCCGGGGGCGAATCCGGCGTGGGCCGCGTGGCGCCGGCGAACAGGTCGAGCGCACGCAGCGAGCTTTCGGCCAGCTGGCGGCGCAGGTCGGCCTTGTCATCGCCCGGCATCGACGCCAGCGCAAAGCGACGCGCGGCTTCGCCGCGCAGCGCGCGGTCCTGCAGCGCGGCGCGCAGGCGCATCCAGTCGGCCACGCTGCCCTGGTCGTCGGCGGGGATGCGCAGATAGCGGAATGGTTCGCTGGGCGATTCACGCATGCCGGCCAGGAACACCGACTGGCCGTCCATCTGCACCGGCACCATGTAGTTGTTGAACTCGCGCGCCTGGCCGGTGCGGTCGCGCAGCTTGTACTGCACCGACGGGCCGACATTGCGCAGCGTCTTGGCGCGGTCGGTGCTGGCGGCGGCGCCCAGGTGCTTTTCCAGGGTCTCGTTGAACGATTTGCGCGCCACGCCACGCGCGTCGGGCTTGCCCGAGGCATCGGTGACGTTCTCGATATTCATCAGCCGGAAGTCGCTGAACTCGACCGTCAGGCCATCGCTGTCGGCGTTGGTGCCGGTGCCCGCCAGCGGCTTGTTGCCGCCCACCGCGCCATCGATGGTGAAGGTGGCGTGGCCGCTGCCCTGCATCGGGTAGCCGACGAACTTCAGGCGCGAGCCGCCGTCCTCGAAGCTGGACTGGTAGATGGCGATGCCGTCGACGATCAGCGGCTCGTTCACCTTGATGGTGGCCTCGGTCTGCTTGCCGGTGGCGCGGTCGGTCACGATCACGTCCGAGGCAAACAGCTTGGGCATGCCGGTCTCGTAGAAATCGACCTTGAACTTCTTGAGCGTGATCGCGAAAGGCAGGTCCTGCACCAGCGCGCCGTCCGAGATGTTCAGGATAGCGGTGGAGACGGTCGAGCCCTCGGGCACGTAGGCGTTGCCGCGAAAGCCCGGGTTGCTCGCCGACAGCCGGTGCTGCGGCGGGATCTCGCTGATGACCGCGTTGCCGCTGATCGGGGTCTTGCCGCCCAGCCACATCTGCGCGCGGATCAGCAGGTCGCCGTCCAGCAGGCCGCCAATACAGATCACCACGATGGCGGTGTGCGCCAGGATATAGCCGGCCTTGTTGGCCGCGCCGGCCTTGGCCGCCAGCAGGGTGGCGCCGTCATGCTCGACCGCCTTGAGGCGGTAGCCGCGGTTGCGCAGCAGGGCCGACAGGCGGCTCACCGCCTCGGTGCGCGGGCGCGCGCCGTCGAATTCGCCGCGGTGATGGAAGGCGCGCAGGCTGCGCTCGCGCACATGGTCCTTCCACGAGCGCATGTCCGCCACCATCCTGGGCGCATTGCGGATCAGGCAAAGGCTGGTCGACACCACCAGGAAGGCCAGGATCAGCAGGAACCACCAGGAACCGTAGACCTTCTGCAGCGACAGCGTGTGGAACACATCGGCCCAGAACGGCCCGAACTGGTTGACGTAGTTGGGATACGGCTCGTTCTGCTTGAGCACGGTGCCGATCACGCTGGCGATGGAGATCACCGTCAGCAGCGCGATCGCGAAGCGCATCGAGGACAACAATTCGACCGCGTCGCGCAGCACGCGGTGAGAGGTCTTCAGGTGCAGCCCTGAAGTGGAAGCGGTCGACATGTGCAGGGAAACCTAAAACAACGTGCGGCTGGAAATGAAAAAAGGGCGGACATGCTTTGGCAAGCAGGCCACCCTTTTCGATTGTGACAGGCGCGTTCGGTTGCATGCCGCGGCCCCCCGCCGGAACGGGGGACCGCCAAACCAACGCGCCGGCGCCTGGCGGGCGCCAGCGGAGTCGCGGAATCGTTATCGAACTCCGGCGACGTAATCCGCCACCGCCTTGATCTCGGCATCCGACATCTTGGCGGCGATGGTCGTCATGACCGGGTTGTTCTTGCGGGTGCCCTGGCGGAATGCCACCAGTTGTGCCTCGGTATAGTCCGCCCACTGGCCGCCGATGCGCGGGTACTGGGCGGGGATGCCGGCCGCAGTAGGACCGTGGCAGGCGGCGCAGGCGGGCACGCCCTTGGCTGCGATGCCGCCGCGGTAGATCTTCTGGCCGGCTTCGATGGTGTCCTTGTTCTTGGCGGTGGCCGGCTTGAGCGACTGCTTGGCCAGGTAGGCGCCGACGTTGCGCATTTCCTCGTCAGTCAGCACCGACGCCATCGGCACCATGATCGCGTTGTTGCGTGCCTTGGACTTGAAGTCGGCCAGCTGCTTGTGGACGTACTCGGGATGCTGGGCGGCCAGCTTCGGGTTGGCGGCGGCGGCACTGTTGCCGGCGGCGCCGTGGCAGCTCAGGCAGGCGGGCACATTGCGGTCGGGGGCACCTTGCGTGTACAGCGTTTCACCCTTGGCCGGGTCAGCCTTTGCGGCGGCCTGCTCTGCGGCAGATGCCATTCCGGAAAGGGCGGCGGCAGGAACGGCCAAAGCCAGGACACCCAGAATCTTCGCAATGCGGTTCATTCGCACACCTTCTCTGAATTGTTTTGGATACCGTGATGCGTGCCGCCCCGGCGCTTTGCCGGCGGTGAGGACGCGCCGGTGCAAAGGCTGGTATCGTGGCGACCCGCGCGCGGCTGACCGATCCGCAAAGCGCTGGCCGTGGCGGCAGACCCCGCCAGCCCGCTCCCGCAGCCGCCGCACCCTCCGGTGCAACGCGCAATGCGGGGCAAAGGCCCTGCCCACGATGGAACGACACACTAGGCTTCCCGCCCGGACGACGGCAGCCGAGGCACGCGGCCATGGATGCCACGCGTCACCCGTTCAGGAGACCGTAAACCGGCGTATTGTACAATAAGTTATGTGCCGGATTGATGCCTTGCGCCTTGTCATGCCCCTTTCGGGCTGCGCCAGATCAACCCCGGCGGGCGGCCCAGGCCGCCAGCCATCCCACCCTGGCGAGACCCCGGCCCCGGCATGCGCAATGCGCACAGCCTCCGCGGCCCGCCCCACCGCTCTAGCGCATGTCCCTTCTTCACCAGGCCCGCTTCTTCATCACCGTGAACCACCTGCGCGACCTGCCCGCCACGGCCGTGCCGGAGGTGGCGTTCGCCGGCCGCTCCAACGCCGGCAAGTCCACGGCCATCAACATCCTGTGCAACCAGAAGCGGCTGGCGTTCTCGTCGCGCACCCCCGGGCGCACGCAGCACATCAACTATTTCTCGGTGGCGCCGGTCAAGGCGCCCGACCCGCTCGCCTTCCTGGTCGACCTGCCCGGCTACGGCTATGCCGAGGTCTCGGGCTCGGCCAAGTACCACTGGCAGGGGCTGCTGAGCGACTATGTGCAGACGCGCCAGCAACTGTCCGGCCTGATCCTGATGATGGACGCGCGCCGTCCGTTCACGGATCTCGATTGCCAGATGGTGGAGTGGTTCCTGCCGACGGGGCGCCCCATCCACGTGCTGCTGACCAAGGCCGACAAGCTGACCAACAGCGACAACGCCAAGGCGCTGCGCGAGACCCGCAAGATGCTGCAGGGCTACGCCGAGCAGATGGAAACACCGGTGCCGATGACGGCACAGCTCTTCTCCAGCCTGAAGCGCCGCGGCATCGAAGAGGCGCAGGGCGTGATCGCCGGCTGGCTCAACCTGCCGGAAGCGCAGAAGGCCGAAGCCCGGTCCGCAGCGGAGAAGAGCGAGCCGCCTGCTGCCGATCCCGCAGAGTAATCACCAGGTCAGCACGCAAAAAAAAAGCCCCGCTGCAAGCAACGGGGACAAACTTTCCCGCCGCTGGGGCGGGTACCCGCTCAGGGAGGAGTAGCGGGGGACACCGCGCCACGCAGGGCGCAACGCAAAGTGTCCGCGAGTATGATAGCGGGCACGCTCAAAAGTTTAGTTTTTCTTCGGCCAGCGGCTTTGGACCGCGCTTTGCCGCGCGCGCCGTGCTTGCCGGCCCGCTTTCCTGTCCAGCCCTACAGTCAAGAAGCCCGCCATGTCCACCTTCCCCGAATACCGCCCGCGCCGCATGCGCCGCGATGATTTCTCCCGCCGCATGATGCGCGAGCATCGCCTGTCGCCGGACAACCTGATCTACCCCGTCTTCATCCTTGACGGCCAGAACCAGCGCCAGGCGGTGGCGTCGATGCCGGGCGTCGAGCGCGTGTCGGTCGACCTGCTGATGCCGGTGGCCGAAGACTGCGTCAAGCTGGGCATCCCGGTGATCGCGCTGTTCCCGGTGATCGACCCGTCGCTGAAGACGCCGGACGGCATCGAGGCCACCAACCCCGAGGGCCTGGTGCCACGTGCCGTGCGCGCGCTCAAGGACCGCTTCCCCGAGCTCGGCGTGCTCTGCGACGTGGCGCTCGACCCGTACACCAGCCACGGCCAGGACGGTGTGCTGGACGACAACGGCTACGTCATCAACGATGTGACCGTCGAGATCCTGGTGCGCCAGGCATTGGCACAGGCCGAAGCCGGTGTCGACATCGTGGCCCCGTCCGACATGATGGATGGCCGCATCGGCGCGGTGCGCACCGCGCTGGAAGACAACGGCCATATCCATACGCGCATCATGGCGTACTCGGCCAAGTATGCGTCGGCGTTCTACGGCCCCTTCCGCGACGCGGTGGGCTCGGCCGCCAACCTGGGCAAGGGCAACAAGATGACCTACCAGATGGATCCGGCCAATACCGACGAGGCCCTGCGCGAGGTGGCACAGGACATCCTGGAAGGCGCCGACATGGTGATGGTCAAGCCCGGCATGCCGTACCTGGACATCGTGCGCCGCGTGAAGGACGAGTTCCGCTTCCCCACCTACGTCTACCAGGTCAGCGGCGAATACGCGATGCTCAAGGCCGCCGCGCAGAACGGCTGGCTGGACCACGACAAGGTGATGATGGAATCGCTGCTGGCCTTCCGCCGCGCCGGCGCCGACGGCATCCTGACCTATTTCGCGCGCGACGCCGCGCGGCTGCTGACGGCCTGAGCGGCTAACCGACAGAGCGCCTATGGAACTGCTAGGCTTCTCGGCCAGCCAGGTACACCCGCTCGCCTCGCTCACCGAGGCGGGCAACTTCCTCGGCAGCAATGCCGCGTCGCTGTTCGTCTGGGCGGATTTCTCCACCGAAGAAGTCACCGCCGCGCCGGATGCCTGGCGCGAGAGCATGCGCCAGCTTGCCGGCGCGCCGATCCTGGACCTGCACCTGGCCGACGCCACCAATGCCGCGCATCCGTCGTATTTCGACACGACCAATGCATACGACATGGTGATCTTCCGCAAGCTCACCTTCGAGACCAGCCGCGCCATCGCCGAGGCCGAGCCGCAGGACCCTGTGGCCGGCACGGCGAAGCCGTCCGCTGCCGAGTCCGCCGCCCGCCAGAAGCGCTATCCGCCCGGCTTCCTCCCGGCACTGGCCAAGATCGACACCCAGCCGGTCACGTTTTTCGTGTTCGACACGGTGCTGGTCACGGTGCGCTCGGGGCAATCGCGCACCGTTGACCAGGTGCGCCAGCGTCTGATCGAGCTATGCCAGGCACCACGCCCGCAGGCCACGCCCGTGCGTGGCAATGGCCAGCCGCTGCTGCACGGCGTGCGCCCGCCCAGCCGGCCCGAGGACCTGATGCTGCGCCTGCTCAATGCGATGGTCGACCGTTACCTGGAACTGCGCGCGCCGCTGACGCGCCAGCTCGACCGCTGGCAGCGCGCGCTGCTCAATTCGCGCCGCAGCTTCTCAAGCTGGGAGGGACTGCTGGATGCCCGCATCCAGCTGCGCAAGCTGGAGCACCTGAGCGAAGAGCAACGCGACGCGCTGCAGGAATTCCGCGACAGCCTGCTCGACAACCGCTTCAGCAGCGACCAGCCCGGCGGCCCGGCCAATGCGCCGGGGCGTGACGAGGTGCTGCTGGTGCGCATCAACGACGTGATGGAGCATATCCAGCGCGTGCTGGCGCACGCGCGCCGGCTGGAGGATTCGATCGAGTCGGCGGTGCAGATCCACTTCTCCGCGGTGGCGCACCGGACCAACCGCACCATGCGCGCGCTGACGCTGATCACGGCGCTGTTCATGCCGCTGACGCTGATCACCGGTGTCTTCGGCATGAACTTCGACCGCATGCCCTGGCTGCGCGAGCCGCACGGGTTCTGGTGGTCGATCGGCCTGATGGGCGCCGTGGCGCTGGGGCTGGCCGCGCTGTGGGCGCTGGGGCGGCGGCTGGAACGGTAGCCACCGCGCAGCACTAGGTACGCGTCAGGTGCTGGTACGCGTGCCGAAGGCCCGCTCCAGGCTTTCCAGGAAGCGGTTGGCCGACTGGTAGCCGATCACGCGCACCGGGCGCTCGCGCCCGTCAGGCCCGAACAGGATGATGCCGGGCGGCCCGAACAGGCCGAAGCGCTTGAGCAGCGCCTTGTCGTCGGCATTGTTGGCGGTCACGTCCGCCTGCAGCAGCACGATCTCGGACAGCCGCGCGCGCACGCGCGGATCGACGAAGGTCATGCGCTCCATTTCCTTGCAGCTGACGCACCAGTCGGCGTAGAAATCCAGCAGCACCGGTTTGCCTGCGGCGGCGGCCTGCGCCACGCGGGCATCGAGCTCGGCCACGCTGCGCACGCGCTCGAAGCGCACCGCCTGTGCGCCGGCAGCGGCTTCCGCGCCACCGCGTGCCACGCTCAAGTGCGACAGCGGCTGCAGCGGATCGCGCCCGCCCGAAGCCACGCCGATCAGCACGATGGCCGCTGCGATCGCGAACAGCACGCCCACGCCCTTGCCCACCCGCGCCAGGTTGCGCGGATCCGGGCCCAGGCCGTCAAAGGCGCCCAGGAATACCGCCGCCACCAGCAGCAGCGCCGCCAGCGCCAGCATCGAGGCCCAGGCCGGCAGCACCGGCCCCAGCATCCACAGTGCCACACCCAGCAGCAGGAAGCCGAAGAAGCGCTTGGTGACCTCCATCCAGCGCCCGGCCCGCGGCAGCAGATTGCCCGCGCCCACGCCCACCAGCACCAGCGGCACGCCCATGCCGAGCGCCATGGCGAACAGCGCCGCGCCGCCGATCACGGCGTCGCGGGATTGCGCGATATAGGCCAGCGCCCCGGCCAGCGGCGCGGTGACGCAGGGCCCGACGATCAGCGCCGAGATCGCGCCCATTGCCGCCGCACCCGCCACCTGGCCGCCCTGGCGGCGGTTCGACGATTCGGTCAGGCGGGTCTGCCAGCGCTGCGGCAGTTGCAGCTCGTACAGCCCGAACATCGACAGCGCCAGGGCCACCATCAGCGCTGCGAACAGGCCCAGCACCCACGGTGTCTGCAGCGCGGCCGACAGGCCCTCGCCCAGCAGCCCGGCAGCCACGCCGACCGCGGTGTACACCACCGCCATGCCCAGCACGTAGGCCAGCGACACCACCAGCGCACGGCCGCGCGTGACGTGCTCGCCCACCACGATCGAGGACAGGATCGGCACCATCGGCAGCACGCATGGAGTGAACGTCAGCAGCAGGCCCAGGCCGAAGAACAGCGCGGCGATCAGGGCCAGGTTGCGGCTCGCCAGCGCGCCGGCGATGCGGTCGCTGTCGTCGGCGCGCAGCACCGCGGGGGCGGCTGGCGCAGGGGCAGGCACGGCCGCCGGCGCATCCGAGCGCCCGCGCTTGCCGAACAGGTCGGCCAGCCCGCTGCCGCCGACCTTGTACACGCTCTCCATCGGCGGATAGCACAGGCCCTTGTCGGCGCAGCCCTGCGAGGTGACCGTCAGCGACCACTTGCCGTCGGCCGGCGCCGCCTCCACCGGCACGCGGATGACCACGCTGTCGCGGTAGGTCTCCATCTCCTTGCCGAAGGTCTCGTCGAACTTGACCTTGCCCGGCGGATACGCCGGCATTCCCAGCTTCACGTCGGCGGGTTGCGCGGCAAAGGCGAAGCGCTCGCGGTACATGTAGTAGCCGGGGGCAACCTCGAAGCGTACCTCGACAGTCTTGTCGTCAAGCTGGCTCGCGGCGAAGCGGAAGGCCTGCTCCGGCGGCAGGAAGTCGTCTTCGGTGGCGGCATGCGCGCCGCCCGCCAGGCACACCCAGGCCAATGCCGCCAGCAGCGCTGCGGCAATATGCCGCGCCCAGACCTGCCCGCGCGCGCGCTCCGGAAGTGCCAAACCGATTGTCATCTCGCTGTTTCCTGTCTGTCTTGAACTTGGGGGGGCGGCGTACCTGCTGCTGCGCTGCGGGCGCGGTTGC
The DNA here is from genome assembly GCF_058794355.1 of Cupriavidus sp. GW823-FHT07B10. Lineage (NCBI taxonomy): Bacteria > Pseudomonadati > Pseudomonadota > Betaproteobacteria > Burkholderiales > Burkholderiaceae > Cupriavidus > Cupriavidus sp. GW823-FHT07B10. Next base: position 157,447 of record NZ_JBXAGS010000012.1, read on the forward strand.
CCCTACTTTGCCGGCCCTGAGGCGGTCTCGGTCTCGCTGCTGACCCAGGCCAGGTACGGCGCGTAACCGGCCGTCACCGGCCACGCTATGAGTTCCGGCACGTCGTAGGGGTGATGTTGCCGGATCACGGCCTCCAGCGCAGCGTAACGTGCACGCGTGGTCTTGATCAGCAGCGGCCACTCCTGCGCGCGCTCCAGCTTGCCCTGCCACCAGTACTCGGACTCGACCGGCGCCAGGCGGTTCACGCAGGCGGCGGCGCGCGCCTCCAGCACTACCTGCGACAGGTGCGCCGCGGTCTCGGCATCTGGAGTATTGGTGATCACGACGATCACCTCGGCCGGATCGCCCGGGGCGCCGGCATCCGGCTGGCTGGCATGGCTTTGCATCGACATCTCCTTGCGGCAGGCACGGCGGCGGCCCAAAAACAAAAGAGCCAGGCAGATGCCTGGCTCGATTGTAAGCGGTGTGCCCGTACCCGTCGCCGCAGCGGCGGGCGGGAAACTACCTTATTCCGCGGCTTCTTCAGCCGGGGCTTCGGTGATTTCCGGACGATCCACCAGTTCGACCAGCGCCATCGGCGCATTGTCGCCCTGACGGAAACCGAACTTCAGGATGCGGGTGTAGCCGCCCGGACGGGTGGCGTAGCGCGGGCCCAGTTCGGTGAACAGCTTGGTGACCATGTCGCGGTCGCGCAGACGGGCGAAAGCCAGGCGGCGGTTGGCAACGGTGTCCTTCTTGGCCAGCGTGATCAGCGGCTCGACAACCTTGCGCAGTTCCTTGGCCTTGGGCACGGTGGTCTTGATCAGCTCGTGCTGGAACAGCGAGTTGGACATGTTGCGCAGCATCGCGAGACGGTGCGACGAGGTGCGGTTCAGTTTCCGCAGACCATGACGGTGACGCATGATGATTCCTTTCAGTTAAGTGTTTGACCAGCTCTTCTATCGTCCGATGCGGCTGGACGCGGGCCGGTAGTCATACGAGCCCTGGCACGAAGCCAGGGCGGTTACCGCGGTGCGGGACCAATGCCCCGCGCCACAATTACTTCTCCAGACCTGCGGGCGGCCAGTTCTCGAGCTTCATGCCGAGGGTCAGGCCACGCGATGCGAGGACTTCCTTGATCTCGTTGAGCGACTTGCGACCCAGGTTCGGGGTCTTGAGCAGTTCGTTCTCGGTACGCTGGATCAGGTCGCCGATGTAGTAGATGTTCTCGGCCTTCAGGCAGTTGGCCGAACGCACCGTCAGCTCCAGGTCGTCGACCGGGCGCAGCAGGATCGGATCGATCTGCGGCGTGCGGCTCGATGCAGCCTCGGCTGCCGACTCGGTGCCTTCCAGCGCGGCGAACACGGACAGCTGGTCGACCAGGATGCGGGCCGACTGGCGGATCGCTTCCTCGGGCGAGATCACGCCGTCGGTTTCGATGTTCATCACCAGCTTGTCCAGGTCGGTACGCTGTTCCACGCGAGCGGATTCAACCGCGTACGAGACGCGGCGCACCGGCGAGAACGAAGCGTCCAGCACGATGCGGCCGATGACCTTGCCCGACTCGTCGCCGAACTTGCGCACGTTGCCCGGCACATAGCCGCGGCCTTGCTCGACCTTGATCTGCATGTCCAGCTTGCCGCCGGCGGACAGATGGGCGATCACGTGGTTCGGGTTGATGATCTCGACGTCGTGCGGCAGCTCGATATCGGCAGCCGTGACCACGCCTTCGCCATCCTTGCGCAGCGACACCGTGACTTCGTCGCGGTTGTGCAGCTTGAACACCACGCCCTTCAGATTGAGCAGCAGGTTGACGACGTCTTCCTGCACGCCGTCGATGGTGGAATACTCGTGGACCACCCCAGCGATCGTGACTTCGGTCGGTGCATAGCCGACCATCGACGACAGCAGCACGCGACGCAGGGCGTTACCGAGCGTATGGCCGTAGCCGCGCTCGAACGGCTCCATCACGACTTTGGCGTGATGGTCGCCCAGAGGCTCGACGGCGATGATTTTTGGCTTGAGGAGTGCTGTTTGCATTAGGTTGTCCTTTTCAATACCCTCGGCTCGTTACACCGATAAGGCTGACGTTTGGAACCTGAAAATCCCATCGCGAGATGGGCGAAGCCCGACCGCGCGTACAGCGCGTCGGGCTGGAAGGGAAGCTTTGCGGCGAACGCAAGCTCTGGGCCGTTCCGCTCGCGTGATTAACGCGAGTACAGTTCGACGATCAGGCTTTCGTTGATGTCGCCCGAGATATCGGCGCGATCCGGCACTTGCTTGAAGGTACCTTCGAACTTCTTCGAATCCACCGCCACCCAGGTCGGGAAGCCCGACTGCTCGGCCAGCGACAGCGCTTCAGCGATACGGACTTGCTTCTTCGACTGTTCGCGGATGGTGACGACGTCGCCAGACTTGATCTGGGCCGACGGCACGTTCAGGGTCTGACCGTTCACCAGGATCGCCTTGTGCGACACCAGCTGGCGCGCTTCAGCGCGGGTCGAGCCAAAGCCCATGCGGTACACAACGTTGTCCAGGCGCGATTCCAGCAGTTGCAGCAGGTTTTCGCCGGTGTTGCCCTTGCGGCGGTCGGCTTCGGCGAAGTAGCGGCGGAACTGGCGCTCGAGCACACCGTAGATGCGCTTGACCTTCTGCTTTTCACGCAGCTGGTTGCCGTAGTCGGAGGTGCGTGCACCCGAGGTGCGGCCGTGCTGGCCCGGCTTGCTGTCCAGCTTGCACTTGTCGGCGAGCGAGCGACGGGCGCTCTTCAGGAACAGGTCGGTGCCTTCACGGCGGGAAAGTTTGGCCTTCGGGCCGGTATAACGTGCCACGTTGTCTTCCTTTGATCGATCGCGACGCCTTCAAGACGCGCCGCGAGTCCGTCAACGCAGTACTTCCGCAGTGCAATTCTGCACCCGGGGAGACCGTGACGGACGGTGGGCTTATTAAGCGCGCCCCGTTGCCGGGTACGACGCTGCAAGCATTTACAGTGCGCCGGCATGGGAATGTGCCGCAAGAGACATTCCCTCGACGCAAAACGAAAACCTGCCGCATTAAAATGCAGCAGGTCAACGCGCGATACTACCATATCCGAAACCGGCAGGTAAACCCACCGGGCCCGGACACACCAACGCTCAGATGCGGCGGCGCTTCGGCGGACGGCAGCCGTTGTGCGGAATCGGCGTGACGTCTTCGATGATCGCGATCTTGATGCCCAGCGCGTTCAGCGCGCGGACAGCCGATTCACGACCCGGGCCGGGGCCCTTGATGCGCACTTCCAGGTTCTTGATGCCCTGGTCTTGCGCCACGCGACCGGCGTTCTCGGCAGCAACCTGGGCAGCGAACGGGGTCGACTTGCGCGAACCCTTGAAGCCCTGGCCACCGGCGGTCGCCCACGACAGGGCGTTGCCCTGGCGGTCGGTGATCGTGATGATGGTGTTGTTGAACGAGGCGTGGACGTGCGCAATGCCGTCGGCAACGTTCTTCTTGACCTTTTTACGCGCGCGAGCGGCGTTATTCGGACCTTTTGCCATTAGTTTCTTCCTCTGCCTTCGGCTTTACTTCTTCAGAGCCACGCCGGCCTTGCGCGGACCCTTGCGGGTGCGGGCATTGGTCCGGGTACGCTGACCGCGCATGGGCAGGCCCTTGCGGTGACGCATGCCACGATAGCAACCAAGGTCCATCAGACGCTTGATGTTCATCGTGGTTTCACGACGCAGGTCACCCTCGACCGTGACCTTGCCCACTTCGTCACGAAGCTTTTCCAGGTCGGCGTCGGTCAGATCCTTGACCTTCTTGTCAAACGGTACACCGGTGGCCTCGCAAATCTTGCGAGCGCGCGAGCGGCCGACACCATAAATGGCCGTCAGGCCGATTTCGGTGTGCTTGTGGTTCGGGATGTTAACCCCTGCGATACGTGCCATTCGTCAATCCTCTTTCCGATTAGCCTTGGCGTTGCTTGTGGCGGGGATCCGACGAGCAGATCACGCGCACGACACCGTTGCGCTTGATGATTTTGCAGTTGCGGCAAATGCGCTTAACAGAAGCCAGCACTTTCATAATTTTCCTCTTCCTTCAATTCCTGTTCGCTCACTTCGTCCGGAAGACGATTCGTGCGCGCGACAGATCATATGGGGTCAGCTCGACCGTCACCTTGTCACCCGGAAGAATCCGGATGTAGTTCATTCGCATCTTGCCGGAGATATGGCCCAGTACTACATGGCCATTTTCCAACTTGACCCGGAACGTCGCATTGGGAAGGTTTTCCAGGACCTCCCCCTGCATCTGGATGACGTCGTCTTTTGCCATACCTAGCCTGTACCGATCCGAAGTCAGCGCAAGGTCAGATTGCCCTTGAAATTCGCCTTCTTCAGCAGCGACTCATATTGCTGCGACATCACGTAAGACTGAACCTGAGCCATGAAGTCCATCGTGACGACCACGATGATCAGCAGCGAGGTTCCGCCAAAGTAGAACGGAACGTTCCACCGCAGCACCAGGAATTCCGGCAACAGGCAGACCAGTGTGATATAGACCGCACCAGCCAGCGTCAGGCGCACCAGAATCTTGTCGATATAGCGCGTCGTCTGCTCGCCCGGACGAATGCCCGGAATGAAGGCACCGCTTTTCTTCAGGTTGTCTGCCACTTCACGGCTGTTGTACACCAGGGCCGTGTAGAAGAAGCAGAAAAATACAATCGCAGCAGCGTACAGCAGGATGTAGACCGGCTGGCCCGGCGACAGCGTGGCAGCCAGGTCCTTGATGAACCCGCCAACCGAGCCCGTCGCATCGGACGTGAACCAGCCCGCGATCGTCGCCGGGAACAGGATGATCGACGATGCGAAGATCGGCGGAATCACCCCTGCCATGTTCAGCTTCAGCGGCAGGTGCGACGACTGGCCGCCGTACACCTTGTTGCCGACCTGACGCTTGGCATAGTTCACCAGGATCTTGCGCTGGCCTCGCTCGACGAACACCACGGCGAAGGTCACACCGATCACGATCGCCACGATGAAAATCGCTGCGATGATGCTCATGGAACCCGTGCGGACCAGTTCGAACAGTCCGCCGATCGCGTTGGGCAGGCCCGCCGCGATACCGCCGAAGATGATGATCGAGATGCCGTTGCCCAGACCACGCTCGGTGATCTGCTCACCCAGCCACATCAGGAACATCGTGCCGGTCACCAGCGTAATCACTGCCGTGGCCCGGAACATCAGGCCCGGATCCAGCACCAGCCCAGGCTGCGACTCCAGCGCCACCGCAATCGACAGCGCCTGGAACGTGGCCAGGACCACGGTGCCGTAGCGCGTGTACTGCGTGATCTTGCGTTGCCCTGCCTGCCCTTCCTTCTTCAGCGCCTCCAGCTGCGGCAGCACGATCGTCAGCAACTGCATGATGATCGACGCCGAGATGTACGGCATGATGCCGAGCGCGAAGACGGTAAAGCGCGACAGCGCCCCGCCCGAGAACAGGTTGAACATCCCGAGGATGCCACCCGACTGACTCTGGAAAAGCTTCGCAAGCTGCTCCGGATCGATACCGGGCACCGGAATATGAGCGCCGATGCGGTACACGATCAGGGCCAGCACCAGGAACATCAGCCGGCGCTTGAGGTCGCCGTACTTCGCCGTGTTCCTGGCTTGCGCGCTTGCATTGGGTTTCGCCGTGGCCAAACGATGCTCCGACTATAACTGCCTATGCTGCGATAAATGCCTGTCAGGCTGCGATCTGGCCGCCGGCGGCTTCGATCGCGGCCTTGGCGCCAGCGGTGGCGCCCAGACCCTTGATCGTCACCTTGCGGGTCAGTTCGCCAGCCTTGATGACCTTGGCGCTCTTGACCAGCTCGCCCACCAGGCCAGCTTGCTTCAGGACCAGCAGGTCGACTTCGGCCGCTTCCAGGCGCTCGATGTCACGCAGCGTGACTTCGGCGTTGAACGCCTTGGTCAGCGAGGTGAAGCCGCGCTTGGGCAGGCGACGATACAGCGGCATTTGACCGCCTTCGAAGCCCACCTTGTGGAAGCCGCCCGAACGCGACTTCTGACCCTTGTGACCGCGACCGGCAGTCTTGCCCAGGCCGGAGCCGATACCGCGACCGACGCGACGCTTGGCGTGCTTCGAACCGGCGGCCGGTTTCAGGTTGTTCAGTTGCATCTTGCTCTCCGAGTTCCCGGTATCAGGCCAGAACCTTGACCAGGTACGAGACCTTGTTGATCATGCCGCGCACAGCGGGCGTGTCCTGCAGCTCCGACACCGAGTTGATGCGGCGCAGGCCCAGGCCACGAACAGTGGCGCGATGATCCTCGCGCGTGCCGATCAGGCTGCGCACGAGTTGCACTTTTACGGTTTTCTGCGACATTGCGTTCACCTTAACCCAGGATGTCTTCGACCGACTTGCCACGCTTTGCGGCGATTTCGCCCGGCGTGCTCATCTTCTGAAGGCCGTCCAGCGTGGCGCGAACCATGTTGTACGGGTTGGTGGAGCCGTGCGACTTGGTCACCACGTTGGTGACGCCCATCACTTCGAAGATCGCGCGCATCGGGCCGCCGGCGATCACGCCGGTACCTTCCTTGGCGGGCATCATCAGCACCTTGGCGGCGCCGTGCTTGCCAACGACTTCGTGTTGCAGCGTGCCGTTCTTCAGCGAGACCTTGACCATCTTGCGACGGGCTTCGTCCATTGCCTTCTGAACAGCAACCGGCACTTCCTTAGCCTTGCCCTTGCCCATGCCGATGCGGCCATCGCCGTCACCAACCACGGTCAGCGCAGCGAAACCGAGAATCCGGCCACCCTTCACCACCTTGGTGACGCGGTTGACCGAGATCATCTTCTCGCGGAGGCCGTCGTCGCGTTCGTCCTGTTGGACTTTTGCTTGCATCTTTGCCATGACGTATCTCTCTCTATGCGCTTAGAACTTCAGGCCGGCTTCGCGGGCGGCGTCTGCCAGGGCCTTGACGCGGCCATGGAAACGGAAGCCGGCGCGATCGAACGCGACAGTTTCCACGCCGGCAGCCTTCGCCTTCTCGGCGATGCGCTTGCCAACCACGGTGGCGGCAGCGGCGGTAGCGCCCTTGCCATCCAGTTCCTTGCGCACTTCCACCTCGGCGGTCGACGCGGAAGCCAGCACCTTGGTGCCGCACTCCGAGAAAACCTGGGCGTAAATATGCGAATTCGTACGGAACACGGTCAGACGATTGACTTTCATCTCCGCGATCTTGGCGCGGGTCTGACGTGCACGGCGCAAACGAGCGTCTTTCTTGTTCATCATTGCACCCCTTACTTCTTCTTGGTTTCCTTCAGGATGACGCGCTCGTCCGAGTAACGCACACCCTTGCCCTTGTAGGGCTCAGGCGGGCGGTACGCGCGGACTTCCGCGGCAACCTGACCGACTTTCTGCTTGTCCGCACCCTTGATGATGATCTCGGTCTGCGTCGGCGTTTCCGCCTTCACGCCTTCCGGCATCTCATGGATCACGTCGTGCGAGAAACCAAGCTGGAGCTTCAGCGCAGCGCCTTGCAGCTGGGCACGATAGCCCACGCCGACGAGGTTCAGCTTGCGCTCGAAACCGGTGGTTACGCCCTTGACCATGTTGGCCACCAGAGCACGCATGGTGCCCTGCAGAGCGTTTGCTTCACGCGATTCGTCAGCCGGGCTGAAGGTCAGCGTGTCGTTCTCGACATTGACCTTGACCAGGCTGTGAATCGGCTGCGACAGCGTACCGAGCGGGCCCTTTACGGAGAGCACGCCAGCCGCCACGTTCACTTCCGCGCCCTTGGGGAGCGCGATGGGAGCCTTACCTACACGGGACATGGTTCTCTCCTTAAGCGACGTAGCAGAGAACTTCGCCGCCCACGCCAGTGGCGCGAGCCTTGCGGTCGGTCATCAGACCCTGCGGGGTCGAAATGATCGCCACACCCAGGCCGTTCATCACTTGCGGGATGTCGCTGCGGCCCTTGTACACGCGCAGGCCGGGCTTCGAGACGCGCTCAATGCGCTCGATGACCGGACGGCCGGCGTAGTACTTGAGACCGATGCTCAGTTGTGCCTTGCCGCCATCTTCCTGGACGGCGTAGTCGTCGATGTAGCCTTCGTCCTTCAGGACCTTGGCGATTGCCACTTTCAGCTTCGACGACGGCATGACAACCGACGCTTTCTGCACGCCCTGGGCGTTGCGGATGCGCGTCAGCATATCGGCGATAGGATCGCTCATGCTCATACTGTTTCTCCTGTAGCCTGTGCGTAATTACCAGCTGGCTTTCGTCAGACCCGGGATTTCGCCCTTGAAGGCGATTTCGCGGATCTTGTTACGCGCCAGGCCAAACTTGCGGAAGGTACCGCGGGGACGACCGGTGATCGCGCAGCGGTTACGCTGGCGAGTCGGGTTCGCGTTGCGCGGGAGCTGTTGCAGCTCGAGACGCGCGCTGTAACGCTCTTCTTCCGACTTCTCTTGGTCATCGATAATGGCCTTGAGGTTGGCGCGCTTGGCGGCATACTTCGCCACCAGCTTGGCGCGCTTCTTCTCACGTTCAATCAGAGCCAGTTTAGCCACGGTTACCCCTTAATTGCGGAACGGGAACTTGAACGCACCGAGGAGTGCCTTGGCTTCCTCGTCGTTCTTTGCCGTCGTCGTGATGCTGATGTTCAGACCACGCAGTGCGTCGATCTTGTCGTACTCGATTTCGGGGAAAATGATCTGCTCTTTCACACCGATGTTGTAGTTGCCACGACCGTCGAACGACCGGCCCGACACACCACGGAAGTCACGCACGCGCGGCAGGGCCACGGTAACGAAACGATCGAGGAATTCGAACATGCGCTCGCCGCGCAGGGTCACCATCGCACCGATGGGGTAGCCCTGACGGATCTTGAAGCCGGCGATAGCCTTCTTGGCCTTCGTCACGACCGGCTTCTGACCGGCGATCTTGGTCAGGTCGCCGACGGCGTTCTCAATGATCTTCTTGTCATTGATGGCTTCGCCAAGACCCATGTTCAGGGTGATCTTGGTGATGCGCGGCACTTCCATGACCGACTTGTAGCCGAACTGTTCGATCAGCTTCGGCACAACCTGTTCTTTGTAAAACTCTTGCAGACGTGCTGCCATGCTCAACTCCTATACGTGCCCAGAATCAAGCTGCCACGACGGCGCCGGTGGTCTTCAGCACGCGCACGCGCTTGCCGTCTTCCACCTTGATGCCGACGCGCGACGGCTTGCCATTGGCATCCACGAGCGCAACGTTGGAAATATGCAGGGGCATGACCTTGTCGACCACACCACCGGTAGTGCCCAGCATCGGGTTCGGGCGGGCATGCTTCTTGGCGATGTTCACGCCTTGCACCGCAACCTTGTCGCCCAGGACGGCTTGCACGGTACCGCGCTTGCCCTTGTCCTTGCCGGTCAGCACAATGACTTCGTCGCCTTTGCGAATCTTGTTCATGGCGGCTCCTTACAGCACTTCCGGAGCGAGCGACACGATCTTCATGAAGCGCTCGGTACGGAGTTCACGAGTCACCGGCCCGAAGATACGGGTGCCGATCGGCTCGAGCTTGTTGTTCAGCAGGACGGCGGCGTTGCCGTCGAACTTGATCAGCGAACCGTCAGCGCGGCGCACGCCCTTGGCGGTACGCACGACGACGGCGTTGTAGATGTCGCCCTTCTTCACGCGACCGCGCGGCGCTGCGTCCTTGACGGTCACCTTGATGATGTCGCCAACGCTTGCGTAGCGGCGCTTGGAGCCACCCAGCACCTTGATGCACAGCACTTCGCGCGCACCAGTGTTATCGGCTACTTCGAGCCGGCTTTCTGTCTGAATCATGGTGTTTGTCTTCCCAACTTAATCCGTCAGGTGCAAAAAGCGCCCATCGGTCAGTCTTGGTCCCGTCGGCTCCGGCATTGCGCCAGCTCCGTATGGGTTGATCAACTTTGAAGTCGGTAGGAACCACGCGATCTCAACTATTTGTTGAGGGCGCTCGGTCCTGGCTCGCTTCACAGGCCCGCCCGGGTGGTAATGCAAAGGCGAACGCAACAAAGCGGAAGTCCAGGATTATAGCTACATAATCCTGGACTTGCAAGTCAAGCTAAGAACGTGTTGTTCTTAGATGACGCGTGCAGCCTCTACCAGCCGGGAAACCACCCAGGACTTGGTCCGCGACAGCGGACGGCCTTCCTGGATCTCGACCTTGTCGCCTTCCTTGTACTGGTTGGCTTCGTCGTGTGCGTGGTACTTCTTCGAACGCAGCACGTACTTGCCGTACAGAGGATGCTTGACGCGGTTTTCCACCAAGACCGTAACGGTCTTGTCCATCTTGTCGCTCACGACACGGCCGACCAGGGTACGGCGAAGCGACTTTTCCGTTTGTGCAGCTTCAGTCATTTCGCGTTTGCCTTTTGAGTCAGCACGGTTTGCACACGCGCGATGTCCTTGCGAACCTTCTTCAGCTGGCTGGTGTTCTGCAGCTGTTGGGTCGCCTTTTGCATGCGCAGGCTAAATTGGGCCTTCAGCAGCTCGGAGAGCTCCTGGTTCAGCCCGGCGGCGTCCTTGCCGCGAAGTTCGGATGCTTTCATCCCTGCTCTCCTTACGTCCCGACCTGGCGCACCACGAAATTGGTGGCGATCGGCAGCTTGGCGGCCGCGAGGCGGAACGCCTCACGTGCCAGGTCTTCGCTCACGCCATCCATTTCGTACAGCATCTTACCCGGCTGGATTTCAGCCACGTAGTACTCCGGATTGCCCTTACCGTTACCCATACGGACTTCGGCAGGCTTCTTCGAGATCGGCTTGTCCGGGAAAATCCGGATCCAGATGCGGCCGCCACGCTTGATGTGGCGGGTCATCGCACGACGTGCCGACTCGATCTGACGAGCGGTCAGGCGGCCACGGCCCATGGCCTTCAGGCCGAATTCGCCGAAAGACACGGCGTTACCACGGGTAGCCTTACCCGTGTTGCGGCCTTTCTGCTCCTTGCGGTATTTTCTGCGCTTAGGTTGCAGCATCGTTATTCTCCACTCTTCGCATCTGCGCCAGGCGCAGCGCGGCGACCGGCACCGGCACCGCCGCGGCGGTTGCCACCCGGACGGCCTTCGCCTTCACGGCGGCGGCCTTCCGGACGACCCGGGCGACGACGACGGTCGTCCTGCGGCTCTTCCACCACCGGCGCGTCGTTGCGGCCGAGGTGATCACCCTTGTAGACCCACACCTTGACACCGATGATGCCGTAGGTGGTTTCTGCTTCGGAGAAGCCGTAGTCGATGTCGGCGCGCAGGGTGTGCAGGGGCACACGGCCTTCGCGGTACCACTCGGTACGTGCGATTTCGATACCGTTCAGACGGCCGGCGCTCATGATCTTGATACCCTGGGCGCCCAGGCGCATCGCGTTCTGCATGGCGCGCTTCATGGCGCGGCGGAACATGATGCGGCGCTCGAGCTGCTGGGTGATCGAATCGGCGATCAGCTGAGCATCGGTTTCCGGCTTGCGGATTTCCTCGATGTTCACGTGCACGGGCACGCCCATGCGACGCTGCAGTTCAGCCTTGAGCAGTTCGATGTCCTCACCCTTCTTGCCGATCACCACGCCCGGACGCGAGCTGTAGATGGTGATGCGTGCATTGCGGGCGGGGCGCTCGATCACGACGCGGCCAACCGATGCGTTCTTCAGCTTCTTCTTCAGGAAGTCCCGAACTTCGATGTCTTCCTTCAGCATGCCGGCGAACTTCGTGTTGCTGGCGTACCAGCGCGAAGCCCAGTTACGGCTGACAGCCAGGCGGAAGCCAGTCGGATGAATCTTCTGTCCCATCGTGACTCCTTAGTTGCCGAGCGTCACAGTGATGTGACAGGTTTGTTTCTCGATGCGGTTGCCGCGGCCCTTCGCCCGTGCGGTGAAGCGCTTGAGCGAGGTTGCCTTGTCGACGAAGATCGATTTGACCTTCAGTTCGTCGATGTCGGCGCCTTCGTTGTGCTCAGCGTTGGCGATGGCCGATTCGACCACCTTCTTCACGATCCCGGCAGCCTTTTTCGGGCTGAACGTCAGGACATTGAGCGCGCGCTCGATCGGCAGACCACGGATCTGGTCAGCGACCAGGCGCGTCTTCTGGGCGGAGATGCGGGCACCGCGATGAATCGCTTTCACTTCCATGATGGCACCTTACCTCTTCGCTTTCTTGTCAGCCGCGTGGCCCTTGAACGTGCGGGTAATCGCAAATTCACCGAGCTTGTGGCCAACCATGTTTTCCGTAACGTACACCGGCACGTGTTGACGGCCGTTGTGAACGGCGATCGTCAGGCCAATGAACTCCGGCAGAATGGTCGAGCGACGCGACCAAGTCTTGATGGGCTTCTTGTCCTTGCCGCTCGATGCGACTTCCACCTTCTTCAGCAGGTGGGCGTCGCAGAACGGACCCTTTTTAGCGGAACGAGTCATATCTTTAGCTCCTACCTACCGATTAACGCTTGTGGCGCTTCTGGACGATCATGCTGTCCGTGCGCTTGTTGCTGCGGGTACGGTAACCCTTGGCCGGGGTACCCCACGGCGAAACCGGATCGCGACCAGCGGCGGTCTTGCCTTCACCACCACCGTGCGGGTGGTCGACCGGGTTCATCACGACACCACGGACCGTCGGGCGGATACCGCGCCAGCGGGTCGCACCGGCCTTGCCGATGACGCGCAGGCTGTGCTCTTCGTTGCCCACTTCACCGATGGTGGCGCGGCACTCGATGTGCACGCGGCGCACTTCACCGGAGCGCAGGCGAACCTGGGCGTACAGGCCTTCACGAGCCAGCAGCACTGCGGAACCGCCGGCGGCACGTGCGATCTGCGAACCCTTGCCAGGCAGCATTTCCACGTTGTTGATCGTGGTACCGACCGGAATGTTGCGGATCGGCAGGTTGTTACCGGCCTTGATCGGCGCTTCCGAGCCGTTCATCAGCGGCTGGCCGGCAACCATGCCCTTGGTGGCGATGATGTAGCGGCGCTCGCCGTCGGCGAACAGCACCAGCGCGATATTGGCGCTGCGGTTCGGATCGTATTCCAGGCGCTCGACGCGGGCGGGGATGCCGTCCTTGTCGTTGCGCTTGAAGTCGACCACGCGGTAGTGGTGCTTATGACCACCGCCCTTGTGGCGGGTGGTGATATGACCGTTGTTGTTACGGCCCGACTTCTGGAATTGCTTTTCCAGCAGCGGAGCGTGCGGGGTACCCTTGTGAAGGTCCTTGTTGACCACCTTCACCATCGAGCGACGACCCGGGGAAGTCGGCTTGGTCTTGACGAGTGCCATGATTACTTGGCCTCCGCTTCAAAATTGATTTCCTGACCCGGCTTCAGCGAAACGTAGGCCTTCTTCACGTGGTTGCGACGCCCCATGAAACGGCCAAAACGCTTCTGCTTGCCCTTCTGGTTCAGGATCTGAACGGACTGCACCTCGACCTTGAACAGCAGTTCGACGGCGGCCTTCACTTCTGCCTTGTTGGCATCGCGGGCCACTTCGAACACGACTTGTTCATTCTTGTCGGCGACCAGGGTTGCCTTTTCGGAAACCACCGGCGCGAGCAGCACCTGCATCAAACGATGATCGTTCTTGGCTACTTGCGTCATTTCAGCAACTCCTCGATCTGCGCGACGGCTGCCTTGGTCACCAGCACCTTCTTGTAGTGCACGAGCGACAGCGGATCAGCCTGGCGCGGCTCGACAACTGCCACGTGCGGCAGGTTGCGCGAAGCCAGGTAGAGGTTTTCGTCGAGGCTGTCGGTGATGATCAGCACCGAGTCCAGGCCCATGGCCTTGAACTTGTCGGCCAAGAGCTTGGTCTTGGGCGCGTCGACAGTGAAACCGTCCACCACGTTGATACGACCTTCACGTGCGAGCTGCGAGTAAATCGAGCGCATGCCGGCACGGAACATCTTCTTGTTGACCTTCTGGGTGAAGTTCTCTTCCGGCGAATTCGGGAAGATACGGCCGCCCCCGCGCCACAGCGGCGAGGAAGACATACCGGCACGAGCACGGCCCGTACCCTTCTGGCGCCACGGCTTCTTGGTCGTGTGCTTGACCTCTTCACGATCCTTCTGCTTACGGTTACCGCTGCGAGCGTTGGCCTGGTAAGCGACGACGATCTGGTGAACGAGGGCTTCGTTGTAGTCACGGCCGAACACTTCGGGCGAAGCGTCAACGCCCGCGCCGATCTGGCCATTGTCCTGGAGGAGCTTGAGTTCCATTACATGCGCTCCTTAAGCTTTGGCTTTGGCCTTGACGGCCGGGGTAACGATGACCTTGCCGTTCTTGGAGCCGGGGATGGCGCCCTTGACCAGCAGCAGCTTGCGCTCTGCGTCGATCTTGGCGATTTCCAGGTTCTGCACGGTGCGGGTGACATCGCCCAGGTGACCGGTCATGCGCTTGCCCGGGAACACGCGGCCCGGATCCTGCGCCATACCGATCGAGCCCGGCACGTTGTGCGAGCGCGAGTTACCGTGGGTGGCACGGCCGGAGGCGAAGTGATAGCGCTTGATGGTACCGGCGTAGCCCTTACCGATGGTCACGCCCTGCACGTCGATCTTCTGACCGACTTCGAACAGGTCGACCGACAGCGAACCGCCAGCTTGCAGTTCGGCAGCCTTGGCTGCATCGATACGGAATTCGCGGATGATTTCGCCGGCTTCCACGCCGGCTTTGGCGAGATGACCCGCCAGCGGCTTGGTAACGCGGCTTGCGCGTCGTGCGCCGAAGGTGACTTGAACCGCGGTATAACCGTCGGTCTCGTCCGTCTTGATTTGCGTCACGCGGTTGTCGCCGACCTCGACCACGGTAACGGGAATTGCTTCACCGTCGTCCGTGAAAATACGGGTCATGCCAACCTTGCGACCTACAAGGCCAAGGCTCATGGTTTGCTCCATTCCCAGCTGCGATTGGCCGGGGCTGATTGATACACGAAAACTGTGTTTGCTGTGGGCTTGCGCTAAAGAAGACTGCGCGCGGCCAAAGTGGCCAGCCCACTACCCGAGGAAACGGGTAGCCTTACACTATATCGCAGCGGTTTGGAAAGGGCAATATGAATTGCGGATTCGCCTGCAGGGTTGTAGGCAGGCGTGCCGCAGTAGTGGCGCTTGCGTGACTTGGGGTGTGGTGTGGAGGCGACGGGCGGTAGTTGAAGTGCCGCGAAGCGCATCCGGGGGATGGTTGCTCAGGCGGCGAGGCGCACGAAATCGCCGCCATAGAATACCAGCGGTTCGCCCTCCCCTGCCTCGAATGCCTCGACGGCGCCGACAATCAGCAGATGATCGCCTACCGGGTCGGCCCGCTCCACGCGGCAGGCCAGGGTCGCCAGTGCTTCGTCCAGGTAGGGCACGCCGCGCTCGCAGCGCCCGTGGGCGACGCCCGCGAACTTGTCCGCCACCGGCGTGGCGAAGCGGCGCGCCAGTTCGCCATGGCCGGCGCGCAGGATGCTGACGCCGAAAGGCGCGCCGGGCACGAACAGGCCCGCATTCGGCGAGTGCAGCGCCAGGCTCCACAGGATCAGCGGCGGCGCCAGCGACAGCGAGGCAAACGAGTTCACCGTCAAGCCGACGGGCCGGCCCTGCGCCCCGCAGGCGCCGATGACGGCCACGCCGGTGGCATAGCGGCCGCAAACCCGGCGCAGTTCGCGGGGATCATGGACGGAAGTGGCGGGCGTGGCGGCGTGCATGTCAGGCGGCCTCGGCGACGTACTGGTTGATCAGCTGGTGGCAGGCCTGTGGATCCAGCCACCACGGGAAATAGTCCGGCGGATTGTCGAAACCGTTGGCGATGCGCGCGGCCAGTGCCGGCGCCTGCCCCGCGGCGCCCAGCAGCGCCAGGATATGCGGCGGCGGCGGGGTCAGCAGCGAGTTGGTCCACGCCACCACGTCGCCCGCGTACTGCCAGTACTGGTCGAAGGTGCGCTCCATCCAGTCCTGGTCGAAGGGCTGGTCGCCGCGTGCCAGGATCGCATCGAGATAGACCTTGCAGCATTTGGCGGCGTTGTTCGAACCCTGCCCTGTGATCGGGTCGTTGACCACCACGGCATCGGCCATGCCGAACACCAGCCGCCCGGACGGCAGCGTCAGCACCGGCTTGCGCACCGTTGGCGCGAAGCGTCCGGCAAGGATGCCGTTGTCGTCGGTCAGCGCGACCCGCTCACAGCGCTCAGCCTCCCATGGCAGGTAGGTCTGCAGGATGCGCTGGCTTTCCGCCAGGTGCTGCGCCGGCGTGCGCGCCTCGGCCCAACGGTCCATCGGGCCGCCCGGGATGCCTTCGAACACCATGATCTCGCACGGCCCTGACAGCGTCAGCGCGGGGAAGACGAAGTATTCACCCACGCCCGGGATCAGGTTGAAGCAAACCCGCGAGAACGGCGTGCGCGGCTGCATGCCGGTCACATAAGTCAGCGCCAGCGCGCGCTGCGGTTTGTCGAACGGACTACGGGAGGCATCGCGCTCGAAGCGGCTGACGATCTCGCCCTTGCCGGCGGCCAGCAGCACCAGGTCATGCTCGCGGGTCAGGTCCTCCAGTTCATCCAGGCCGACATCGGCGATGCGCAGGTCGCCGCCGCGTGCAACGAAGGCCTCCATCCACGCGGGCATCTTCAGGCGCTGGTCCACCGCCTGTGCCGGGCGGTCCAGCGGCGCGGCCCAGTCGATCGCGCGGGCACCGGCCTGCTCGGGATGCGGCACGGCCAGGCCGATGCCCTCCACCGGCGGGCAGGCATCGTCCCACCAGTTCAGCCCGAGCTCGCGCTCGGCCTGCAGCGCGCGGTCGAACATGCACTGGCTGGACATGACTTTCCCGCCGCGGATCTGCTCGGGGGTCCGGTTGGACAGCAGCGTGACCCGGTAGCCGTTGGCTTGCAGCCCGAGGGCCATTTGCAGGCCCGACTGGCCGGCTCCGACGATGGCGATGCGTTGGCTCATGACGTTTTCTCCTGAAGGATCGTTCGGCGGCGTTCAGCCGGCCAGCTTGCCGATGGCGGGCACGTTCTGCTCCGGCCCCATGGCGGAATAGCCGCCGTCGACGGCATAGTCGGCACCGGTGACGAAGCTGGCATGGTCGGAACAGAGGAAGAGCACCACCTGGGCCACCTCGTCGGGCTCGCCGACGCGGCCCAGAAGGTGGAACGGCGCGGCCACCGCATCGGTGCGGGCACGGTTGCCGCCGCTGACCTCGTCCATCAGCCGGCACCAGGTCCAGCCCGGCGACACCGCGTTGACGCGGATGCGGTCCGGCGCCAGGTCCATCGCCATGCTGCGCGTCAGCTGCGCGATGGCGGCTTTCGACACCGGGTAGAGCCAGCGCCCGGTCTGCGCCACGTTGGCAGAGATGCTGGTGAAATTGACGATCGCACCGCCGCCGCGCGTCCGCATATGCGGGTGCACCGCCTGCGCCAGCATCACGCCCGACACCACGTTGACGTCGAGCGCCGCCAGCCAGTCGGCACGATTCGAGCGGAAGCCGTCATCGAGATAGGTGCAGGCCAGGTTGACCAGGCAGTCCACGCCGCCAAAGCGCTGCACCACCTGCGCCACGGCATCGCGAACCTGCTCGTCACGCGTGATGTCGGTGGCGATGAAGAGCGCGTTCGCCCCCAGCTGCGCGGCCACGCGCTCGCCGTTGGCGGCATCGATGTCGAAGATCGCCACGCGCGCGCCGGCCTCGACAAAGGCCCGCGCCACGCCGGCGCCGATCAGCGTGGCGCCGCCGGTGACAATGGCCACCTTGCCCTGCAGTCCTTTCATGCTTGTCTCCTGTGCCGGCAACAGCCGGCGATGGTTGCGGGCGGGCCTCTGCGGGCCCGTTCCGGATCGATGCGGCGGGCGCAGCCTACTTGCCTTCGCTCTGCTGCCAGCGCGCCATCAGTGTGTTCGACGGCAGGGTCTCGTCCAGCAGCTTGCGCGCGGTCTCCACGCCCGCGACCGGCAGACCCGCCGGGTCCAGCTTGCCGATCTGCACCAGCACGCTGGCCTGGTCCCAGTAGATATGCTCGTGGTACAGCTTGTCGCCGCGGAACTTGACGATGGCGATCAGCGGGATCTCCACGCGCTTGCCGGTGGGCGGCACGCCGGGCAGCATCCAGTCGATCTCGCAGCTATGCGTGAAGCAGAACAGCATCTCGTCGACGATCTGCGTGGCCCCGACCGTGCGCGACAGCGGGATCAGCGTGGTGTCGGGCGGATTGCTGTGCACGAAATGATGCTGGTAGAAACGCCGCAGCTGCGCGTAGCCGACCCCGCCGGTCATGGTCGGGATATGGTTCACATAGGGCTGCGGCACCATCGTCGCCATGGTGGCGTCGACATCGCGGGTGGCAAATTCGTATTCGCAGTGCTTGTCCCACAGCGCGGAGAAATCGTAGTGCGGACCCATTTCACCGCGCTGCGCCGCGATCGAGCGCTGGTGCGCCATCAGCGCCGAGGGCTTGTCGAAGTGCTCGCCACCGGTGCGGGCAAAGGCATGGTCGACGCCGGCGTAGACGTAGACCTCGATGTTCTCGCGCCCAGCCAGGGCCGCGCGGATCGCAGCCTGCGCCTGCGGCGGGCAGAATCCGTCTTTCTCGGCGATATGCAGCACCAGGCGGCCGCGCACGTTGGCGGCTTCGCCCAGCGCGTGCTCGATGCCCACGCCGTAGTACGCCACCGCACAGGCCACGTCGGGCAGCCGGCAGGCCGCCAGGTAGGCCAGCTTGCCGCCCAGGCAGAAGCCCAGCACGCCGGTCTGGCCGACGCATTCCGGCCGCGCACGCAGCGCTTCAAGCGCGGCGCCCACATCCTGCACGCCCGCGGCTTCGTCGAACTGCTGGTACAGGCCCAGCGCCCGCTGGAAGTCCTCGCCGCGGTCGGTCAGCTCGATCCCGGGCGCGATGCGCCAGAACAGGTCGGGCACCAGCACCGTATAGCCCTCCTCGGCGTAGTAGTCCGCCACCTGCCGCATGGTCGCGTTGACGCCGAAGATCTCCTGGCACAACACGATGCCCGGGCCCTTGCCTGCCGCCGGGGTGGCGAGATAACCGCTGAAACTGCCTTCGGGGGTCTGGATCTGGATGGTCTGGCCCATGGCCTGCGCTCCTTGTCGTTCTTTCTCTTTCCGGTGTCTGGTGGGACTGCCGTGCTGGCTTCCATAATGGTGGCTCCGCACCGCAGCAAACTAGCCGCTGGGCGCAGCGGCTATCCGATTAGTGCAGGAAACTTCGGGCTCGGTCAACGCCGCAGCGCAGACGGCGAGGCCATCCGCTATAGTGGATCGCGTGGGAAACCGTGCCCCGGCCGTCATGCCGGGCCGGCCCCGGAATCAGCGGCGCGCACGGTCACCGGCAGCGCCGCGGCCCCGCCAGAGGAGCGAGACAATGCAGCTGCCCCCCGCCGCCGGACCGCTGGCGAGCGCCCTGCTCGGCGATCCCGCCCGGTGCGTGTTCGCCTCGACCGACCTGGCCGAGACGCGCGCCGCCGTCGGGCGCGTGTTCAAGCCGCACCGGCTCGAGATACGCGGCACCCGCTTGCAAGCACGCATGCATCATGCGCCGCTTGGCGCGGTCTCGTTCAATCGCCTCGCCTACGGCGCCGACGTCACCATCGACCCCGGCCCGCTCGGCGACTTCCTGCTGGTGCAGATGCCGCTGCAAGGACAGGCCGAGATCCGCTGCGGCGACCAGCACATCGTTTCCACGCCCGACTGCGCTTCGGTGCTGACGCCCAGCGATGCGCTGGCCATGCGCTGGAGCGCCGACAACGACCAGTTGATCGTGCGCATCGAACGCAGTGCGCTGGAACGCATCTGCGCGGCCCATCTGGGCCGGCGGTCCGAGCGGCCGCTGCGCTTTGCGCTCGGCATGGCCTGGCGCAGCGGCGCGTGGTATGAGCTGATGCGCTATCTCGCCGCGATGCTGGCGACCGCGCCCGAGACCGCACGCCATCCGCTGACCGCCTGCCAGCTGGAACAGCTGGTGATCGGCACGCTGCTGACGTCGCAGCCGCACAGCCTGTCGGATGCATTGCGCGAGCACGGCAAGCCGCTGGCACCGCGCCATGTGAAAGTGGTGGAGGAATATATTCACGCAAACGCCGCGGCGGAGCTGACCCCCGCCGTGCTGGCCGAGGTTGCCGGCGTCAGCGTACGCAGCCTGTTCGCCGGCTTCCGCGAGCATCGCGGCACCGGGCCGATGGCCTACCTGCGCACGGTGCGGCTGGAGCGCGTGCGGCACGACCTGCTGAACGTCGCGTCGGTGTCGTCAGTGAGCGCGGCCGCGCTGCGCTGGGGCTTTGCCCATCTGGGGCGGTTCAGCGCGGAATACCGGCGCGCGTTCGGGGAGTGCCCCGCGCAGACCTTGCGGCGGCGCGGAGCGGGCTAGGCTTGTGTGAATTCAGTGCTGCCGCTTCGGGCAGCCGCCGCGATCGCTCAGCTCATCGCGCAACTGTAGCTGGCGCGGCAGGGGAGCAATCCGGGGAGCAAGGCTGCTGCATGCAAGCCTTGAAAACAAAAACGGCGAACCATACGGTTCGCCGTTTTGCTGCAGCAGGCCGCAGGCGCGGCCCGAAGCATGATTACACCTTGATCTCGACGTCCACGCCTGCCGGCAGGTCGAGCTTCATCAGCGCGTCAACCGTCTTGTCGGTCGGGTCGACGATGTCCATCAGGCGCTGGTGCGTGCGGATCTCAAACTGATCGCGGCTGGTCTTGTTGACGTGCGGCGAACGCAGGATGTCGAAGCGCTGGATGCGGGTCGGCAGGGGCACCGGGCCCTTGACGATTGCGCCGGTACGCTTGGCGGTATCCACGATTTCGGCGGCCGACTGGTCGATCAGGCGGTAGTCGAAAGCCTTCAGGCGGATACGGATCTTCTGGTTCTGCATGATATTTCCTTAAAAGAGCGATTGGGCAACGTGCCCGTTGAATGGGGACATGCCCGACAGGCATGTCCCAGGAAGTGCTTAGTCGAGGATCTTTGCCACGACGCCGGCGCCGACGGTACGGCCACCTTCGCGGATAGCGAAGCGCAGGCCTTCTTCCATGGCGATCGGGGCGATCAGCTTGACGGTGATCGACACGTTGTCACCCGGCATGACCATTTCCTTGTCCTTCGGCAGCTCGATCGAGCCGGTCACGTCGGTGGTACGGAAGTAGAACTGCGGGCGGTAGTTGTTGAAGAACGGGGTGTGACGGCCGCCTTCGTCCTTCGACAGGATGTACACCTCGCCGGTGAAGTGGGTGTGCGGCTTGATCGAACCCGGCTTGCACAGCACCTGGCCGCGCTCGACGTCTTCACGCTTGGTGCCGCGCAGCAGCAGGCCAACGTTGTCGCCGGCTTGACCCTGGTCCAGCAGCTTGCGGAACATTTCCACGCCGGTGCAGGTGGTCTTCACCGTCGGCTTGATACCGACGATTTCGATTTCCTCGCCGACCTTCACCACGCCGCGCTCGATACGGCCGGTCACCACGGTGCCGCGACCCGAGATCGAGAACACGTCTTCCACAGGCATCAGGAAGGTACCGTCAACGGCACGCTCCGGCGTCGGGATGTAGGTGTCCAGCGCGTCGGCCAGGTTCATGATGGCCACTTCGCCCAGCTCGCCCTTGTCGCCTTCCAGCGCCAGCTTGGCCGAACCCTTGATGATCGGGGTGTCGTCGCCGGGGAACTCGTACTTCGACAGCAGCTCGCGAACTTCCATCTCGACCAGCTCGAGCAGTTCAGCGTCGTCCACCATGTCGCACTTGTTCAGGAACACGATGATGTACGGCACGCCAACCTGGCGGGCCAGCAGGATGTGCTCACGCGTTTGCGGCATCGGGCCGTCAGCAGCCGAGCAAACCAGGATCGCGCCGTCCATCTGGGCGGCACCCGTGATCATGTTCTTCACATAGTCAGCGTGGCCCGGGCAGTCAACGTGCGCGTAGTGGCGGTTGGCCGTTTCGTACTCGACGTGCGCGGTATTGATGGTAATACCGCGTGCCTTTTCTTCCGGCGCTGCGTCGATTTCGTCGTACTTCTTGGCGGCACCGCCAAACTTGGCTGCCAGCACCGTGGCAATCGCTGCGGTCAGCGTGGTCTTGCCATGGTCAACGTGACCAATCGTACCAACGTTCACGTGCGGCTTGGTCCGCTCGAACTTTTCCTTTGCCATTTCTTAACTCCTGATAGGAATGCAGTCTTGTTGTTTCATCGCGCCGCCGCACCGGCAGGCGCGGCGGCAAACTTCCAATTACTTGCCCTTGGCCGACATCACGGCTTCGGCGATGTTCTTCGGTGCTTCAGCGTAGTGCTTGAATTCCATGGTGTACGTGGCGCGGCCTTGCGTGGCCGAGCGCAGCGACGTGGAATAACCGAACATTTCCGACAGCGGGACTTCGGCCTTGATGATCTTGCCGCCGCCCACCATGTCGTCCATGCCCTGCACGATGCCGCGGCGGGACGACAGGTCGCCCATCACGGTACCCGTGTAGTCTTCCGGCGTTTCCACTTCCACGGCCATCATCGGCTCGAGCAGAACCGGGCTGGCCTTGCGCATGGCTTCCTTGAAAGCCATCGAGCCGGCCATGCGGAACGCGTTTTCGTTCGAGTCCACGTCGTGGTACGAACCGAACGTCAGCGTGACCTTCACGTCCACCACCGGGAAGCCAGCCAGGATGCCGTTCGGCAGCGTGTCGACGATACCCTTTTCGACCGCCGGGATGTATTCGCGAGGAATCACACCGCCCTTGATGGCGTCGATGAACTCGAAGCCCTTGCCCGGCTCTTGCGGCTCCAGCGTGATCACAGCGTGACCGTACTGGCCGCGGCCGCCCGACTGCTTGACGAACTTGCCCTCGACGCCTTCAGCCGTCTTGCGAATGGTTTCGCGGTAAGCCACCTGCGGCGCGCCGATGTTGGCTTCCACGCCAAATTCGCGCTTCATGCGGTCGACCAGAATTTCGAGGTGGAGCTCGCCCATGCCCGAAATGATGGTCTGACCCGATTCTTCATCGGTACGCACGCGGAACGACGGATCTTCAGCGGCCAGGCGGTTCAGGGCGATGCCCATCTTTTCCTGGTCAGCCTTGGTCTTCGGCTCGACAGCCTGCGAGATCACCGGCTCCGGGAACACCATGCGCTCGAGCACGATCGGTGCAGCCGGATCGCACAGCGTGTCGCCCGTGGTGGCGTCCTTCAGACCCACCGCAGCGGCGATGTCGCCGGCCAGCACTTCCTTGATTTCTTCGCGCTGGTTGGCATGCATCTGCAGAATACGGCCGAGGCGTTCCTTCTTGCTCTTGACCGGGTTGTACACGGTGTCGCCCGAATTGATCTTGCCCGAGTACACGCGGAAGAAGATCAGCTGACCAACGAACGGGTCGGTCATGATCTTGAACGCCAGTGCCGAGAACTTTTCGTTGTCGTCAGCCTTGCGCTCGAGCTTCTTCTCGCTGTCGTCCTCGTCCGTGCCCGTAACCGGCGGAATGTCGACCGGCGACGGCAGGAAGTCGATCACGGCGTCGAGCATGCGCTGCACGCCCTTGTTCTTGAACGCGGTGCCGCACAGCATCGGCTGGATTTCGCAGGCGATGGTACGGTCACGCAGCGCCTTGACGATCTCGGCGCGGGTCAGCTCTTCGCCGCCCAGGTACTTTTCCATCAGCTCTTCGCTGGCTTCGGCGGCAGACTCGACCATCTTCTCGCGCCATTCGTCAGCGGTGGCTTGCAGTTCGGCCGGGATGTCCTGGTATTCGAACTTCACGCCCTGGCTGGCTTCGTCCCAAATGATCGCCTTCATTTCCAGCAGATCGACGACGCCCTGGAAGCCGTCTTCAGCGCCGATCGGCACCACGACGGGCACCGGGTTGGCCTTCAGGCGGGTCTTCAGCTGGTCGTAGACCTTGAAGAAGTTCGCGCCGGTACGGTCCATCTTGTTGACGAACGCCAGACGCGGCACCTTGTACTTGTTGGCCTGACGCCAGACGGTTTCCGACTGCGGCTGCACGCCACCCACTGCGCAGTACACCATGCACGCGCCGTCCAGCACGCGCATGGAACGCTCCACCTCGATGGTGAAGTCCACGTGTCCCGGGGTGTCGATGATGTTGAAGCGATGCTCGGGGTAGTTGCCGGCCATGCCCTTCCAGAAGGCGGTGGTCGCAGCAGACGTGATGGTGATGCCGCGCTCCTGCTCCTGCTCCATCCAGTCCATGGTGGCCGCGCCATCATGGACTTCACCGATCTTGTGGTTCACACCGGTGTAGAACAGGATGCGCTCGGTCGTGGTGGTTTTACCCGCGTCAATGTGAGCCGAGATACCGATATTGCGGTAGCGCTCAATGGGAGTCTTACGAGCCACTTTAATCCTCTATTCGTCCGTGAGGCGCCGGCATCTCATGGCCCGCGCCCCTAACACAAACGGGCGAGATGTGTAAAAACACAGCCCGCCCGGCAACCAACAAACGCTATCGCGCGCTTAGAAGCGGAAATGCGAGAACGCCTTGTTGGCTTCGGCCATGCGGTGCACTTCGTCACGCTTCTTCATTGCGCCGCCACGGCCTTCCGATGCTTCCAGCAGCTCACCTGCCAGGCGCAGCGCCATCGACTTCTCGCTGCGTTTCTTCGCGGCCTCGCGCAGCCAACGCATCGCCAATGCCAGACGACGCGACGGACGGACTTCGACCGGAACCTGATAGTTGGCGCCGCCCACGCGACGGCTCTTCACTTCCACCACCGGCTTCACGTTGTTGATGGCAACGGAGAACACTTCGATGGGGGCCTTGCCTGCCTTCTTTTCGATCTGGTCGAACGCGCCATAGACGATACGTTCGGCAACCGACTTCTTGCCGTCCAGCATCAGCACGTTCATGAACTTGGCAACTTCAACGTTGCCGAACTTCGGATCAGGCAGAACATCCCGCTTGGGGACTTCACGACGACGTGGCATCTTCTTTCCTTTAGATTCAGTTGAGAGCGTGGTCAGTTTTTCCCGCTCTCTGGCCACCAACTAGCTTGCATGCGATAGACAGCAAATTCGCCGGGTGACCACTTACTCGACGGCACGGTTGCCAAAAAGGCGCTCCGTTGTACCGCCGCCTGGTGACAGCACCGTGACTCGCGCCACAGGCTATCGTTTGTTGCTTCGGGTCTTTCCGACCCAGGCTGCTATAGCTTAGGCTGCCTTCGGACGCTTCGCGCCGTACTTCGAACGAGCCTGCTTGCGGTCCTTCACGCCTTGCAGGTCGAGCGAGCCACGGACGATGTGGTAACGCACACCCGGCAGATCCTTCACACGGCCGCCGCGGATCAGCACGACCGAGTGTTCCTGCAGGTTGTGGCCTTCACCGCCGATGTACGAAATCACTTCGAAACCGTTGGTCAGGCGCACCTTGGCAACCTTACGCAGTGCCGAGTTCGGCTTCTTCGGCGTCGTGGTGTACACGCGGGTGCACACGCCACGGCGCTGGGGGCAGTTCTCAAGCGCCGGGCTCTTGCTCTTGACGACTTCAGAGACGCGCGGCTTGCGAACCAGTTGGTTGATAGTTGGCATTGTTCAATCCAGCTTGGTTTGACGAAAAACGCCCCTCGCACCGGCATGCACCGAAATGGAGAGGCAACTACGGGTTTTGGGCGGGAGAGATGAGCGGACGCGCTCTGGAGACGGGACTGTGCGGTAACAGCATGCCAAAGAGCGCGAGCCGGCACCCGGATCCCGCGTCTGCCGCCACCGGTCCATGGGAACCCAGTCCGGAAGGCTTGCCGGCCGCGGCCTAAAGGCCACTTCTCCGACGGGCGAGCGAAATCCAAAGCCAAAAACTCGAATCTGGCATCCTAGCAGGGGAATCGTATACCGTCAAGCCGTATACCCGACCCGGGACGCGCTGACGCTGCCCTCGGTCAGACCCCGCGGAGCGCTTCCAGGATGGACTGTCCATAGCGCTCCAGTTTGGAGGCACCGATCCCGGGAATGCCCTGCATCGCCGACAGGGAGCCCGGCGCGGTCCGGGCCAGCTCCGCCAGCGTTGCATCGTGGAAGATGACATAGGCCGGCACGCCGTGCTCGCGCGCGGCCTCGGTGCGCCAGCGGCGCAGCGCCTCCCAGTTGGCCAGCATGTCTGCGTCCATGTCCGCGGTGTGGTCGGTGCGGGTGCCGCGTGCGGCACGCTCGCCGGACTTGCCCGGCTTGGTGGCCTGGCGGCGCAGGATGATCTGGCGCTCGCCCTTGAGCACCGCGCGCGCGTCCTCGCCCAGCAGCAGCGCGCCATGCCCGCCATGGTCGATGGTCAGCAGACCCTGGGCGATCAGCTGGCGGAACACCGTATGCCATTCATGCACCGAGCGGTCCTTGCCGATGCCGAAGGTGGACACCTTGTCGTGCCCCCACTGGCGGATCTTCTCCGAGCTGTTGCCGCGCAGCACGTCGATCAGGTGGGTGGCGCCGAAGTGAACCCGGCTCGCCTGCGCGGTGCGGTACACGCAGGACAGCGCCATCTGCGCCTCGCGCGTGCCATCCCAGGTGGCCGGCGGCTCCAGACAGGTGTCGCAGTTGCCGCAGGGTTCGCTGGCCTCATTGAAATACGCCAGGATGCGCACGCGCCGGCAGCCTGCGGTCTCGCACAGGCCCAGCAGCGCATCGAGCTTGGACGACGACACGCGCTTGAAGGCGTCGTCCGCCTCGGACTCGTCGATCATGCGCTTCTGCTGCACCACGTCGCCCAGGCCGTAGGCCATCCAGGCATTGGCCGGCAGGCCGTCGCGGCCGGCGCGCCCGGTTTCCTGGTAGTAGCCTTCCATGCTCTTGGGCAGGTCCAGGTGGGCGACAAAGCGCACGTCGGGCTTGTCGATACCCATGCCGAAGGCGATCGTCGCCACCATCACCAGCCCTTCTTCCTCGCGGAAGCGGGCCTGGTGGTGCTGGCGCACCTGGGCATCCATGCCGGCGTGGTAGCCCAGCGCATTGATGCCCTGTCCGCTCAGCCACTGCGCCGTGTCCTCCACCTTCTTGCGTGACAGGCAATAGACGATGCCGCTGTCATGGGTGCCGTCGGCCGCGGTGTGCTCGGCCTTGATGAAGGCCAGCAGCTGCTGGCGCGCATTGTCCTTCTCGACGATGCGGTAGCGGATATTGGGCCGGTCGAAGCTAGAGATGAAGACGCGGGCGTTGTCCAGCGCCAGCCGCTCGATGATCTCGTTGCGCGTGAGTGCGTCGGCCGTTGCCGTCAGCGCGATGCGCGGCACATACGGGAAGCGCTCGTGCAGCACCGACAACTGGATGTACTCGGGGCGGAAGTCGTGGCCCCACTGCGACACGCAGTGCGCTTCGTCGATGGCAAAGAGCCCGACCCGAATGCGCTCGAGCAAGTCCTGGAAGCGTGGCGTCATCAGCCGCTCCGGCGCCACGTAGAGGATCTCGATGCGCCCGGCCAGCAGGTCGCGCTCGACCGCCGAGGCCTCGGCTCCGGTCAGCGTCGAATTGAGCACTGCGGCGCGCACGCCGGCTTCAGTCAGTGCCGCGACCTGGTCCTGCATCAGCGCGATCAGCGGCGACACCACGATGCCGACGCCGTCGCCGGCACGCTGGCGCAGCAGCGCCGGGATCTGGTAGCACAGCGACTTGCCGCCGCCGGTCGGCATCAGCACCAGGCAGTCGCCGCCCGTCGCAACGTGGTCGATGATCTCGGCCTGGCGCCCACGGAAGGCGTGGTAGCCGAACACATCTTTGAGGATCGCCAGCGCGTGCGACATAGACAACGGAATTGCTGAAGCCGGAAAAGCCGTAACCATACCACTAAGGGGGCCGCTTCCGTGCCCGCCGGGCTAACAGTCCGAACATTCTCACGACAGGGCCGGCTGCGGGCGGAAAGAAAAAAAGCCCGGCTGGATCAGCCGGGCTTTCGGGCCACCTTGCGGCGGCAAACAGCTTACTGCGATCAGGCGTTGTCGCCTTCGCCTTCGGTCGTCGCCTGCACCACCGGCGCCGGCTCGATGAAGAGCGACTGCTCTTCTTCGGCGATCGCCTGGGCGCGTTCGCGCTCGGAGGCCTCGCGCGCCTTGCGGGCGCGGTGGTAGGCCAGGCCGGTACCGGCCGGGATCAGACGGCCGACGATCACGTTTTCCTTCAGACCACGCAGGTCGTCGGTCTTGCCCATGATCGCGGCTTCGGTCAGCACGCGCGTGGTTTCCTGGAACGATGCCGCCGAGATGAAGCTGTCGGTCGACAGCGACGCCTTGGTGATACCGAGCAGCAGGTTCTCGTACGTGGCCGGACGCTTGCCTTCGGCGATCACGCGGTCGTTCTCGTCGAGCAGTTCCGAACGCTCCACCTGTTCACCCGGGATGAACTTGGTGTCGCCCACGTCGGCGATCTGCACGCGGCGCAGCATCTGACGAACAATCACTTCGATGTGCTTGTCGTTGATCTTCACGCCCTGCAGACGGTACACGTCCTGGACTTCGTCCACGATGTAGTGCGCCAGCTCTTCGATGCCCTTCAGGCGCAGGATGTCGTGCGGGTCCGCCGGACCTTCCACGATCATTTCACCCTTGTTCACCACCTGGCCGTCGTGCACCAGCACCTGCTTTTCCTTCGCGATCAGGAACTCGTGGGCATTGCCGTCCAGGTCGGTGATGACCAGGCGCTGCTTGCCCTTGGTGTCCTTGCCGAACGAGGTCGTGCCGGTGACTTCCGCCAGCACGGCGGCGTCCTTCGGCGAACGCGCTTCGAACAGCTCGGCCACTCGCGGCAGACCACCGGTAATGTCGCGGGTCTTCTGCGACTCGGTCGGGATACGCGCGAGCACTTCACCCACGTGCACCTGCTGGCCATCCTTCACGGTAATCAGCGCGCCGACCTGGAAGCCGATGGTCACGGAGTGGTCCGTGCCCGGGATCTTCACTTCCTGGCCGTTGGCGTCGAGCAGCTTGACCTGCGGGCGGATGCCCTTGGTTGCAGCCGTGCGGCGCTTGGCGTCGATCACCACCAGGGTCGACAGGCCCGTCACTTCGTCCATCTGCTTGGCGACGGTCACGCCTTCTTCGACGTTCTCGAACTTGGTCGTACCGGTGTATTCCGAAACGATCGGGCGAGTCAGCGCATCCCACGTGGCCAGCTGCGTGCCAGCCTTGATGGCCTGGCCGTCCTGCACCAGCAGCGTGGCGCCGTACGGGATCTTGTGGCGTTCGCGCTCGCGGCCGTGGTCGTCGGTGATCAGCGCCTCGCCCGAACGCGAGATGACGATCAGTTCGCCCTTCGCATTGGTGACGTAACGCATGGTCGCCGTGAAACGCACGGTACCGGTTGCCTTGGCTTCCACGCTCGATGCCACTGCCGCACGCGATGCCGCACCACCGATGTGGAACGTACGCATGGTCAGCTGCGTGCCCGGCTCACCGATCGACTGAGCGGCAATCACGCCCACCGCTTCGCCGGAGTTCACCAGCACGCCGCGGCCCAGGTCGCGGCCATAGCACTTGCCGCACAGGCCGTAGCGCGTGTCGCACGACAGCGGGGTGCGGACCTTGACTTCGTCCACGCCGATGTTGTCGATCAGCTCGACCAGGTCTTCGTCCAGCAGCGTGCCGGCTTCGATCGCGGTCTCCTGGGTTTCAGGGTTGACCACGTCGGCCACGGTCACACGGCCGAGGATACGGTCGCGCAGGGCTTCGATCACTTCACCGCCTTCGACCAGGGCCTTCATGGCCACGCCGTTGGAGGTGCCGCAATCGTCCTCCACCACGACCAGATCCTGCGTCACGTCGACCAGACGACGGGTCAGGTAACCCGAGTTCGCGGTCTTCAGTGCCGTATCGGCCAGGCCCTTACGGGCGCCGTGGGTCGAGATGAAGTACTGCAGAACGTTCAGGCCTTCACGGAAGTTCGCCGTAATCGGCGTTTCAATGATCGAGCCGTCCGGCTTGGCCATCAGGCCACGCATACCGGCCAGCTGGCGGATCTGCGCTGCCGAGCCCCGTGCACCCGAGTCGGCCATCATATAGATGGAGTTGAACGACTCTTGCTTCACGGTCTTGCCTTCGCGGTCGACCACGTCCTCGTGCTGGAGCTGCTCCATCATCGCCTTGCCCACCTGGTCGCCGGCGGCGCCCCAGATGTCAACGACGTTGTTGTAGCGTTCCTGGTCGGTCACCAGACCCGACATGTACTGCTTGTCGTATTCCTTCACCTTGGCCGAGGCCTCGGCGATGATCTTTTCCTTCTGCGGCGGCACCAGCATATCGTCGATGGCGATCGAGATACCGGCACGGGTAGCCAGGCGGAAGCCCGACTGCAGCAGCTTGTCGGCGAAGATCACAGTCTCGCGCAGGCCGCACTTGCGGAACGCGGTGTTGATCAGGCGCGAGATTTCCTTCTTCTTGAGCGGCTTGTTCAGCACCGAGAACGGCAGGCCCTTGGGCAGGATCTCGGACAGGATCGCGCGGCCGACCGTGGTGGCCTGCAGCGTGATCTTGGGTGCGAAACGGGCGTCGCCCTCGGCGTCCTTGTCGACCAGCTCGTACTCGGTGATACGCACGTTCACGCGCGAAGCCAGCTCGACTTCCTTGTTCTCGTAGGCGCGGATCACTTCGCTGATGTCGGCGAAGGTCATGCCCTCGCCGCGGCCGTTGATCTTGTCGCGGGTCGTGTAGTACAGACCCAGCACCACGTCTTGCGACGGCACGATCGACGGATCGCCGTTGGCCGGGAACAGCACGTTGTTGGAGGCCAGCATCAGGGTGCGGGCTTCCATCTGCGCTTCCAGCGACAGCGGCACGTGGACAGCCATCTGGTCACCGTCGAAGTCGGCGTTGAACGCCGCGCAGACCAGCGGATGCAGCTGGATGGCCTTGCCTTCGATCAGCACCGGCTCGAACGCCTGGATACCCAGGCGGTGCAGCGTCGGCGCACGGTTCAGCATCACCGGGTGCTCGCGGATCACCTCTTCGAGGATGTCCCACACCACCGGGGTCTGGCTTTCGACTTCCTTCTTCGCCGCCTTGATGGTGGTGGCGATGCCCATCGTTTCCAGCTTGTGGAAGATGAACGGCTTGAACAGCTCGAGCGCCATCAGCTTGGGCAGGCCGCACTGGTGCAGCTTGAGCGTCGGGCCCACCACGATGACCGAACGGCCCGAGTAGTCGACGCGCTTGCCCAGCAGGTTCTGACGGAAACGGCCGCCCTT
Source organism: Cupriavidus sp. GW823-FHT07B10 (assembly GCF_058794355.1). NCBI lineage: Bacteria > Pseudomonadati > Pseudomonadota > Betaproteobacteria > Burkholderiales > Burkholderiaceae > Cupriavidus > Cupriavidus sp. GW823-FHT07B10. The sequence goes on from NZ_JBXAGS010000012.1 coordinate 188,536, forward strand.
GCCCTTGATCATTTCGGCCAGGGACTTCAGCGGACGCTTGTTGGCACCGGTCATCGCCTTGCCGCGACGGCCGTTGTCCAGCAGCGAGTCAACCGCTTCCTGCAGCATGCGCTTTTCGTTGCGCACGATGATTTCAGGCGCCTTCAGCTCCAGCAGGCGCTTCAGGCGGTTGTTACGGTTGATGACGCGGCGATACAGGTCGTTCAGGTCCGAGGTCGCGAAGCGGCCGCCGTCCAGCGGCACCAGCGGACGCAACTCGGGCGGCAGCACCGGCAGCACTTCGAGGATCATCCACTCGGGCTTGATGCCCGAACGCTGGAAGGCTTCGAGCACCTTCAGGCGCTTGGCGAACTTCTTGATCTTGGCTTCGGAGCCGGTGGCCTGCAGCTCGGCGCGGATCTGTTCGATCTGCTTCTCGATGTCGATGCCGCGCAGCAGTTCACGGATGCCCTCGGCACCCATCATGGCGACGAACTCGCCCTCGCCGTACTCGTCGCACTTCGCCAGGTAGTCGTCTTCGGACATGATCTGGCTCTTCTTGAGCGGGGTCATGCCGGGTTCGATCACCACGAATGCTTCAAAGTACAGCACGCGCTCGATGTCGCGCAGCGTCATGTCCAGGACCATGCCCAGGCGCGACGGCAGCGACTTCAGGAACCAGATGTGCGCGGTCGGCGCGGCCAGTTCGATGTGGCCCATGCGCTCGCGGCGCACCTTGGCCAGCGTCACTTCAACGCCGCACTTCTCGCAGATCACGCCACGGTGCTTCAGGCGCTTGTACTTGCCGCACAGGCACTCGTAGTCCTTGATCGGGCCAAAGATCTTGGCGCAGAACAGGCCGTCGCGTTCCGGCTTGAAGGTACGGTAGTTGATCGTTTCCGGCTTCTTCACTTCGCCGTACGACCACGAACGGATCTTCTCGGGCGAGGCCAGGCCGATCTTGATCGCGTCGAACTGCTCTTCCTGCTGTACCTGCTTAAAGAGATCGAGCAATGCTTTCATTGCAACTCCTTGTTTCGCCACCGCCCCGGAGTTGGTCCGGGTCGATGGCATTCATCCTGTGGGAAATCCTTCGCCTGTAGTGTCGACAGGGAGCCGGCCGCAACCGGCTCCCCTCACCTGCCCGATCAGTAGCGATCGAGGTCGATGTCGATACCCAGCGAGCGGATTTCCTTCACCAGCACGTTGAACGATTCCGGCATGCCGGCATCGATCGAGTGCTCGCCCTTGACGATGTTCTCGTACACCTTGGTACGGCCGTTCACGTCATCGGACTTGACCGTCAGCATTTCCTGCAGCACGTACGACGCGCCGTAGGCTTCCAGTGCCCAAACTTCCATCTCACCGAAACGCTGGCCACCGAACTGGGCTTTACCACCCAGCGGCTGCTGCGTCACCAGCGAGTACGGGCCGGTGGAACGCGCGTGCATCTTGTCGTCGACCAGGTGGTGCAGCTTCAGCATGTGCATCACACCCAGCGTGACCGGACGCTCGAACGCTTCGCCGGTGCGGCCGTCGAACAGCGTGACCTGCTGTTTGGAAGCGGTCAGGCCCTTCTCCTTCGCGATCTCTTCCGGATAGGCGAGGTCCAGCATGCGGCGGATTTCGTCCTCATGCGCACCATCGAACACCGGCGTCGCGAACGGCACGCCCTTCTTCAGGTTCTCGGCCAGCTCCAGGACTTCCGAATCCGACAGGCTGTCGAGGTCTTCGACCTTGCCGCTCTCGTTGTAGATCTGCGTGAGCAGCTTGCGCACTTCGGCTGCCTTGGCTTGCGCCTTCAGCATGTTGCCGATGCGCTCGCCCAGGCCGCGCGCGGCCCAGCCCAGGTGGGTCTCGAGAATCTGACCCACGTTCATCCGCGACGGCACCCCCAGCGGATTCAGCACGATGTCGGCAGGCGTACCGTCGGCCATGTAGGGCATGTCTTCGATCGGGGTGATCTTGGACACGACACCCTTGTTGCCGTGACGGCCGGCCATCTTGTCGCCAGGCTGCAGGCGGCGCTTGACGGCCAGGTACACCTTGACCATCTTGATCACGCCCGGCGGCAGTTCGTCGCCCTGCGTGAGCTTCTTGCGCTTCTCTTCGAAGGCCAGGTCGAACTCGTGGCGCTTCTGCTCGATGGCTTCCTTGACGGCTTCCAGCTGGGCAGCCAGTTCTTCGTCGGCCGGACGGATGTCGAACCAGTGGTACCTGTCGATATCCGCCAGGTATTCCTTGGTGATCTTGGCACCCTTGGCCAGCTTCTTCGGACCGCCATTGACGGTCTTGTCGATGAGCAGGCGCTCCAGACGCTGGAACGCGTCGCCTTCCACGATACGCAGCTGGTCGTTCAGGTCCAGGCGGTAGCGCTTCAGTTCGTCATCGATGATCGACTGGGCACGCTTGTCGCGCGTCACGCCTTCGCGGGTGAAGACCTGGACGTCGATCACGATGCCGCTCATGCCCGAGGGCACGCGCAGCGAGGTGTCCTTCACGTCCGAAGCCTTCTCGCCGAAGATCGCGCGCAGCAGCTTCTCTTCCGGGGTCAGCTGGGTCTCGCCCTTCGGCGTGACCTTGCCAACCAGCACGTCGCCGGCTTCGACTTCAGCGCCGATGTAGGTGATGCCCGACTCGTCCAGGCGAGCCAGCTGGGCTTCGGCCAGGTTCGAGATATCGCGCGTGATTTCTTCCGGTCCCAGCTTGGTGTCGCGGGCAACGACCGACAGCTCCTCGATGTGGATCGAGGTATAGCGGTCTTCGGCCACCACACGCTCCGAGATCAGGATCGAATCCTCGAAGTTGTAGCCGTTCCACGGCATGAACGCCACCAGCATGTTCTGGCCCAGTGCCAGCTCGCCCAGGTCGGTCGAGGCGCCGTCGGCAATCACGTCGCCGCGGGCAACGTGGTCGCCGACCTTCACCATCGGACGCTGGTTGATGTTGGTGTTCTGGTTCGAGCGCGTGTACTTGATCAGGTTGTAGATGTCCACGCCGACTTCACCGGCAACGGCTTCGTCGTCGTTCACGCGGATCACGATACGCATCGCGTCGACGTAGTCGACCACGCCGCCACGCATCGCCTGCACGGCCGTGCCCGAGTCGACCGCAACGGTGCGCTCGATGCCGGTGCCGACCAGCGGCTTGTCCGGACGCAGGCAAGGCACGGCCTGGCGCTGCATGTTCGCGCCCATCAGTGCACGGTTCGCGTCATCGTGTTCCAGGAACGGAACCAGCGAGGCAGCGGCCGACACGATCTGCGACGGCGCCACGTCGATGTACTGCACGCGGTCCGGCGTGACCATGCGGGTTTCACGCTCGGAGCCTTCACGCGCCGACACCAGTTCGTCGGTCAGGTTGCCGTCGGCGTCAACGGTCGCGTTGGCCTGCGCCACCACGTACTTGCCTTCCTCGATCGCGGACAGGTAGTCGACCTGGTCGGTCAGCTTGCTGTCGACCACCTTGCGGTACGGCGTTTCCAGGAAGCCGTATTCGTTCAGGCGGGCATACAGTGCCAGCGAGTTGATCAGACCAATGTTCGGACCTTCCGGCGTTTCGATCGGGCACACGCGGCCATAGTGGGTCGGGTGCACGTCACGGACTTCAAAGCCGGCGCGCTCGCGCGTCAGGCCGCCCGGCCCCAGTGCGGAGACACGGCGCTTGTGCGTGATCTCGGACAGCGGGTTGGTCTGGTCCATGAACTGCGACAGCTGCGACGAACCGAAGAACTCGCGGATCGCCGACGAGATCGGCTTCGAGTTGATCAGGTCGTGCGGCATCAGGTTCTCGGTCTCGGCCTGGCCCAGACGTTCCTTGACGGCACGCTCCACGCGCGACAGGCCGGCGCGGAACTGGTTTTCGGCCAGTTCGCCGACGCAACGCACGCGACGGTTGCCCAGGTGATCGATGTCATCGACCTCGCCCTTGCCGTTGCGCAGGTTGACCAGGATCTTGATGGTCTCGAGGATGTCCTCGTCCTGCAGCACCATGGCGCCTTCGCCGCTGGGGCGGCCCAGGCGGCTGTTGACCTTCATGCGGCCAACGCGCGACAGGTCGTACGACTCTTCGCTGTAGAACAGGCGCTGGAACAGCGCTTCCACGGCTTCCTCGGTCGGCGGCTCGCCCGGGCGCATCATGCGGTAGATCGCGATACGCGCAGCGGTCTGGTCGGCGGTCTCGTCCACGCGCAGGGTCTGCGACATGTACGGGCCCTGGTCCAGGTCGTTGGTGTACAGGGTCTGGATCTGCTTGACGCCGGCTTCGCGCAGGTTCTCGAGCAGGGTTTCGGTCAGCTCGTCGTTGGCGTTGGCAATCACCTCGCCGGTATCCGGGTCGATGATGTTCTTGGCCAGCACGCGGCCCAGCAGGTAGTCTTCCGGCACGCTGATCAGCTTGGTGCCGGCCGAATCCAGGTCGCGGATGTGCTTGGCGTTGATCCGCTTGTCCTTCTCGACCACCACGCGGCCGTTCTTGTCGGCGATGTCGAAGCGCGCGACTTCACCGCGCAGGCGCTCGGGCACGAACTCCAGCTGCGCGCCTTCGGCCTGCAGCGTGAAGTTGTCGAACACGAAGAAGTGCGCGAGGATCTGTTCCGGGGTCAGGCCGATCGACTTCAGCAGGATCGTCACCGGCATCTTGCGGCGGCGGTCGACGCGGAAGTACAGGATGTCCTTCGGGTCGAACTCGAAGTCCAGCCACGAACCGCGGTAGGGGATGATACGTGCCGAGAACAGCAGCTTGCCCGAGCTGTGGGTCTTGCCCTTGTCGTGCTCGAAGAACACGCCCGGCGAGCGGTGCAGCTGCGAGACGATGACACGCTCGGTGCCGTTGATGACGAACGAACCCGTGGAAGTCATCAGCGGGATTTCGCCCATGTAGACTTCCTGCTCCTTCACTTCCTTGACCTTGCCCGGGTTCTCGCGATCGTTGATGATCAGGCGAACCTTGGCACGCAGGGCCGAGTGGAACGTCAGGCCACGCTGCTGGCATTCCTTGACGTCGAACGGCGGGTTGGACAGGTGATACGAGACGAACTCCATACGGGCAAGCCCGTTATGCGAGGAGATCGGGAAGATTGCGTTGAAAGCGGCCTGGAGGCCTTCGGTCTTGCGACGCGCGGTCGGCGTTTCCGCTTGCAAGAACTGAGTGTAGGATTCAATCTGGGTGGCAAGCAGGAATGGAACCTGATGTACCGTCGCGCGCTTCGCAAAGCTTTTGCGAATGCGCTTCTTTTCGGTGAAGCTGTACGCCATGGGATCTCCGAATCATCGCAGGGCTGGCTGGACCTGGCCGGACCTGAGGTGTTCAGCGACTGGGAGGGGATTTGGCGGTTGGCCGCTACCAACCTCTGGCTGACGGTGTCCGCACGCTGCGGGCGGTGTGGTCGTCGCATCAAGCGCAACGCCTGTACTCGCCCGGGGGACACCCGACCAAACTTGTCTTCTGCAGTCGGTTCAGAAGACAAACATCAGCAGCAACCACTTAGTGTGCCACTGATGTTTGGCCTCTGCTGAGACTCCGGCATGCCCGAGGGCATCGAGACTCGCAAACATCACTTTTTGTTGCGAAGAGTGCTTCTCAAAACACTTTCGCACAAGCGCAAAAAGGCTGGCGCCGGGAATTTCCCTTTGCCAGCCCCATCCGCGTGCCGAAAGGGCACGCGAGCAATGCCTTACTTGACGTCGACCTTCGCGCCAGCGTCTTCCAGCTTCTTCTTGGCCTCGGCAGCAGCAGCCTTGTCCACGCCTTCCTTGACGGGCTTCGGTGCGCCATCGACCAGGTCCTTGGCTTCCTTCAGGCCCAGGCCGGTGATTTCGCGAACAGCCTTAATCACGCCAACCTTGTTGGCGCCGACTTCGGCCAGGATCACGTTGAACTCGGTCTGCTCTTCAGCAGCGGCGGCACCGCCGGCGCCCGGGGCAGCAGCCACAGCCATGGCAGCAGCCGACACGCCAAACTTCTCTTCGAACGCCTTGACCAGGTCGTTCAGTTCCATCACGGACATCGCGCCAACGGCTTCCAGGATGTCGTCTTTGGTGATTGCCATTTGAAATACTCCTACTAGATTTGATTCGGTATCGGTAATGCGATCTTTCGATGCGAGGCCTGGATTGCCTTAGGCGCCAGCGGCTTCCGCTTCCGCGGGAGCGCCTTCGGCGTTCTTGGCAGCCAGTGCAGCCAGCAGACGGGCGAAGCCCGACACCGGTGCCTGCATCACGCCCAGCAGCTGAGCAATCAGTTCGTCGCGGCTCGGGATCGAGGCCAGCGCCTTCACGGCGGCAGCGTCGAGAACCTTGCCGTCATACGACCCGGCGCGCAGGACCAGCTTGTCGTTGGTCTTGGCGAAGTCGTTCAGAACCTTGGCCGACGACACTGCATCTTCGGAAATACCGTAGATCAGCGGACCGGTCATCTGCTCTGCGAGGCTTGCAAACGGCGTACCTTCGACGGCGCGGCGGGCCAGCGTGTTCTTCAGAACACGCAGGTACACGCCTTGCTGACGTGCGGTGGAACGCAGCTTGGTCAGATCGCCAACCGTAATGCCGCGATATTCGGCCACGACGATGGTCTGGGCCTTGGCGACTTGCGCCGAAACCTCAGCAACGACGGCCTTCTTATCTTCAATATTGAGTGGCACGGTTAAGCTCCAAAATGACGCTAGCCCTCCGGCAATACCGGAGTCTTCACGTCAGCACAAACGAACGGCGTCCGATTGGCCCGAATCACCCGGGACAGGCCCGGATTCATCAATCCCTTCGGGTGCGCCATCTGCGCTGGCTGCCCGGGGTTGGTCATGCACGGCACCTGGCCCTGCTTGTACCTCCCGGCCGATTAAGCCCGCATGCCTGACTGCGGTCATGTGGACACCAGCGGTCTTTGATAACCAGCGGCGACTGCCTGAACACAACGTGTCCGGCTGCCGCCACTGCCCAAAGCCTTGCTCCCTGTCCTTGTGCTGCCGCTTGGCAGAACCAGGTCCGGAGCCGATCCCCGCTTACGCCAGGATCTTCAATTCGCGGCCGACCGGTGTTATCGGGTCCGGTCAGCCCATGCCGTCAGCTCAGGCCGACAGCGAAGCTTGTTCCACGCGCACGCCAACGCCCATGGTGGACGAGACAGCGATCTTGCGCAGGTACACGCCCTTGCTCGTAGCCGGCTTGGACTTCACCAGGGCTTCCAGCAGTGCGGACAGGTTGCTCTTCAGCGCTGCGTCGTCGAACGAGCGGCGGCCGATGGTGGCGTGGATGATACCGGCCTTGTCGACACGGAACTGCACCTGGCCAGCCTTGGCGTTCTTCACAGCCTGGGCCACGTCGGGCGTCACGGTACCGACCTTCGGGTTCGGCATCAGGCCGCGCGGGCCCAGGATCTGGCCCAGCGTACCGACGATACGCATCGTGTCCGGCGAAGCGATCACGACGTCGAAGTTCAGGTTGCCGGCCTTGACTTGCTCGGCCAGGTCTTCCATGCCGACGATGTCAGCACCGGCGGCCTTGGCGGCTTCGGCCTTTTCGCCCTGGGCGAACACAGCCACGCGAACCGACTTGCCGGTACCTGCGGGCAGCACCACCGAACCACGAACCACCTGGTCCGACTTCTTGGCGTCAATGCCCAGCTGCACGGCCACGTCGATCGACTCGTCGAACTTCGCCGAAGCGCAGCCCTTCACCAAGCCCAGGGCCTCGTCGATCGGGTAAAACTTGGTACGCTCGATCTTCGCCTTGTTGGCGGCGACGCGCTTGGAAACCTTAGCCATTTACAGACCCTCCACGGTGATGCCCATCGAACGAGCCGAACCGGCGATGGTACGCACGGCGGCGTCCAGGTCGGCGGCGGTCAGGTCAGCGTTCTTGGCCTTGGCGATTTCTTCAGCCTGGGCGCGGGTGATCTTGCCAACCTTGTCGGTGTGGGGCTTCGGCGAACCCTTGGTGATGCCTGCTGCCTTCTTGATCAGCACGGTCGCCGGGGGCGACTTCATCACGAAGGTGAAGCTCTTGTCGGCGAAGGCGGTAATCACCACCGGCACCGGCAGACCGGGTTCCATACCCTGGGTCTGGGCGTTGAACGCCTTGCAGAACTCCATGATGTTCAGACCACGCTGACCCAGTGCGGGACCAACGGGCGGGGAGGGATTTGCCTTACCAGCCGGAATCTGCAGCTTGATAAAGCCAATGATCTTCTTGGCCATCTCTACTCCAATCCGGATCGCTCTTTCGGGATGCGATCCTGTTGAGTCGTAACGCGCTGTCGCCGCACCTACGGCACGGCCTCACGCTCCTCTTGGCGCCGCCACCGGGGCGGCGCCGTTGCCCGTTGCCGCCCTTTCAGGCCGCAACCGGCAAATTCCTTAAACCTTCTCGACCTGGCCGAACTCGAGTTCGACCGGCGTGGCACGCCCGAAGATCGTGACCGAGACGCGCAGGCGCGATTTCTCGTAATTCACTTCTTCCACGTTGCCGTTGAAATCGGTGAACGGGCCGTCCTTGACGCGCACCATTTCGCCCACTTCGAACAGCGTCTTGGGACGCGGCTTCTCGACCCCTTCCTGCATCTGGGTCATGATTTTGTCGACTTCGCGCTGCGAAATCGGGCTCGGGCGGTTGCGGGCGCCGCCCACGAAACCGGTGACCTTGCTGGTGTTCTTCACCAGGTGCCAGGTCTCGTCGGTCATTTCCATTTCCACCAGCACGTAGCCGGGGAAGAAACGACGCTCGGTGACCGACTTGTGGCCGCCCTTGATTTCCACGACTTCTTCGGACGGCACCAGGATGCGGCCAAACTTGTCCTGCATCTCGGCGCGTTCGATGCGCTCCTGCAGCGCGCGCTGCACGCTCTTCTCCATGCCGGAATAGGCATGCACGACATACCAGCGCTTCTTCGACGAAGGCGATTCCGGCGCGGTGGTTTCCTGCTGAGCGTTATCCGTCATGTGCTACCTCTTATTTCCAGCCCAGCACGAGCGAGAAGACGACCCACTCGATGAGCTTGTCAGCCGACCACAGGAACAGCGCCATGATGACGACAAAGACGAAGACCAGCCCCGTCATTTGCCCGGCTTCCTTGCGCGTCGGCCAGACGACCTTGCGAACTTCCCGATACGATTCCTTGGCGAACCCGATAAAGTCCTTGCCTGGTGCCGACACCAGCGCAACTACGATACCCAGTGCAATACCACCGAACAGTGCGGCGCCACGTACATAAGACGGTTGCTGTGCCAGTGCATAGAAACCGATGACGCCCGCAACCACCAGCAGCACCGCCACGCCAAGCATCCACTTGCCGCTGCTGGCGTTCACGGTTTCAACATTGGGATTGGCCATGTTTCGCAAACGAGACTAAGCCGCGTCACGATTGCTCTTCGCGACGCGGCTGATTGATTTGGCAGGGGCAGAGGGAATCGAACCCCCAACCTTCGGTTTTGGAGACCGACGCTCTGCCAGTTGAGCTATACCCCTAAAACAACTGTGGGGCCGGCGCTGGCGCCAACCCCTTCTGGCAACGAACGCGGCCGGTTGGTGCCGCGTTCGCTATCAAACAACTTAGTCGAGGATCTTTGCCACGACGCCGGCGCCGACGGTACGGCCACCTTCGCGGATAGCGAAGCGCAGGCCTTCTTCCATGGCGATCGGGGCGATCAGCTTGACGGTGATCGACACGTTGTCACCCGGCATGACCATTTCCTTGTCCTTCGGCAGCTCGATCGAGCCGGTCACGTCGGTGGTACGGAAGTAGAACTGCGGGCGGTAGTTGTTGAAGAACGGGGTGTGACGGCCGCCTTCGTCCTTCGACAGGATGTACACCTCGCCGGTGAAGTGGGTGTGCGGCTTGATCGAACCCGGCTTGCACAGCACCTGGCCGCGCTCGACGTCTTCACGCTTGGTGCCGCGCAGCAGCAGGCCAACGTTGTCGCCGGCTTGACCCTGGTCCAGCAGCTTGCGGAACATTTCCACGCCGGTGCAGGTGGTCTTCACCGTCGGCTTGATACCGACGATTTCGATTTCCTCGCCGACCTTCACCACGCCGCGCTCGATACGGCCGGTCACCACGGTGCCGCGACCCGAGATCGAGAACACGTCTTCCACAGGCATCAGGAAGGTACCGTCAACGGCACGCTCCGGCGTCGGGATGTAGGTGTCCAGCGCGTCGGCCAGGTTCATGATGGCCACTTCGCCCAGCTCGCCCTTGTCGCCTTCCAGCGCCAGCTTGGCCGAACCCTTGATGATCGGGGTGTCGTCGCCGGGGAACTCGTACTTCGACAGCAGCTCGCGAACTTCCATCTCGACCAGCTCGAGCAGTTCAGCGTCGTCCACCATGTCGCACTTGTTCAGGAACACGATGATGTACGGCACGCCAACCTGGCGGGCCAGCAGGATGTGCTCACGCGTTTGCGGCATCGGGCCGTCAGCAGCCGAGCAAACCAGGATCGCGCCGTCCATCTGGGCGGCACCCGTGATCATGTTCTTCACATAGTCAGCGTGGCCCGGGCAGTCAACGTGCGCGTAGTGGCGGTTGGCCGTTTCGTACTCGACGTGCGCGGTATTGATGGTAATACCGCGTGCCTTTTCTTCCGGCGCTGCGTCGATTTCGTCGTACTTCTTGGCGGCACCGCCAAACTTGGCTGCCAGCACCGTGGCAATCGCTGCGGTCAGCGTGGTCTTGCCATGGTCAACGTGACCAATCGTACCAACGTTCACGTGCGGCTTGGTCCGCTCGAACTTTTCCTTTGCCATTTCGCGACTCCTGTCTCGGTAGCGATATTGCCAGTGCGTGGTATTTGGTGCCCATGGGCAGGATCGAACTGCCGACCTCTCCCTTACCAAGGGAGTGCTCTACCACTGAGCCACATGGGCGAAACTTGACGTACTACTCTGACAGCAACCGCGCGACTGGAGCGGGTGAAGGGAATCGAACCCTCGTCGTAAGCTTGGAAGGCTTCTGCTCTACCATTGAGCTACACCCGCCCGGTTCTTTCCTGCTTCTTCACCGGCACTGCCGGCTGCTGTCTTGCATTCTGGTGGAGAGGGCTGGATTCGAACCAGCGTAGGCGTAAGCCAACAGATTTACAGTCTGCCCCCTTTAGCCACTCGGGCACCTCTCCGCAGAGAACTATCGATTATGGGGCTTCTCACCTTGCCTGTCAAGCACTTTCCGTTGCGGATGCTGTACTTGGCCAGACCAGGGAAGGCGTTCCAGCGTGGCGCTTGAACCGCCTGATCGCTCCCACAAGCGCAGTTTAGATTTCTGCGTTCTCACCCTATAGGGGCTTTCCAGCGTCGCTCCTGGAGGCTCTGAGACCGCCTGGCAGGCGCCGCGAGGCCGCTCGCCACCACGAGCCGGAAAAGACAAAACCCCTCGCAGCACACGCTGTCGAGGGGTTTTGGGAATAAGAGCCTGGCGATGACCTACTTTCACACGGGAATCCGCACTATCATCGGCGCGGAGCTGTTTCACGGACCT
>NZ_JBXAGS010000013.1:0-111053 GCF_058794355.1 Cupriavidus sp. GW823-FHT07B10
TCGATGCCGGGGATGTGGACATTGAGCCGGGCCTGCAGCAAATAGGCCTCGCCAGCCATGCCCAGGTCAACCTCGGCTTCGACCGAAAGCTCGGCCGGCAGCTTCACTTTCATCTTGCCGGCGGCCAGCCCGATCGCGCCGATAAAGCACGCCGACCATCCCGTGGCGAGCAATTGCTCCGGGTTCGTGCCCGGGCCTTTGGTGCCCGGCGAGGACAGTTGAAGGTTCAGCCGGCCGTCATCGCTATGGGCTTCGCCGTCGCGTCCGCCTGCGGTGATGTGGACTTTGCCGGTGTACAGCACTTTTTCGATACGGGTCATGATGCGCTCCTTGTTTATTCAGAAAGTCGGGGTTCAGGCGTAGGCGCCGTCAAGATAGGGGTCGACACTGCGCGCCGGGTCCGCTGAAACGCCGGTGCGGTCCAGGCCGGACAGGGTGCGTGCGCCGTCGTAGTACGGATCGACGTTGCGCGCACCGTCCGTGAACGGGTCGACGGCACGCGCGCCGTCGCTGTACGGGCTGCGTGCCTCTTGCACGGAGCGGGCACCGTCGGTGAAGGGGTCTCGCGCGCCCGGCTGGGACAGTGCGGCGGCCTGCGCACCGGCAGCGGCGGCAACCAGGGCGATGGCGAAGACAAAGCGCTTGGCGATGTTGTGGGTAGTCATGATCGTCTTCCTTAAAGGTTTGGGTTCGGTATTGCGCGGCAGGGACTGGCTTTGTTGAGGTTCGCCGCCGGGCCACGGAATGCATTTAAGGCGATCGATGTATCAGGCCCGTAGCGCGTGAGGGGGGGCTCTGTCGGAACAGGTATCGCAGCGGCAGCGTGATACAGACGGGTACAAATCCATGCGCGAACGGGTTGGGGAGCCGCATCGGCAATGGACTGGGGCAGGCGTATGCGCCACTTTCGACGCCCGGGAAGCACGGGCGATGCAGGGATGCGGCGATAAGGCCCGATAACGTTGTGCTTACCGCACTCATCTGAGAGTAGTGGCAGCGAGATCTCCCAGGTCTTGCCCTTCTGGATTTGTGGCGTAATCCGTCATGACGTTGGCTGTTGGACCCACCGACCGTGGTGATGCCGCCCCATGACCGCAAGCTCGCCCTTTACGCGTGGCTGAGCGCCTTGTATCATTACTTCTCACTTATTTTGAGAATTCTCATATCTCATGAGAACTGATGAGAGGACCTTGCCAGACCCCTGGCACTTTGGCCGCCCCGAGTTGGCGAACGCGTATCTGCATGCGTTCGACTTAAAGCTGTCTGCAGCTCGCGGACTGTTCGCTCGCCGGCGAATGGGCAAGACCGAGTTCTTGCGCAGAGACCTGATGCCGGCGGCTGTTGAGCACGGTTACCTCACCGCGTACACAAACCTCTGGGATAGCCGGACCTCGCCTGAAACGGCCCTTGTGGCAGCACTAGGCGAAGCCCTCGAACCCAAAGGGGCCGCTGCAATGTTGTCCAAGCTTCGCGTCCCGGTCAAGAAGGTGAAGGCCAGCGCGAAAATTCCAGGTGGGGTAGAGGGCTCATTGGAAGCCGAGCTAGGAAAGGCTGGCGTAGACAGGACTGCGGCGCTGCATGAAGTACTAAAGCAGCTTGACCGCACCAAGAAGCTGCTGCTCCTCGTGATTGACGAGGCCCAAGTCCTGGCCGGCGCGGACCACAGCGATTTCGCTCACGCCCTGCGCGCAGCGCTCGATATCCGCAAGGATCGCATCAAAGTCATCTTTGCCGGCAGTTCCGAGACGACCCTTCGCGCCATGTTTGCGAGGGCGTCGGAGCCGTTCTTCAATTGGGCCCCTCTGGAGCCGTTCCCCTTGCTTGGCGATGAGTTCGTTGCCTTCTCGGTCAAGCTCTTGAACAGCATGGCACGTCAGAAGCTAACGCTGGAGCAGGGTATGCGCGCATTCGACGAACTGCATCGCACTCCGGAGTTCTTCAAACGGTTTATCGAAAGGTACATGCTCTATCAACCGCAGGGAGACGTCGCAGCGCTTGCTTACACAAAGGCTTCAGTGTTCTCAGACGAACACTCGCTTGCTCAGTGGCACAAGCTTAAGCCCGCTGACCGGGCGATTCTATACCTGCTAGCACGTGGCGAGTCCGATTTGCACTCCAGCGCCGCACTACAAAAGCTCAGTACCATGCTTGGCAAGCCAGCCACCCGGAACACTACGGCTCACGCACTGCGACGTTTGCTGGCCGATAACGTCGTGACCCGTTTGGCCATGGGCGACTACCGCATCGAAGACGAAGCGTTCGCCGAGTGGATTCGCAAGCGTCAGGAGCCTGCGCCGGAGACCTGATTCGGTAAGCCTTCAAACGAAGGGGGGCACGACCTAATGGTTGAGGCAGACACGCGTACTTTTGCGCATAACGCTCGATCTAGGTCACTTCTGTGTGGCCGCGGTGGTCGGCTTTCCCTTCCTCAGGCCGCCATGACGGCCTGCGGCATGGTGCGTGTGCTCGGGTTCTGGACGGTCGGGTTGCAATAGAGCGCCGCGGGCTTCTGTACTTTGCACATGGCTTCGAAGGCGTGGGCGAACGGGCCATCCTCGTCGCCGGGCAGCGCCTGTAACTGGACATTGAGTTGCGCGGCGATGGCCTTGATGCCTGGGTAGGCTTTCAGGTCGCGGATCTCCAGGCGGCGCGCGTATTTGCGCACCAGCACCCGGCTGCCGATGGCCGCCTGGCGGCATAACTGCACTGGTCATGGTCGCGGCGGCGGCCTTGACCATCGCTACCACCTCCTGCCAGTCGGCATCGCCACACAGCACGAAATCCCAGTTACCTCGGTCACTCGGCTGGCACCTCGTCGCCGAATTTTGCAGCCACGAAAGCTCGCATTGCGGCTATCAGTGGTAATGCGTCGAGCCCCTGCGCTTGCCCAACCTCCGCGAGCCACACAAGCCTGCCACCCTCTGGCGGCAGAATTCTGATCCGCTTCTTCTCTATGAGAGGCCCGCCCTGCGCCCAGATTTTCGTCGGCGAGAATACCTGACCATCCCATTCGGATCCAGCTCCGCCCAACACATCTCCGTCAACGATTTGCGCATCGCCCCATTCAGCTTTCGCCACCCAGTAATCCAGTAGCGGACCATCTATCTCTGATACCTTCACTGTAGTTCCCCCTTGTTTTCACTCTGAGGATTAAGCTGTCGCACTGCCTGTGCGGCCGGGAAAGAAGTCCGTAGCATGAAACTGCGTCCTAGCCAACGCTTACCGGCAGGGCCCAGCCAGTGCTGGTGTGTCAGCGCTTTTGTTATAGACCAAAGAGCAAATGGTGTGCGCATCCACAGCTATGGGCGACGTACGAGCGGCACAGCCAGTGGCGTGCCCTCCATCACCGTGCAGGTGATGACGCGATTCGGATCTGTTGCCATTACTGCAACAGTTCATCGGGCAGACGCTGGAGAAGTTCCCCTTGCTCACGGCCAGCCGCCTGTACGCGATGGTGCGCGAGCGCAGCTACCAAGGCGCACCGGACCACTTTCGGCATCTGATCGCACGGTACCGGCCGCGCCCGGTCGCTGAGGTCTTCCGGCGCTTGCGCACGCTGCCAGGCGAACAGACGCAATGCGACTGAGCCCTATGTGCCGAAAAGCTGGTCGGGAACGCCCCTGCATGCGTTTGGGCCGCCAAAGAACTCGGCATAGCATTTCCTTCCTCAAGGTCGCTTCCTGGTAAGAGGATGTGATGGGACAGGCTGATATCAAGGTGTGGACCCTGCAGCGTGTCCCCGCTGGTCCGCTCGCGGCATATATCGACGCCCTCGCCGAATGGGTCAATCTTCGAGGTTACAAGCGTCGATGCATCGGCCAGCAAAGCACGGCTCGTTGGCAACGGCCAGAATGCGTTCGCGCTACTCGTTGATCAGCTCGTGCGCTGCCGTGGGCCGCGCGGGCAGCGGGCACCGGCGACCAGGCCACCGTGGGCCTTCCGACGTTACAGCGTGCGCACGGTAAGCCGACCACCTCGCATGCCGGCGTTCTTGCTGGCCTCGTCTATCGCAGCCGTCGCCAGCACCGCCTCAAACCGGGCCGGCTCTGTCCATGCCCGCTCGCGAGCGGGCATGGACAGAGCATCCGCACGCCTGCGCTCCAGCGTGGCCACTGCGACACCCAGGTCCCTTGAGACCACTTCCACCGCCGCACTCTCCGGCGGCAACAGCCGCGCTACTGCACGGTACTTGAATTCACTATCTCTTATCGCCCGGAGGTTCAGATTCTATAGGGGCGACAACTGTTCTGCCGCGGGGGGATAGTTGGCATGGAGCTGAAAGCTTGACTGACTATCGTCGCCCGTGTGTGTCCCTGCGTGAGACGATTGTAGCGCTCGCATTTAGCTCGAGGGTCTCGGCGGTAACGAAGGACCAGCACTGCAGCGCAACGTCGCCCACACCGTTCTGTGGCGGCGGGTAATCTGAGGGCCCCCCCTTTGGGGCTCTGGCTCAGCGAATGGGAAGACAGCGAATGCCAGGAGTGCCATTCCGGGCAAGCGTCAGGAAGGCATGCGTACCTTGCGGTCACGACAAGGCGCCCCGCGACGGTATGGATGAGGGATGCGCCAAGACTCTGGACGGTCGCAACGGCGCCTTGGCCAGGTTGTAGCGCGCTGTGCCGTGCAACGGATCCAGAATTTCCGTACTTCGACTTCGAATTACGCTGCGCAGCGGGGATACGGTAGCTATTCCGCAGTGTGCGAGAAGCAACAGTGCCCACTGAATGGAACATGCCACAATGCCAAAGAACTCGGTGTTGGCACCCGACGATTCGCGGTTCAGCGCGAGGGAGGGCAGCGTAGTGCTAAGGAAGCCTGACGAAGGCTGACCGGCCGGACGGAAAGGTCTACCCCACGCGCATCAGCGAAGCCTTTGCCGATCGTCTTCCGGGGGAGACTTGGCATGCGTATGCAAATCGCCCGCAATGTACTCTGGCTGGTCTGCGGCACGCGTCCACCTCGACCACGTCGATCTACCTGCACGGCGACGAGGTGAAACGGGCGCGCCAAATCGGGGCGGCGTTCTCCGCTTCATAGTGGCTTGAAGGGGTGGCCGATCGGGGCGCCAGCGATTCGTTGCGCGTTCGCATGGTGCAGCTGCACCTGGCAACCGTGGCGGCCGGCAGTTTGCTCGCCTCCGCTGCGCGGACTCCTTTTGCTGATGCCCATGTCGTTCGAATGGCTCATACTCCGTCGAGGCGGGACCATCATCCTGCGAACAAGGAGTCGCTGTGACCGAACCCGCTCGCACTCGCTCTACCTTGAGCCAGATTCCCACGGGGATCTGGATGCTGGGCTTTGTCAGCCTTCTGATGGATATTTCCTCGGAAATCATTCACAGCTTGCTCCCCGTCTTCATGGTGACAACGCTTGGTGCCAGCGCCTTCTCCGTTGGCCTCATCGAAGGCGCCGCCGAGGCGACCGCGCTGATGGTCAAGGTGTTTTCGGGCGCGTTCAGCGACTACCTCGGCAAGCGCAAAGGGCTCGCGGTACTGGGCTATGCCCTTGGCGCGTTGTCCAAGCCATTCTTCGCCATGGCGCCTGGCGTGGGAACCGTTCTGGCAGCGCGCCTCACAGACCGAATCGGCAAGGGCATTCGCGGCGCCCCCCGCGATGCGCTGGTCGCGGACATCGCACCGCCGCATCTCCGGGGCGCCGCCTTCGGCCTACGACAATCGCTGGACACCGTGGGTGCCATTCTCGGGCCGCTGAGTGCCATCGGCCTGATGTATCTGTGGGCGAACGACTTCAGGGCCGTCTTCTGGGTGGCGGTCATCCCAGGCATCCTCTCCGTCTTGCTGCTGATGGTCGGGGTGCGAGAGCCCGACACCCATCTCGGCGCCAAGCGAAGCAACCCCATCAAGTGGGCAAACCTTGTCCGTCTTGGGCGATCGTCCTGGCAGGTGGTCGCGATTGGGGCGCTGTTCATGCTGGCTCGGTTCAGCGAGGCGTTTCTGGTGCTGCGCGCCCAACAGGTCGGTTTGCCTCTGTACCTGGCGCCGCTCGTGCTGGTCGCGATGAACTTGGTGTATTCCCTGTCGGCCTACCCCTTTGGCAGGCTGTCCGATAGGCTGCCTCATACCACGCTGTTGGCATGGGGCTTGGTGGCTCTTGTTCTCGCCGATCTCGTGCTGGCGATTGGCGCGCACTGGGCGGTAACACTGGCCGGTGTGGCGCTATGGGGGCTCCATATGGGCATGACCCAGGGACTGCTTGCCACCATGGTCGCCGACACCGCGCCCGAAGATCTGCGGGGCACGGCGTTCGGCCTCTTCAATCTGGCAAGCGGGCTGGCGCTTCTCATTGCCAGCGCGCTGGCCGGCTTGCTGTGGGACCGACTCGGAGCGGCGTTCACGTTCTATGCCGGTGCGGCATTGTGCGCGGCGACTATCGCGCTAATCCTTGTCGCTCAGCTTGACCAACGGGTGGTATCAGGCCAAGGGTCAGGCAGCGATCATGATCGCCGTTGACCACGATCCACGCGATCGCCCCTCCGCGCTTCAAGCTGAAGGTCGCCGCGATTTTGCGAGGAACCGGAATTCGTGAGACTGGGGCTTCTGGAAAATCAACAAGTTATCAACGAATTCCGTCCGGCTACGCAAGGGGGCAAAATTGGAAATGGTGAGACTGGCCGGAAATGGAGCGCGAATCAGCTCAACTGCTGCTCGGGCAGCGCAAGGGGTAGGTAAAAGCGTTGAAATTTCGATATTGGCGGAAATAGTGACCGCCATTGGCGGAAATAACGATCTGCAACAGCAGTTCACAGAACAGCTGCGGCACGCTGATCATCTTGCCGCCGGCCTGTTCGATGTGACGCAGCGCAGCCTCGTGAGCGGCCACGGAAGTTCCGCCCACTGCATCGGCCACGACATAGACTTCATAGCCTTCCTTGAGCGCGTCCAGCGCCGGGAAGGTAAGGCAGGCTTCCGTCCACAGCGCGGTCATGATCAGCTTCTTGCGGCCCGTTGCCTTCACTGCTTCGCGCAACTCAACGTCTTCCCAGGAGTTGATGGTGGTACGGTAGTAGGTGGGGAAGTCGCCCAGCACCTTCTGCAACTGCGGGATCGGCGGCTTGTTCAGGCCGGTCTTCACATTGACGGTGGAATGCACGATCGGCAGTTTGTACGCCACGGCGGCACGCGAGGCGCCGACGATGTTGTTGACCAGCAGCTGCCGATCCATCGAGGCGATGGAGTTCACCTGGACCGGTTGGTAATCGATGATCACGAAGGCAGCGTTCTGCGGAGTCAGCAGGTGGTCTTTTGCGGGATCGCGAATGGGTTCGCTGGCCATGGTTATCTCCAGATCAAAGGGGTGGATTTCTTGCGCTACAAGCTACCGATCCAGCCAGCTATTACGATAAGTATTCTTATCGTAATAGATACGTCGATGCGCTAAACTGGCGTATATGAAAACTCGCTTGACCCTGACCCCGCCGGAACCGACCCCGCCATCCGGCTTCCCCGATGCCACCTCACTCGCCGCGCTGCGCGCCTGGCATGCCGGGCTGACGACGCGCGAAGCCGTCGCACGATATCTGGGCGAGGAGCGGGCGCAGGGCCAGTCGTCGCGCGGCATCCTCGGGCGCATCCGCCGCCAGCTTGCCGCATACGCCCGCAGCCGCCAGCGCGAGGACCTCGCTGCGCTGTTTGAAATTTCCGCGGCCGAGCGGGCGGAGAAGGGCAGGGCAGCGGACCATGCCATCGAGACGCTGCGCACGCTGCCGCCGCCGGCACCGGCAATCAGCGACGACATCGGCTTGTGGCTGGCGCCGCGCACGGTCGCCGCGCTGCGCGCGCAGGGCATCGACACGCTGGCGGCACTGACCGTTCGGGTGCCGCGCCGGCGCCGCTGGTGGGCCGCGATCCCCGGCCTGGGCGCGGCCGGGGCCCGACAGGTCGAAGCCTTCTTTGCCCGGCTCCCCCAACTGACCGAACGCGCCCGGGCGCTGCTCGCGCAGGCGCCGCGGGGCATGGTCGTGCCATGGGAGCAACTGCGGCTGCCGCATGAAGTGGATGGGTCGCGGGGGAAGTTCCGCGCGCCGCGCGCGACCTGCGCCCTCAATGCGGACAACGATTACGCGGCGATCCAGGCGTGGCTGGCCTTGCATGAGTCGCCAGCGACGCAGCGCACCTATCGCAAAGAGGCCGAGCGGCTGATCCTGTGGGCGATTGTCGAGCGCGAACGGCCGTTGTCGTCGCTGACCACTGAGGATGCGACGGCCTATCGCAGCTTCGTGCGGCGACCGGCGCCCCGGGAACGCTGGGTAGGGCCAGCGAGACCACGTACCTCGCCCGACTGGCGTCCGTTCACCGGCAGCCTCTCGGCGCGCTCCACCGCCCATGCCTTGTCTGTACTGGGGGCGATGTTCCGCTGGCTGATCCAGCAGCGCTATGTGCTGGCCAATCCGTTCGCCGGGATCAAGGTGCGCGGAGGAGGGCGGTCAGCGGCGCTGGACAGCTCGCACGCGTTCACGGAAGGCGAATGGCTGCTGATCCGCACCATTGCTGACGGCCTCGAATGGTCCTATGGCTGGGACGGCCCGGCGGCCCAGCGCCTGCGCTTTGTGCTGGACTTCGGCTACGCCACCGGACTGCGCGCCAGCGAACTCGTCGGTGCGACGCTCGGCGACGTTGACAGCGATCCCCATGGCGACCATTGGCTCAAGCTGGTTGGCAAAGGAGCCAAGGCTGGCAAGGTGGCACTGCCACCGTTGGCGCGCCTGGCGCTCGACAGCTATCTGGTGGAACGAGGCCTGCCAGTCACGCCAGCGCGATGGGACCCGCATACCCCACTGATCGGCGGCCTTGGCCAGGATCCGGCCAGTGGCATCACCGGCACGCGCCTGTGGGGCGTGTTGCGGCGCTTCTTCAGGCAAGTGGCGGACTTGATCCAGGCGGATCACCCTTCCGCCGCCGACAAGCTGCGGCAGGCGAGCCCGCATTGGATGCGGCACACTCATGCGACTCATGCACTGGCGCGCGGCGCGGAATTGACGACAGTGAGGGACAACCTGCGTCACGCCTCGATCTCGACCACCTCGATCTACCTGCACGGCGACGAGATGAAACGGGCACGGCAAATCGGCGCGGCGTTTTCCGCGCCCTAGTGGCTTAGTGCGATGGCCCGGAGAACAGCCGGGGAGTGGAGGGCGCTCGAGCCGGTCGAACGCCATTAGCCGGAATCGCGATCTGCAACGGCTATATCGATTTCCTTATCGCCGCATACCTTTCAAGGGTCTGTTTCCGCGCAACTTCGTGCTGCACGATCGGGGGTGGATAGTTCTCTCCAAGCTTCACCCCCGCTGTAGCCAGTACGTTCACAGGCGCCGTCCATGGCGCATGGATGTACTTGTCCGGCATCTGTGCCAGCACCGGCAAGTACTTGCGAATAAATCGCCCCTGTGGATCAAATTTCTCCGATTGCTTGACCGGATTGAAGATACGGAAGTACGGCTGTGCATCGCAGCCCGTTGACGCAGCCCACTGCCACCCGCCGTTGTTGGCCGAGAAATCGAAATCATTGAGCTGGTCGGCGAAATATTGCTCGCCGCGTCGCCAGTCGACGCCGAGATCCTTGACGAGAAAGCTCGCAGTCACCATCCGTAGACGATTATGCATGTAGCCGCTCTGGCGGATCTGCAGCATCGCGGCATCGACCAGCGGATAGCCGGTCTGCGCGTCGCACCATGCCTGAAAGTATTTGTCACCCGTGACAGAGTCGACCCACTGCAGCGCATCGTATTCGGGGCGGAAAGACTTGCCGTCGGCCACGCGGGGATGGTGGTGGAGGATCATGAAATAGAAGTCGCGCCAGATCAGTTCGGATAGCCAGACGGCCGCGCCGGCGCTTTCGCTGCCGCCGCGCAGTACGGCGTCAAGCGCGG
Organism: Cupriavidus sp. GW823-FHT07B10; assembly: GCF_058794355.1. NCBI lineage: Bacteria > Pseudomonadati > Pseudomonadota > Betaproteobacteria > Burkholderiales > Burkholderiaceae > Cupriavidus > Cupriavidus sp. GW823-FHT07B10. The sequence goes on from NZ_JBXAGS010000013.1 coordinate 9,887, forward strand.
CTCGCGCCAGCGTGCGGATCGAGATCGTGCCGAAGCGCAGGTGTACCGATAGGTAGCTCGGGCCGCGCAGCGAGGGGAAATCTCGCCGGTAGCCATAATCGCCGATGCGGTCGATGAATTCATCGAACAGTGCACGGGCGCCATCACTGCCCGTGGGCATTGCAATCTCGGCAAGATTGCTGACAGCGAAGCCGAGATCGTGCAGCATCGGCGAAGCCTTTTGATACTGAGGGGGCACCGGTGCCAGCGCGCCCAGATACTGGTCGACTGGATACGGTCGAAGGTCGAACGGCTGCACTGCGCGTAACCACGCATTCTTGTACGGCGCGAAGACGCTGAAGGGCTGGCCTTGGCCGGTCAAGAGCTCGTCAGCCTCGAAGATAACCTGGTCCTTGAATGTGAACAGCACTCGGGAGTCGGAAGCCAGTGCCTGACGCACGGCCGTGTCACGCCGCTTCGCGGCAGGTTCGTAGTCGTGGTTCGTGAAGACGGCATCGGCATCGAGTTCGGCCGCCAGCCTGGGAATGGCATCGCGCGCGATATCGTCAAGCACGATCAGACCGCCGCCCGCATCGGTCAGCGTCCTGCGTAACGGCTCTAACGACCTCAGGATGAACTCTACACGTCGATCGACCTTGCGTCCGCATGCAATCAGCGGGTCAAGGATTTCGCGATCGAAGACAAACACGCACCACACTTGGCGGCAGTGCTTGAGGGCATAGTGCAGCGCTGCATGGTCGTCGGCGCGCAGGTCGCGCCGGAACCAGACCAGGCCACGCGCGAACTCCAGGTCGATTCGGCATGGCAGGCGTCCGGTGCCGGCTGTTTCAGAAGCAGGAGAGAGGGGTTTCGGCATTGCCGTAATTTAGTCCCATGCAGCGTTGTCGCACAGCCCCATTTGCGGGTATTGCCTGCACCGCAGCTTGGCAGGATCAGCGTGACCCCAGAAACCGGGCTGCCTTCTGATGGATCCTGGATCCTGGAAGCTGAGCCGTACGTCGAATTGACCGGCGATAGCCTGCATATTCCGCACGGATTCGTGCCCGTTCCCACCCGACATACCGGATGCCAGCAGATTGGTGGATTTCCGGCGGCTTTGGATGCGCTGCGAAGATCTCGCCGACGCGATGATCGCCTCGATTGGCTAGCGCGCGGTTGGCCGCAGCATGTGGGGGAAAGTGAGGCCGGCGCTACCGTAAGGTGGAGATAGGGCTTGGCAGAAGATTTGTGTCTGGAGGTGCCAACCGCCTGTTTGACCGCGCGCCGCTTCAATTCTTATTCTTGAACTTGTGCGGCGCATCGTATATTTTCGAGGGGCATTCCGGTGGTTGCCGCCGTGCCGGCCGGTGCCTGTCACGATGATCGGGTTCATGCAAGCCGCACTCGATAACGCATGCCCGGAACAACGGTTGTCAACCCCGTCCGCGCAGTGCGCGCGTGACCCTGCGCAGTTGCTTATCGCTGCCCCCCTTGCTCCTGCCCATCAGAAAGGAGCTGCCATGGATGCAGTCCGGACATTGCTCGAAACCCAGCCGCTGCTCACGCTGTTCCTCACGGTTGCACTGGGCTATGTCTTCGGCGAGATCAATATCAAGGGCGTGTCGCTCGGTTCGGGCGCGGTGCTGTTCGTGGGGCTGGCGATCGGCGGGTTCGCGCCGAAGTCCGCGCCGCCTGCCATCCTTGGCACCCTAGGGCTGCTGCTCTTTCTCTATGGCATTGGGATCCAGTACGGGGAGCAGTTCTTTAAGGGTCTGACCAGCCCCGATGGCATCAAGGCCAACGCCGCTGCGGTCCTTGGCGTGGTTGGCTCCGGACTGCTCGCGGTTGCGTTGGTGCCGCTGGTCGGCGTGAAGCTAGACGAGTCGCTAGGTATGTTCGCCGGCGCGGGCACCAGCACGGCAAGCCTGCAGGCCGCGATGGCGGCGATGAAGAGCGACGGCGCCGCGGTGGGCTACAGCGTCGCATACCCAGTCGGCGTTGCAGGGCCGATCCTGTTTCTGTATGCCCTCACCGCGCTGCTCAAGCCGAATATCGTGCGGCCGCCGCCAAAGCTGATCGAGACCGCCGAGATTGCGCTGACGAACCCGGCGTTTATCGGCGCGCGGCTGTCGGAGGTGGTAGCGCGCCTACCGGACGGGGTGGCGATTGCCGCCGTGCGTCGCGCCCACCACAACCACCCCTCCGCCGACGACCTGGTCCTGCAGGCCAACGACGTGCTGCTCGCGACCGCCACTGACCCGGCCGTGCTGCGTGAAGCCACCTCGCTGTGCGGGGAACTGCAGCCGGGCCGCATGACAAGCCATCGCGAAGACCTGGACTATATGCGCGTGTTCGCCTCAAGCCGGCTCGTGGTCGGGCACACGCTGCGCGATATCCGTTTTCCCGAAGGCATGGTCTGCTCGATCGCCCATGTGCGGCGCGGTGATGCGGACCTGATGCCCCGCGATGACCTCACCCTCGAGTTCGGTGACCGCGTCGGCCTGCTGGTCAATCGCGCCCACATGAAGCCGATTCGCGCGCTGTTCGGCGACTCCATCAAGGGCACCGCCGAGCTGAGCTTTATCTCGATCGGCATCGGCGCGGCCCTCGGGCTGCTGGTGGGGCTGATCCCCGTGCCGATTCCCGGCGTCGGCACGCTGGCGCTGGGGCTAGCGGCGCTGCTGCTGGTCGCCCTCATGCTCGGCCGGGTGCGCCGTCTCGGGCCGTTCGTCTGGACCATGCCGCTGTCGGCCAACCTGGTCCTGCGCAACTTCGGGCTGACCATCTTTCTCGCACAGGTGGGCATTGCATCCGGGCCGAAGTTCTTCGCCACCATCGGCGTAACCGGGGTGTCCTTCCTGATCTATGGCGTGGTGATTCTGCTTGCCCTGCTGCTGATTACTGCGATTTTCTGCCTCTGGGTCTTCAGGCTGCCGTTCGACCTGGCGGTGGGCGTGATCTGCGGCGCGACCGGCAATCCCGCCATCCTTGCCTTTGCCAACCGCGTCGCGCCCACCGACCGGCCCGACCTCGGCTACTCGATGATCTTCCCGTCAATGACCATCGTGAAAATCCTGTTCGTACAGGTCGCCGCCACACTGGCTGGCGGATAGTGCAGGGCAACCTGGGCGAAGCGCGCCATGCGATTCGCCGCGGAGACACATCATGGAAATCGCCGTCTTCAGCGCAAAGTCCTATGATCGTCAACATCTCGATGCCGCGAATGCGGCCGAAGGCCATCAGCTCAAGTACTTCGAAGTTCCCTTGGACAATGAGACGGTGGGCCTCGCCGCGGGCCACGGCGCAGTGTGCATCTTCGTCAATGACCGGGCCGATGCGACCGTGCTGCAAGCGCTCGGACGCGGCGGCACCAAGCTGGTCGCGCTGCGCTGCACGGGGTTCAACAACGTCGACCTGAAAGCCGCGCAGGCGCTCGGGATCAAGGTGGTGCGCGTTGTCGACTACTCGCCCAATGCGGTCGCCGAGCACGCGGCGGCCCTGCTGATGGCGGTCAACCGCAAGATCCACCGGGCCTACAATCGCACCCGGGACTTCAATTTCTCGCTCGAAGGCCTGATGGGCTTCGACCTGTGCGGCAAGACCGTGGCGGTGATCGGCACCGGCAAGATCGGGCGCGTGTTTGCGAAAATCATGGTCGGGTTCGGTTGCAACGTGATCGGCTACGACAAGTACCCGTCCCCGGAATTCGAGGCCCTTGGTGGACGCTACGCGGACGAGGGAGAAATCGGCGCAAGCGCGGACTGCATCTCGCTGCATTGCCCGCTCACGCCCGAGACCCATCACATCATCAATGCCGAAACGCTGTCGCGCGCCAAGCCGGGGGCCTTGCTCATCAACACCAGCCGCGGCGGGCTGATCGACACGGAAGCAGTCATCGAAGCGCTCCGGAGCGGGCAACTCGGCGGGCTGGCGATCGACGTGTACGAGCAGGAGGCGGGCCTGTTCTTCCGCGACCTGTCCGGCATCATCGTCGACGACTCCGTGCTGCAGCAGCTAATCACGTTTCCTAACGTGATCGTGACCGGGCACCAAGCCTTCCTCACGCGTGAGGCCGTGACGACCATTTGCGAAACAACCTTGCGCAGCGTGACGGAGTTCGAAAGCGGCAAGCCACTCACGAACGAAGTCGGTGCCGGTTGAACACGGCTGTTGGCTTCAAATCGTGCCGCGCTAATGGCTTAAACCGCTCCCCGAAAAGCCCACGGTCGGGAGCAGGGCGCATGAAGAAGACTTCGGGAAATTCAAGCCGCTCGAAGGGAATAGGGCAGCAAGGTCAAGGAAGCCAAAGCCGCGATGACCCTGGCGTGGTGGAAATTCTTGCATCGACTTCAACGTTGCGAGCCGTCCTCCGTGGCTCCGCAATGCGCCTGGCTGCCCGCTCCGGCGAATGAACTTGCGAGCGAGCTACTACAAGGCAATTTGCATCAGCGTCCCGACATCGGCTGGGGGACGGTTGAGTTCCTGCGAGCGCATTACGGCAGGCGGCAGGTCAGAAAGGTTGATTGGCGCGAAGCCGAGGCGCGCGAAATAGCCGGATGCGGTCTTGGTCTGCAACACTATTGATGCGACCCCTTGCAGCCGGACGTCTGCCACGATTGCGGAAAGCAGAAGCTCGCCGAGACCTGCAGACCTTGCGCGCTGCGCAACAGCCAGTCCTCGAAGAAGTCCTGTTTCCCCATAGCGCTCCACGCCGGCACATCCGAGGAGCCCGGCATTGTCGCGGACCATGATGAAATGGGTGATATGTTCGCGTACCCCCTCGACGCAAAGTGAGGAAGCACGCAGGAGGGCCTCAACCTCAGGCCAATCCTTCTCAGTCGCATAGCGGGGACGCATGACATATTCCTTCATGCAAAGTTCGTCCCGTCATCCTACTTTTGCCGGGATGCTTCCGCCCGTAGGGATTCTTCTTAAGTAGATTTGCTATCTCCCGGAAGCAGTCTGGCCGGCATGCCGGGAAGACAACATTCTTGCTCTTCAGCGGAGTTCTGTTGCGATGGCATGCGAGCGCGAAGTCCCTTGCCTGCGTCAGCCGGTGGCCCGACATGCGAGATGCCGCCCAAGGTATCGCTGTTGGGACAGCATGAACTGGCTAGTTCCAGATGAGCGTGGCTTCTTGCAACAAGTGACCAGGCAGGATGTAGTCGCCGTGCTTGATAGCGAGTGCCTCGAGTTCGCACAGACAGTCCTCGGATAATGCCGTCATGTCGAACCGGCAGTAGAGGTGTCGCTGTCGGAATGTGAGTTTTTCTCCGCGGAGCCCTCTGGCTAGCGCATCTGCAGACTCCACACAGACATGTTCGATGGTTCGGAACTGTACGACGATGCCGCGCTGTTGCCCAAGTCGTCCGAGTTCGAACGCGTCTTCCCACGCGGTTTCATAGTCTAGATCGACAGTACTATCTATGCGCGAACTGATGTGCTCAAGCGCGCTTGCTCGATCACGTGCGACGTATACGCTCATAGGGGAGTCTCCCCGATGGGGTCTTTGTGGAGAAAAATATATTCCGAAATCGGGGGCTGGGCAACCCCAATCGTACATGCCTTCGCAGCCCAGTTATATCCCGCGCACGTACGGTCGACCGGAGTCGGTTGGGCCGCAGCAGCCGGGCGGCTCGGCGCAGTGTCAGGGCCCGCACTGGATGGCTACCTCCTGAGCCAGCAGTTTCCTAACACGTTCAACTTCATGGTGTTTGCCATCCCCGGCGTGGTGGCCGCGATCGCGGTCTTCCTAATCTCGGATCACGGCAAGAGGGAGTCAGGCGTCGTGCGGGTTCTGGCCGGCTCTGCCGATTGATGACGCTGGCGATATTCCTACAGTATTTGCGGAGACATTAATGACCAATAGCAATTCATGCGCATGGGAAGGGCGGATCTTCTCGAACGGTTGGGTGCCTGGCACTGGCAGCGTTGCGGACGTCGTCGAGCCGTCGACGGGGAAGATCCTGGCGACGATCGGAATCGGCCTTGCGGATGATATCGACCGGGCAGCTAATGCCGCGCAGCGTGCGCAGCCAGGATGGGCGTCCACAAGCTTCGATAAACGCGCTGAAATCCTCCGCGAAGCCGCGCGCCTATTGAAGGCGCGGGCCGACGAGATCAACGGATGGAACGTCCGCGAGTGTGGCTCGACGGCGGCGAAGGCAGAATGGGAGCTGCACGCTACCTACGAGCAGCTGCTCATGGCGGCGGCAATGCCGATGCAACCCGAAGGCGCGCTGTACGCATCGGCGATGCCTGGCCGCATGAATATCCCACAGGCCCAGGATGTCGCGCGTGCCATCCGGCAGCACGCCCAAGGCCAGGTTGACGGCCTTGTTACGTACCACGCCGTCCTCACGCATCTTGACACGGTGGCGTGGGATATCGACCCGCAGTGGACCGTCCTCGGTCAGGACAGTCTACTCCGCCCAGGGCGCGCTCAATCAGGGCCTTTTTGAATGCCATCGAGGCGTCTTGAACCGCCTCGGCAGGCATCGGACCCATTTACGAAATGGGCAATCAGGTCCTCGGGAATGGGGCGGCGGTTCACGGTTGGCAGCCTGACTGGTCGTGGTTTTTAGTGGCATACATGCTCCTTGGTGACATGTTATGCCTAAACACAAAATTTCTGACGGATCCGTCGGTTGCCCTAGTGATGTGACGCACTTTCGCTTTCAGGAAGACCCAGCCCTTGGTACTGTCGGTAGGACCACCAGGCGAGAAGCACGGATACCAACAAGCACACCAAAAGCGGAGCCAGACACAACGATCAGGCCGGTCTGGCAACCAATCGTGCAGACGCCGCTCGCAAAGCTACAGACGGCAGCGACGATAAAGGAAATCTGTCCGCGTATGTAAGACCACGGCCTTGAGCATGGCGATGAGGATTGCAACGAAGCGCGAGCTGGCGATTGCGAGGGTGTTGCGTCCGCTTGGGACGGCTCCCCTCACGCTTAAGCAAGCTGAGACTGCTGGCAAATTGCTTGGAATCCATTGGGCCACGGTTTATCACTTGCGCCGGCGCTTTCTCGCGGATCCTGTGGCGAGCGCATTGATACCTTATGACCGAGGCCCAAAAGTGGGAAAGCCGCGTCTACCAGCGACCATCGAGGAAATCGTGAATGAGGTCCTGACCGATTGGCTGCCGCGACAGCCTCATCTCGCTCATCCGCTCTTCGAGCTCGACGTCGAAATTCGGAAGCGATGCGCAGGGGCAAGTGTTAGTCCGCCAAGCAGATCTACCATTTCGCGACGATGGGCCGCCCATCGGAAAGAGGACGCCCTTCGGCTCGCAACGCAGCCGGGCTCTGAGATTCCACCAGGTCATCTTGTGGCGCGCTGTCCGATGGATATTGTGCAGATTGATCACACGCTGGCCGATCTGATCCTGGTTGATGATGCGAGCCGACGCCCAATTGGCCGGCCATGGCTAAGCATAGCCCTCGACGTTTCGACAAGATGCGTCGTCGGCGTATATGTCGGGATGGACCGCCCCAACGCCATGGTGACGTTCGGCGCACTTTTGTCCCATCCCGCTCACATACGTAAAGTAGTCACCGCTTAATAGCTGCCCGGGGCGTTTCGCTCACTGCCTGAATCCGCCCATTGCACAGGCGCGCGACAAACGTGCCGCCGCCTTACCGGAAAATCCAAAACCTCGCGCCGCCATCTGGCTCGCCGAGCAGGCGCCGCCTGCGGATATCGGCGCTGGCCGGGGCGAGGGCGGCAGCGACCGTTCAGCCGCTCTCAGCCGAGTACGTCAGCCCTGGCCCTTGCGCGTGCCATTGCGCAACGATGCCTGGCCAGCAGGCCATGGGCGTTACCCTGCAGCCACTGATGGAACTGCGACAGCAGCGGCACGGCCTCGGCCTGGCGCACCGCCAGCTTGTGCTCCGGTGACCTGTACTTGATGCCGGCTTCGATGGCATACAGCTTGGCGATCCACGCCAATGCCCCCGCGCGGCCAGCCCTGGCGTCTTCTGGGCCTTGGCGATCTCGAAGAAGCGTCGGCGGCAATGCGCCCAGCATCCGCCCTCGATGATCCGGCCGGTACGGCAAAGCGCATCGTGGCCGCTGTAGGCATCCGCCTGCAGGTAGCCATGATAGTCGCGCAGGAAGTTCAGGGGATGGGCGTCGGCGCGGGATTCCGCGAACTCGAACAGCACCGCTGGCTGGTGGTCGACCCATAATCCGTTCTCCTGCCGCAGCCCGGCCACGAGGTAGCCCCATAGATGGGCCTGCCGCGTGGTGGCGCGCCTGCGCTCGAGTAGTGGCAGCGTGGTGTCGTCCAGATGCAGGCGCGGCGCCTGCTGGACGTGGTTGCGCAAAGGCGGCAGCAGCTTTGCCAGCAGCTCGGCAGAAGCCAGCTTCCATTCGCACAGAGTGGCCCTTGGCAGGTGCACGCCCAGGCGCGCATAGCGCGTCTCCTGCCGATTGATCGGCAGGTGGACCACGAAGGTGTCGACCTGGATGCTGGCCAGCACCCCTGCGCTGGCGTTGCTCTTGGGCAGCGGCGAGGGCTGCGCGGCAGCGGTCACGATGGTGGACTCGCCGTCCTTCGTGGCCACGTACTTGAAGCGGATATGCTCGATTACGTTGAGCCCGGGCCGGCTCATAAGTTCCACTGTGCCACCATCTCCCGCCAGAAGGCTTGGTCATGCCGGTAATACCTCGTCCCTTCGTGTCCGCTACTGCCATCTCGATGTTCGGCCATCGCTTCACTCCTTATACCGTGAAGCCGCTACCCTTCTCATCGCTGCTCCTGCCTCACCAGATGGTTTCCGCTGACGCTTACGCTTCACCATGCTGGATGGACATAGAGCTGTCGGCGTACGGCGTCGCGCAGGCGAAGCAAATCGGCGATCAGATGCACGCGCTGTCGTTGCGATTCGATCTGGCTCTCACGTCGGTGCTGCGCCGTGCAGGGCATTGGATCAGATCCTCGATCGCAGGTCGCTTGCCGTTTCAGACTGGTGGCGCAGCACATCCTGTTCCAGAAAAGAAAGGGCGTCCCAGTTCCTGAAATCGGCTTGGGCGACTTGGGTCTCGAACTACTGTAGCAATTGGTTTCCGTCATTTCGGACCGCGCCACTGTCGCTCTGGATTCTGGCGGCGAGGCCATGGCCCCGGAAGAACCGGTCTTGGGGTGCACGGTTTGATTCCTGTCCCATCAAGCTCAGTTGCACATGCGAGGGATGCCGCACAGAACGGCGCATCCCACTTCTGCCACGCTCACAAGGAAGTGAGATGGGTCCAATTGTTCAATGGTGCGCCATTGTGTAGCGCCCCTGTCGGTTATGGACCTGAATTCGGTGAAGAGGCGGGAGAAGGCCACTGTGAATGACGATCTGAAGTTCGGCTTGACGGTGCTTGCTGTGCTAGGGGTCGTAATCTTTGCGACCACCCAAGCCATAAGTATGGACATGAGCATTGCCGATCTGGTTGTGCAACTGGTGCAACATGCCATTGATCTGCTGCGCCATCTGTTCACACAGGTGCGCGCGGAGAATCCACCTCTCAACTTGGCTTAGCGGTCATGGGCCTCTTCTCCAGGATATTTGCGCCAAGTCCCAGCAGGTGCATGGCCTTTCAGTAATTGTCGCGCTCAGGATCATTAGGCTGACGCCCGACCACTTCCAGCGGTTGCCACTGCCCGCCTACAATAGCCACTCGGGGAACTTCGCCGCGGGCGATTGGACGCCAAGAACGGGAATACATCGGCTGTCGCTCGACACGGCTTGGCTGACGAGTCGCTCGATTTTCCGGACGGCGACGACCCGGACTCAAACGCGTCGTAACCGCCGTAGCACCCTTTCGACTGCCGACAGGTGCTCCGGCGATGCGTGGGCAATGGCCTGGAATGCGGCCGCCATGTCCATATGCACGCGCAGATCGATATGCCCGGCCATCGCGCAGCAGGCGCTTGACCATGCGGATCGCATTGGCAGGATGTCGGCGATGGCGTGGGCGAGTGCATTTGCATCCCGCATCAGGTTGTCGCCCTCGGCAACTGCGGAAGCCAGGCCGATCCGTAGCGCCTCGCTGGCGTCGATTGGCGCGGCGGTGAAGGTCATCTCCATCGCCTTGGACAGGCCGAGCAATTTCGGCAGGCTCCATGAGCCGCCATCGCCGGAGACGATCCCGAATTGGGCGAACGTTACGCAGAAGGTGGCATGCGGGCTGGCGAAACGGATGTCGCAGTAGGTGGGGATGTCGGCTTGCTGCAAGGCCAGCGGCACCGCTGTACGGTATCGCGATGTCGCAACTGCACGTCTTCGGGCGTGCCTGCGGAAAAGCCTTCGCGCCGGGCCATCTGGCCCAGGTCGCCGCCGGCGCAGTAATGAACATTCCTACCGCGATAGGGAATGAGGTAAAGCGTCAAGGTCTCGACATTGGCGGAAATAGCGATCCGCAACACTTGCTGCGGCGCAGCGCATGACAGGAAACGTTGTAGAGCAATCATTAGTGATGGCGCCATCGCAGAATACGATGGCGGACCTCCGCACTTCGATATATATAGGGAAGGACGGTCGGTCGAGCGTAAGTTTCCAAGATTCCCACCTTGAGTTGCTCGAAGTGAGCATGCATCTTCCCCATGAAGGTTCTCGTGGGGACGACGAGCTACCGGGGGGAGCTGCCAGCAACTATGCGTATTGCTACAAAACCGCTCAACGCATATGCAATCAGTGGTGCTAGCGGACACTTTGCGCCGTGCTTCAGAAGCCCTCGCATTTCGTGGCGATGGCACGCCCGGGACCGGCCAGCCGCGCAGAACGCCCTCCAGAGGTTGACGGAGAGCTATTAGGGACATACAAATTTGCAAGTATTGCCAGCCGTACCCGCAGTGCAGCAGGTATGACCAAGCGTGTTTGGGCCGTGCAAATTCTTGTACCCGGACGCGCATCTACGAGGAGCCCAAGATGAGCAAGACCTACAAGCGTCTGGACAAGAGCCAGGCGGCGGTATTGATGGTGGATCATCAGGCCGGCCTGCTGTCGCTGGTGCGCGACATTGAGCCGGACAAGTTCAAGAACAACGTCCTCGCGCTGGCGGATCTGGCGAAATACTTCAAGCTGCCGACGATCCTGACCACCAGCTTCGAAGACGGCCCTAACGGCCCGCTGGTGCCGGAACTGAAGACGATGTTCCCCGACGCGCCGTTCATTCCACGCCCTGGCCAGATCAATGCCTGGGACAATGAGGACTTCGTGAAGGCTGTCAAGGCAACGGGCAAGAAGCAGTTGTTGATCGCCGGAGTGGTGACCGAAGTCTGCGTGGCGTTTCCCGCGCTATCTGCGATCGAAGAAGGATACGATGTGTTCGTCGTGACCGATGCGTCAGGGACATTCAATGAAGTGACGCGCGAATCGGCATGGCACCGCATGGCCGAAGCCGGTGCACAACTGATGACCTGGTTCGGCGTCGCTTGCGAACTGCATCGCGACTGGCGCAACGACATCGAAGGGCTGGGAACCTTGTTCTCGAATCATATTCCGGATTATCGGAACTTGATTACGGCATATACGACCGCGAAGGGCGGAAGATAACGCAATCCGCCCACGATCAGCCATCAAAGAAGAACACGATCAGGCCACGCGAGCCTTTGACAGGCGACGAGATTCGAGCGACCGTTGGCGTTGGTAGATAACCCGGTCAGCTTCATCGCTGACCACAACCACACTGTTGTTCGAGTGCAGGTCGATTCCACTAAACTTGTTCATGCCGGCCTCCTGTGCGTCACGTCGGTATTCGCAATTCGACTCTACGCCAGCCGTTCGACCCGAACGGAGGGAGGCTGGCTATATGATTATCAGAACCTCTTCTCGCCCCGCTGGAAACGAGAATGGCTGAATCCGTCGGCCGACGGTCTGCGAGGTTCACGACCGCCGCCTCGAGACCATCCCTTCGTCCACAGCGGCAATCTCAATGCTGTGATCAGTCGGATCGGGCGAGGAGCGGTCCGGCGTCGCGAACGCTACCAATACCTTGCCGACACGCCACGGTCGCGGAGTTAGTGGCCGCCAGTCATAGAATTAGCGGTCCTCAACAGCAATGTTGGCGAGGGAAGGAACAGCCAGCGGCTTCATGGCAACGACAGGACCGAAAGCCGACACAATAGCTTTCTGCGCCATTGAACGGCGGTCGTCTGCACCCGCTCACGCCACTCAGGGAGCGACGGTGCGTCAGCCCGCCTGCGCCGTTGCGAGCTCCGGCACCACGCCACTCGTCTGCAGCAACGTCTTGCGGAAGATCTCCACCAGCGGCCGCAGGTTGACCTTGTGCCAGGCCGCCCACAAGGGCGTGCGATAGCTGAACCACGACAGCTCGTGCAGCACCACGCCCGGTGGCGCCTGGTGGCGCAGGCTTTGCTGGATCGTGGTCACGCCGAGTCCCGCGGCCACGAGTCCCAGGGCGGCTAGCGGTTCGGTCGCCTCCATGGTGATCGTCGGCGTGAAGCCGGCTCTGGCGCAAGCCGCGATGAACGTGTCGTGCCGCAGCGCGGTTTCTTGGTGCATCACGCCGATCCATTTTTGCGCAGCCAGGTCATCCGGGCTGAGCTGCTCCGCTTTGGCAAGCGGGTGCCCTTCGGGCAGCGCCAGCAGCATCGGATCATTGAGCACCTGGGCAGCCTCGAGGTCTGGATCGTCAGGTGGCGGCGGCTCGCAGACGAGTGCGATGTCGAGGCTGCGCTGGCGCAGCCCCTCCAGTTGAACGTCCGACTGCTGGTTGTACAGCGCGATATGCACCGCAGGCCGGCTGTCGCGCAGTTCGCGCAAGGCATTCGGCAGCACGCCCGAGTGCATCGCGTATTCCAGGTAGCCGATGCACAGCCCGCCTTCGTCGCCGCGGCCAAGCCGTCGCGCCAGCGATTCGAGCCGGTTGGCATGCGTGAGGAATGCGCGGGTTTCGGCCAGGAACGTGCGGCCGTCGCGTGTGAGCCGGATGCGTTGCTGGGAGCGCTCGAACAACACCAGCCCGAGCTTTTCCTCGAGCTGGGCAATTTGCCGGCTAAGTGGCGATTGGGAGATATGGAGCCGTTCGGCGGCGCGTCCGACGTGCTCGTCTTCGGCCACGGCCACGAAATAGTGAAGTTGGCGGATATCTAGCATGTCCAGTCCTGAATTCAGACCTCTAAGGAATCAAGTCTTTCAAATTCTGTCTTGGACAGACTTAATTGGCAACCCTAGACTGCCTTCACCCCAACTTAATTTGTGGAGCAGTCATGAGCATCAAGGACAAACTGGCCGGTAACGTACTCGGCTTTGGTACCGCCCCGCTGGGCAATATGTTCCGCGACATCCCGGAAGCGGAGGCGCAGGCCACCGTGGACGCGGCCTGGGCGCAAGGCGTGCGCTACTACGACACCGCGCCGTTCTACGGCGCGGGCCTGGCCGAAATCCGGCTGGGCGAAGCGCTGTCCCGGCACCCGCGTGACGAATACGTGCTCAGCACCAAGGTCGGCCGCCTGATCCTGGACGAAGTCGAAGACGCCAGCGCGCGGGCGCTGGGCGAGAAAAGTGGCCTGTTCGCCGCCGGCCGCCCGAACAAGCTGGTCAACGACTACTCGGCGGACGCCACGCTGCGCTCGATCGAGGACAGCCTCAAGCGGATGAAGGCCGACCGCCTCGACATCGTGTGGGTCCACGACATCGCCCAGGACTTCTACGGCGACGAGTGGCTGGCCTATTTCGAGACCGCTCGCAAAGGCGCTTTCAAGGTGCTGACCCGGCTGCGCGAAGAGGGCGTGATCAAGGCCTGGGGCCTGGGCGTGAACCGCGTCGAGCCGATCGAACTGACGCTGGACCTGACTGAAGCGCAGCCGGACGGCTTCCTGCTGGCGGGCCGCTATTCGCTGCTCGACCATGAGCGCGCGCTGCAGCGCCTGATGCCCAAGGCCGCGGAGCGCAAGACCGAGATCGTGGTCGGCGGCCCGTACAGCTCGGGCATCCTGGCCGGCGGCTCGCACTTCGAGTACCAGAAGGCGCCGCCCGAGATCATCAGCAAGGTCGAGCGCATCAAGGCGATCGCGCAACGCCACGGCGTCAGCATCAAGGCCGCCGCGCTGCAGTTCGTGCTGGCCAACCCGGCGGTCGCCGCCGTGATCCCGGGTGCAAGCCGGCCCGAGCGCATCGCCGAGGACACCGCCGCGCTGAAGGCGGTCATTCCCGCCGATTTCTGGCGCGAGCTGCGCGAGCAGCACCTGGTCGCGGCAAATGCGCCGCTGCCTGGCGACAGCAACTGATCCGGGACCACATTCGATTCAAGGAGTCCACCATGGCACAAGCTTCTGCAACGATCACGCTGCCGGTTGCACCGGACCGCGTCTGGCAACTGATTGGAGGCTTCGATTCGCTGCCCGACTGGCTGCCGTATATCCCCAAGAGCGAACTGAGCGAGGGCGGCCGCGTGCGCAGCCTCGTCAATCCGGACGGCGACGCCATCGTCGAACGTCTCGAGGCCTTCGACAACAGCGCGCGCAGCTACACGTACTCGATCCTGCAGGCGCCGTTCCCGGTCACCGGCTACCGCTCCACGCTGCGCGTGGTCGGCATCGACGGGGACCAGGCATCGCGCGTCGAATGGTCCGGCCAGTTCACGCCGGCCGGCGTGAGCGATGACGACGCATCGCGGCTGTTCGAGGGCATTTATCGGGATGGCCTCAAGGCACTGGAGGCAACGCTGGCCGGGGCGGCATCATGAGAGGGCCGATGGCCTTGTCGCTGGCTTTCGCGCTTATGTTCGGCGCGTTTGCACCGGCGCAGGCGGCTGTTGGCGTGCCTGGCGAAGGGCGCCTCCTGTTCCAGTACGGCGAGTAAATCCGTGGGATGGCGCGCCGTCGCGCCACCTGCAGTGCCATTACGACGGTATCTTCATCAAGCCGTTATCGATGGAAATCCGATTCGCATCGATGGCGCGAGGCTGCAGAGGAGGGAGCGACTCTGCCGTGGTCGGTGCGGCTTGCCCGGGCCTGCCGGCGCGGGGAACGGGATGAATCACCTGGCTGTCCGGCAGCGGCTTCCCTTCACGGAGATGCGCCAGCATGGCCTCCAGCGCGCGCACTTGATAAATGGAAACCGGTGCCATGCGCACATCGAAGCCAGGTGAAGAGATACGGCTCTCTCCGTGCATGCCGCCGACGACCTCGATATAACGCAGCCGGCTCGCGCTCGGCTCATTCCGCGATTGGGTCGCGGCGTAAGGGCGACTGGTGAAATTCGGGCCCTCGATTTCGTCGCTTCTGCCATGAACGATGATGGCAGGCTTGCCGCGCAGTCGCGCCGAAGCCGCAATCGCATCGATGCCCCGGCGCACCCGCATGGCGGCGGGGTCTTCGCCGGTGAACAGGCGGCGCAGGCAAAGGGCGGCATCCATATCGTAGTCGTTGCGTCCCGTCGAGCGGGAGATCGATCGACCGTCTTCGCGAGGCCCGCGCGGATCGTCGTCATTGATCAGCGCAACTTGCGATCCATCGGGCGTTCCGCCCCAAAGCCGGGCGAAACGCTGCGCCAGCAATTGCGGGTCCGCCGCCCTGGGTGCGCCGTCACGGTCGACCGACGCAAAGCTGAGCTTGCACAGGTGCTCGTGGACCCGGAACTGGCCGAACTGGCTGGCCTGGCCCAGCACGCCCTGGTTGCCGATAGCAGAGGCTGCCGTGGCGATGTCGGCATCCGGCAGGAAGCCGAAGTCATGCAGCTTGCGTAGCGCCTCTTGCGCCTGGGCTTTCACGGTCTGGCTGCGTAGCAATCCTTTCTCGGCGAGGGACTGGCAGCGATTGCTGGCAAAGGCGAGTCCGGAGGCGAGGGGATCGTCGGCGACTGCCAGTGCCGCACAGGCCTTGTACAGGTTTGCATACGACAGGAAGTCATAGCTGCTGCGAGCGGATCCGGCCCAGCGCCTGCCCCGGTCGTCGATCACGATGTCCGGGTCGGCACGGATATAGATCTGCGGCGCAAGCGAAACGACC
Organism: Cupriavidus sp. GW823-FHT07B10; assembly: GCF_058794355.1. Lineage (NCBI taxonomy): Bacteria > Pseudomonadati > Pseudomonadota > Betaproteobacteria > Burkholderiales > Burkholderiaceae > Cupriavidus > Cupriavidus sp. GW823-FHT07B10. The sequence goes on from NZ_JBXAGS010000013.1 coordinate 25,833, forward strand.
CCGTCGAGCAAATGGTGGTGGTCCTGCTCGGCCGCCCGCAGCACTGCCCCGCCGCCGTTCGAATATCCCGATGCAATCACCGTGATGCGCTCACGCGATAGTCGCTGCTGGCCTGGCCACGTGCGCGATTCGAGCTCGGCAAGCGCGAACGCGGCGGCATTCAGGACGGCGCGCCCCCAATCCGCCTCCTGGTTCCACCCGGCACTCGCCCATTTGAAGGCCAGCCGGTTTGGCTTGGCATGGGCGAATTGCCGGGCTTCCGGCGCCCCTGTCAGCACGTCAAGACGCAGGTCGGGAGCTGCCGTGGCGGTGGTCCCATCCTGCGTCGTCGAAGTTCCGCTATCGAGATCCTGGATGCCTGCGCCCGTGCCCTTGTCAGTCCACGCGACGGCACAGCCGCGCCTCAGTCCCCAGTACCCCGCCCGTTGCATGTCGGCCCAGACATTCTGGCTGCCCGGCGTGGCGGTGACCACCAGGCAAGCTGCGTCGGGCCTGAACGTGACCGGAACCTGAAGCAGGATGCTTGTGCTTCGCCCGGATGGACCGGCAGTGAACGCCAGCACTTCATCGCCGGCGAGCTTGCCGTCATCCTCATACAGTTTCCCCGTCGACGGACCGACGTTGGGTCCATACAGCGTGCCGAAGCCATTGGCGGGATTGCCAGGCCTGAGCAATACGGCGCGTCTCAATTCGGCCGCCGAGGGACGCAGCGGATCCTCGTAGGCCGGCCTGGCGGATCCGGAGAGCATGGCGGCGACGCCGTAGCCGCCGGTGATCAGGTCATCGCGTATCCCATCGTAGCGGGTACGCCGGACAATATGCGTGTCCGGTGGCGGCATGGTCTGCGCCATCGATCCCGTTGCCGACAGAGAGGCCAGGCATGCGAGCAGGCCGAATTTGGCGCGCGTGGCGCCACGAAGTATCAATGCGTTCAAGATTCCGTCTCCTGAGCCATGCGGATGGATTGCCGCTGCATCCCCTGAGTAATCGTTGTAGCGGTATGGGACCGGCATAGATTAGGAGGCTGCTCCAGCCGCGAAAAATTCTTTTTTTTGCGACAAGAATAATTTTTTGTTATAGGCGTGGCATGAAGCGCGTTTGCACCGCGCGTTTGCGACGGTACGGCTACCCTCCGCGTGCAGCAGGCCCCGTGGATTCCCGGCGCACAAGCTTGATGGGCAGGATATCGTGGACAGGCGGCGTCAGCGCTCCCGCGCGAATGCGCTCTATCATGCGGCGTGCCGCCGTCCGGGCCATGGCCTCGACGGGTTGCTGGATCGACGTCAGCCCCACCAATGGCGATCCGGCGAGCGGCATGTCGTCGAAGCCAATGATGGACAACTGCCCCGGGACTTCGATGCCTTGCCGCTTTGCGGCCTCCAGCACACCCAGGGCAATCGTGTCATTGCCGGCAACAATGGCCGTGACCCGGTCCGGCCCATCGAGTATTCCCATCGCGCTGGAGTAGCCCGACTCGCTGGTGTAATCCCCCCACACGAGCGCGATACGGTTCGCATCCACGCCCGCATCCGCCAGCCACCTGAGTGCGCCTTGTGCCCGATCGCGGCTGGTCGAGGTGTTCTGCGGCCCCATGAGCAGGCCGATGCGCCGATGGCCAAGCTGGAACAGATGCTCGACGGCGACCGCGCCGGCGTGGATGTTGTCGATCTCGACAATGTCGGTCCTGACCCTGTCCACGGACCGCACGACGAGAACCAGCGGCACGCCTCGGGCCTGCATTTCCGCAACGACGGGCGAATCCAGCGTCGCGGTGGCGAAGATCAGCCCATCCAGGTATCCGTCGATCAAGGGCCGGAACGCCAGGAGATTGCGGGCATCGTTCATCGAATCGATCATCAACGTGATCTGATAGCCGTACTCCTGCAAGGCATCGTGCAGATGCGTCAGGAACAGCGTCATGAAGCGGTTATGCAGCGCCCCGACGACGACGCCAATCAGCTTCGTCGATGTCTTCTTGGCGCGCCGCCCCTCCGTTGGCACGCGGTAGCCCATGTCTGCTGCCACCGCCATCACCGCGTCACGCGTTTGCATGCTGATGGCAGGGTGCCCGGCCAATGCCCGGGACACTGTCGAAACGGATACGCCAAGCCGTTGCGCGACCGCGTCCAGCGTGACCTTGTTCGTCGGCTTGTCGCCTCGCTTGATGTTTTCTGGCTGCATGATTTGCATTCGTTTGCGTGAATGCTAATGCCTGTTGGGCCGGATGCTGGTGCCAGATAGGGAAATTCTTGAGGTTTTGCACCAGCCTTGCATGCAAATCTGCGCGTACATTGCATTTCACTGCGCTTGCCGCATCACAGGGCAAGTTTCCTTTCCCACCTCAGGAACAGCAAATGGCAATCCAGCACCTCAAGCATGGCCGCAGCGCCAACGCGTCGTCGCGGGACGCAGCGAAAGTACGCGACACCGTGACCGCGATTCTCGCGGATGTCGCCGAACGTGGCGACGCAGCGGTCGCGGAACTGTCCGCGAAGTTCGATGACTGGCAGCCGGCAAGCTTCCGTCTGTCCGAAGACGAGATCGCAGCCTGCGTGCGTTCCCTGTCGCCGGGGCAGCTCGATGACATCAGGTTCGCCCAGGCACAGGTGCGCAACTTTGCCCAGGCGCAGCGCGAATCGCTGCGCGATATCGAAGTGGAAACGCTCCCCGGTGTAGTCCTCGGCCACAAGAACATGCCGGTCGACAGCGTGGCCTGCTATGTGCCGGGCGGCAAGTTTCCCCTGGTGGCTTCTGCCCATATGGGTGTCGTGACGGCCAAGGTGGCAGGCGTGTCCCGCATCATCACCGCTTCTCCGCCGGTTCAAGGCAGGCCGAATCCCGCAGTCGTCGCGGCCATGCATCTCGGCGGCGCGGACGAGATCTACACCTTCGGCGGGGTGCAGGCCATCGCTGCCATGGCATTGGGCACGCAAACCATCGATCCGGTATCGATGGTGGTAGGCCCCGGCAACGCGTTTGTCGCGGAAGCGAAGCGCCAGCTCTTCGGGCGGATCGGCATCGATCTGATTGCCGGGCCCTCCGAAACGCTCGTCATTGCCGACGACAGCGTGGATGCCGAACTGTGCGCGACGGACCTGTTGGGCCAGGCCGAGCATGGCTTCAATACGCCGGCCGTGCTGCTGACGAACTCGCTCAAGCTGGCGCAAGAGACCATGGCCGAGGTCGAGAGAATCCTGAACATTCTGCCGACGGCCAACACCGCCGGCGTGTCCTGGCGCGACTATGGCGAGGTCATCGTCGTCGATACGCTGGAAGAGATGGTCAGCGAGGCGGACCGCATTGCATCCGAGCACGTGCAGGTGATGACGCGCGACCCGGACTACTTCCTGAAGCACATGAAGCACTACGGCGCGCTGTTCCTCGGTCCGCGCACGAACGTCGCTTACGGAGACAAGGTCATCGGCACGAACCACACGCTCCCCACCGGAAAGGCGGCCCGCTACACGGGCGGCTTGTGGGTCGGCAAATTCATCAAGACCTGCACCTACCAGAAGGTGCTGACCGATGAAGCCAGCGCCATGATCGGGTCGTATTGCTCGCGGCTGTGCGCCATCGAGGGCATGACCGCGCACGGCGAGCAGGCCAACATCCGCGTACGGCGCTATGGGCACAAGGACGTTCCGTACGGATCGGCGGTTCCCGCCTGAGTCAGGCTTCTCAGTGAGAGGCAAGCGGGCACTCGTCACCGGCGCAGGACGCCTGCTCTCTCACTGGATTGGTGCGAGACGCGTGGGCGCCGACACAGCGCTCACGAAGCGACCAGGGCGCGCCTGTCTGCCCGGCTGAGCCACACCACCAGGAATCCCGCCGCAGCCAGCAGGCCGCCAGCGACTGGCACCGCACTGTAGCCGAGGTCCAGGCTGATGACACCGCCACCGAGCGCTGCGCCCAGGGCATTGCCGAGATTGAACGCGCCGACGTTGATCGACGAGGCGAGTCCCGGTGCTTCCGCCGCGGCTTCCATCACCCGCATCTGCACCGGCGGGACGACCGCGAAGGTCGCGGCTCCCCAGGCCAGTAGTCCAAGGGCCGCGGTGACGTGGTGGGAGAGGGCGAAGGGGAGCACCAGCATGATGATGGCGAGCGCCGAAAGGACGATCTTCGTCGCGCCATCGAGCGACCAGTCCGCGAGCCGTCCCCCCACGTGATTGCCGACCGTGAAACCAATGCCGATCAGCACGAGCGAGACGGTGACGAAGGTGTCGGATGCGCCGGTGAGATCGGCAAGCACCGGCGCGATATAGGTGTAGAGCGTGAACATGGCGCCCGCGCCCAGCACCGTTGTCGCCATCGCCAGCAACACCGGCGGGCGGGTGAGCACGGCCAGTTCCCGGCGCACATTGGGCGGGGTGCCGCGCTCGCCCTGCGGCAACGCCAGCCAAAGCGCGGCAATGGCGACCAGCCCCAGCACCGCGGTGCCGGCGAACGCCAGGCGCCAGCCGACCTGCTGCCCGATCCAGGTTGCCGCCGGCACGCCGCCGATGTTGGCGATGGTCAGTCCCATGAACATCGTTGCCACGGCGCTGGCCTGCTTCTCCTTCGGCACCACGCTCGCGGCCACCACGGCGCCAAGGCCGAAGAAGGCGCCATGGTTGAGGCTGGTGACCAGGCGCGACGCCAGCAGCGTGGCGTATCCCGGCGCCAGCGCCGACAGCAGGTTGCCAACGGTGAAGATGGCCATCAGCGCCATCAGTGCGGCGCGCTTGCCAAAGCGGCTGAACAGCAGGGTCATCACCGGCGCGCCGACCATCACCCCAACCGCGTACGCGGTAATCAGCATCCCCGCGGTGGGGATGCTGACGTCGACGCCTTCGGCGATCACAGGGAGCAACCCCATCGGGGCGAATTCGGTGGTGCCGATGCCGAAGGCGCCGATGGCGAGCGCTAGCAGTGCGGTATTGGATTTCATCGTGGCAGATCCTGGCAGGTGCCTTACGCCGCGGCCTTGCCGTCGTAGGCGGGATAGTCGGTGTAGCCTTCGGCGCCGCCGCCATAGTGGAGCGCGCGATCGGACATGGCCAGGGGCCAGTCATTCTCGAGGCGTGCCCTCGGTCACGATCAGGCCGGCGTCAGCGCGTTGGCTGTAGTAGAGCGCGTTGAGGTCGTTGGGAACCCCGTCCGGATTGCGGGAACGGGTCAGCGGCGCCATGGCGATCCGGTTAGCGAGCTGGCGCTCGCCCATGGTAACGGGCTTGAACAGTAGACTCATTTTGGGACCTTGATCAGGGAGGGTGCGGCCACCGGGGGTACGTGGCCGCGGGCTCGGGAAGTTCGTCGATGGACCGCAGTTTGCGCGGTTTATATTTGTTGATTAAGCCGTGTATGGGTCAAATACTTTTGATTTCATATCAAATGTCAGGACCCGTCGTGCCGGGAGGGCAGGGCAGCAGCGGAGGCCGCCGCGCAGACCAGGCACGGGTGACCGCGATGACCCGGCGCTTATGCCGAAAAGTGCTCACCGGACCCATTGGCGCCGCGAGCGCCTTCTGAATAGGGATCGCGCGGACTGTTGCCGCGTGCGCCATCCAGGTACGGGTCTGCCTGGCGCGCAGGACTGGCCGAGACACCGGTGCGGTCGAGTCCGGCAACCACTTGCAGGTCGGGATGCGAATCGGCTGCGTTGGCGCCGTCGTAGAACGGGTTGCGACGGTCATTGCCGCGCGCACCGTCCAGGTAGGGGTCGACCTTGCGGGTGGCAATGTAGCCATCCCGATTGGTGATCCTGGCACCATCGGTGTAGCCATCCCGGTTGCTGATGCGGGCGCCGTCGGTGTAGGCGTCACGAGGCGTGCTCACGCGGAATGCGCTGCCGGCGGTTTCCGGCTGAGCGGCTGCGTGGGCCACGCCGGCGGTCAGGGCGGCGGCCAATGTGATAGCCGTGAGGATGGTCTTTGCTTGCATGATGCTCTCCTGTTTAGTCCGATCGGCCGGGGCAACCTTTGGGTTTGGTCGCAGGGCCAGTCTGTCATCGAGATGGCAGCCTTTAAGTGATGCTATCTACTGGTAGATAGATCGACGGATCAAAAAAAAGACTGCCGGGTTTCATGTTAAGAATCCCGGCATTGCCCGGGGGTGACTGGAGTCTAGGTAGGAGCGGTATGTCTGTCCAAGACGGAATGCGTCGAACTTAAGACCTTCCAGGTCTTGCGGGTGCTCCCCTCTCCCGCTCGCGGGAGAGGGGCCGGGGGGAGGGCCGGCGCCTCAGCGAAGTCCGGGCCGCCACCCCGCAGCTCAGCAGTGCCCCCTACTTTTCTACAAGACGGCCCAGCGTCTCCGGCACGATCGTAGCGCCCACCAGATAGACCAGCGTGACGGCCGCGAGGAAAACACCAAGGATCACCGGCAGGTCGGCGGGCGTGCCGGCGGCGAGCGAGGCCAGCGTCGGCATCATCCCGCCGATGGCGAAGCCGATGTTCCACGACAAGCCCGTGCCGGAGGCGCGGATGCTGGTGGGAAACCGCTCGTTCAGGAAGATGAGGATCGGCGCGAAGCCGGCGCACCCGAGCATGCTGAGCGCCACCGCGTAGACGCCGCGCAAGGTGGCGGTTGGCGCGGCCGGCATCCACTGGTAGAGCAGGGGCATCAGCACCAGGCTGAGGGCGCCGATCAGCAGGAAGGCGCGCTTGCGCCCGACCAGCGTGCTGAAATGCCCCGCTGCCACCGATGCGACGATCACACCGAGGCTGCTCAGCATCAGGATGGCCGAGGACTCGCCGGGGGATGCCTTGACCACGACCTTCAGAAAAGTGGGAAGGTAGCCGGAAGTCAGGTAGTAGGCGCTGCCCGCGCCCACGGTCAGCAGGATGTTGACCAGCAGGATGCCACGATACTCGCGCGAGAACAGCGTGCGCAGCGGATGCGCTTGCGGCTTGGCGTGGCCGCTGGCGGCCTTTGCCGCCTGCAGCTGCTTCCACAGCGGCGACTCCTCCAGCGAGTTGAAGATGACCAGCCCCAGCACCGAGCTGACGATGCCGGCAAAGAACATGCAGCGCCATCCCCAGACCTCGAAGGCGTCGCCGGGAAACAGCGCCGTCATTGCCATGTAAGTGATCGACGCCAGCAGCGCGCCGATGCCCGCGCCGCCGCCGCCCACCAGGCCGGAAACCGCGCCGCGCCACGACGGCGGCACCGATTCCGTGCCTATGGTATGCGTCGAAGCGACCACGCCGCCGACGAACACGCCCTGCACCAGCCGCAGCAGGATGAACAGCGCCGGCGCGAAGAGGCCGACCTGGGCGACCGTCGGCAGCAGCCCGAACGCCGCAGTCGACAGGCCGACGCCGGTGACGGCCACCACCATGGCACCCTTGCGCCCGTGCCGGTCCGCGTACGCGCCGAAGATGGCCGAGCCGAGCGGGCGCATCAGCAGCGTCACCGCGAATGACGCGTACACGGCCGCCAGCGACAGCATCGCGTGCTCGGACGGAAAGAACAGCTTGCCGATCACCGGCGCCACGAACAGCAGGATAAACAGGTCGAACAGGTCGAGCGCCCATCCCATGCACGAAGCCGTCACCGCGCCCAGCACCTGCCGGTTGTTCGCGGCCACGGGCGCCGCGCTCTGCGCGCCGCTGGTCGGCACCTTGTCATTTGCCAGCACTTCCATCGTTGTCTCCATATATTTTTGAATGAACGGCTCCCCGCGATGCCCGCCAGGGGCATCGTCGATAGGTCCGTATGCGTCCGTATCTCCGGCGCGGCAGGCGGGTCAGCCCCGCCCGCGCTCAGCTGCCGCGGAAATCGGGATTGCGCTTCGCGTGGAACGCTTCCACGCCTTCGCGGAAGTCGTCCGAGCTGCGCAGGCGGCTGTAGCAGTGCCCTTCGAGTTCGATGGCGGTCGACAGCGGTGCGTCCTCGGTGTCGTTGAGCAGCTTCTTGGCGGTGCGCTGGGCCAGCGGGGAGAAGGCACGCAGTTCGTCGACCAGCGCATCGGTGGCGGCTTCCAGCTCGGCGTCAGCGACGCAATCCACGGCGATGCCCCACTCGTACGCCTGGCGCCCCGGGATGCGGCGCGAGCGCATGACGATGTCCTTGGTGCGGCCCACGCCCACCATCTTCTGCAAGCGCGCCGAGCCGCCGGATCCCGGAATCTGGCCGAGCTTCTGCTCGGGCAGCGCGTATTCCGTGGTGGCGGTGGCGATGCGGAAGTCGCATGCCAGCGACAGTTCGAAGCCCACGCCGAAGCAGTAGCCCTGGTTGGCCGCGATCACCGGCTTGCTGCAGCGCGCCGGCGCCGCCACGTTCCACGCGAGCTTCGACACATGCTCCGGCGACGCTTCCAGGAAGCCGCGGATGTCGCCGCCGCTGGAGAAATGCTTGCCCTGCGCGCGCAGCACGATGACGCGCACGCGGTCATCGGCGTCCAGCGCCTCGAACACGGCACGCAACTGGTCGCGGGCCGCCATCGAGATCACGTTGTAAGGCGGGCGGTGCAGGATGATGTCCGCGCGCTCGCGGGCCGGGTCGATCTCCACGGAAAAACCGTCGAGGTCCTGCAGGCGCTGCTGGTCGGGATGGGTCAGTGCGAAGGCCTGGGTCATGTCGTTACTCCTTGATGGGGTCGCTGTGGGGAAGAGAGGAAAGTGCGCTGTATTCGCCCGCCGACAGCTTGCGGCGCAGGATCTTGCCGACCGGCGATTTCGGGATGTCGGCGACAAACACGTAGTCGCGCGGGCGTTTGAAGTTGACGAGGTCGGAGCCGCGGCAGTAGTCGTCGAGCGCGCCCGCGTCGACACAGCCGCGCGGCTTGACGAAGGCCACCACCTTCTGGCCCCAGCGGGCGTCGGGCACGCCGGCCACCGCCACCTCGTCCACGGCGGGGTGCAGGGACAGCACCGATTCGATATCGGCGGGCGAGATGTTTTCGCCGCCGCTGATGATCATGTCGTCGACCCGCCCGGTGACGAACAGGTCGCCGTCAGCGTCGAGGTAGCCGATGTCGCCGGTGAAGTACCAGCCGTCGCGCAGGGACTTGGCATTGGCGTCGTCGCGGTTCCAGTAGCCCTCGAAGGCCTCGTCGCCGCGCAGGTCGGCGATGATCTGGCCTTCCTCGCCGGGCGCGGCCAGTTCGTCCGGCGAGGCCGCGTCAAGCCGCGCCACGCGCAGCCGCGTGTTGAGGCCGGCGCGGCCCGCACTGCCGGGTTTGCGTGCCGCGTGCTGGTCGACGCTGAAGGTGTAGACCTCGGACGAGCCGTAGTGGTTGACGAACAACTCCGGTCGGAACGCGTGCTCGAGCCGGGTCAGCAGGCCATCGTTCATGGCGGCGCCGGCGAAGCCGAGCTTGGTGACGGTGCACACATCGTTGCTGTCGAAACCGGGCTCGGCCAGCAGGTCATGGTAGAGCGTGGGCACGAGATAGAGGCAGCTGACGCGATGGCCGGCGATGGCCTGCAGCGCCTGCGACGCGCTCCAGCGCCGCACGCAGACGAATAGGCCGTCCACCAGCGCCATGGCCAGCAGGGACCGCACGCCCATGGTGTGGTACAGCGGCATTACGCCCAGCGTCCGTTCGCCGCGCCGGTACAGGTTCTGCGCAACATGCGCCAGCGCGGCTGCGCGTTCCTGCCGGTGGCGGCGTGGAACACCTTTTGGCTTGCCGGTGGTGCCGGAGGTGTACAGCATGAGCGAGATGTCGCCGGCTTCAGCCTGCGTGCTGTCCCGGCGGGGCGTGGCACGGAGCAGGGTGTCGAACGACAGCGAGCCGCCCGGCGCGCCGTCCAGCGCGATGCAGGGGATTTCCTGCGCGGCGGGGCTGTCCAGCACTGCGTCGGCGCTGACCGGCTCGAACACCAGCGCCTTCACGCCGGCGTCGCGCACGCAGTAGTCCAGTTCGTCCGGCTTGGCGCGCCAGTTCAGCGGGACGATGACCAGGCCGGCGAACTGGCAGGCCCAGTGCAGGGTCGCCATCTCCCAGCGGTTCTGCAGGATGGCGAGCACGCGGTCGCCCGGCTGCAGGCCCAGGTCGAGCAAGCCGGCGGCCACGCCGCGAATGCGCGCAAGCCATTGCTCGTAGGTCAGCAGCAGGTCGCCGTCGACGATGGCGGGGGCGTGGGGGCTGCGCTCCACGCTTTGCAGGAAGGTGCGGCCGAGATCAAGCATCGCAGTGCTCCTCGGCAAGGGGTGCCGCAATCCGGCGCAAGCGCGCGCGGCTGGCGGCCACGTCGAGGACGGCGGCGACGATCGGCGTGTAGCCCGTGCAGCGGCACAGGTGGCCGGACAGCATGTCGCGCACCTGCGCCTCGGTCGGCTCGGGCACCCGCTCCAGGTAGTCCGCGCACGACATCAGGATGCCGGCCGTGCAGAAGCCGCACTGCAGCGCATGGTGGCGGCGGAAGGCTTCCTGCAGGTCGCCCAGGCCTTCGCGCGGGGCCAGTCCTTCGACGGTATCGATGGCGCGGCCATCGGCCTGCACCGCCAGCATCAGGCAGGAACGCGCGGCGACGCCGTCCACCCGCACCGTGCATGCGCCGCAGACACCGTGCTCGCAGCCGACGTGGGTGCCGGTGGCGCCGAGCTCATGGCGCAGGAAGTCGGACAGCAGCTCGCGCGGCGCGCATAGGCCGCTGCGTTCGGTGCCGTTCAGGGTCAGGGTGATGCGCTGGCGCTCATCGCGCCGCATCACCGGGGGCGCACCCAAAGGTGCGCCGTGGGGGGTCTTGCTCATCTTGCCTCCTCGATTACGCGCATGCCCAGTTGCCGCACCAGGTGGCGGCGGTACTGCGCGCTGACATGGGCGTCGTCCTGCGCGCCCAGCTTCCAGCTGAAATCGTTGATTGCCTCGGCCAGCGCCTTGCCCTGCAGGCGTGGCCAGGTCTCGAGCACCGGCCGGTCAGCCACGCCGCCCACGGCCAGCGCAATGGCGTCGTCCGTGACGCTGGCGGCGCACGCCGCCAGCGCGAAGTCGCCATGCCGGGCCGAGAACTCCGCAAAGCCGTAGCGCGCGCCGGGGCGCCGAAGCGGGAAGCGCACCGCTTCCACCAGCTCGTCGGGCTCGCGCGCCGTCATCAGCATGCCGCGGAAGAACTCGGCGGCCGGCAGCACGCGGCGCCGGCGCAGCGAGCGCAGCACCACCTCGCCGCCGAGCGCGGTGAGCACCAGCGGCAGCTCGGCGCTCGGATCGGCGTGGGCGATGGAGCCGCACACGGTGCCGCGGTTGCGGATCTGGAAATGCGAGATATGAGGGAAGGCGAGCGCGAGCAGCGGCACCTCGCTGGCCAATGACGGGCGCCATTCCACGCTGCCTTGCGTGGCGGCAGCGCCCACCACCAGATGGCCGTCTTCCACGCGCACGGTATCCAGGTCAGGGGTGCGCGAGATGTCGACCAGCAGTTGCGGCTGCGCGAGGCGCATGTTCAGCACGGCCATCAGCGACTGGCCGCCGGCCAGCACGCGGGCACCCTCGCCGGCATGGGCCAGCGCTTCCAGCGCATGCTGCGCGGATTCGGCGCGCAGGTAGTCGAATGCGGCGGGTTTCATCGACGGACTCCCAGGAGCGCCAGCAGGCGCGCGATCCAGCCCGGCTTGCGCGCGGGCTTGCCCCCGGCCTGGCGGCCGAGCGATTCGAACAGCTGGCGCAGCACCACCTTGGCCGCGCCTTCGAGCATGCGGCCGCCGACCGCGGCGACCTTGCCGGACACCTCGGCCTCGTAGTCATAGGTGAGACGGGTGCCGGCACCGTGCGGGGCCAGTTCGACCAGGCCCGCGCCGCGCGCGCTGCCGAGCGACGACAGGCCCGCGCCCGCGAGCCGCAACCGATGCGGCGGCTCCAGGTCGGACAGCGCGATCTCGGCTTCGTAGCGGGCCTTGATCATGCCCACGCCCACGGTCACGTCGGCGCGATAGCGGTTGTCGCCGATGGGCACGAGCGCGTGGCAGCCCGGCACGACCTTGGCCAGCGCCTGCGGGTCGAGCAGGACGGCGAAGACGGCCTCGGGCGTGGCGTCCAGGTCGACGGTGCCGCGCGCGCTCAGGGCCTTGCCGCCCTTGCCGCCGCTCTTGTTGTTTGCCGAGGCCTCTCTTGCTGCCTCGGCCAGTTCCGGACGCGATGGCGGCGGGTCGTCGAAGCCGATCATCGCCATCACCCTGGCGGGCGTGAGCGGCAGGCGGATGTCGCGCACGCCGAGCGCATCGGCCACCGCGTTGGCGACGCATGGCGGCGTGCTCATGTTGTTGCCCTCGCCGAGGCCCTTGGCACCGAGCGGCGTGAACGGGCTCGGCGTCTCCAGGTGGACGATGAGCGGGTCGGGCACCTCGCACGTGGTCGGCATCAGGTAGTCCGCCAGCGTGCCGGACTGGAAGCTGCCGTCCGGGCCGTAGCGGAACTCCTCCATCAGCGCCGCGCCCAGCCCCTGCGCGAAGGCGCCGCGGATCTGGCCGTCGGCCAGCGCCGGGTTGAGCAGCTTGCCGGCGTCGTGCGCGGTTACGTACCGGTCGATGCGCACGCGTCCGGTGGCACGGTCGATCTCGACGCCGCACAGGTCGAAGGCAAAGCCGTAGCAGGCGGAGGTGTTGACGCGGTCCTGCTCGTCCGGAGCGTCGAGGTTGGGGGGCGACCAGAACACGGTTTCGCGCAGGCCGGGCTCCTCACCGGCCGGCAGCAGCTGCGGCGACCAATGCGGCGCGTTACTGGCCGCGCGCGCAAAGGGCAGGGCGGTATCGGGCGCGCCCCGGCGCACGATGCGGCCATCCGCGAAGACCAGTTCGGCCGGGTCGCAGCCCAGGTGCGAGGCCACGATGCGCGCCAGCTTGTCGCGCACGCGCGTGGCGGCCAGGTGCACGGTGCCGGCCACGGCGCCGGCGAAGCGGCTGGAATAGTTGCCGGCGGCCACGGACCACGCATCCTTGTGCGTGTCGAACTCGACGTTGACCACGACGTCGCCCGGATCGATGCCGAGCACGTCGGCCACGACCTGCGCCGACACGGTCATGTGGCCCTGTCCCGCCGGCGTGGACGCGATGGTCACCACCACGCCGCCGAGCAGGTCCACGCTGACCGTGGCGCTGGCGATGGCGCCGTTCTTCGGGCCCGCCTTGCGGCGTGCCTCGGCCGGCGTCGCGGTGGTGATATAGCCCATGTTCGACACCGAGGGCTCGACGATGGCCGCGAAGCCGATGCCGTACAGCCTGCCCTCGGCGCGCGCGGCGTCGCGGCGGCGAGTGAGTTCACCGTAGTCGCCCGCTTCCAGCGCGCGCGACAGCGCCAGCTGGTAGTTGCCGGAGTCGAGCAGCGCGCCCGCCGCCGCGCGATAGGGAAAGGCATCGGCGGGCACGAAGTTGCGGCGGTAGACGTCGAGCGGATCCAGGCCCAGCTCCACCGCGATCCGCTGCACCAGCCGCTCCAGCGCGAAGTACACCTGCGGCCCGCCGAAACCGCGCACGAGGCCGGTCGGTGTCTTGTTGGTCAGCACCACGCGGTTGCGCACCAACAGGTTCGGGATCGAGTAGGCACCGGTCAGCAGGCCATGCATGCGGTAGAAGGTGGCGGGCTCCGGCGCACGCAGGTAGCCGCCGCAATCCTCGAGCTGGTCGTACGAGAGCGCGACGATGCGGCCGTCCGCCTCGACCGCGGCTTCCAGGGTGGAAAGCCGCGCGGTGGCAGACGTGGCGGCGCTCAGGTGCTCGAGCCGGTCTTCCACCCATTTCACCGGCGCGCCCGCCTTGCGCGAGGCAAGGCACATCAGCACCACGTAGGGGAACACCGCCTGCTTGACGCCGAAGCTGCCGCCCGAGTCGCGCGGCGCGACATGGCGCAGGCGGTTGGCCGGGACCTGCAGCGCCATCGCCATCACGGCATGCAGCGAGAACGGCCCCATGAAGTTGGAAGTGACCTGGTAGCCCTCGTTGCCTGGCAAGTGCTCGGCAACCACCACGCCACACTCGATCGGCGTGCATGTGTTGCGCGGGTAATGGGCGGTCAGCGCCACGCGGTGCGGCGCGGCGGCAAAGGCGGCCTCGGGGTCGCCGTAGCGGAAATGGCGGTCGCTGGCCACGTTGCTGCCGAGACCGGGATGCAGCACGCTCGCGTCGTCGGCGATGGCGGCCTCGATCGACACCACCGGCGGCAACACGCGGTACTCCACCCGCATGAGATCGAGCGCATCCTCCGCCAGTGCGCGGCTCTCGGCCACCACCACGGCCACCGGCTCGCCCACGTAGCGCACGCGCTCCATGGCCAGTGCCCACTGTTCCATCGGCGCCTTCACGCCCACCACGAAGGGCTTCGACCAGGAAGGCAGGTCGGCCCCCGTCAGCACGGCACGCACGCCCGGCGCCTGCAACGCGGCGGCGCAGTCGATGGCGCCGAGTTCGGCATGCGCGTGCGGCGAGCGCAGGATGGCGGCGTGCAGGGTGCCGGGCCTGACGCCGAGGTCGTCGGCGTAGCGGCCGCGGCCGGTCAGGATGGCGGCGTCCTCGACGCGCGGCATCGGGCGGCCGACATGTGGCGCCGGCCGGGTCTGCTGTGTCTCCACCGTGCTGGTCGTTTCGCCAGCATCGAATCTTTTCATTCGCGACTCCGTTCCGTGCGACGGAACCGCGCCGGAAGGCGATGGGGCCGTGCAACGTCAAACGGAGATTAGTGACATCTCGATATAAGATCTAATATTGATTTCTGATTAAGTTCATCATTGTTGATGATGGATAAGGGTCTTCCCGGAGACAAGCGGATGCGCAGTAAGCTGGTTAAATGCCCAAGTTTTCGCCATCGCGAGCCGCCCTTGCTTCATCACTAAAATTGATGCCGGAACGACAATGCCATTGATACCAACCCATGGACCTTAAGCAAATCCAGTACTTCATCGCGCTGTTCGAGGACGGCTCCGTCACGCGCGCGGCCAAGCGCCTGAATATCGTGCAGCCGGCGCTCAGCATGCAGATCGCGCGGCTGGAAGAGGAGTTCGGACAGAAGCTGTTCGACCGCATCCCGCACGGCATGGTGCCGACTGCTGCGGGTCGCATGATGTACCGCCTGTTCCTGCCCATCGTGCGCGACATCGCCGGCGCGCGGCAGCAGATGATGCAGCGCGAGGAGCAGATGGCCGGCCGCATCACGCTTGGCATGGTGGCCTCCGAGACGGAGAGCGTGCTGGTGGGATCCCTGGCCCGCTTCAATGCGCGCTATCCGAACGTAGAGGTATCCGTGGCGGACGGCTTCAGTGCCGCGCTGATCGATCTCGTTTCCGCCGGCCAGCTTGACGCGGCCGTGGTGCATCGCCAGCGCGGCCGGCCGGCGCTGCATGTGCAACCGCTGCACGACGAGGAAATGGTGCTGGTGACCAGCGTCGAACACGGCCCCGAACTGCCGGAATCGGTAGAGATGGCGAAGCTGCCAGGACTGGAACTGGTGCTGCCGACCAAGCGGCATGGCCTGCGCGTGGTGCTGGACACGGCGACGCAGGCGCAGGACGTCACCCTTGCGCCGAAGTTCGAGATCGACATCCTCGGCACCATCGTCCAGTTCGTGCAAGCGACGCGCTTTGCCACTGTGCTGCCGCGCATCGTGGTGCTGCGCGCCGTGGAAGAGGGACGGCTGCGGATGCATACCATCATTGCGCCGCGCATCGTGCGGCATCTGGTTTGCGTGAGCCATCCGCAACGGCCGCTGAGCACGGCGGCCGAGGCGTTGATCGCGATCGTTGCGGAGGAAATTAGGCGGGTTTCCGGGGTGGCTTAACGAGGTGGCTTAACGGTGGGGGTGATCGCCTGGGCACTGACGCAGGGGCCGGTGCGGTTGTCGCAACCGTTATCGGTCAATCCAGTCTTTTCATTACCGGGATCGGCCTGGCTCTCTTACTGTTCAGGCTGCGGTCCAGCGACACGCCGCGAGTGCCGCGCGTGCAAGAGGCCAACCCGCTCGGCCTCCAACGGCTTGTGAAAGGAAGAATCGAATGCTCAAACGCCTCTGGAAATCTCTTGGTGTCGCACTGGCCCTTTGTTGCGGCTTTGGCCCGGTCCATGCGCAGTCCGCCGCGCCCATCACGATGGGCCAGATCAACCTGACCTTCTACGTGGCGACCGGCGCCGTGATACAGGCCGTGCTCGAGGACCTTGGCCATGGCGTCAAGGTGACGGAAGGCAATCATCCGGCCATATACGATCGCCTTGGCAAGGGGGAGGTCGATATGCTTGTCGCCTCCTGGCTGCCGCATGCGCATGGCAAGCTGCAGGCACCACTTGCCAGCCAGCTGGTTGAGGCGGCCACGCTTTACGAGGGGGCCCGCCTGTATTGGGCAGTACCGGCCCATGTGCCGGCATCGGTGGTGCGTTCGGTGGATGACCTGAAGAAGCCCGATGTCATCGCCCGCATGGACAAGGAAATCGTCGGCGTGGGCCCGGGATCGGGCCTGATGGTCGGATCCGCAGAAATCATGCAGCGCTACGGCCTCGAATCCGCCGGCTACCAGTTGAAGCTGGGCAAGCCCGACGAATGGGCGAAGCGGCTGGCAAACGCTTCCGCGTCCGGCAAATGGATGGTGATGCCGTTGTGGCAGCCGCAGTACCTCAACGCGCTGTACCCGGTGCGCGTGCTCGACGAGCCCGCGGGATTCTTTGGCACGGACCGCGCGGTGGTGGTGGTGCGTAAGGCCGTCTGGGAATCGTGGCCCGCGCGCACGCGTACCGTGGTGTCGCGGATCCAGCTGGGGATTCCAGTCGTGACGGACCTTGAACGGCAGATCGTCGTCGACCGGAAGCCGCCGGCGGCTGTCGCGCGCGACTGGATGAAGGCAAATCCGGAAATCGTGCGCGCATGGTTTGCCTCGTGAACGTGCGGCTTGTGCCCGGCTTTCTTTCGTTTCGCAGGGGATGGACGGCGCGCTAGCGCAATGCGCCCTGGCTATTTCCCTGTTCACTACCCTTACTAAATGCGCCAGGATCCCTGAATGCATGTCGCTGCCAGGCGCAGCGACATGTAGTTCGGTGGCATCCTGATTTGGCAGATCCCTCGCGCATTCCTGCCCCAGGCCGTCGGGGCCGCCATACCACTCAACCCACTCAGGGGCCGTTCCATCGGCCTCTCTTTGCGCTCCAGCCGTGACTGGATCGAGCAGACCTCCCTCCGGCTCGACGCAACCTTCCGCTTGCCACCGCTGCGCCGACCAAGCCAGCCTGGCCCGACAACAGCCCGATTTGCCTCTCTGAACCATTAGCGGCCTGGCCGGGTTAACGCTGATGGAAGGCCCATATTTGTGTACATAGAATCCATAAAAACACACGAAGTATAAAAACGAACACGCAGTTCAATTTCAACGGAGCACACAGCCATGGGTGAAATCCGGGCGGAAACGCGCAATGCGATCCGCATCCTGACTATCTGCAATGAACGCATCCGCAACGCGTTCGACGAGGCCATGTCAGTAGCGTTGCTCGCCGCATTCGACGAGGCAGAGGCGGATCCGCGCATTCGCGTCGTGGTCGTCACTGGCGCCGGCGACCTTGCATTTTCGAGCGGGCACGACCTGAAGGAACTTGCTTCAGGTGCGCATGCCCGCAGCACTGTCGGCGAGGCGCCGTTCGTGCGGCCGTTGACCATGAAGAAGCCGGTGCTCGCGGCGATCAATGGCCACTGCTGGGCGGCGGGTTTCATGCTCGCGCTGTCTTGCGACCTGCGCATCGCCAGCAATAACGCGGTGTTCGGCTCGCCGGGCGCACGCCTCGGCATCCTGCCCGAGGGCGGCCAGCTGTACCGGTTGCCGCAGTTGATTGCGCCGACGCGAGCGCTCGAAATGATGCTGACCGCGACCCCGATGAGCGCCTATGACGCCGCGAGCTGCGACCTGGTGTCACGGCTGGTGCCAAATGGCGGGGCGCTTGCCGAAGCCATCGCGCTCGCCGAAGTGATCGCATCGCGCTCGCCGGCGGTCGTGCAGGCGGTGAAGTCGGGGTTCAACCTCGGCCTGCGCGAGGGCAGCGTGCGCGCCGAGCGCTACGAGGCCGAGACCGCCCACATCCTGCATCAAGGCGACGACGCCCGCGAAGGGATTGCCGCGTTCCTCGAGAAGCGGGCGCCGCGCTTCGCGGACCAGCCTGCCTTGGCCAACCCGTTGTCCGCCGAACATCCTGGAGCCTGATCCGAACATGACTACCACGCATCCTCTGCAGCGCCTCTTCCGGCCACGTCACGTCGCGTTGCTGGGCGTATCCCGGGACACCGACAAGGCCGGCTACAAGTTCCTGCGCTCGTTGCTTGACGCCGGCTTCGCCGGGCGGATCTCGCTGCTCGGCAGGCAGGCCGGCGAGCTTGACGGCCTGACGATCCACACCGAGCCGGACGATCTACCGGGCGATATCGATGTCGCCTTCAATCTGCTGGGCCCCGCGCAGACGCCGGCGGTGCTTGAGGCGGTTGCCGCGCGCGGCGCTGCATTCGCGGTGGTGTTCACCGCGGGCTTCGCCGAGATGGGCGAGGAAGGCGAGCGGCTGCAAGATGAGATGGTGCGTGCCTGCAACGCGCATGGCATGCGCATCGTCGGGCCGAACTGCATGGGATTGGCCAACCTGCATGTCGGGCTGAACCTGACCGAGATCACGCCGCTGCCGGCCGGCCCGGTTGCGCTGGTGTCGCAAAGCGGCAATGTCGCGGTCACGCTGTGGGACCAGGCACGCAAGCACGATCTCGGGTTCTCCTGCTTCGTTGGCTTCGGCAACCAGGCCGACATCCCGATGCACGAGTACATCGACTACCTTGGCCAGGACGACGACACGCGCGTGGTCGCGGTCTACCTGGAAGGCCTGCGGCCCGGCAGCGGTGATGCGTTCTTCGAAGCCTGCGCGCGGGTTTCCCGCAAGAAGCCGATCGTCGTGCTCAAGGGCGGGCGCACCTCGGCGGGACGGCGCGCGGCGCAATCGCACACCGCGTCGCTGTCGTCATCCGAACGGGTTTACCAGGCGCTCTTCGACGAGGCGGGCATGGTCGAGGTGAGCCAGCTGGAGCATCTGCTGCCAGCGGCCGAGGCGCTGATGCGCTGCCCGCCGATGATGGGGGACGATGTCGCAATTGTCGGCTCGGGCGGTGGCCACTCGACCGTCTGCACCGACGAGGTGGAGTCCGTGGGCCTGCGCGTGCCCGAATTCCCGGCAGCGGTGGTCGAGACACTGTCCGGCCTGTTGCCGTCGTGGGCGCCAAAGCGGAATCCGGTCGACATGACCGGCGCCTACATCAACGATCCGAGCCTGTTCTCGTCGCTGACCGAACTGGTGATGCGCGCCTGCCCGTCGTTCGATGCCGCCGTCAATTACGGGCTTTACGGGCTGTGGAAGGGCGGCGTGCTCGGCAAGGAAAGCCCGCACGACTACGCCAGCGCCGCGCCGTTGCTCGGCGCCTTGCAGACGAAGCTCGGCAAGCCGCTGGTCTTCTACACGCCTTACGCTGACCGCGCGCATCCGTCGTTCACTGCGATGCGCCAATCCGGGGTGCCGTGCCTGGAATCGATCGAATCGGTCGGCGTCGCGCTCGCGGCGTTGCGGCGGCGCGGCCGCTATCTGGCACGCGCCGGTGAAGCGCTGCCGCAGCGCCAGGTGGCACCGCTGCCGGCAGCGGCCGCCACGTCCGCGGTGCCGTCGCAGGACTACTCGTCCGAAGTCGCCGCGTACCGCCTGCTGGCGCGCCACGACGTGAAGCTGCCCGAGGTGCTCACGGCGGAGTCGCCCGAGGCGGCCGTAGCGCAGGCGGAACGGATCGGATATCCGGTCGTCGTCAAGGCGATCCTGCCTGGCGTCGCGCACAAGAGCGACATTGGTGGCGTACGCACCGGCCTGGGCGATGCCGGCGCGGTGCGCGACGCGGCGCGCGCGATTTCCCACAGCGTGTCGCAGGCGCTCGGTGCCGCCGCGCTCGACGGCTTTACCGTCACGCGCGACCTGGGCCGCCGCCGCGAGCTGATCGTTGGCGTGCGGCGCGACGTGTCACTGGCGTCGCTTGGCCTGATTGGTCTTGGCGGCGTGCTGACCGAAGCGTTCAACGACGTTGCCGTGGTGCTGCTGCCAGCCACGCCAGAACGCGTGTCGCGCGCACTGGCACGCCTCACCAGTGCGCGTGCCTGGGGCGAGTTCCGTGGCGAGCCCGCCGTGCCCGCCGATGCGCTTGCCGACCTGCTCAATCAGCTTGACGCCGCCCTGGGATCCGATCCCGTCATCGACAGCGTCGAATGCAACCCCGTGATGGTAGTCGGCCGGGAACTGGTTCCCGTTGACGCCGCCATCACCATCACCGAAAAGGAGCCGACGTGACTATCCCGATGCCGCTTACCGAAATGCGGGACAACGTGCTGACCATCACGTTCAACCGTCCGGAAAAACTCAACGCGCTCACGCCGGAAATCTACGCGTTTGTGGGTGACCGCGTCAGCGAAGCGAGCGCGGATCCCGCCTGCCGCGCGGTGGTGTTGCGCGGCAATGGCCGCGCCTTCTCGGCGGGCTTCGACCTGTCGCTCCAGATGGGAGAGCGCTCGCACGAAGACCGGCTGCACTCGCTGCACGAAATCGCGAACCGCGCGCGTTGGGCGGTGTGGCGCTGCAAGAAGCCGGTGATCGCGGCGATCCACGGCTACTGCATGGGGGGCGCGTTCGAACTGGTGCTGCCGTGCGACTTCACGATCGCCACCGAAAGCTGCACGCTGGGCGAGCCCGAGATCCTTTTCGGCGAAGGGCCGGCATTCATGATGGTGCCCTGGCTGGTCAACCACAAGATCGCCAAGGACATCCTGCTGACCGGCCGGCAGTTCACCGCGCCAGAAGCGCTGCGCATGGGCATCGTCAGCACGGTAGTGCCGGACGACGGGCTGGACGCCGCGGTGGCATCGCTGACGCAGAAGCTGTTGCGGCTGCCGCCTGCCGCGGTGACGATCAACAAGGTCGGCATCAACCGCGCCTACGAGACGCAAGGCATGGCTGCGCATATCGACAGCTGGGTGGAGACGGCGGCGTACCTGTCGTTCATGGACGACGAGGCGCGCGGCGAGTTCGCGCGCCGCGTGAAAGAGCAGGGGCCCAGCGCCGGCATCCAGTGGCGCACGCAGTATTACGCCGACGGCAAGACAGCCGCCGGGAGCTGACGCCATGCTGAACCTGATCAGCAAGCAGATCGGACTGGGGCTCGCGGTCGTCATCACGGCGGTCACGCTGACATTCTTCATGGTGCGCATGAGCGGCGATCCGACCGCGCAGATCCTGCCGCAGGACGCGACCGCCGAACAGCGCCTCGCCATGCAGAAGCAGCTCGGGCTGGACCAGCCGCTGCCACGCCAGTACATGAACTACATGCAAGGCGCGGCCAGGGGCGAGTTCGGCAACTCCTACTTCGATGGTGACACCGTGACGGCGATCATCATGCGCCGCCTGCCCAACACGGCGCTGCTTGCGTCGAGCGCGCTGGCCATCGCACTGGTCTTCGCCATTCCACTTGGTGTGCTGGCCGCCACGCGGCGCGGCGGCCTGCTCGATCGCTCGGTCCAGGTGATCAGCGTGCTGGGCGCGTCGGTGCCGTCGTTCTGGATGGGCCTGCTGATGATCCAGGTCTTCGCGGTCGGGCTGGGCTGGCTGCCGACTTACGGCATCGGCGGATGGCAGCACCTTGTGTTGCCGTCGCTCACGCTCGCGCTGTATGTGTTTCCCAGTGTCACGCGGCTCACCCGTTCGTCGATGCTCGAAGTCTTGCCATCGAGCTACGTCAATGCGGCCAGGGCGAAGGGAATGCCTGAGCGCCGCGTGATCTTCCGCACGGTGATGCGCAACGGCATCGTGCCCGTGCTGGCGCTGATCGCGCTCGAGATCGGCTCGCTGTTCGGCGGGGCCGTGCTGACCGAGACGGTGTTCTCCTGGCCGGGCATCGGCCGGCTCGCGATCGAATCGATACAGCGCCGGGACTTCCCTATCACCCAGGGCGTCGTGGCCTACGTGGCGGTGATCTTCGCGGTGCTTACCGTGCTCGTCGAGATCGTCATCCGCATCGTCAATCCGAGATTGAGGCAAGCATGATATCCACCACCACATCCGCTTTGCCTGCGCCGGCATGGCGACGGCTGAGCCGGCGCCTCGCGCACCAGCCGGTCGCCATGCTGCTGTGCGCAGCCTTCATTGCCCTCACGCTGGTCGCGGCAATTGCGGGAGATGCGCTGACGCCGTTCGACCCCACCTTCCAGGATCTCGGCAGCCGGCTGCTGCCGCCTGGCACGATCGGCGCCGAAGGGCGCTATTGGTTCGGCACCGACGCGCTCGGCCGCGACGTGCTGTCGTTGCTGGTGATGGGTGCGTGGCCCGCGCTGTTCGTGTCGGTTTGCGCGGTCTCGCTGGCGGCCGTGGCCGGGATTGGCGCGGGCATCCTGGCCGGCTACCGCGGCGGGCGCTTCGCGGTGCTGCTGCTGTACCTGTCGAACATCCAGCTGTCGTTTCCGTTCTTCCTGCTGGCCATCACGATCGTCGGCATCCTGAGCCCGAGCGTGCCGCTGGTGATCGCGGTGATCGGGCTCGGCACCTGGGTGCGCTTCGCCCGCGTCACCTACTCGGACACCAACCAGATCCGGCAGCTCGAATACGTCGAAGCGGTGCTGGTCATGCGCGGCAGCATCTGGCGCGTGCTGTTCCGGCACATCCTGCCCAACGTGCTGCCCAACGTGCTGGTGCTCGCGACCTTCGCCTTCGGCACCGCCATCGTCATGGAGAGCGGGCTGAGCTTCGTCGGCCTTGGCGTACCGACCGATTCGCCGACCTGGGGGCGCATGCTGAGCGAAGGCCGTGACTATATGGAGACCGCCTGGTGGCTCACCGTGTTCCCGGGCTCCTGCATTTTCCTGCTCGTACTGTCGATCAACGTGCTTGGCGAGCAGGTGCGCGACATATCCGATCCGAAAGTCAACCGGCGCTGAAGACGCCGGGTCCGCTCCGCCAACCAAGCTGTTCACCTCCAAGGAGAAGGTCATGAAAACGGGAGACTTTGTCGAAACGACAGCCATGCGCAGGGCAGCGCTGCGCGCCTGCCGTACGCTTGGGCTGGCGCTGGCCATATCGGCCGGCCTGGCCACCACGCCACCTGCGTACGCGGCAGGCACGGACGTGCGCATCGCGCTGTCGGGCGGTATCGACCAACTCGATCCGGCACGCACCGCCAATGGTCCCGACCTGGCGATCATCAGCCAGATCTACGACACGCTGCTGGTGCTGGATCCCAAGACCGGCAAGCTGCTGCCCAACCTGGCAACGTCCTACGCGCTCAAGGAGCCGACGTTGTGGGAATTCAAGCTGCGCAGCGACGTCAGGTTCCAGGATGGCAAGCCGCTGACCGCGGATGACGTCAAGTATTCGATCGACCGCATCCTCAATCCGGCGACGAACTCACTGCACGCGCCGCAGCTCGCGTCGGTTGCCGAGGTGATCATCGTCGATCCGGCCACGGTGCAGATCCGGACCAAGACGCCGGATCCGCTGTTGCCGCGTCGCATGCAGCCGATCGGCGGCAGTGGCCGCGTGTTCATCGTACCGAAGCACTATTTCGAATCACACAGCCAGCAGGAAGTCAATGACAAGCCAATGGGCTCCGGCCCGTACAAGCTGGCCGAATGGCGCAGGGGCACCTCGCTGACGCTCGAGCGCAACCCCGGCTACTGGGGCCAGAAGCCGGATGCGACCAGCGGACGCTACACGTTCATTCCCGAAAACGGAACGCGTGTGAACGCGCTGCTGCAGGGCGAGGTGGATATCATCCAGCGCGTGCCGATTGCCGATGTCGATCGCATCGAGAAGGCGCAGAACACCAAGGTCATCACCAGTATGGACGGCCTGGTGCACACCCTGCTGCTCGACTCGCGCAAGCCACCGTTCAACGACATCAAGGTGCGCAAGGCCTTTGCCGAATCGCTGGACATCAACAACATCGTCACGCACCTGCTGGGCAAATACGGCCGCGTCCTGGCGGTGCCGATGGCGCCGACTGTCGTGCAGTATGACAAGTCGATCAAGCCATACCAGACTGACCGCAAGGCGGCGAAGGCGGTGCTCGGGGGCAAACCCATTGAGCTGAAGACCTATACGTCAGACGGGCGCTATGTGAATGACCGCGATATCTATCAGGCGATCAACGCGCAGCTCAACTCGACCGGGTTCAAGATCCAGCCCCAGGTAATGGAGTGGGGGCGTCTGATCAGCCTGATGCAGACGAAGAGCGGCGGCCCCTTCTACATCATCGGCTGGGACTTCGGCGAAGGCGATGCGAGCAAGATCAACTCGTTCCTCAATTCGGTCTCGCCACTCAGCGTGACCAACGATCCCGAGTTTGACCGGCTGGCCGCGCAGGCGGGGAGCCAGATGGACGATGCGAAGCGTACCGAGGACTGGAAGGCCGCGCAGAAGCTCGTGAACGACCGCTACTACGTCGCTGCGGTGTGGCAGGCCGCATCGATCTACGGCTTCTCGAAGCGGCTGCAGTGGGATGCCCGCTTCGGTGACAATTTCGACCTGGCCACGGTCAAGGTTTCGGCGAAATGACCGTGTCCACGCTACGTGAACCGTCCGATGCGCCGGTGCTCGAGGTTGCCGACCTGGACGTGTCGTTCCGCACCCGCACGGACGACGTGCGGGTGGTGCGCGACCTGTCCTTCACGGTCGCGCGCGGCGAGGTGTTCGCGGTCATCGGTGAATCGGGCTCCGGCAAGTCGACGATGGCGCAGGCGGTGATGGGCCTCTTGCCTGGCACCACGCACACCAGCGGGCGCATCTCGCTTTGCGGGCAGCCCATCCATAATCTTGCGCCGGCCGCGCGCCGGCGCCTGTGCGGCGAACGGATGGCACTGATCAGCCAGGATGCCCTCGCTGCGCTCAATCCGTGCACGACAGTCGGCTTCCAGATCGCCGAGACGCTGATGGTGCATCGCGGCCTTGGGTACGGCGCGGCGATGCGGCGTGCGGTCGAGTTGCTGAAGCTGACCGGCATCCCTTCGCCCGACGAGCGCGTGCATCACTATCCGCATGAGTTCTCGGGCGGCATGCGCCAGCGCGCGCTGATCGCGATGGCGCTGGCGCTCGAGCCCGACATCCTGATCGCCGACGAGCCGACCACCGCGCTGGACGCGACCATCAAGGCGCAGATCCTGCAGTTGCTGATGCGCCTGAAGCGCGAACTCGGCATGGCCGTCCTCATCGTGACGCACGACATGGGCGTGGTCGCGCGCATGGCGGACCGGATGCTGGTGATGTACGCGGGACGGGCGGTCGAGACCGGTCCCGTGGTCGAAGTGTTCGACGCGCCTGCTCATCCCTACACGCGTGCGCTGCTCAAGGCGATTCCGCGGCTCGACCAGCCTGGCTTGGCGCTGCGCGCGATTTCCGGCGCGCCGCCGGCGCCGCAGGCAATGCCGCCGGGCTGCCCCTTCCATCCCCGCTGCCCGATGGCCGTGGCCGCCTGCGCCAGCGAGCTGCCACAGCCGATCCGGTTTGCCGGCGGGCGAACGTCGCAGTGCCGAATCCCACCGGGCGAGGTTCCATATGCAGAACGTGCATGATTTCCCGAAGGTGAAGCCTTCCAACGACGACACGCCGGTGCTGTGCACAAGCGGCCTCGGACGGCGCTTCCGCATCCCGCAGCCGTGGCCGGCAAAGCCGCTCACGCTCGATGCGGTCGACGACGTGACGCTGTCGCTCGCGCCAGGGAGGACGCTTGGCATCGTTGGCGAATCGGGCTGCGGCAAGTCGACGCTGTCGCGCATGCTGGTCGGTATCCTGCCGCCGTCCGAGGGCAGCCTGTACGTGGACGGCATCGACATCACCACTCTGCGAGGCGAGCGCTGGCGCGAGGTCATGCGCGATGTGCAGATGGTGTTCCAGTCGCCCTATACGGCGCTCAACCCGCGGCTGACCATTGGCGAGATCGTGCGCGAGCCGCTCGACATCCACGAGGCGCACCTGCCGAAAAGCGAGCGCACCGCACGCGCGGCCGCGATGCTCGAACGCGTCGGGCTGAACGCCGGCCATGCGTCGCGCTACCCATACTCGCTGTCGGGCGGGCAGCTGCAGCGGGTGGGCATCGCGCGCGCCCTGGTGCGGCCCGCGCGCGTGGTGGTCTGCGACGAGCCGGTGTCGGCGCTTGATGTATCCGTCCAGGCGCAGGTCGTCAACCTGTTGCGTGAACTGCAGGACGAACTCAAGGTGTCGTATGTGTTCGTGTCCCACGACCTGGCGGTGGTCGCAAACGTTTCGCACGACATCGTGGTGATGTACATGGGCCGCATCGTCGAGTCAGGCGTCGCCGCCGACGTCCTGCAGTCGCCGCGTCACCCCTATACGCAGGCGCTGGTCGACAGCGCGAACGTTCCCGATCCTCACGCCGAGCGCGCCCGCAAGCCGCGCGTGCTGACCGGCGATCTGCCGAGCCCGACCGATCCGCCGTCCGGTTGCCGCTTCCGCACGCGCTGCTGGATGGCGAGCGACGAGTGCGCGCGTTCGGTGCCCGCATTGATCCAGCGCTCGGGAGCGCCGCAGCGGGTCGCGTGTCATTTCGCCTGAGCCCTTTTTTGCCTGAACCATTTCGCACGGCCCCTAGCGGGCGCCATCGGGGATCATGAGATGAAGCATTGCCATACCTACGCCGCTGGAGCGTGGTTTGAATCGGGGGGATCGGAGGAAATCGATCTCGTCGACAGCTATACGGAAGCGGTGTATGCGAGGTTGCGCGCCAGCTCGCGTGCTGACGTCGATGTTGCGGTAGCGAGCGCGCGCAGCGCGGGGCGTTCCTGGGCGCAGACGCCGGTCGAAGTACGAGCGAACGCGCTTGTGCGCATCGCCGAAGCGCTGGCCGAACGCGCCGATGAACTCGCGCAAGCCATCACGCGCGAAGTTGGCATGCCCGGCAAGCTGAGCCGGCGCATCCAGGTCGACGTACCCATCCGGGCGTGGCGGCGCCAGGCGGAACTGGCTGAGACGCTGGCACGGCCAGAGCGAATCGGTCATTCGATCGTAGAACGGCTGCCGGCTGGCGTGGTGGCGTGCATCACACCGTGGAACTATCCGCTGCATCAGCTCACGGCCAAGGTGGCTTGCGCGCTCGCCGCGGGCTGCACCGTGGTCGTCAAGCCTTCGGAGGTGGCGCCCGCGAGCGGGCTCATTTTGGCCGATGCGGTAGCGTCGGCGGGGCTGCCGGCAGGGGTTTTCAATCTTGTCAACGGTCGCGGTGAAAATGTGGGCGCGGCGCTCGCCGGGCACCCGGATATCGACATGGTCTCGTTCACCGGCTCTACCTCGGTGGGGCGCAGGATTGCCGCCGATGCGGGGGCACAGCTCAAGCGCGTCGCTTTGGAATTGGGTGGAAAGTCTGCCGCACTGATCCTGCCGGATGCGGACCTGGCAACGGCAGTCAAGGCCACGTTAGCCAATTGCCTGCTCAATTCCGGTCAGACCTGCTCGGCGCTGAGCCGGCTCCTCGTGCCACGTGAACGCTACGCGGAAGTCGTTGCCATGCTGCGCGAACAGGTCAGGACCTACGTCATGGGCGACCCTTCGGATCCTGCGACGCGGCTTGGCCCGCTGGCTTCGATGTCCCAGTTGGCGCGGGTGCGGTCCCTCGTCGACGCTGCACTGGCGGATGGCGCGACGGTCGTCGCAGGTGGGCCCGACGCGCTGCCGGTGCCGTCGCACGGCTATTTCTTCGCGCCGACAGTGCTGGGCAATGTGGATCCGTCGATGCCGGTCGCACAGCAAGAAGTGTTTGGGCCGGTGCTGGTGCTGCTGGCCTACGACAACGTTGACGAGGCCGTGGAGATCGCCAACGGCACGCGTTACGGGCTCGCCGCCAGCGTATGGGGGCCAATGCCCGACGCCGCATGGTCGGTAGCACGCCGGTTGCGCGCGGGACAGATCGACGTGAACGGCGCGCCGTTCAATCCCGACGCACCGTTCGGCGGCTTCGGCGACTCGGGCATCGGGCGGGAAAACGGCCTGCACGGCCTGCATGAGTTTGTCGATACCGTTTCATATCAATTACCTGCCGACCACATCGGGAACCTGGTCGGCGCAAGCTGAGGAAGCCACGACATGGACTACACAGAGTTGAACTACGTCGTACAGGACGCCGTTGCCACGATCGAGCTCAATCGGCCGGACCAGCTCAATGCGCTGACGTTCAGGCTGGAGGCGGAGTTGTACCAGGCGATTGCCGACGCCGATGCCGACCCGGAGGTGCGGACCATCCTTGTCACTGGCGCGGGCCGGGCATTTTGTGCCGGCATGGACATTTCCCAGCTGGAAGGCTTGCCGCCCGAGGATATCCGCTCGCGGCGCCACATGCGGACGTTCGACATGAACCGGCGGGCGGACTACCAGACGCGCTATTCCTACTTTCCCGCCTGCAGCAAGCCCATCATCAGCGCCGTCAACGGTGCGGCCGCTGGCCTGGGGCTTGTGCTCGCGCTTTACAGCGACTTTCGGCTCGCATCGCGTTCGGCGGTATTCACGACGGCATTCGCAAAGCGGGGGCTGGTCGCCGAGCATGGCGTGGCGTGGATCCTGCCGAGGATCGTCGGCGCCGCGCATGCGACCGATCTGCTGATGACGTCGCGCAGGGTGGAAGCGGACGAGGCGTTGCGTATGGGGCTGGTGCACCAGTTGTCGGATGCCACTGATTTCCGCGCCAGCGCACATGCCTTCGCGATGCGGCTCGGTCGCGACGTGTCGCCGCGCTCGCTACGCGTGATGAAGCGGCAGCTCTGGGAGGCCCCTTTCCAGGCCCTGGCCGAAGCGGTGCGCCTGGCCAACGACGAGATGGTGAAAAGCCTCGGAAGCGATGACTTCCGCGAAGGTGTCGCGCATTTTGTTGAACGTCGTGCACCGGTGTTTACCGGCCAATAGGCCAAGCGGGCGGGGCATAGGACCGCCTTTGTTAGAATCGCTGACTTGACATGTGAGAGAGGGGAAGTCGATGACGGCAGACTCGCTTGCCGGGGCGGGCGACGTACCATCGTCACTGAGATTCGAAGAGATGCTGGGGCGCAAGTCCCTGGATCGGTCGTTGTCGAAGCGCGAGCGTACCCGCTATGTATTCATGACGATCGCGGCGCGTTGCCTCCAGGATAATCCCGCGGAGAATCCCACGGTAGAAGTCGTCCTCTCGCAATCCGGGCTGGCGCGCAGCACCTTCTACAACCACTTCAAGGACATCGACGACTGCATCTTCGAAGTGCTCGACCTGTTCTTCGAGTACATCGAGGGCAGCCGCGTCAGCAGCTCGCGCGAACTGTCGACCTTCGATGCCATTGTCGAAGCCAATATGTGGTACGCGCGCGCCTACGCGGCGAACGCGAACCTGTTCGCGGCCATTCATCGCAACAGCGCCTTGCGCAAGGTGCGCGAACAACGTAACGCGCAGTGGGCGATGAAGATCGTGCATGTATCGGGGCGTCGGCGTGGCCGCGAATTCATTGGCGCCGAGCGCATCGAATATGCCGGCACGATCCGCATGCTGATCACGATGACGATCGAAGTCCTGCGCGAGCGTTTCGTGGCCAATGACGTGCTCCTCGCCGAAGCGTTTCCGACGGCCGACGAGGTCGCAATGAAAGTGAGTGAAATCTGGTACGAGGTGATGCAGCGCTATGAGCAGAAGGCGTGAGCGGAACCGGCTCCGGCTGCGGCTCCGGTAACGAGCCGCTGGTCCGCCAGCGCCCGTGAACTGCACGCCAACAGCCGGACACCGGCTGTTGGCGTGCAGTTCAAATCGGCCGGACTTCATGCGCGTTTGATGGCAGCGCCCAGCGTCAGACCGCGGCCGTCACGATGATTTCCACCAGCAATTCGGGACGTGCGAGCTTGGCCTCGCAGGTTGCGCGCGTCGGCACGGCGTCCTCGGGAATCCAGGCTTCCCAGGCGGCGTTCATGCCGGCAAAGTCCTTGTCGATATCCTTGAGCCAGATCTGCGCGGACAGCAGCCTGGTCTTGTCGCTGCCGACGGTGGCGAGGTAGCCCTCGATCTTTTCCAGGACATCGCGCGTCTGGGCGCCGATATCCCCGGAGATGTCGCTGGCCGTGACACCGGCCACGTAGACCACGCCGCTGTGCACGACGAGACGGGAAAGACGTTTGGTGGACTGGAAGCGCTGGATATTGCTCATCCGTATGACCTCGAAGAAGAATGAAGGGTGGAGCGGCCGGCTGGAACCTGCTCCCGTAGTGCGCCGGCCAAGGCACTGCGGGGCTTGCTGAAGCGGCCGATGGCAAAGGCATCGATCGGCAGGGTGGAGCGTTGTTCGGTGATGAGTTCGGCGACGATCTGGCCGACGATGGGGCCGAGTTCGAAGCCGTGCGCGGAGAAGCCAAAGGCATGCACCACGCCTGGAGCGGACTGGCTGGGGCCGATGACCGGAATCTGGTCGGGCATGAAGGCCTCGACGCCGGCCCATGCGCGGTTGATGCCAAGCGGGCCAAGGTGCGGGAACAGCGCCGTCACCGTCCGCGCGCTGGTGCCGAGCCTGAGCATGTCGACTTCGCCATGACGTGCCTGCGCATCGGCAGGGCAGCGCAAGCCGCCGCCGATCAGCACGGTGCCGTTGTCGAACTGCTTGAACGAGAGCGCACGCCCGGTGGCGCCGAGCACAGGCTTCACGAACGGGGCCACGCGGTGCGTGATCATCAGCATCAGTCCGCCGGCCTCGAGCGGCACGGGTTCGCCGAGCTGTGCCGCGAATTCCCCGGCCCAGGCGCCCGCCGTGTTGACAAGGCGTTCGGCGCGGAACACGCCCCGCGGCGTATGCACATGCCAGCGGCCGCCGGCCTGTTCCAGGCGTCCCGCCGGCGTGGCTTCGTGCACCACCACGCCTGCCGCTTGCGCGGCCCGGCGGAACGCCATGACGGCACGATAGGGCAACGCGTGCCCGTCGCGGCACGCCCAGATGGCGCCGGTGACATGCGGCGCGATGGACGGGACCAGCTCCCGCACCGCGTGTCCGTCGACAAGCCTTTCGTGCGTAAAGCCGAGGGCTTCGAGCCGGGTCACGCGCTGGCGCAGCGTGTCGAGCTCGGCATCGGTTTCCGCCACCTTCAGCTGGCCGCTGGGGACGAAGCCGGCGTCGTCGCCGGTGAGTTCGCCAAGGCGATGCCAGAGCTCGCGCGAGGCCAGCGCCAGCGGAATCTCGGCGAGGTGGCGGCCCAGGGTGCGCACGCCGCCGGCATTGACGCCGGACGCGTGCCGGCCGCAATACTCGGCTTCGAGCAGCGTGACGCGCAGCCCCTTGCGCACGAGATGGAGCGCGCTCGAGGTGCCATGCAAGCCGCCGCCGATGACAATCACGTCGGCATCGGCACCGCGATCAGGCTTCACTGGCCAGTTCTCCGAGCGTGACCGGCTTGATCGGCGGCCGGATGCGGTAGTAGCCGACCTCCTGCGGCGGCACGCCACGCGCGTCGGCGATGACCTCGGTCACCGTCAGCCCGCATTGGCGCCCCTGGCAAGGCCCCATGCCGCAGCGCCCGAAAGACTTGGCCTGGTTGGGGCCGCTGCAGCCCAGCGCGACGAAGCCGCGGATATCGCCGGCGGTCACTTCCTCGCAGCGGCATACGACCACATCGTCGGCCGGCACTCGGTTGGCCGGCTTGGGGCGGTACAGCGCGTCGAGGAATGGCCGGATGCCCAGGTGCGAGCGCAGCGCGGCGCGCAGCGGCACGGCCAGGCGGTCCCATTGTGGGGCGCCGAGCTTGCCCACGTTGTGGGAGGCCGCCAGGCCGGCCAGCTCGCCCTGCAGCGCGGCGGCCACGGCGCCGCCAATGCCGCGGCCATCGCCCGCCACGAAGATGCCGGGCACGTCGAGCGTGCCCCATTCGTCCACCACCGGCTGCCAGCACAGCTGCGTGTCGTCCCAGCGGTGCGCCGCGCGCAGCGCCCAGCTGAACTGGGTGTTGGGCACCACGCCCTGGTGCAGCAGCACCGCATTGGTGGCAAGGCGGTGGGCCTGCCCGCGGCTGGTGAAGTGGAGGGCCCGCACCGCGTCGTCGCCCTCGATCGACAAGGCCGACGCCCCTTTGTAGAACGGCACGCCGCCGCGCTTCAGGGCGCGCATCAGCGCCAGGCCCTTTTTCAGGTAGCGCCAGCCGGCCAGCGCGCCGCCCAGGTGGGCCAGCGCGCGCTTGTAGTCGGCGCCATCGGTGGTATCGACGATGGCGCGGATCGGCACCCCGGCCCGCACATATTGCCAGCCCAGCAGGTACAGCAGCGGGCCGCAGCCGGCCAGCACCACCGGTTCGGCAGGCACCACGTCGGCGCTCTTGAGCAGGATCTGCGCGGCGCCGGCAGTCAGCACACCGGGCAGTGTCCAGCCCGGGATCGGGAAGGGGCGTTCCATGGCGCCAGTGCACAGGATCACCTGCCGGGCCTGCAGGCTGGCCACGCTGCCGTTGCGCAGGTAATGCACCGTGTGCTCGCGCGTGACCTGCCACACCGCTGCGCCGGTGATGTGCTGCGCGCTGCTGGCGGCAAATCGGTCTGCCAGCGCGCGGCCGGCCGCGTAGTCGGGGCCCAGGATACGCAGTCGCTCCGGCGGGGCGCTCTGGATGCTGCGATAGATCTGGCCGCCACAGGCTTCCTGCTCATCGAGCAGGGCCACGCGCGCGCCGGTAGCGGCGGCGGCCACCGCGGCAGCCATGCCGGCCGGGCCGGCGCCGACGATGGCGATGTCCACCTCGAGGTCAGCCATGTTCCACCTCCGGGGCACGGGCAGCGGGCACGGCGGGCGGCAACGGCAGGGTGCGCGCGCCATCCTGGGTGCGCACGCGCATGCCTTCGCTGACGGTCACCAGGCAGCTTTGCCGGCTCGGTTGCCCGTCGATTTCCATCAGGCATTCGAAGCAGACGCCCATCATGCAGTACGGTGCGCGCGGCTCGCCGCTGACCGGCGAATTGCGGAAGCGGGTCACGCCGCTGGCCAGCAGCGCCGCGGCAACGCTGCACCGGGCCGGCACCCGCAGCGGCGCGCCGTTGAATTCGATGGCGACCGTATCGGCGCCGGCGCTGCTGCCGGCATTGCCGCCGGGGGCGGCCATCCGTTTGAACAAGCGATCAGTGGGCATGGTGGAAGGTCTGGTTGGAGTTCAGGAAGCGGTCGCCGGCGAACACGTCGATACCGTGCGGGCGCTCGCCGCCCGCCACCCAGGGTGCGACCCGCAGCGCATGCGAGGCGGCCAGCGTGACGCCGCTATGGCACGTGGTGACAAAGGCGCCCGGACAGGCCTGGCTCTCCTGGTAGATCGGGAAGCCGTCCGGGCTCATCACGCGCAGCGCACCCCAGGCCCGCACCAGCTTGAGGCCGGCCAGCGCGGGGAAACTGCGCACGCCGCGCCGGGCAATCTGGGCGAGCACGTCGGCGGTGGTGCCGTCGTCGAAGCCGACGTCTTCCATCGAGTCGCCCAGCTGGATCGTGCCTTCGTCGGTCTGGCGCACGTAGGTGGTCGGGAAATCGAGGAAGGGCGTGGCGCGTTCGCCGATCAGGACCTGGCCGCGGTTCGGCGCCACCGGCGCATGCAGGCCAACCTGCGCCGCAAGCTCGCGGTTGCCGAGGCCGGCGGCCAGCACGACGCGTGGTGCGGCAAAGCGCGCCTTGCCACCTTCGCCCGCATGGACGGTGAAGCCGCCCGCCTCGGGCGTGATCGATTGCGCGCCATGCCGGCCGACGATGCGGACGCCGCGCGCCTGGCAGGCGGCATGCAGCGCGCGCAGCAGCTTGAGCGGATTGGTGTGCCCGTCCATCGGCGTATAGCTGGCACCGGCCACGGCCGGCCCGACGCCGGGTAGCCGCTGCGCCACCTCGCGGTGGTCGAGCATCTCGAACGGATAGTCGCCGTCCAGAGCGTCCTGGATGCCCTGAAGGCGTTGCCGGCGCTCTTCGATCTCCTGCTCGGAAAAGCACAGGTGGAAGCCGCCGGGCTGCCTGAGGCAGACGTCGATGCCGGTTTCGTCGCGCAGCGCATCGCGCAGCTGCGGCCACAGGCGCGCCGAGCCCAGCGTCCAGCGCGCGTAGGGCGCCATGCCGAAGCCCTTGCCCTGGACCCATACCAGGCCGAAATTGCCGCGCGAGGCGCGCAGGGCATCGTCGCCCTCGTCGAGCACGGTGACACGCGCGCCTTGCCTGGCCGCGCCGTAGGCAATGGCAGTGCCAACCAGGCCGCCGCCAATCACGATGAGATCGGATGTAGTCATGTCAGTCGGGGGTTCAGTTCTTGCCGATCAGCACGCGGTCGAGGCCGACGATACGGTCCAGCAGCACCATCAGCACGAGCGTACCGACGATCAGCACCGTGGATACCGAAGCGACCAGCGGATCGATAGTCTGCGCGATCTGGTTGTACATCGCCACTGGCAGCGTGGTGGTGCCGGGCGTGGCCACGAATACGGTCATGGTCAGCTCGTCGAAGCTCTGGATAAAGGCGAGCATCCAGCCGCCAACCACGCCGGGCAGGATCAGCGGCAGCACCACGCGGCGAAATGCCGTGAAGCGGCTGGCGCCGAGCGAGAGCGCCGCGCGCTCGGCATCGCGGTCCAGGCCCGTGGCCGCAGCCAGCACCAGCCGCAGCGCATAGGGCATGACCACCACCACGTGCGTGAGCGCCAGCCAGAAGAACGAGCCGGTCGCGCCCAGCGTGGTAAAGAAGCGCAGGAAGGCCACGCCCAGCACCACATGCGGGATCATCAGCGGCGACAGGAAGAAGGCCATCAGCGCGCCACGGCCGGGAAAGCGATGGCGGACCAGCGCCAGCGCGGCGGGCACCGCCAGCGCCACCGCGATGGTGGCGCTGGACAGGCCGAGCGTCAGCGACAGCCAGAAGGCGTCGACGATCTCGTGCGCATCGGCAATGGCGCGGAACCAGCGCAGCGAGAAGCCGTCGGTGGGCATGGAGATATAGCCCTTGCCGGTGAAGGACACGGCCACCACCATCAGCAGCGGCGCCACCATGAAGACGATGAACAGGGCGTGGAACAGCAGGGAAAGCGGACCATTCTTGCGCATGGCGTCGGCTCCTTATGCGTCGAAGACTTGGCGGAAGCGGCGCTCCACCAGCCGGTTGCAGCCGACGATGACGATCACGTTGGCCACCAGCAGTAGCACCGCGATCGATGCGCCCAGCGGCCAGTTCAGCGTGTTCAGGAATTCGTCGTAGGCGGCGGTGGCCACCACCTTGAGCCGGCGGCCGCCGAGGATGGCCGGGGTGGCAAAGGCCGATGCCGACAGCGCGAAGACGATGATGCTGCCCGACAGGATGCCGGGCAGGATCTGCGGCAGGACCACGCGGCGGAACACCGTGAACGGCGAGGCACCGAATGCCTGGCCGGCCTGTTCCACCTGCGGGTCGAGTTTCTGCAGCGACGCCCACACCGAAATCACCATGAACGGCATCATCACGTGGGTCAGCGCGACAATGACGCCGGTCTGCGTGAAGACGAGCTTCAGCGGCGCGTCGACAATGCCCAGCCATTGCAGTGCCTCATTGATCAGCCCGTTGTTGCCCATCAGGATGGCCCAGCCCAGCGTGCGCACCACCACCGAGATCAGCAGCGGACCCAGGATGACGATCAGGAACAGCCCGCGCCACGGGCTGCGCATGCGCGACAGGATGATGGTCTCGGGCACGCCGAACACGATGGACAGCACCGTCACCGCCAGCGCCATGCCCGCCGTGCGCAGGAAGATCTCGTGGTAATAGCTGTCGCCGAGGATTTCCAGGTAGTTGGCAGCCGTCATCTCCGGCAGCACGCCGCGCGTGCCGTCGAACGCGTGGAACGACAGCAGCGCCGTGAGTGCCAGCGGGACCAGCAGCATCGCGCAGAACAGCAGCAGGGCGGGGCCGCACAGCAGCCACGGTGCGGCGCCGGCGAACGGCTGGCCGGCCGGGCGTGGCGCCGACACGGGCGCGCCGGCCAGGTTGGGGCTTGCGGTATCAGCCATGCTTCGACTCCGATGCCAGCACGCGTAGGTCCTGGTCTTGCCAGAGCACGCTGACCGCGGCGCCTTCCGCGGGTGGCGCCTCGCCAAGGTTGGGCTGGCTGACGCGCAGCCGGCCCAGCGCGCTGTCGACCTCGAGCATCCAGTGGTTGCCGAGGAACAGGCGTGCCTGCACCGTGCCGGGAATGCCGCCGTCGCCGGCCCGGCCGAGCCGGATCTTCTCGGGGCGGACGTAGACGTGCACGTCGCGCCCGACCTGGCGGCCTTCATGCGGCACGTGCGCGAGCGTTTCGCCCAGGCGCACTTCGCAGCAACGCGGATTGGTCTGTTCGACCACGCCCGGGATACTGTTGGTCTTGCCCAGGAATCCCGACGCGAACGCCGACTGCGGGCGCTCATAGGCCTCGAACGGCGTGGCAAGCTGGACGATGCGCCCGCCATGCATCACCGCGATGCGGTCGCTCATCGTCATCGCCTCGACCTGGTCGTGCGTGACCAGGATGGTGGTGATGCCGAGGTGGCGCTGGATCGCGCGCAGCTCGATGTGCATGTCCTCGCGCAGCTTGGCGTCGAGGTTCGACATCGGCTCGTCGAGCAGCAGCACCTCGGGACGGATCGCCAGCGCGCGGGCAATGGCCACGCGCTGGCGCTGGCCGCCCGATAGCTCTTTCGGAAAGCGCTTGCCGAGGCCGCCCAGGCGCACCAGCTGGAGCGCCTCGTCGATCCTGCGGGCGCGCTCCGCCGCCCCCACGCCGCGCATTTCCAGCCCGAAGCCGATATTGCCGGCCACGGTCATGTGCGGAAACAGCGCGTAGCTCTGGAACACCACGCCCATGCCGCGCTTTTCCGGGCGCAGCGCGGTGATATCGCGCCCGTCGAGCACGATGCGCCCGCGCGTTGGGTCGACAAAGCCGGCAATCATCTGCAGCGTGGTGGTCTTGCCGCAGCCGGACGGGCCCAGCAGCGACAGGAATTCGCCGCGCCGGACTTCGAGGCTCAGGTCTTCGACGGCATGAAAGCTGCCAAAGGATTTCGCGAGGCCGCTCAGTGTAAGGAAGCTCATGGTTATGCAGGGGCGGTCATGTTGACGGTGTCGAGGGGCGGGAGGATGGCCGGACTAGCGTTCCACCGTCCGGTTCCAGCGGTTGGTCCACTCGGCGCGCTTTTCGTTGACCAGGGTCCAGTTGGTGGGCAGCAGCTTGTCGACCTGCGCCTGGCCATACGGCACCTTGGCGGCCACCTTCGGCTCGAGTTTGGCCTTGCCATTGACCGGCCCCCAGCCCTGGCTGTCCGCCAGGATGGCCTGGACTTCCGGCGTGAGCAGGTATTGCACGAAGGCCTGGGAGGCTTCGGGCACATCGCTCTGCACCACCGGGCACGCGGCGGTCAGCAGCGCCGGGGCGCCTTCCTTCGGATAGACGAATTCCACCGGAAAGCCGGTGTCCTTCAGGCTTTGCGCGCGCCCGCTGCCCCACACGGCCAGCGTGACATCGCCGTTCTGGAACAGCTCGGTCATCTTGCCCGGCGACGGCTCCCACGCCAGCACATTGGGGCCGACCTCCCTGGCCAGCGCGCTGAAACCGGGGTCGATGTTCTGGTCGCTGCCCTTGCGCAGCTTGGCGAACACCATCAGCGTCTGCAGCCCATAGGTGTTGCTGATCGGCGGGATGGCGACCTTCTGGCGGAATTTCTTGTCGGTCAGAGCTTCCCAGGAATCGGGCTTCGGCAGGCCCGTCTTCCTGAACGCTTCGGTGTTGTAGACCAGGCCGGTTGCCACCACGCCGATGCCGGTGGCCTTGTTGCCGCCGATTTTCGCGATCGGGTAGAGGTCCTTGTAGATCGGCGCGTCCTTGATGGTGTCGCAGAAGCCGAACTGCACGGCCTGGTACATCGGGCCGTCATCCAGCAGCACCACGTCGAGTTCCTGCTTGGCTTTCTGTGCCTGCAGCTTGGCCAGTGTGTCGGTGGAGTTGCCGGCCACGTAGACCACCTTGACCTTATGCCTGGCCTCGAAGGCGGGAATGATCTTTTCCTTGAACGCCTTTTCGGTGGAGCCGCCGTACGAACCGACGTAGAGGGTCGGCTGCTGGGCCATCGCCGCTGACGCACTGCATAACGCGACCACTGCCGCGGCCAGAACTTGCTGCTTCATGCTTTCCTCCGTGGTATGCACCAATAAAATGCAAGTCGATCACCACATCCATGCATTAGGGTTATCCCTGCACCATAACGACTATGCTCAGGAACTATGCGGCGTTGGGATAGATTAGGAGGATGGAGCGGCCGTGAAAAATTCTTTTTTTTGGCACATCCATAATGGCATGTTATAGACTTGCCGCATGAAAATCCGCCAGCTCGAAGCCTTCCGGGCCGTGATGCTCTGCCAGACCGTCACGCGCGCCGCCGAGATGCTGCACATCTCGCAGCCAGCCACCACGCGCCTGATCGCGGATCTGGAAGAGGCGGTAGGGTTTGCCCTGTTCGAGCGGTTGCGCGGCCGGCTCCATCCCACCGCCGAGGCGCAGGCGCTGTTCGAGGAGGTGCAGCGCTCGCTGGTGGGGATCGACCGGATTGCGCAGACGGCCCTGGAGATCCGCGACATGCAGCGCGGGTCGCTGCAGATTGCCGCCGCACCGGCGCTGGCGCTGTCCTTTCTGCCGCGGGCGATCGCCGCGTTCATGCAGGATCACCCCCAGACCCACATCACCATGCTGCCGCATTCGTCACGCACGGTGGTCAATATGGTGTCGGAGCAGCGCTGCGACGTGGGCTTTGCGATCCTGTCGATGAACCACCCCAGCACGCACGGCGAGCGCCTGCTTTCGACCCGGATGGTCTGCGCCATCCCGGCGGGACACTGGCTTGCCGGCAAGGAGGTGATCCGGCCCGAGGATCTCGCGGGGGAGCGCTTTGTCTCCCATCCGCGCGTGCTGGACTCCCGGCTGCAGATCGATGCGCTGTTCGCTTCCTACGGCATCGAGTGCAAGGTGCAGGTGGAGACGCAGGTGTCCTGGAGCATTTGCGCGTTCGTGGAGGAGGGGCTGGGCGTGGCCCTGATCGACCCGATCACCGCGCTCGAATACAAGGGCACTGGCGTCTGCTTCCGGATGTTCGAACCGTTGCTGACCACTGACTTTTCCGTGCTGTTTTCGGCCCAGCGTTCGCCGTCGATATTGCTCAAGGCGTTCGTCACCCACACGCGCGCCTTCGCGTTGGCCAGGCTGGATCCCCGCTTTGTGGTGGCTTAGCGGTGGGCTAATGGTGGATTGGCGCGGCAGCGCGACGTCCCGGCCGGGACGTCGCGCTGCTGATGCCGGGCTGGCCTGGGTCAGGCCTGAGCGGCGGTGATGACGATTTCAATGCGCCAGGCGGGATTT
Organism: Cupriavidus sp. GW823-FHT07B10; assembly: GCF_058794355.1. Classification (NCBI taxonomy): domain Bacteria; kingdom Pseudomonadati; phylum Pseudomonadota; class Betaproteobacteria; order Burkholderiales; family Burkholderiaceae; genus Cupriavidus; species Cupriavidus sp. GW823-FHT07B10. The sequence goes on from NZ_JBXAGS010000013.1 coordinate 65,125, forward strand.
GCCAGCTGTGCCTGGACCGTGGCCCGGCTGGGACATTGGCCCTTGGCGACCCACTCGTCCCAAACGCTGTTCATGCCTGCAATGTCCGCGATGTCGGTAAGGAAAATCTGGCAGGACAGGATTCGCTCCTTGCTCGAACCGGCTTCGGCAAGCAGATTGTCGATCGTAGCCAGGACCTCTGCGGTTTGCGCTTCAATCCCTTGATCCAGGGTCTTCCGGGGTACCTGGCCGGCGAGGTACACCGTGCCGTTATGAATGGAGACGTCGGACAGGCGAACGCCGGTGTTGATGCGCGAGATGGTGTTGCTCATTTTCTGTGTTGGTGTTTGGGAGGGTTTAAACAAAAATTTTGCCGTTGCGCTGTTTGACAATGTCCATGACAGATTCACGGCTGCGCTTGATGCCAGCGAGGGTCCGGCTGGCCGCAAGGTCGCCGTCGCCGGAAACCAGGACGTCAATCATGCCTTCGTGCCCGTGTCGCCACGAAGCCGAGCGGTCGCTTGCACTGATACTCAGATAAAGCACCCGCAGACTTTGGTCATGAAGTTGTTCCAGGATCAAGGCGAGGCGACTATTGCCGCAGGCCCTGGCAATGCCTACGTGGAACGCGGCATTGGCCAGCAGGAACGCCCGCTTGGCGTCCGTGTCGTCAAGGTCGTATTCCTTCGTGCAGGCCGCGTTAAGCTGCTCCAGCGTGGCTTTCGATATCTGGCCGGCAGCCAGGCGCGCCGTTTCAGGTTCGATGAGCTCACGCGCATCGAAGATCTCAATCACGTCACGCAACAGCAGGGGTGACACGACGTGCCCCTTGCGTGGAGAACTTACCAGCCAGCCGGCCTCCGTCAGGCGTGTGAGGGCGCTGCGGATCGGGGCTTTCGTCACGCCGTACGCTTCCGCCAGGGCCTTTTCCGTGACCTCGACTCCCGGCAGCAAGTCGCAAGTGATGACGCGTCGCTTGATGTCGTCAAAAATCTGGCGCTGCAGCGGACGGTTATCTCCGGTCTCAGCCAGCAAAGCAGGGTCGATGGCATTCATTGCTGCTCCTTACGCAAAGCGCGAGATGGAAAACTCGCGCCACGTTTCACTGATGACGCTGTTTGCCGCCGCGAGTGCAACCGCGCGCCCCGTGAACGACGCGGCAGTCAATCCGATGTGGCCATGGCCAAAGGCACAGATAATACGTTCGTTGCCTGGCAGCGGGCCAAGGACGGGGAGCGAATCAGGGGTGCAAGGCCGGTGGCCCATCCATTCCTTCCGATCCTCGGTCCTGGCATCCGGGTAAACCTCCCGCAGCGTCGCCAGGAGCTGATCAAAGCGGCTCCGGGTCGGCGCGGCATGCAATCCGCCAATCTCGGCCGTTCCGGCAACACGCAAGCCGTCATTGATCGGTGTCACGAGCGTCTTCCGCTCTGCCCACATGACGTTGCGCAAGACACCTACGCCGGTGTCACTCACTTGCAGGTGATATCCGCGGTGACTTTCCAGGGGAACCCGCCAGCCGAGCGGCTGGACCAGAGACTTGGAATGGATGCCGGCCGCAATCACAACCTGTCCGGCGAGACGTTCGCCGCCGCTGGTGCGTACGCGAACGCCATGGCTGCCTGGCCGGAGGTCAATCACATCTTGCTGGACAAGCCGGGCGCCCCCCTTGTTGACGCATGCCCTGACGATGCGCTCCACGAACTGCTGTGGATTGGAGCAGTGGCCGTGGCCTGGGAAGTAGATAGCATGCCTGAAGATGTCCGACAGGGCTGGCTCATACTCCCTCAGTTCCCGAGCGCTCAGGACGCGCTGTTCGATCCCGAGCTCGGTCCGGGTGCGCAGCGCACGCTGCTCATCCTGAAAGCCCTCGTCGGTGCTGTAAAGATAGAGCTGACCCACGTGGTGGACCAGGTCTTCCGCGCCGGCGAACGCGATGATCGGCGCATAGTCGTCGAGGGAGTTTCGCATCATCTTGCGCACGCCTTCGGCTGCAACGCGTGACCTGGCGGGGGTTGCCTCGTGCAGGAACTTCAACAGCCAGGGCAGCGCAGCCGGCAGGTGCTTCCACAATACCGTCACCGGACTCGCGGGATTCACCAGCCACTCCGGAATGTGCCGGTAGATGCCCGGCATGGCGAGCGGGAAGCTGATGCCCGGGCTCAGTCCGCCGGCATTGCCGAACGAGCAGCCATATCCAGGCGCCTGCCGGTCAATGATGGTCACGCGCCGACCTTGCTGAACCAGGTTGTAGGCAGCGGTTGCGCCGATGATGCCCGCGCCGATGACGACCACATCGTCTTGTACAGGATCGCTCGTCATGCTGCGCTCGCGAGTTTGGCCGACTTGCGGCGAAGGAGGTAGGAGATCGCCATCACCATCAGGATGGCGGCAAAGAGCAGGACGGATACCGCCGCCAGGGTCGGGCTGACCTTCAGGAGGGCGTCGTCCCACATCTGCTTCGGCAGCGTCGTAAACATCCCGCCACTGACAAACAGCGCCAGGGTCAGGTCGTCAAACGAGGTGACGAATGCAAAGATGAATGCGGACAGGATTCCCGGCGCAATAATGGGAAGGGTAATCAGCCGGAGCCTTGTTAGCGTATTGGCACCGGAGATACTGGCCGCCGCATCCAGCCGGCGGTCATAGGAACGCAGTGCCGCCGATACCGTGATGACCACATACGGAACCGCCAGTGCCGTGTGCCCGATAACCAGGGCAAGCGACGAGCCCAGCCAGCCGATACGGGAAAGCACGTAGAAAAGGCCCAGGGCAACGATGATGCGAGGCAGGATCATCGGCGCCAGGATTGCACCGAGAACCAGCGAGCGCAGCGGAAGCTTCTGTTGGGCAAAGGCGAACGCCGCCGGAATGCCGATGACGCTTGCCAGAATCGCCGTGCCCACGGCGACTCCCAGGGAGCGCTGGATTGCCGAGGTCCAGAGCGGCGACGCGAAGATCTCCTCGTACCAGTGAAGCGTGAATCCTTGGGGCGGCCAGTCGATGAAGGCGCTCGTGGTGAAGGACTCTGGAATCAACAGCAGCACCGGAAGGCTCAGGGCAACGATGATGCCGACCGCGATTGGCCTGGAGATGCCCTGCGCCCCATCGGCCTTCGGGCGACGCGAGACGGCGGGTCCGATGAACCGGTCTACAGCCTTGCCCGCAACCCAGCATGCGCTGAAGGCGGCATTGCGAATGAACCCCGTGCCAGAGCGGTTGCCGGCCTTGGTATTCGATGTGTCGCCCGTCATTGTCGACAGGCCTACCAGTTTGTCATAGAGCCAGTAGATGATGAGCGTTGCCAGCAATGTAACGACGGCTAGTGCAGCTGCCAGGCCCCAATCGAGCATTTCCTGCACTTGCTGGATGATGAGCTGGGCCATCATGGTTTGTTTGGGGGAGCCAAGCAGCGCCGGTGTAATAAAGAAACCCAGTGCGGAAATGAAGGTCGAGAGCCATGCGGCAGTCACCCCGGGGGCGCTCAACGGCAAGTAGACCGTGAAGAATGTCACCCCTGGCTGCGCGCCGAGCGTGTGCGCGGCTGAAAGGAGCCGTCTGTCGATGGATTCGAACACCGGCAGCATGGTCAGGATGGCGAGAGGCAGCAATACGTGAACCAGGCCAACGACGACGCTGAAGTTTGTATACAGAAGCTCCATCGGTTCGCTGATCACCCCCATGTTTACGAGGGAGCTGTTCACCACGCCGGTCCGGCCAAGAATCACGATCCAGGCAATGGTGCGAACCAGAAAGCTCGTCCAGAACGGGAGCAGTACGCCAAGCCAAAGCCATTGACGCCAGCCGGGTGTCGCCCGCGTGATGGCCGCGGCCACGGGGAAGCCGGCGATAACGGCAATGGTTGCCGCGGCGGCCGACAGATAGAGACTCTGGATGAGCACCTGGGTGTAGACAGGCGTGCGCACCAGCCGCGTGAACGAGGTGGACGAGAAGCCGTCATTGCCAAACAATGACGCGCTCAGCAAAAGCACAACGGGAACGAAGACCGTAGCCAGCAGGAAGATCAGTGTGGGGGCGACCAGGGCCGGGCCGGTCCAGCGCCCACGGAAGGTGGCCGCGCTAGACATGCTTCTCTCCGAAGATGATGGCGGTTGGCGCGTCGAATGCAATCTGGCTCCTGCCCCCCGTTATCGGCTTTGTGGCTTGGGTCAGGCCAACCGAAACCATCGTCGAACCGTCGTCCAGCTTCATGCGCGTGCGGGAAAGCGAACCCATCACCGTGCATTCCTCAATGGCACACGGGATCTGGTTGACATTGGCATCGGCCTTGTCAGCGCCGACCCGGATGGATTCGGGTCGGACCAGTAGAACTGCCGAGGCGCCAACCTTTGCAGAGTCCGCGACGCGCCCGCGAAGCGTCATACCGCAGGGGAGGCTCAGCGTCCCCGTGCCAGAGGCCGCGTCGATGCCAGAGAGCTTGCCGCGGACGCAATTCGAATCCCCCAGGAATTGGCCGGCAAACAATGTGCGCGGGGAGAAATAGAGGTCTTCCGGCGAGCCGATTTGCTCGATCGCCGCATTGTTCATCAGGCAGATGCGATCCGACATCGTCATCGCCTCTTCCTGGTCATGGGTGACGTAAAGAACGGTGATACCCAGCGCCTTCTGCAGTTGACGAATCTCGGTCTGCATATGGGAGCGCAGGGCTTTGTCGAGCGCGGCCAGCGGTTCATCCATCAGCACGATCGACGGCTTGTGGACAATCGCCCGCGCCAGCGCAACTCGTTGCTGCTGGCCACCGGAGAGCTGGGTCGGAAAGCGGCCATGGATGCCGGGAAGCTTGATCAGGTCGAGGATGGCGTCGACTTCCTGCCGGATCTGCTCCGCACTCATGCCGCGCATGCGCAGGGGAAAGCCGATGTTCTCCGCCACAGTCATATGCGGGAACAGCGCGTAACTCTGGAACATCATGCCGATGTCACGGCGATGAGGCGGCGAGAAGGTAGCGTCCTTCTTCTCGATCCAGATTTCGCCGCTCGTTGGCTGGGTCAGCCCCGCAATCATCATCAGCAGCGTCGTTTTTCCCGAACCCGACGGGCCAAGCAGCGTGACGAATTCGCCTTGCTGCACAACCAGGTCAGTGGCGGTCAGGGCGAACGTCTCGCCATAGCGCTTGGACAGGCCGGCGATCCGGAGCTTTTCACTGCTCTGGCCGCCTTGGATGACCGGCTCGCTCATCCGTGCCACGCGCGCTATGCCGCCGACTGCGGAACGATGCTCAAGCATATTTCTATTCATGACTTCCATTTCCTTCCACCGTCTTCTGCTCAGGCCAGCAACCAGGTATTGAACGATTCCGTCAGCTTGTCCTTGCTCTTGCCCCAGTATTTCGCGTCGATCTGGATGGCCCTGGAAATGTTGTCGGGATGGGTGGGCAGCGCTTTCGCCCGGACCGGATCGATAAACTTGTACGCGTCCGGATTGGAGGGACCGTAAGTCAGAATCTTCGTGTACGTTGCCTGGCGCTTTGCATCGCACGTGAACTTGATGAACTCGCGGCAGATGTCGGCCTTTGGCGTGCCTTTCAGAATGCAGAATCCTTCCGTGCTCCAGAGACCCTGATTCCAGATGATCTTCACCGGCGCCCCTTCATCGATGGCCGCCTGTGCCCGGGCATTCCAGGTGGGGCAAATGTCCACCTCACCGCTCTTCAGGATCTGGGAAGTCTGGGCGCCACTGGTCCACCAGACGTTGACGTTCTTCTTGATCCGGTCAAGGCTGGCGAATGCAGCCTTCGCATCAATCGGATACAGGGAAGCGGCCGCCCCGCCACCGCCGAGGAAAGCTTCTTCGAGCGTGTCTTGCGGCGCGCGACGCAACGCGCGGCGGCCAGGGAAATTCTTGATGTCCCAGAAGTCAGCCCAGGAATTCGGCAGCGGCCGGTCCTTGAACTTATCGGTGCGGACCGCAAGCACCGTCTGCAGAACCAGCGTGGCGATCATGTACGGGCTGTTGTACCTGGCCGGAATCTCCGGGGCATTGACGCGAACCTCTTCCAGGAACACGCCCGTGGAAGGATCCGTCAGGACTTCCTGAGACTGGCGATTCAGCAACGCCATGTCCCAGGCAAAGTTCTTTGCCTCAACCATTCCCTTGATCATCGCGGTGGGATCCGATTGCGCAACCACCGGAACCACTTCGATGCCAGTCGCTGCCTTGAACGGGCGATAGAACGCCTCCGCAAAGGCTTCCGAGTAGGGGCCGCCCGGATCACGGACTACGATCCGCTTGTCGGCAGCAAGCGCACCTCTGTTGATGAAAGGGAATGCCAGGCTGGCGGTGCCAGCCATGGCAAGTTGCCGCAGTACACGACGGCGCGGCGTACTGACTTCAGGGTTTTGGGTAGGGGTGACCATGAACGACTCCGTAGGCTCTGCTGTTATTCATGACAACGGTTACTGACATGTCACAGGCATCGTAGACATGTCAGAAATCGAAGTCAAAGATCTTCTTATGAGCGTTTACCCGTGAGCAGTGCTATTCCTGTGATTCGCGCTTTGCACAAATGCCTGCGCACGCACTTGTCGGTGCACGAGGTCATGGATTGACGATGGGAACAGCTGTAGCGCTCTGCAAACAGGGCCAGGGCGACTATGGCGATGAGGAGGAAAGGGAGGGGCGAAAAAGCGTGCCGCCGAAGCGTTCGGATCGACGGTATTCAGGACAGCCTGCGATGCAGGCTGTCCTGTCCATGAGAAGGAAGAAAGTCAGAAGAAAAAGGAGTCCGTCGCCGACGCGGTGGGCAGGATTTCCGCGGTGCCTTTTGCGGAACGCTGATAAGCCATCAGCGCGTCGTGTGCCAGTCGCGCCATCTCGCGCGTCGCCGGAGACAGCAATTGACCTCTGCGCTTGACCAGCGCGAGCGTATCGTAAAGGGGTTCTTTGAAAGAGACGTGGAACAGCGATGGCGGAAAGCGATCGCTTGCGATGGCGGCACGGCAGGCAATCGTGTCTCCGATCCCCTCGCTGACAAGCGCCAGGGCGGACGTCAGGTATTCCACCTCGATCATCGGCGAGATGCGAATGCCAGCGACCCTTGCACGGTCGATGATCTGGCGCCTGGCGGGGTCGGTGTCGGCATAGTGCGCGTCATAGAAGACGAGCCGGGCTTCGCTCAGATCCTGGATCGAAACGGGTTTTGCGCAGTGTTCCGTATCTGCACTCACGAAGCAGACTTCGTCGCGAACGAGGGGCACGACATCCAGATCGGTATCGTCGACCGGGAGCGTGACAAGACCTGCCTCCAGGTAACCTGAGGCCACATCAGTGGCCGTCTCCGCGCTGTTCTGGCCGATCAGCCGGATGCGTACATTTGGATAAAGGGCGTGGAACTGCTTTGCCAGGTTGGTACTGAGATAGAAGTCCGCATTGCGCAACAACCCGAAGGTCGCGGTTCCCCCGCCGAGCGACATCATAGCTTTGACGGCTCGTTCACCTTGCTCGGCTGACACCGTGGATTGCTCCGCAAATGGCAGAAGCTGCTCCCCCGCCACGGTAAGCACGAGTTGCTTGTTTGCGCGATAGAAGAGTTTCGTACTGAGCTCAGCCTCCAGACGCCCCACCAGGTCGGAAACGCCAGGCTGGCTGATGCCCATTTCAGCGGCCGCGGCACTGAACGTGCCAAGGCGAGCGGCCCGGATAAATGCCTCAAGCTGCACAAGTGTCACAAGTAAACCTTATGGAAGGTACAAGGATTTGCGCATTGTCTCACGCGCGGCGCGGCGCCGTTGCGTGAGAGCCAGCTTGAGAAGCCGGGACCGCCGAAAGGAAGCAAGCATTGCCCTGCCAATGGCGGGCAATGCTCGGAGCTTGTCAGTGAAGGGTCGAACTTCTGCCGATTGAGATCGCGCTTCTCACGCGCCGGTTTTCACCGCCCAGTCAGGCCTGGTGCCTTTGGCACGGGCAACACGCACGTCCCCCGATCGCGCATGCCCTTCGAAATTCTCGGCACGTGATGCGCGCGCGCACAGCTCCCCCATTGCGGCGCTTGCTTCCAGCGAAGCGATTTCCTGGTACGTCACTGTCTTCAGGAACTTCCCCACCCAAAGCCCGCCGGTGTAACGGCTGGCGAGGCGGGTCGGCAGAACGTGATTGGTACCGATGACCTTGTCGCCGAAGGACACGCAGGTATTCTCCCCCATGAACAGAGCGCCATAGGTTGTCAGCTTTTCGAGCGCGTACCGGGGGGTCCTGGTCAGCACCTGGACGTGCTCGCTGCCGTAGCGATCGGATACGGCAAAGGCCTCTTCGATGGTGTCCGTAATGATGATCTCACCGAAATCGCGCCATGCGGCCTGGGCCACCTCTCGCGTCACCAGGTTTGACATCTGGGCATCCATTTCCTTGAGTACGACCTCGCCCAAAGCCCGCGACGTCGTGACCAGCACTGCCGGTGAATCGGGACCGTGCTCGGCCTGGCTGATCAGATCCGTGGCGACGATGAACGGATCCGCGGATTCGTCCGCGATGATGAGCACCTCGGTGGGGCCCGCGAACAAATCGATTCCGACTTCACCGAAAAGCTGGCGTTTCGCTTCCGCCACGTAGGCATTGCCCGGGCCTGCGAGCATGTCGACGCGCTGCATCGTTTCCGTACCAATGGCCATGGCGCCAACGGCTTGCACCCCGCCCAACAGATAGATTTCATCGGCACCGGCGTAATGTGCGGCGGCCACGGAGGCATAAGGAATTTCACCGCGATTCGGCGGCGTGCAGGCGATGACGCGCTTGACCCCCGCAACTTTGGCCGTCGTGATAATCATGTGTGCCGACGCCAGCAGCGGATAGCGCCCGCCGGGGATATACGCCCCGACCGAGTTGATTGGGATGTTTTTCTGTCCGAGCACGATGCCAGGCTGGACCTCGGATTCGAAATCCGTGATGGACGCGCGCTGGAGTTGGGCGAAGCGCTGCACGTTGGCCTGGGCCTGGCGAATATCGGCCAGGGTTTGCGCTGGCAGTTGGGCGATGGCAGCTTCAATCTGCTCGGGCGTCAGACGGAACGACGCCGGGTCCCACTTATCGAATTTCACGGACAGATCGCGCACTGCCGCGTCGCCGCGGCTCCGAATGCCGCGCAGCGCGTCTTCCACGACTTGCCGTACCTGCGGCGACGAGGTCTCGGCGGCACCATATTGGATGGCAGGGGATTTGAGGTGGTATTCCATGTTGACGATCTCCTTGTTGCCCGGCTTTCGCGACATGCGTCGAGCAGTGCGTCGGAGCATAGAATTCACCGCAGCATTAGACAATCACTGATGATATTATGCTTTTCATAATCTAATCTTATGGGTGAAAAGGTGGACACTGATTCGCTTCAAGAGCTGATTGCATTGGCTGAGGAGCTGGCTAACGCCGCGCGGTCAAAGGCAAGACACTACTTTCGATCTGGCGTGGCAGTCTCGACCAAATCGGACGCCAGCCCCGTCACCCAGGCCGACAGGGAGATTGAGTCGGAATTGCGATCCATGATCGCAAGCCGCTACCCAGGGCACGGCGTATTCGGCGAGGAGCATGGCGGCTCGATTGAAGCGGGGCTGAGCTGGGTAATCGATCCCATTGACGGCACCAAGAGCTTCGTCTGCGGTGTGCCGCTGTTCGGTTCCCTGATTGCCCTTCTCAATCACGGCAAGCCGGTTCTGGGCGTCCTGGAAATGCCTGCGCTCGGCGAGCGCTGGATCGGACATTCCGGGCGAACCACGCTGAACGGAACTGAAGCGCGCGTGAGTTCATGCACGTCGATAGGAGAGGCTCGACTCTTTGCCACATCGCCGGACATGTTTTCCGGCCCGGATGCGGAAGCGTTCGCTGCGCTCAGTCGCAAGGTCGGCATGCGCAGATTTGGTACGGATTGCTATGCGTACGGGCTGCTCGCATCGGGGCATTGCGACCTGGTGGTTGAAGCCAGTCTAAAGACTTACGACGTGATGGCGCTTGTGCCCGTGATAGAAAACGCGGGCGGCGTTGTGACCGACTGGGACGGGCATCCAATCGACATGGATTTTTCGGGCCGTATTGTGGCGGCGTCGACCCCTGCACTGCATGAGCAGGCGCTGGCGCTGCTGAAGCACGCTGATTGACCATCCGACGCCAGGTGTACAGGTGTGAAGCCCAGTGTCATGGAGCGGAACGAACGCGCCTGAACGCGGCAATTCCTGCGACAATGTCGACATTCGACATTTGATCATCGGGGCTATGCAAACCAAATTCGAGCCGCAACTGCTGCAGACCTTGCCGCTGCAGATCGCGGAGCAATTGGTGCAATCGATCATGACTGGCAGTTTCTCGCCAGGCACGCGGCTGCGTGAAGTCGAGCTGGCCGAGGCATTCGGCGTCAGCCGGGCAACGATTCGCGAGGCGCTGCGCCTGCTGGAGCAGCGGGGACTGGTGAAGATCCAGCCGCAACGGGGCGCGCACGTCACTCAGTTGTCGGCACAGGAACTGAACGATCTGTATGAAGTGCGCGCCTCGCTGCTGGCCACGGGCTCGGCGCTTGCCGCCGGGCGCTGCACGCCCGAGCACATTCCTGTGCTGCACAGGTCGCTTGACCAAATGGCAGCGGTCATCGATGACCTGTCCCGCTATGCCACGCTGAGTGGTGAGCTGGTGGCCTACATCATGGACATGTCCGGTAATGTGGTGCTGGCGGCATATGTCGCCGACTTCGCCCAGCGCATCGGCCGCTATATCCGCATGGGACTGACGACGCCCGAGCGGCGCGCCGCGTCGATGGCGATGTGGCGGCAGATTGTCGACGCCATCATTGCCGGAGACGGCGAGGCCGCCGGTGCGGCACACCGCAAGCTGGCGCTGGAAAACCGCGACGCGGCGATGGCAGAGTTCGCCAGGCTCGAATCCAGTCCTTCGCCGGCGGCGTTTCCAGTCACAGTGACAGCGTCCTGATCTTCCTTGCGCACGCGATGCGCGTTTGCTAAAGTTCAAATGTCGACATTTGAAATGACAACACCGGAGACAACGTCCATGATGCTTCAGCGAACCCGAGCTGTTGCGGTCGCGCTGCTCTGCGCGCTCGGCGCAACCATCGCGGCGGCGCAGCCTGACACCAAGCTGCTGCCCGCCAAGCCTGTCCGGATCATCGTGCCTTTTTCTGCCGGCGCACTGACCGACATCATTGCCCGCATCTATGCCGAAAAGCTGACGCCCAGGCTCGGCCAGCCTGTCCTGGTGGAGAACCGCCCCGGGGCGGGCGGTGTGGTGGCGTCCCAAATGGTGTTGAAGGCGCCTGCGGACGGGTCTTCGATCCTGTTCGTCTCATCGGCGCATGCGGTCAATCCGGCGCTGCAGAACAACCTGCCATACGACACGCTGCACGATTTCTCAGGCCTTGCCTTGCTCGCCTCGTCACCCTCGGTGATCGTCGTCAATGCCAACCACCCGGCCAAGACCTTGCCGCAGTTCATTGCCATGGCCAAGCGCAAGCCGGAGAGCATGAGCTACGGCTCCGCCGGGGTCGGTGCGGCCACGCATCTGGCTGGGGAATATTTCAACCAGGAAGCCGGCATCAAGATGCTGCATGTCCCCTACAAGGGCGTGCAGGAAGCCGTCGCGGAAGTGGTCGGCGGCCGGCTCGACGCCGCCTTCCCGCCGGTCGCGCTCGCGCTGCCGTTCACGCGTTCGGGCCAGCTGCGCGCGCTTGCCGTGACCAGCTCCGAGCGCTCGCCGATGCTGCCGGACGTGCCGACGGTGCAGGAGCTCGGCATTGCCAGGTTCGACTACAGCATCTGGTACGCGCTGGTCATGTCGTCGAAAGCGCCGAAGCCGGTGATGGAAATGCTTGCCGGCGAAATGCGGGCGGTGTCCGACCTTCCCGACGTCCGTGAAAAGCTCCTCTCGCAGGGCCTGGTCACGCAGCAGCTCACGCTTGCCGATTTCGACCGCTTCATCAAGGCGGATATCAAGAAAATGGACCGCATCGTCAAATCGAGCGGCGCCAAGGTTGAATAAACAAGGAGACCCTTTACATGAGCGCAATCACTGGCGGCCAGGCCGTTGTCGAATCCCTCCGGATCGAAGGCACCTCGCATGTATTCGGCTTGATCGGCTCCGCCGGCATGGAGATCTTCGACGCGCTATACGATGCCGATTCGATTCGCTTCATCGGAGTGCGCGATGAAAGGACCGGCGTGCATATGGCGGACGGCTTTGCCCGCGCGTCCGGACAGGCCGGCGTATTCCTCGCTGGCCAGAATGGCCCCGGTGCCACCAATCTGGTGACTGGCCTGGCGCAGGCGTACGCCGCTTATTCACCCGTGGTGGCGCTTGCCGGTTCGCTGTCTTCCGCCCACATCTACCGCGATGCTTTTCAGGAGGTGGACCAGCAGGCGCTGTTCCGCCCGGTGACCAAGAAGACCTGGACCCTGACGCAGTCCTCGCGCATTGCCGAGATGATGCGCGAGGCCTTCCGCACGGCCCTGAGCCCGCGCCGGGGTCCGGTGCTGCTGAACCTGCCGCGCGACCTGTTGGCCGAAACCATCGAGTCTGGCGCCACTGCCTATGCGCCGGATGGCCGCCAGTTTGACGGCGCCTTCGGTGCGCCGAGGGGCGTGACGGAGCGTGCCGCACAATGGCTGCGCGGGGCCAAAAAGCCGTTGATCGTTGCCGGTGGCGGCGTCAAGAATGGCCGCCACGCCGCGAGCGTGCTCAAGCTGGCCGAATTGCTGAATGCTCCCGTAGCGATGTCGCCGGGTCATGGCGATGCCATCCCGTGTTCGCATCCGCTCTATGCAGGCCAGATGGGCCCGCGCGGCAACGTGGTCGCGTCCGATCTCGCGCGCCAGGCTGATGTCATCCTGGCGCTCGGCACGCGCCTGGGATTCAACACGACGTTCTATTCAGCGGAGAATATCAACGCGGCGGCCGCCATTATCCAGGTCGAGGTCGAGCCGACCGCGATTGGCCGCTTCTTCCCCGTGGAGGAGGGAATCCTCGGCGATGCCGGCACGGCAGCCGACGACATTGCAAACGCCCTGCGAGGTCACCAGCCGGGCGCCGACGTTGCGGCCTGGACGACCGGGTTTGCCGAGCGCCGCCGCGCGTTGCTGGAAACACGCGACATCGAAGCCGGCACCGCGCAGGATCCGCTGCAGCCCGGCTTTCTGTTCAAGACCTTGCGCGATGTGCTGCCACAGGACGCCATGTTCACGATGGACGCGGGCACCCTGTGCCTGCAGGCTACCGACCAGCTCAACTATTTCCAGCCACCCGCGCTGTTCACGCCGCTCGACTTCGGACTGGTGGGATTCTCATATGCATGCGGCCTCGGCGTGAAGCTCGCTCACCCGGGCCGCACGGTGGTCAGCCTGATGGGCGACGGCGGCTTTGGCATGACCAGCAGCGAGATCGGCACGGCCGTGGCGAACGGCATCAACACGGTCTGCATCGTCATGAACAACGGCTGCTGGGGCGCGGAAAAGGCTTATCAGCGCGACTTCTTCGGCAAACGTTACCTTGGCGCGGACGTGCCCAACCCGCCGTATGACAAACTGGCCGAGCTTTGGGGGGCGAATGGATTCCGCGTCGACCGCGCCGCGGACCTGGCGCGAACCGTCGCGGATGCCGTCGCCTGCGGCCAGCCCGCCATCGTCGACGTGCAGGTCGATCCGAACGCGCTCTACAGCTTCCGGCGCGATTCCTTCAAGCATCGTGCTACGGGTGCGAAATGAGCCGCGAGGATTTCGATTTCATCGTGGTCGGGGCCGGCTCGGCCGGCTGCGTGGTCGCCGCGCGGCTGACGGAAAGCGGCAAGCACCGCGTGCTGCTGCTGGAGGGCGGCGGCAAGGACAACCATGTGTGGATCCATATCCCGCTGGGGGTGGGCAAACTGCTGACGAACGACACCTACGCATGGCGCTTCCAGACCGAGCCGCAGCAGTACATGCAAGGCCAGAACATCTACTGGCCGCGCGGCAAGGTTTTGGGCGGTTCCAGCGCACTGAATGGCATGGCCTACGTCTGGGGCGATCCGGCCGAGTACGACAGCTGGGCCAGCCAGGGCGTCACCGGCTGGAGCGCCAGCGACGTGCTGCCGTACTTCAGAAAGCTCGAGTCGACCGAGTACAGCGCCAATCCGCTGCGGGGCAGGGACGGGCCGATCCGCATCACGGACCGCGCCGTGCGCGAGCCCGACCAGATCTCCGATGCATGGATCGCCGCCTGTAAGAGCCAGGGCATCCGCGAGACGCTGGACTACAACGCGGTCAGCTACGAAGGCGTGCGCTATCTTGAGCAGACCGCCTACAACGGCCGCCGCTGGAGTGCCGCCGTGGGTTACCTGAAGGACGCGCAGCGGCGCAGCAACCTCGTGATCCGTACGCACGCGGTAGTCAGCCGCGTGATCGTCGAAGGCGGGCGTTGCACCGGGGTCGAGTACACCTGGCAAGGCCGCCGCCACGTAACCAATGCGCGCTGCGAGGTAGTCGTGAGCGCGGGCGCGATCCAGTCGCCGCAGATCCTGGAGTTGTCGGGCATCGGCCAGCGCGCCCATCTGGAAAAGCTGGGCATTCCGGTCCGGTGCGATTTGCCAGCGGTGGGCGAGAATATGTCCGACCATCTGCAGGTCCGCTGTACCTACCGGACGCGTATTCCGGAAACCATCAATGACCTGATGAACAGCCCGTGGCACAAGATGCGCGCGGGACTCAAGTACCTGCTGCAGCGCAAGGGACTGCTTGCGGGAACGTCTTCCACGGCGCACGCCATCACGCGGTCCTCGCCGCAGGCGATGCATCCGGATGTGATGATCCGCATCTACCACATCAGCGGCGCGGACCGTTACTCCCGCAGCAAGATCGCCGGCATGGACCGGTGGTCGGGCTTCTCCGTGGGCGGCTTCATGCTGTATCCGTTCTCGCGCGGCAACATCCACTGCATGTCGGCCGATCCGACCGCGGCGCCGGCGATCCAGCCCAACTACTTCGCGGACGAGCGGGACCGGCGCACCACCGTCAACATGCTGCGCCTGATCCGCGAGGTCGCCGATCAGCCGACAATGCGCGACATCGTCATCGAGGAGAACCGGCCCGGACCGGCCGTCACGAGCGACGAGGAACTGCTCGACTACGCCAGGCAGATCGGGCAGACCGCATGGCATACGGTCGGCACCTGCCGCATGGGGACGCCCGACAGCTCCGTGGTCGATTCCCGGCTGCGCGTGCATGGCATCGCGGGCCTGCGTGTCGCCGACGCCTCGGTGATGCCAACGATCGCCTCATCCAATACCAATGCGCCGGCCATGATGATCGGCGAGCGGGCGTCGGAGCTGTTGCTGGCCCAGGCAAATCACTGGTAGGAGACGCGGCATGACCGAAACCGAGCGTATTCCGACCCCGTTGTGCGAGGAGCATATCGCGCGGGGTGACTGGAACGTCCTGTGGGACCAGATGCGCGAACTTGACCCTGAGTTCATGGAAGCCTATCTGGCGTTCCGCAGCGTGCCGCACCGCAAGGGCCCGCTGCCCCCGAAGGTCAAGGAGCTGATCATGGTCGCCATCAACGCGGCGACCACCCACCTGTATGCCCCCGGCGCGCGCAGGCATATGCGCAATGCCATCCGGCATGGCGCCACGCGGGAAGAAATTCTCGAGGTGCTGCAACTCACCACCGTGATGGGTATTCACTCCTGCAATATGGCCATCCCGATCCTGATGGAGGAGATCGAAGCCGCGCGGCAGTCCTGAGATTCCGCGATATCACCGATCCGTCCACGTCGCCGCCCCGCGCGCGGGGCTCCTGCTGCCGAGCACCTCGATCAGATGCTCGACGAACGACGCGATCCGTGACGAGATTGCCGTGTTGCGGTAGTAGACCGCATGCACCGGCTGCCGCACGTCCTGCGTGTGGCGCGCAAGGACCTGCACCAGGCGCCCGGACTCGCGATCCTGCGCGGTCATGAAATCCGACAGGCAGACGATGCCTGCCCCGTCGAGCGCAAGTTGCCTGAGCGTCTCTCCGCTCGACAACCACAGGGCCGGCGCGATCCGGTACGGTTCGCCGTCCGCGCCAAGTACCGGTCACACGTTCAGCGACTCGGGCTGGTTGAAGCCGAGCAGGGCATGCCTGCCAAGGTCCTCGGCCTTGCGCGGCTGGCCATGTGTGTCGAGATAGGCGGGGGTGGCGAGAATGCGCACCCGGCTGTTGCCGATCAGCCGGCTGTGCAGCGTCGAATCCTTCAGGCGGTCGATCCGGATCGCCACGTCGGTGCGCCGCTCGAGCAGGTCGATGATGCCTTCATTGCTGTTCATCTCCAGTTCCACCTGCCGATAGCGCTCGCGATAGCCGCGCACGAGCGGCAACGATCACGTGCAGCATGAACGGCGTCGCGGCGTCGACCCGCAGGCGTCCAGACGGCTTCTCGCGCCGCGCCAGCATCTGTTCTTCGGCGCTTTCGACCGAGTCGATGATTGCCCGCGCGTTCTGCAGGAATGCCCGGCCTTCCTCGGTCAATTCGAGGCGGCGCGTGGTCCGGCGAAGCAGCGTGGTCTTCAGCTTTTCCTGAGCCGCGCGAGCGTGCGGCTGGTGGCCGACACGGTCAGGTCCAGCTGCTGCGCGGCGGCGGTGATCGAGCCGGTGTCAACCACCGTCGCAAACGCCTGGGGTTCGTCGAGCGTGATGTTCATTGTTGATCTGAAATCAAGACAGTTTGGTTTATAGACCACTTTTTTGGCAATAGTAAAGCGGGCACACTGATGGCCCATCGCTTCCTAATTTCACGCCTTCGCAGGAAACCGTCCATGAACGCACCGACCCATCGCCCACCGTTTGCCGGCAAGACGTTCGAAGTCCGCTACGCCGGGCTGACCGCGATCAACGCCTATGCCGAAGACGGCATCCACATGCGCTACGAGATCACCGAAGGCGATTTCGCCGGTGCCACGGGCGAAGTCGCCTACACGTGGCAGCACGTTGCCGGCGAGATCTATGCGATCTCATGGCAGGAAGCCGACCGGGCCACGGTCGTCCACCTCGACGACTTTGCCGCCGGCACTTCGCGTTCGTTCTTCACCGCGCCGTCGCTGGACTTCTACCGGCTGGAAGGCAGCCTGCGCGCCCTCTGAACGGCGCCCTTGAACGGATTTAAAGCCCGTTCCGGGCGGCATCAATACTTGATTTGAAATCAAATATTTTTGTCCAGTAACGGCGTTTATTTCATCAGTTTCCGCCGGCAGAATCTCCTCCAGATCAAACCGGTCCCTTCCAAGGAGCACACCATGCGCAATATCCCCGCTTTCGGCCTCGGCACGTTCCGCCTGCAAGGCCAGGTTGTCATCGACTCGGTCCGCAACGGCCTCGAACTCGGCTACCGGGCGATCGACACTGCCCAGATCTACGGCAACGAAGCGGAAGTGGGCGAGGCGATCGCCGCTTCCGGCGTGCACCGCGACGACCTTTTCCTGACGACGAAGATCTGGGTCGACAACTACGCCAAGGACAAGCTCGTGCCCAGCCTCGAGGAAAGCCTGGCGAAGCTGCGCACGGACTACGTCGACCTGACCCTGATCCACTGGCCGGCCCCCGGCAACGGCGTGCCGCTCGAGGCCTACATGACCGCGCTCGCCGAGGCGAAGGAGAAAGGCCTGACGCAGCAGATCGGCATCTCGAACTTCAACATCGAACTGACAAAGCAGGCGATCGCCGCGGTCGGCAAGGACGCGATCGCGACGAACCAGATCGAGCTGAGCCCCTATCTGCAGGGCCGCAAGCTGGTTGACTTCCTGCAGCGCGAGGGTATCCACGTCACGTCGTACATGACGCTGGCGTATGGCAAGGTGCTCGGTGACCCGGTGATCGGCGCGATCGCGCAGCGGCACCAGGCGACGCCGGCCCAGGTCGTGCTGGCCTGGGCGCTGCATCTCGGCTTGTCGGTGATCCCGTCGTCCACCAAGCGCGAGAACCTCGCCAGCAACCTGCTCGCGCAGACGCTGCGCCTGAGCGACGAAGACATGGCGCAGATCGCCGCGCTCGAGCGCAACGGCCGCGAAGTCAGCCCCGACGGCCTCGCGCCGCAATGGGACTGAACGCGCAGCGACCCTTTTTCGACTCTTTTTCGACCCGTCTTTCATCGATCCCTCCGCGGCCAGCAGGCCGCGGATCCGACAGGACACGCACCATGACCCAGGATCCGCTGTTCCAATCGCTTCAACTCGGCGGGCTGACGCTGCCGAACCGCGTCGTAATGCCACCGATGACGCGCTCGCGCGCCAGCCAGCCCGGCGACGAGGCCAACGAGCTGATGGCCGCGTACTACGCGCAGCGCGCGGGCGCCGGCCTGATCGTCAGCGAAGGCACCTACATCGCGCCGCTCGGCAAGGGCTATGCATGGACTCCCGGCATCCACACGCCCGCGCAGGTGGCCGGATGGCGCAAGGTGACCGATGCCGTGCACTCGGTGGGCGGCCACATCTTCGCGCAGCTCTGGCACGTGGGCCGGCTGAGCCACGCGAGCCTGCTTGGCGGGCAACAGCCCGTGTCGTCGTCGCCGATCCAGGCGCAGGGCGTGAACGTGTTCATCGCCGGCGAGGACGGCAGCACGCCCGGCTTCGTCCAGGCCTCCGCGCCGCGC
The DNA here is from genome assembly GCF_058794355.1 of Cupriavidus sp. GW823-FHT07B10. Lineage (NCBI taxonomy): Bacteria > Pseudomonadati > Pseudomonadota > Betaproteobacteria > Burkholderiales > Burkholderiaceae > Cupriavidus > Cupriavidus sp. GW823-FHT07B10. The sequence goes on from NZ_JBXAGS010000013.1 coordinate 83,702, forward strand.
GCGCTGACCGCCGACGAGATCCGCGAAGTCGTGGACCAGTACCGCGCCGGCGCGCGCAACGCCATCGATGCGGGCTTTGACGGCGTCGAGCTGCACGGCGCGAACGGCTACCTCGTGAACCAGTTCATCGACTCGAATGCCAACACGCGCACGGACGCATACGGCGGGTCGCTGGAAAACCGCTTGCGTTTCCTTGGTGAAGTCGCGCAGGCGCTGATCGCAGGCACGGGCGACGCGTCGCGCGTCGGCATCCGTCTCGCGCCGCTGACCACGCTGAACGGCTGCGTCGACGACGATCCCGAAACCACGTACCTTGCCGCGGCCAGGCTGCTCGGTGAACTCGGCGTCGGCTACCTCCACGTCGCGGAAGCGGACTGGGACGATGCGCCGCTGATGCCGGCGGCATTCAAGCGCAAGCTGCGCGAAGCATTCCCCGGCGTGCTGATCTATGCGGGCAAGTACACCGCGGAACGCGCGCGCGAAGCGATTTCGGCGGGCTGGGCCGACCTGGTCGCCTTTGGCCGTCCGTTTGTCGCGAACCCGGACCTGCCCGAGCGCCTACGCGTTAGCGCGCCGCTCGCGCAGCATGACCGCGGCACGCTCTTCGGTGGCGGTGCGCAAGGCCTGACCGACTACCCAACGCTGGCCGAAGCCGCAGCCTGAACGGGACCCGGAGATCGATGATGAAGACGACTTTCGCGAAACTTGCGCTGGCCGCCATGCTGCCGCTTGCCATGCACGCTGCCTCCGCAGCGGACTGGTATCCGTCCGCCTATGGTCCGAACGACGAAATCGGCGCGGCGAACCTGCTGACCCCCGATGTGGTCAGGCAGGCCGTCACGCTGGTGAAGTCTGGCAAGACATATCCGCTGGCCGTGCCCGTGCACAAGGAGCTGCCCGCGTTCCGCCACCGTAGCTTCCGGCTCTACAACGTGCAGGTGGGCCAGCAGGGTGGAAAGTCGCTGGGGCCCAACAAGTTCACCTTCAACGATGAACTCGTGAATGCCTGGACGGGTGTCGGCACGCAGCTCAACGGCATCGGCCACATTGGCATCGACAATGTCTACTACAACGGGAACAAGGCGGAGGATTTCGTCACCGTCGACGGCGTGAAGAAACTCGGGGTCGAGAAGGTGCCGCCGATCGTCACGCGCGGCGTGGTACTCGACATGACCGCGCACTATGGCAAGGCGATCGTCCCGGGCGGTACCGAGTTCACCGTCGCCGACATCCAGGCAGTGCTGAAGAGGGAAGGCCTCACCCTCCGGAAGGGCGACGTGGTGCTGTTCAACACCGGCTGGCTGGAACTGGTCGGCAAGGACAACCAGCAGTTCCTGGAAGCAGAGCCGGGCATCGGCATGGAAGCCGCGCAGTGGCTGGCCAACCAGGGCATTGTGGCCTTCGGCGGCGACACCTGGGCGTCTGAGGTCTACCCGAACCCGCACAGCAAGGAAGAGTTTCCGATCAACCAGTACATGCTCGCCAGGCGCGGCATCTACAACCTGGAACTGATCGACAGCCGCGCACTCGTGCGCGACAAGGCGTGGGAGTTCCTGTTCGTACTCGGTCAGCCGCTGTACGTGGGTTCCACACAAGTCAACATCAATCCGGTGGCCATCCGATGAACACGAACACTCCCCAAAAGCCGCTCTTCGCCGGCCGCAGCTTCCGCGTCGACTACGACGGCCTGTCTGCACACAACATCTATTCCGAAGATGGCGAGTCGATCCGCTACGCCATCGTCGCCGGCCCCTACGCCGGGGCCACTGGCGAGGCGCGCTGCCAGTGGCAGCAGGTCTCGGAGGGTGTGTATGCCATCTCATGGCAGGAGGCCAACGGTGCGACCGTGGTGCATATCGACGATTTCGTCAACGGCCGGTCCATGGCGTTCTTCACTGCCGCCGACATGACCTTCTACCGGATGCAGGGACCGTTGACGGCGCTGAGTGGCACCGATGCCTGAAATGGCTCGGGCGAAGAGGAAAAAAAACATGCGTATTTCCGTACCTGCGAAACGCCGCCCTGTAGTCCTCGCTGGCGCATCCGGGCGTGGCCGCGGTCATCCCGGGCGCCAGCCGGCCGGAGTGCATCGCCGGGAATCTGGCGCTTGCCAGGGCGGAAATTCCCGCTGCGTTCCGGCAGGCATTGCGCGAGAAAGCATTGGGGTTCGGCAGGGCATAGCGGGAAAGGGCCGGGGCAGGGTGCCGCCCGGCCCTTTCCCGCTTTGGAGTGGTCGCGCCCGCCGCATTCAGGTCGGCTACCTGATTACCAACGAAATGGCCGGTACGTCTCTGGACCAGGTAGGGTGCGAGCAATTGCAGGGCATGCCTGCTGCGGCCCACCGGTCGCCATCGACCAACACCGTGGCGGGAGCGGGATACACCATTTATAGACTCTTCAGCTTCAGCTTTTGGACCAGCTCCTTGTAGAACGCATGGTCGTGGGCCATTACCGCGCCGAACGCGTCGCCATCGGCGTACGCATAGCCCATGTTCTGCTTGTCCAGCGCTTCGCGCAGGCTGGGCTCCTGCACGGCCTGCGCAGTCATCGTGCGCAAGGCGGACACGATCGCCGGCGGCGTGCCCTTGGGCACCCCCAAGCCGCGCCAGGTGCCGATCTGGATGTCCAGGCCGCGCTCCTTCAGCGTGGGCACGCTCTCGAAGCCCTTGATGCGCTGGTCCGACATCACGCCCAGCACGCGCAGCTTGCCGCCAGCGACATAGTTGTAGACTTCGGCCGCGCTGACGGTGATGGCCTCGATGTGGCCGCCCAACAGCGCCAGTGCGGCAGGGCTCGCACCGGCGAAGGGGATGTGGTTGAAGCGCACGCCGGTCTTGTTCTCGATCGCCGCCGCAGCCAGGTGCCAGGTTGAGCCGTTGCCGGAGTTGCCGATGCGGAAGTCGCTCTTCTTGGCGGCCGCGATGAACTCCTCCACTGTCTTCCAGGGCGCATCGGCGCGCACCGTGATTGCCGCCGGGTCGTAGTTCAGGCGCGCGATCGGCGTGAAATCCTGGTAGGTGATCTTCGTGAACCCCATGTTCGGCTGGGTCATGAGGTCGGTCGCCAGCAGCGCCATCTTATAACCGGGTTCTTTGCTGGTCAGGACATCGGCCCAGCCGATCGCGCCGGAGGCGCCCGGCTTGTTCATTACGATCAGCGGCTGCGCAAAATGCTTGCTCGCGGCCAGTGCGAAGGCGCGGCCCAGCACGTCGGTGCCGCCGCCGGCCGAGTAGGGCACGACCAGTTCGACCGGCTTGGTCGGGTAGGCGGCCTGTGCAAAGGCCGCCACGGGCAGCGCCGCGGCGCAGAACAGTCCGAGAAGGCGGCGTTGGAAGCAATGGATCATTGTCTTATCTCCTTTGGTTGATTTATTTAATGTGATTCGGTGCAAACAGGATCGCGCCGGCCGGCACTGTGGCGCGGGCATCCACCCTCCACGGCGTCCGGCCGGAGGTGGACGCGTCCATCAGAGCTTGCCTGTCGCCAGCAGCCCGCACCGTGCCAGATTGGCGATCAGGGCGCGCAGGCCGAAGGTCCAGGGCGCCGCCTATTGGTGCGCGGCGATTGCCTGGTCGACGATGTCCTGCGGCTCGCGGCTGATGAACGCCATGGAGTTCACGCCTTCCAGCACAAAGCCCTCGGGTCCGTCCACGCGCAGGTCGATCCTCTCCTGGCGCACGTCAGCCAGGCGCCAAAGCTGGCGTCGAACAGGCGCATGAAGGGGCCGATGGCGCAGGAGGCGTTGTTGTCCTTGGCCGTGGACAGCAGCAGGGCGCTGCGGCCTTCCAGGTCGCGCAGGTTGACGTCGTTGCCCAGCGTGGCGCCCACGATGCGGCCGCGACTGTCGATGCCAGCACCACTTCGGGCTCCGGGTTGTTCCAAGAGGAGTCGCTGCGGATGCCGATGTCGGCGCCGGTGCCCACCGACGAGAGCACCGGCGCCTTGGAGAACATCTCGGCATCGGGGCCGATGCCCACCTCCAGGTACTGGGACCACAGGCCCTGTTCCTCCAGAAGTGTTTTCAGCCGCATGGCCTGCTCGCTGCCCGGCTTGAGCGCGGCCAGGTCGGTGCCGATCTGGGCGACCACGCGGGCGCGCACTTCCTCGGCCTTGGCCGGGGCGCCATCGGCCTGCTCTTCGATCAGCCGCTCGATCAGGCTGGTGGCGAAGGTGACGCCCGCCGCCTTAATCACCTGCAGGTCGCAGGGCGCCAGGAAGAACGGCTTGCCGGCGTCGCGCTGCGACTCGTCGCTGTTGGCCAGGATATCCTCCAGGCTGCCGATTCGCTGGCCTGGGGCCTGTTGCACGCTGTGCGCCGGCTCGGGCTGCTCCATCCTCGTGGCCATGGTGGGGAATTCGGCACTGACGTCGAAGACGCCTTCTTCGCGCAGGGTCACCACGGACGGCCCCTGGACAGCGGGGCGCCAGACGCGCGCCACCAGCGTGCCGGCATAGCCGTCATCCGGCAAGAAGCGCCGGGCTCGTAGAGAAAGGGGAACGGACTTCATCACGGCGCAATGGGGCGGGCTGCGTCCGCAAGCTTCTTCATGTCGGTCATGCCGTAGTACCTCCTGTAGATCGGGGTGAACTTGGCTAGAGGGCGCGGCTCGCCCCACATGATGCTGATCGCGAGGTCGAAGGTGAGGATCACGAACTTCGACTCCCAGGACTTCTGCGGGCTTCTGGCGGAGATTTGGTTCACGTGAATTGCGCTGCAAATGACGCAGTTTTGGAGGTGCATCAACCAACAACCTGTTGAAGCCTCACCCCGTTCGTCGCAGCAGCTGACGGAGCGAATCAGAAGGTGCCAGGATAGGCACCGCCGTCAAGCAGGACGTTCTGGCCCGTGAAATAGCCGGCGTGCGCACTGCATAGGAGAGCGCAGAACGCGCCGAACTCTTCGGGCGATCCGAAACGCCCGGCCGGAATGAGTTGCCGCTTTGCCTCCAGCGCCGCGTCGTAGCTCTTGCCTTGCGCCTTCGCCGCGGCATCCGTCGATTGGCGCAGGCGGTCGGTGTCGAACAGCCCGGGCAGCAGATTGTTGATTGTCACGTTGCGTTCCGCGATGCGCTTCTGCCGGGCGATTCCAGCGATGAAACCGGTCAGGCCCGAGCGCGCACCGTTCGACAGCCCCAGCACGTCGATCGGCGCCTTCACGGCCCCGGACGTGATGTTGACGACGCGCCCGAAGCCGCGTTCGGCCATACCGTCGACGGTCGCCTTGATCAGTTCGATCGCCGTCAGCATGTTGGCGTCGAGCGCGGCAATCCAGTCTTCGCGCGACCAGTCGCGGAAGTCTCCCGGCGGCGGGCCGCCCGCGTTATTGACGAGTATGTCGAATCGCGGCGCGGCCGCGAGCGCCGCAGCGCGGCCCGCGCTTGTCGTGATGTCGCCGGCCACGGCCGTCACCGTGACAGCCGGATTGAGCTGCCGCAACGCCTGAGCGGTCGCTCCGAGGGCCTCGCTGCCGCGCGCCGTGATGACGACGTTCACGCCCTCGGCAACGAGCGCTTGCGCGCATCCCTTGCCAAGTCCCTTGCTTGCCGCGCAGACCAGCGCCCAGCGGCCCTTGATATTCAGATCCATCTGCCTTGCTCCTCGATTCCAACGATGGCCGGCCCGGCGGCAAGCCGCCGCCGGGCCGGAAAAGTTAATTAGCCGTCGCGGCCCTTCCTGTATCTGTATCGCGCGCGGCGTCTTACATGGATGCCTCGAGCATTGCGCTGTAATCGCTTTCGGAAGCCACGCGCGGATTGGTCTTGTGGCTATGGTCCTTGAGGGCCCCCCTGATGATGTCCGGGAACATTTCCCGCGTGACGCCCAATTGAGCGAGTCCCGTCGGCAAGCCGAGCCGCTCGGTCATTGCCCGTACTGACGGCGCCACGCCGGCACCGCTACCGAGGTCCATCGCCTTCGCCATGCGGTTGAGCTTGTCCTCGTCGCGCACTGACGGGGCATCCTTGTTGAAGTCGATCACCGCTGGCAGAAAAATCGCATTCAGCGTGCCATGATGCAGGCGCGGATTCATCCCGCCGAGCGAATGGCTCAGGCTGTGCACGCACCCAAGCCCCTTCTGGAACGCCAGCGCGCCCTGCATCGACGCGCTCATCATGTTCAGGCGGCCCGCACGGTCGTCGGGCTGATGCATCACGCGCTCGATGTGACGCCATGCGCGCCACAACCCGTCGAGCGCGATACCATCCGCCGGTGGATTGAATGCGGGCGACAGGAAGGTCTCGATGCAGTGCGCGATGGCGTCCATGCCGGTCGCCGCCGTCATTATCGGCGGCAGGCCCAGCGTCAGCGTCGGATCGCAGATCGCCACCTTGGGCACGACAAACGGCGAGATCACGCCGACTTTGCGGCCATCGTCCAGAATCAGGACCGCGCCCCGGCCCACTTCGCTGCCGGTGCCGGCTGTCGTCGGCACCGCGACGACGGGTGCCGTCCTTGACGTGATGCGAGCCGCGCCGCCTTCAATCACGGCAAAGCTCTGCAGCGGACCTTCGTGCGTCGCGCAGACAGCAACGCCTTTCGCGAGATCGATGGCCGAGCCGCCGCCCACGGCGACGATGCCGTCGCAATCGCTCTCCTTGTATGCCGCCACGGCCTCGCGCACGGCGGCCTCATTCGGATTCGGCGGTGTGCCGTCATAGATCGGAACGGGCTCGGCGTTCGCAAGCGCCCCGAGAACGATGTCGATGATGCCCGCCGCCCTGACGCCCTTATCCGTCACGACCAGCGGACGACGCATACCGACTCGCTCACATTCTTCCTTGAGCAGGTGAATGGCGCCGAAATCGAACTGGATCTGGGTGATGTAGTTGATGAGAGACATGGCAATGAGCTTTAGTTATATAGTGCGTGCAAATACCGCAGTGCCGATGCATCGGCACACGAAGCCGCGCAACCCATGTGCGCCGGAAAATTCCCTTGTTTCGTGCGAGTATAGGGAGGCCTTCGTCCGCGCAGCAATTGAGAAGATCTGATACTGGTATAACTTATTCGCAACCCAAATGACGCCCTCGCTCAATTCGATCATCTCCCGGCTCCATCTGAAGCAGTTGCGGCTCCTGATTGCCCTCGGCGATCACGGCTCGCTCTTGAAAGCCGCCCAACAGGTCGCGCTGACGCAGCCAGGCGCAAGCAAGGCATTGCAGGAAATCGAAACGACGTTTGGCACGCCGCTGTTCAATCGCACCAATCGGGGACTGGAACCCAACGAAGTCGGCCATTGCGTGATTCGCTATGCGCGCCTGATTCACACGGATGTCGCCCATCTGCGCGAGGAGATCGTCGGGATCCTGCGCGGGCATGGCGGGCGGGTGACGGTGGGGGTCATCATGGGCGCGGTGCCGCTGCTCACCGACGCCATTTCCACGCTGGTCGAGCGGCATACGGAAATGTCCGTCGAGATCGTCGAGGACACGAGCGCAACCCTGCTGAGCCAGATCGATGCAGGCAGGCTCGACCTTGCGATCTGCCGTACGACGATCAGTCAGCTGCCGCAGCTCTACGACAGCGTAAAGCTCCAGGATGAGACGCTCGCCGTCATTGCGAACGTCCGTCATCCACTCAGGCACGCGAAGACGCTGACGCTCCAGGACCTGGCGGAGTATCGATGGGTGGTGTACCGCGCGAACATGCCGATGCGGCTTCTGCTCGAGCGCGAGTTCCGCGACTCCGAAATCCGGTTTCCGCCGCACCTGCTCGAAACCACGTCCGCCTTTGCTACGCTGACGCTATTGCAGGGCAATCCGTCGTTCGTTGCACTCGTGTCGATCGACGTGGCACAGTTCTTCGCCCATCACAAGATGACATGCATCCTTCCGCTCACCCTTGCGTCGCGCAGCGAACCTTATGAGCTGGTCACTCGCAAAGGGGCGCCGATCTCGCCCGGTTCGAAACTGCTGATCGATGAACTGATTGGCAAACGGGGGGCGCAGCCGATCCTTTGCCCACGGACGCTCTGATCAATCGCCGATTCTGAGCACAAGGTGTAGCGCTGTGGGCAGCGTAGGCGTCGATTGCAGGCCCTGTACTCCAGGCAGCCTGGGCGTGAGGATTCGGACCGCGGCTCGCAGTATGTCAGCATTCGCTACACTGAACATTTGGCTGAGGCGGCATCGAGCCCTCGGTGGGCAGCAAGGGCGACTCCTACGACAACGCCCTGGCCGAGACGATCAACGGGCTATACAAGGGGAGTTGATCCATCGCCGCGCACCTTGGAAGCCCAAGGAGTCTGTGGAGCTGGCAACGCTGTGTCCTGGTTCAACAATCATCGGTTGATGGCACCTCTGGGATACGTGCCCCCGGCCGAGTAGGAGGCCAACTACTATTGCCAACTTGAGCAGCAGGCCATGTCGGCCTGACTCAAGCCAAGGGGCCTCCACGAAAGCCGGGGCGGTTCAGCCAATCCTGCGATCGAGACTTTTACTGAACGCCCGGCTCGAATTGCCGGTCCGGGCAGCGCCGTGATTGAGTTCTGGGTCCGCGTGCGCGAAGTGCCGGTCAGTGGCTATCGCGTAGCCCCAGCACGTTTGCGCCGATCTTCGGGTCGATGCCGCATTCCAGTTGCTGCGGGTAGGCCGTCACCGTCACTTCCAGCAATCCGGTGCCGACCTCCATCGACAGGCGCTGTCGCCGGCCACGCCCTGCGCATGGATCGACGGCTTGCCTTCTTTCCACGCGAGGCTGCCGACGATGCTGGCCATCTCCACGTTGCGGAAGGTGCGCGGGTTGAACTGCTTCTTCGCGGCATCTCAGGAGCCGCAGGCTTCAATCTCCGTTGGTTGCTCCGGGCCATTGCCCGCCTGGGCGTCCACGGGTTTTTTTCGTCTTGACTCTGCTCACGGGCATGGCTCGATCCGCCAGGGATGCAGTCAATCAGTCAATCGACCTGGTCCGCACGCAGCAGTCAATTGATGGGGTTCATCCACCCTTCAGCCACGCTGAGCTCTCAGACTGAATTTTTCAGGTCCGACTATTGATGTCGGCCTGGATCAGGCGCGCAAAGCGCAGCGCACTGGCCCGCCCCGGTAGGTAATAACCCTCGATTTGTCCGCTCGAGCAGCTCCACGTGCAAGGTCTGCTCCAGCTCGCGCAAGGCCTTGCTCGCACCGGGCTGGGTGAGCCCAACCTTGTCCGCAGCGCCAAGCAGGGAGCCGCTTTCCTCGATGGCGATGAGCAGCCGCAGCTGCTTGGCATGTAGGCGCGACATCATGGAATTCAGGCTGGGTACTGCGGTTGCCATGAGGGAAAGTTATATCGCTATGGAAAGCTGTCAGTGTACCGAAACCGGCTGCCTCCTTAGACTTCGCCATCTCGAATGCACAGCAACAGGGAATGGCAAATGAGCACCTTTAATTTCTATATTCCGACGCGCATCCAATGCGGAAGCGGCCTGGCCAAGGAAACCGGCAAGTTGCTGAAGCCGTATGGGATCCAGAAGCTGCTGATCGTCACCGATCCCGGCCTGAAAGCCACCCCCGTGGTCGACGTGGTGGTGCAATCGCTGAAGGCTGCGGAAATCGGCTACGAGATATTCAGCGATGTGGAGCCCAACCCCACGACGGACGTCTTGGATGCCGCCGTCGACTTCATCAAGCAGACCGGATGCGATGCGGTCCTGGGGCTGGGCGGGGGAAGCTCCATCGACACCGCCAAGGGCGTGGCGGCCATGGCCACCAATCCGGGCGGCATCCTGGATTACGAAGGCTACGAAAAGATCGGGGCGACGCCGCTGCCGCTGTTCGCCATTCCGACGACGGCGGGCACGGGCAGCGAATGCACCGCCTCGACCGTATTCACCAATACGCAGACCCGCTTCAAGACGGTGATCGTCAGCTCGCTGCTGCTGCCCAAGCTGGCCATCCTGGATGCTGATCTCACCGTGAAGCTGCCCCCGGAAATCACGGCGGCCACCGGCATGGATGCGCTGACGCACGCCATTGAGTCCTATGTCTCCAAGCAGGCCAATCCTATCAGCCAGAGCATGGCGCTGCATGCCATCAAGCTGATCGCGCAAAGCCTCTACAAGGCCTATATCGTGGGCTCCGATATCGAGGCTCGCGAGAACATGCTGGTGGGCTCCCTGCTGGCCGGAATGGCTTTTGCCCAATCCAAGCTGGGCAATGTGCATGCGATCTCGCACACCTTCGGCGGGGTTTTCAATATCCCCCACGGCATTGCGAATGCGGCGCTGCTGCCGTACGTCATTCACTTCAATATCGATGCCTGCCCCGAGAAATTCCGCGATATCGCGATCGCCATGGGCCAGGACGTCTCGGGCCTGACGGCCACTGAAGCCGCCCGCACGCTGGTCAAGGCCGTCATCGATCTCAATGCCAGCCTCGGTATTCCCAGCAATACCAAGGATCTCGGCGTGAATCTGGATGCACTGCCGAAAATGATCGATGACTCCATGCGCAGCGGCAATGTGTTGGTGAATCCCCGCATCACCCGGGCGCACGATGTGAAGCAGATCATCGAAAACGCCTACCACGGCACCTTCTGAATTTAGTTTATGTCGCCTCGACAAGGAGAATCCCATGTACTACGAAATGCGCACCTATACCTTGAAAGTCGGCACGGTCAAAGAATATCTGAAGCATTTTGAGGAGGTCGGCCTGCCAGTTATCTCCAAATACGCCAAGCTGGTGGGCTGGTGGTATTCGGAGATCGGCGAGCTGAACCAGATCATCCACATCTGGGCCTATGAAAGCCTGGATGACCGCACCGAGCGTCGCACCGCCCTGTACCGCGACAAGGCCTGGCTGGAGGAGTTCATCCCCGTTGCATTCCCGATGCTGCTCAGGCAGGAATCGGTTCTGATGCGCCCGGCGGATTTCTCTCCGATCAAGTAATGGAAATGGACGCCATCCGGCCAATGCAATGCCCTGGCATTGGCCTGGTGAAGCGTGAAAAAACCTGGGAAATACCAGGCCATCATAAAAAAGGAGACAGGTCATGCGAGTTCTGACGGATGGATTGAATCGCTTGCTGGGAATCGTGATCGGTGTTTGCCTGGCCGTCATGGTGGTGCTGGTTTTCGGAAATGTCGTGTTGCGATATGCCTTCAATTCCGGCATCACCATCAGCGAGGAAATATCGCGCTGGCTATTTTTGTGGATGACCTTCCTGGGCGCCATCATTGCGCTGCGCGAAAACGCACACCTCGGAACCGATGTGCTGACCTCGCGGCTTCCTTTGGTGGGGCAGCGTATCTGCGCCGTGCTGGCCCGGCTGCTCATGCTGTATATCAGCTGGCTGCTTCTGTCCGGCAGCTGGGCGCAGATGCAGATCAACCTGGATGTCCAGGCGCCGGTCTCGGGCGCATCGATGGCGATTTTCTATGGATCCGGCTTTGTATTCGGCTTGGCCAGCATGGGGATACTGGCGGTGCAGCTGTGGCAGTCGCTGAAGGGTGACCGGAGTGCCTTCTCGCTGAGCCAGGAAAGCGAAGAGCTGACCCAGTACGAAGCCAGGCTCGATGAGGCCAAGCAGGCGCGTTAAGGCGCCCCCATAACCATCCATTGCCATCGATTCAAGAGGTCCCGCAATGACTGTATTTATCTTTCTTGGCTCGCTGCTGGCTGCCATGGCCATAGGGCTGCCGATCGCCTATGCGCTTTTGGCTTCGGGTGTCGCACTGATGTGGCACCTGGATCTGTTCGATGCACAGATCCTTGCCCAGAACGTCATCAACGGGGCGGACAGCTTCCCCCTGCTGGCGGTTCCATTCTTCATGCTGGCCGGCGAAATCATGAATGTGGGCGGTCTGTCGCGTCGCATCGTGCATCTCGCCTTGACCCTGGTCGGCCACAAGCGCGGCGGCCTGGGCTTCGTGGCCATCGTCGCCGCCTGCATGCTGGCCGCGCTTTCCGGCTCGGCGGTGGCGGATACGGCAGCGCTGGCCGCGCTGTTGCTGCCGATGATGAAGCGCGCCGGCCACGACCCGGCGCGTGCCGGCGGACTGGTCGCCTCGGCGGGCATCATCGCGCCGGTGATTCCCCCGTCCATCGGCTTCGTGATCTTCGGGGTGGCGGCGAACCTCTCCATCAGCAAGCTGTTCATGGCGGGCATTGTTCCCGGGCTGCTGATGGGCCTGAGCATTGCCATCGCCTGGTGGTTTGTGGCCAAGAAGGAAGCCATCACCACGCCGCCTAAGGCCAGTTGGGAAGAGCGCCTGGCGGCGCTCCGGGAGTCGACCTGGGCGCTCTTTCTGCCGTTGATCGTGATCGTCGGCCTGAAGATGGGTGTGTTCACGCCGACCGAAGCCGCGGTGGTGGCAGCGGTGTATGCGCTGGCGGTGTCCATGCTGGTCTACAAGGAGATGAGCTGGCGCCAGCTGTGCGCGGCGTTCCTGAGTTCGGCCAAGACCACGGCCGTCATCATGCTCCTGGTTGCCGCCGCCATGGTGAGCGCGTGGCTGATCACGGTGGCCGAAATCCCCGACCAGGTGATCGCGCTGCTGGAGCCGTTCATGGGCAACAAGACCTTGCTGCTGATCGCCATCATGGTGCTGGTCATGGTGGTGGGCACTGCCATGGACATGACGCCAACGATCCTGATCCTGACCCCGGTACTGATGCCGGTGGTGAAGGCGGCAGGCATCGATCCCATCTATTTCGGCGTGCTTTTCATCATCAATAACTCCATCGGCCTGATCACGCCGCCGGTGGGCACGGTTCTGAACGTGGTGGCAGGCGTCGGGAAGATGAAGATGGACCAGGTGACCCGTGGTGTCCTGCCATTCATGAGCGCGCAGCTCATCGTGATGTTCCTGATGGTTTTCTTTCCGGTATTGGTGACGGGGCCCGCCCGCTGGTTCTACGGCTGATGCCTTCGGCTGCCCGCAATCGTTTTGGTATTCAAGGAGATAGTCATGCAGTATTCGTTTTCCGTCACGGCGAAGATCCTCGCCGCCTGCACCCTGTTCACGGCCGTGCTGGCGTCCAACGCCCAGGCCCAGGTTTCGGACCGCACCCTCAAGGCGGCAGCCAGCGTTCCCCCGGACCACCCCGTGGTGATCGGCCTCAAGAAATTCGGCGAAATCGTCAACAAGAGCAGCGGTGGAAAGATCAAGGTGCGCGTCTATCCCAATGCGCAGCTGGGCAACGACCTGCAGGCGCAATCGGCACTGCAGGGCGGCACGCTGGATTTCTTCCTGGGCGCCACCACCACCCTGGGCGGGATCGTCAAGGATTTTGGTGTCTACGACTTCCCATTCCTCTTCAACAAGCCGGAAGAGGCCGATGCGGTGCTCGATGGCTCGTTCGGCAAGAAGCTGGAGGCCAAGCTGCCCGAGAAAGGCCTGGTGTCGCTCGGCTACTGGGAAAACGGCTACCGGAACGTGACCAACAGCAAGCGCCCGATCGTCAAGTGGGAGGACCTGGGCGGCCTGAAGATCCGCACCATGCAAAGCTCGGTGCTGCTGGATGTCTTCAACAACTTCAATGCCAATGCAGTGCCGCTGGCGTTTTCCGAGATCTACTCGGCGCTGGAGACCCGCGCCGTGGATGCCCAGGAGAACCCCAATGCGCTGATCGAGGCATCGAAGTTCGATGATGTCCAGAAATACATCAGCCTGACGCGCCACGTATACAACCCCTTCATCCTGCTGATCAGCAAGAAGACCTGGGACAAGATGAGCGCGGACGAGAAGAAGCTGATCAGCGCCGCGGCCGAGGAGGCCAAGCTGTTCGAGCGCCGCCTGAACCGCGAGAACGACAACAAGGCGCTGGCGGAGCTGAAGAAGCGCGGCTTGCAGGTGAATGACTTCTCGGATGCCGAGCGCGCCCGCATGGCAGAGCGGACCAAGCCCATCATCGCCAAGCACTCTGCACAGATCGGCGACACCGTCGTGAGCGAACTGCAGGCCGAGATCGCCAAGGTCAGGGGCGCGAGGTAAGCCCTTTGCCCCGCCTCCTTCCCTGTTTCCAGCCCTTCATACCGACAACGGACTTTTTCCCATGCAACCCACCGGAGCAATGCTGTTCGGACATGCCGCCGTGCGCGGCCAGGCCGGAAGCCAGCGCGCCTTCAACCCCGCAACCAATGCTGAGATTGCCGAGCCCCAGTTCGGCTTCGGCACCCGCGACGACGTGGATCGGGCCGTGGGCCTAGCCACCCGCGCTTTCGACAGCTATCACAGCCTGCCGCTGGAGCGCCGCGCCGCGTTCCTCGAAGCCATTGCCGACGAAATCATGGCGCTGGGCGATGCGCTTATCGAGCGCGCCCATGCCGAAAGCGGCCTGCCGCTGGCACGCCTGACCGGCGAGCGTGGGCGTACCGTGGGGCAGCTGCGGCTGTTCGCCCAGGTCGTGCGCGACGGGCATTTCCTGCGTGCCACCATAGACACGGCCCAGCCCGAGCGCCAGCCGCTGCCGCGCGCCGATCTGCGGCTGGCCAAGGTCCCACTTGGGCCGGTGGCCGTGTTCGGCGCCAGCAACTTCCCGTTGGCCTTCTCGGTGGCCGGCGGCGACACCGCCTCGGCGCTTGCCGCGGGTGCACCCGTGGTCGTGAAGGCGCACAGCGCCCACCTGGGCACCTCGGAGCTCGTCGGCCGGGCCGTGCAGAAGGCGGCGCAGAGCCAGGGCATGCCCGAAGGCGTGTTCTCGCTGCTGATCGGCGCCGGCCGCGAGATCGGCGAGGCGCTGGTCGCCCATCCCGGTATCAAGGCCGTGGGCTTCACCGGCTCGCGCCAGGGCGGCTTGGCCCTGCTGCGCATTGCCAACAACCGCCACGAGCCGATTCCCGTCTATGCCGAGATGAGCAGCATCAACCCGGTGTTCCTGCTGCCCGAGGCGCTGGCCGTACGGGCCGAGGCACTGGCCCAGGGCTTTGCCGATTCGCTGACCATGGGCGCCGGGCAGTTCTGCACCAACCCTGGCCTGGTGCTGGCCGTCGACGGCCCCGACCTGCAGCGCTTCGTGGCTGCGGCCGGCAAGGCGCTGGGCGTCAAGGCCGCGCAGACCATGCTGACGCCGGGCATTTACGCGGCCTACCGGGAAGGCAGGGCCCAGGTGGAGGCCGTGGAAGGGGTCGAGCGCGTGGCCTGCGGCGCGGATGCCGCCGGCCAGCCCAACGCCGCCCAGGCTGCACTCTATGTGACGGACGCCCAAAACCTGCTGCGCAACCCGGCGCTGCAGGCCGAGATGTTCGGTCCCGCGTCGGTGGTTGTGAAGGCACGTGATATTGACGAGATGCGGCAGGTGGCCGATCTGCTCGAGGGCCAGCTTACCGCGACCCTGCTGCTGGACGAGGGCGACCACGAGGCCGCGCGCCAACTGCTGCCGGTGCTGGAGCGCAAATGCGGCCGCATCCTGGCCAATGGCTTTCCGACCGGTGTCGAGGTCTGCCATGCGATGGTGCACGGCGGCCCGTTCCCGGCCACTTCCAACGCCATGTACACCTCGGTGGGCGCCAGTGCGATAGACCGCTTCCTGCGGCCGGTGTGCTACCAGGACATCCCCGATGCGCTGCTGCCCGCGGCGCTGCAAAGCGCCAATCCGCTGGGCACCTGGCGGCTGACCAACGGGGTGATGGCGCAGGCCTGACGCCGGGGCATGCCCGACCGCGCAGCGGCCATGGCTGCTGTGGCCGGCCGGGCACCGGAGCCGGTTAAAGTCGCACTTGGTTGTCCATGGCGACTTTTGCAATCCCGCGCCGACGGCGCATTTCGTATGCCCAGAAAAATCCCCCCCCTGAACCCGCTCCGCGCCTTCGAAGTATCGGCGCGGCAGATGAGCTTTACCAAGGCGGCCGAAGAGCTGTTCGTGACGCCTTCGGCGGTGAGCCACCAGGTCAAGTCGCTGGAGGAGAACCTGGGCATCGCGCTGTTCATCCGCGACTCCAAGACGCTCACGCTCACGCCGGCGGGCAAGGCGTATCTGCCTGGGGTGCAGGAAGCCTTCCGCCAGCTGGAGGTCGCGACCTACCAGCTGCACCGCGAGAAGAGCGCTTCGCTGCTCAAGATCAATCTGCCGCCGACATTCGCCGTCAAGTGGCTGATACCGCGCCTGCGCGGCTTCGACCAGGCCCATCCGGACCTGGACCTGAAGGTTTCCACCTCCAAGCACATGGCGGACTTCTCCCGCGACGACGTGGACATGGAGATCCGCTACGGCCGCGGCGTCTATGCCGGCCTGCATTCCGAGATGGTGCTGCCCGTCGAGGTCTTTGCCGTGTGCAGCCCGGTGCTGCAGCAGGGGCCGCACCCCATCGAGGGGTTTGCAGACCTGAGGCACCATGTGCTGCTGCATGACGACAGCACCTATGACGACGTCAGCAACCCGAACTGGGCCACCTGGCTGACGCACATGGGGGTGCATGACCTGGACACCACCCGCGGGCCGTCCTTCTGGCCCAGCCACCTGGTGATCGATGCCGCGATCGACGGGCAGGGCGTGGCGCTGGTGAAGAAAAGCTGGGTGCAGCAGGACCTGGCTTCGGGCAGGCTGATGCGCCTGTTCCCGGAATACGGCCTGCCTGTCGAGTTCGCGTACTACCTGGTGTTTCCGCAGGATCGGCTGGGCGATCCGCGCATCGCGGCCTTTGTCGGCTGGATGCGCGAGGAGCTGGCCCGGGGACCGTGATAGGTTTCGGGGCCTTACCTGCCGCCAGCGACCTGCCCGATCCGGTAGATGCGCGCCGCATTGCCGGCCCACAGCGCCTGCTGCTGGGCGGGCGCCAGAGGCGCAATGGCCTCGGCAAAAGCCGCGACGATGGCCGGGTAGCTGGTGACCAGGCTGTCGACCGGGAAGTTGCTGGCGAACATGCAGCGGTCTGCGCCGAAGATGGCAATGGCGTCGCGGATCACCGGGAGGTTGGCCTCTGCGGACCAGGGGATGTTGCGCTGGCCCAGTCCCGAAATCTTCAAGGCGGCATTGGGGGCCTGGGCAAGGGTTTCCAATGCCCTCCTCCAGCCGGCCAGTCCTTGCGTGCTGCGGTCCGAGGGCAGGCCGGTGTGGTTGAGTACCAGCGTGGTGGCCGGAAAATCGCGCGCCAGCTCCAGGGCCTGCTCCAGGTGCCACCACGGCGCCTGGAGGTCGAAGGACAGGCCGAACTGCTGCAGCAGCGCATATCCGTCGCGCCAGCGCATGTCGTCCATAGAGCCCGGTTCGCCGCGGCAGAAGTCGCCGATCCGCGCCGCCACCACGGGCTTGTGGCGGATGCCGCGGACCATGTCAAAGGCGGCCTGCGCCGCCAGCACCTGCCTGGCATCAGCGGCGCCCAGATCCGCGTGCGCCACCACCACCGAGGGCCGCTGGTAGCGCTGCGCCAGCGTGGCCAGCCATTGGGTTTCGTCCACCGGCGTGCCGCGATCCCACTCCGCTTCGATATGGACCGTGGCCACCGGCGCGCAGCCCCGGGTGTCGGCCGCGAAGTCGTCGGACAGGTAGTTGCGCTGCAGCGCCTCGTAGCTGCCGTACCGGAAGTCATGGACGGTTTCGCCCTGCAGCCAGGGGTAAGGGTTGCGGCCGAGGTCCCAGAAGTGGTGGTGGGCGTCGATGAAGGCCGGAATCCCGGCGTTTGCAGAAGTCATGGTCGATGAGGGCGCGCAGAAGGGCTGCAGGAATGTACCGCTTATGCGGCCACGGCGACCTTGCCCTGAGCGCCGAACGCGCCCGCATTGTGCAATTGTTCAATGCGCTCGGACGACAAGCCGAGTTCGGCAAAGACCTCTCGCGTGTGCGCGCCGAGCAGGGGCGCCGCGCGGCGGATCTGCTGCGGTGTGCCCCGCAGCTTGACCGGAAAGCCCAGCACCTTGACCTTGCCTTCGACGGGGTGGTCCATCTCCATCACCATGTCGCGGGCCACGGACTGCTCGCAGGCCAGGGCTTCTTCGTAGTTGTGGATCGGCGCTGCTGGCACGCCCGCGGCGAGCAGCAGATCCACCCATTCGGATGCGGGCCAGCGCGCAAACTCGGCCTCCAGCAGCGGGATGAGCACGGCCCGGTTCTTGATCCGTTCCACGTTGTCGGTGAAGCGCGGGTCGGCGAGCAGGTCCTGGCGCTCGATCACCTTGCACAGGGCCGCCCACAGCTTGGGGTTGGCGGCGCCGATGACGAAGTGGCGGTCCGCGGCCTTGACGGCCTGGTAGGGCGCGCTCATGCGGTTGGCGCTGCCCAGCGGCGTCGGCACGCGGCCGGTGCCCCAGAATTCGGCGCTTTCCCAGATCGACAGCCCCAGCGCGGTCTCGAACAGCGAGGCATCGATGTACTGGCCCTGGCCCGTCTGCTCGCGGCCGATCACGGCACTCAGGATGGCATAGGCGGCAAACAGGGCGGCGCCCAGGTCGGCAAAGGGCACGCTGGACTTCATGGGCGCACCGCCGGGTTCGCCCATCACGCTCATGGGGCCACAGCTGGCCTGGGCGATCAGGTCCAGGCCGGGGCGCATGGCCCAGGGCCCGGTCTGGCCAAAGCCCGAGATGCTGGCATAGACCAGGCGCGGGTTGATGGCCTGCAGCGTGGGGTAGTCGATCTTCAGCCGCGCGGCCACGCCGGGGCGGTTGTTCTCCACGAGCACGTCGGCGCTGCGCACCAGCTCGTAGAAGGCCTCGAGTCCCTGCGGGTTCTTCAGGTCAATCTCGACGCTGCGCTTGTTGCGGTTCAGCGCGATGAAGCCACCGCTGTCCTCGCCCTTGAGCTTGAAGCCCATGGCGCGGCGGGTCTGGTCGCCCACGCCGGGCGTTTCGACCTTGATCACGTCGGCGCCCATGTCGCCCAGCAGCATGCAGCAATAGGGGCCGGCCATGATCTGGCTGACGTCAAGGACGCGGATGCGGGAAAGTGGAAGAGTCATTGCAGTCGGAAGGAAGAGATGGGGAAGACGGGTTCAGCGGCCGACGAAGCTGGGGCGCTGCTTGGCCAGAAAGGCCTGGAAGCCGATTTGGAAATCCTCGGTCTCGAAGCACTCGTAGGCGACTTCCTGCTCGGCGTCGGTCAGCGATCCGGGCTGGGCCAGCCGGTGGACGAAGCCCTTGTGCCAGCGCGCCACCAGCGGTGCGCCGGCAGCGATGCGGCGGGCCGCGGCATAGCCCTCTTCCCGCACGGCTGCATCGGGCACCACACGGTTGATCAGTCCTTTCTGCATGGCTTCCGCCGCGTCGAACACGCGGCCTTCGAGAACGATCTCCAGCGCCACGGCGCGGCCGGCGAGCGCGACGAGGGCGCCCAGCTCGCCGTAGGACATCACCAGGCCCAGGCGGTTGATCGGGGCGCCGAAACGGCTGGACTCGCCGCAGATGCGCATGTCGCAGACCGCGGCCAGTTCCAGCCCGCCGCCGACACAGGCACCCTGGATGACGGCCAGCGTTGGATGCCGGCTCTCGGATACCGCTTTCATGGCCCGGTTCGTCACCTTCCCATAGGCCATGGCCTGGGCCTTGTTCAGCCGGGTGCGGGGAAACTCCTCGATGTCGGCACCCGCCGAGAAGGCCCGCTCCCCCGAGCCCCGCACCACGATGCAGCGGACCGAGTCATCGGCCTCCAGTTCCTGCATCAGGTCGCCCAGGCGCTGCCACATCTCCAGGTTCATGGCGTTCATCTTGTGTGGGTTGTTCAGCGTGAGGGTGACGATCTGCTGTTCGTCGCGGGAGAGGAGGATGGCGTCTTCCATGGTTCAAATGCCTTTGTCGAATGGGGCGATGGGGTCACGCATGGAAAAAAGTGTAGGAAAGGCGCTGCTGGCTCTCAACCGAGAAAAACTGGGCGTCTGCACAAGAAAAATTCAGCCTGCAGTGCATGAGAAAATCTCGTCGATCGCTTGAGTTAATCCACGTTGTTGCGCGTGATCGCGACTTCTAAACTTTCTGCCAAACAAGCCTGCCAACCCCTACGGACTGGCCCGGAAAAGCAGGCCCTGGACAAGGAAATCAAGGAGGCAGCACATGCAACGACGTCAATTTCTGGCCGCCACAGGGCTGGCCGCCCTGCACGGGATTTCGCTGGCAAGCGAGACCGAAGCGCTGCTGCCCAAGACCCCGATCCGGATCATTGTGGGATTTCCGCCGGGCGGCGGAACCGACGTCATGAGCCGTGTGCTTTCGCAGCAGCTGAGCCTGCGCTGGAACCGTACCGTTATCGTCGAAAACAAGGCGGGCGCTGCGGGCGTGATCGCTGCGGAGTACGTTGCGAAGCAGCCGCCGGACGGCGCTACCCTGCTGATGACCAATTTCAGCAATCACACCATTGCCCCCAGCCTCTATCCAAAGATCGGCTATGTCGCGGAACGCGATTTCACACCCATTGTGCTTGTGGGCACTACGCCCTGCCTGCTCATCTGCCGAAAGGAGCAGCTCGCGCAGACGATTGCCGAGATCATTCAGCGCTGCAAGGAAAACCCGGGCACGGTGAGCTTCGGGTCGTCGGGGCCTGGCTCCATCCAGCATCTGGCGCTGGAGATGTTCCAACTGCGCGCCGGAGTGAAGGCGCTGCACACCCCGTATCGCGGCTCCGCGCCCATGATTTCGGACCTGATGGGCGGCCAGATCGACTACAGCTTTGAAACCATGACTTCGGCCGCTCCCCATGTGAAGAGCGGCAAGGTGGTGGCGATCGCCCAGACGGGGCTGGCACACGCCAAGGCACAGCCGGACGTTCCCACGGTGGCGGAGAGCGGGTTCCCGGGTTTTGACGCCAAGGTCTGGTATGGCCTTGCCGGCCCGCGCGGCTTGCCGGATGCCCTGGTGCAAGCCATGAACAAGGATGTGAACGAGGCACTGCTGGTCCCTGCGGTAGCAGAAAAGCTGGTGTCGTTCGGTGCCGAGGAAGGCGGCGGATCCGCCGCCCAATTCAACGCTTTCATTGCCAGCGAAAAGAAGAAATGGACGCAGGTGATTCGTGATGCAAAGGTGACGGTCTGAAGATGAATACGGAAAAATTTGTAATCGATTGCTCTCTTCCCGAGGACCGGGCCGCAGCGGCCCTGGTGGGCCGGGTGTGGCGCCCGCAAGGCGCAGAGGGCCGCCTGGAAGGCCCGTGTGTCGTGGCGGTGCGCGGCGGGCGGCTCGTCGATCTGAGCAGGCAGGTGGCGACGATGTCCGACCTGCTGGAGCGCGACGACCGGCTGCAGCTGGTCCTGAATGCAGGAGGCGAGGACCTGGGGCCGGTGGAGGACTGGCTGGCCAGCAGCCTGTGCCACGGCGGCGATCCGCGGCATCCGCATCTGCTGGCGCCCTGCGATCTGCAGGTCGTGAAGGCGGCTGGCGTGACCTTCGCGGCCAGCATGCTGGAGCGGGTGATCGAGGAGCAGGCCAGGGGCGAGCCCGAGAAGGCGCATGCCATACGGGCCTCGATGACGGCCATCGTGGGAGAAGACCTGTCGGCCATCAAGCCGGGCTCTGATGAGGCGCGCAAGCTCAAGGAGGTGCTGTCCGCCCAGGGGCTGTGGTCGCAGTACCTCGAGGTAGGCATAGGGCCCGATGCCGAGGTGTTCACCAAGGCGGCGCCGCTGTCGTCGGTAGGGCATTGCACGGCGGTCGGCCTGCATCCGGCATCGCACTGGAACAACCCGGAGCCGGAGATCGTGCTGGCCGTGAACTCGCGCGGCAAAATCGTGGGCGCGACCCTGGGCAACGACGTGAACCTGCGCGACTTCGAGGGGCGCAGCGCATTGCTGCTCGGCAAGGCCAAGGACAACAATGCCTCCTGCGCCATCGGTCCCTTTGTGCGCCTGCTGGACCAGCATTTCACGCTTGAGGACATAGCCTGCGCCGAGGTGCAGCTGACAGTCTCCGGCACGGACGGTTTTGTGCTGAACGGCAGCAGTTCTATGCAATACATCAGCCGCTCGCCCGAGGGCCTGGTCCGGCATGCGATGGGCCGGCACCACCAGTACCCCGACGGCATCTTCCTGCTCTGCGGAACCATGTTTGCCCCGACTGAGGATCGCGGCGCGCCGGGGGCCGGTTTTACCCACCATATGAACGACCAAGTCTGCATCTACAGCGCCAGGCTGGGCGGGCTGTTCAACCCCGTCGGGCTCAGCGACCAGTTGCCGGCCTGGACCTTCGGTATCGGCGCGCTGATGCGCAATCTGGCCGCGAGAAAGCTGATCTGACATGAGTTTTCCTAATATTGGTTTTGTCGGCATAGGCCTGATGGGCGAGGCCATGACGCTGCGCCTGCGCGATCTCGGCTATCCGGTCTTTGTCTCGAACCGCGAGCCCGAGCGGCTGGCCGCGGTGGCGGCTGCGGGCGCTACGGCGCTGGCATCGCCGGCTCAGGTGGCCCGGCAGTGCGATGTGGTGCTGATGTGCGTGCTCGATGATGCGGCGGTCGACTTCTGCACCCGGGGGCCGCAGGGCATTGCGCAGGCTGAAGGGGGAGCGGGCAAGCTGATCATCGATTTTTCGACCATCTCGCCCCGCACCACGCGGGACCTGGCAGCGTATGCGCGCCAGCATGCGGGTATGAACTGGATGGATGCACCGGTGTCTGGCGGGCCGCAAGCGGCACGCGACGGCCAGCTCACCATCATGGCGGGCGGCAGTGCGGAGGATTTCGAGCGGGCGCGCCCGGTGCTGGAAGCGTTGGGCAGCCAGGTGTCGCTGATGGGCCCGGCAGGTGCCGGCCAGACGGCAAAGATCATCAACCAGGCCATCGTCGGCGTGGGCTTTGTGCTCATGAGCGAGGCCGCCTTGCTGGCCGAGGCTTCCGGCATCGACGCGGCGCGGTTGCCGGCTTGCCTGAAAGGCGGGTTTGCGGACAGCGTGCTGCTGCAGAAGGTCTATCCGCGCATCCATGAGCGCCGCTTTGATCCACCCATTGGCTATGCGCGCCAGCTGTCCAAGGACATGGACGCGGTGCAGGCCTTTGCGCGCGATGCCGATTGCGATCTGCCCATGGTGCAGGAGGCTGCGCGGCTCTTCGCACGCTATGTGGAGGGCGGCGCCGCGATCGCCGATTCGGCCTCCATCATCCGCCTGTACGAAATGGGGCAGGCCAGAAATCAGGATCGCCAGGGCGGCAACGAGGGAGAGGGCGCATGAAGCAGACCATCACCTGCGTAGAAGACCTGCGCGTGCTGGCGCAAAAGCGCGTGCCGCGCATGTTCTACGACTATGTGGACGTGGGCTCCTGGACCGAGAGCACTTACCGGGCCAATTCCGCGGACTTCCAGAGCATCCTGCTGCGCCAGCGCGTGGCGCTCGATCTGTCACAACGCTCGGTGCGTTCGACCATGGTGGGGCATGACGTGGCGATGCCGGTGGCCATCGCGCCCACGGGCCTTACCGGCATGCAGCATGCGGACGGTGAGATCCTAGCCGCCCGCGCGGCCAAGGCCTTTGGCGTGCCGTTCACGCTGTCCACGGTCAGCATCTGCTCCATCGAGGATGTGGCCGAGGGTACGGACGGCCATCCCTTCTGGTTCCAGCTGTATGTGATGCGCGACCGTAAGTTCGTGCAGCGGCTGATGGAGCGGGCCGAGGCCGCAGGCTGTTCGGCATTGGTGGTGACGCTGGACCTGCAGATCAGCGGCCAGCGCCACAAGGACCTGAAGAACGGGCTTTCCGCGCCACCCAAGCTCAGCCTGCTCAATCTGCTGAACATGGCCGGCAAGCCGCGCTGGTGCCTGGGCATGCTGGGCACCCGCCGGCACAGCTTCGGCAACATCATTGGCCACGTCGATGGGGTGGACAGCATGACTTCGCTGGCCGAATGGAGTTCGCAGCAGTACGACCCCGCGCTGAGCTGGGACGACATTGCCTGGATCCGCCGCCTGTGGAAGGGCAAGCTGATCCTCAAGGGCATACAGGACGTGGAGGATGCGCGTCTGGCCGTGGCCAGCGGCGCCGATGCCGTGATCGTCTCCAACCACGGCGGGCGGCAGCTCGATGGCGCGCCGTCCTCCATCCGCGCACTGCCGGCCATCGCCGAGGCGGTTGGCCAACACATCGAGGTCCATATGGACGGCGGCGTGCGCTCGGGCCAGGACGTGCTCAAGGCCATTGCCCTGGGCGCCAAGGGCGTCTACATCGGGCGGGCCATGCTCTACGGCCTGGGCGCCATGGGCGAGCAGGGCGTGGCCCGGACGCTGGAAATCATCCGTAAGGAGCTAGACCTGACGATGGCGTTTTGCGGAAAAACGGACATCAGGAATGTGGACGCATCCATTCTGCTTTTCTCTTGAGAACGAATTTAAGAGCGTGTTCACGATCTCTACGCGGCGCGAGGAGATCGTGAACACACTCTTACAACACCTAACCGGAGACACTCATGAACCATTCCCTTGCCCAAACCATGTCGGCGGCTCGCCGCAAGCAGCTGCTTGCCGGCATAGGCCTGCTGTCGCTGGCCGCCGCTCCAGCCTTGGCCCAGCCCGGCGCCTATCCGCAGCACTCGATAGAGCTGGTCGTGCCCTACCAGGCCGGCGGCGGTGCCGACGTGATGGCTCGGGCCTTCTCCAAGGCCGCGGCCAAGGTGATGCCCCAGGGCATCGTCGTCGTCAACAAGCCCGGCGCGGCCGGCGTGATCGGCTGGCAGGAGGTCATCCGCGCCAAGCCGGACGGCTACAAGCTGGCACTGACCACGGTGGAAGTGACTTTTCTGCATTACCTGGGCCTGGCCAAGTTCGACCAGCATGCGCTGCGCCCGATTGCCAAGCTGAATGCGGACCCCGCCGTGATCGTGGTGCGCAGCGATGCGCCGTATGCGAGCATCGAGGACTTCCTGGCACAGGCGCGCAAGCCTGATTCCAACGTACAGATAGGCAACGCAGGCCAGGGTTCCATGTGGCACATGGCCTCGGCCGCATTGGCCGAAAAGGGCAAGGCCAAGTTCAACTACATCCCCTACCAGGGCGGCTCGCCGGCACTGCTGGCGCTGCTAGGCAGGCATATCGATGCCGTGATCGCGAGCGCACCGGAAGTGATTCCCTATGTCAATTCGGGCAAGCTCAAGGCGCTGGGCGTGATGTCGGAAAAGCGGATCAAGGGACTGGAGAACACGCCCACCATGCGTGAGAAGAACATGGACCTGGTGCTGGGCACTTGGCGCGGTCTGGCCGTGCCCAAGGACACGCCGGAGCCGGTGGTCCAGGTGCTGCGCGAGGTCGCGGAGAAATCCATGCGCGATCCGGAGCTGCGCCAGGTGATGGAAAAGCAGTTCTTCACCACCGACACCTATGAGAATACTGCCGCCTTCACCAAGAGCATGGCCAAAGAGAGCGCGGAGCTCAAGGTGATTGCCAGCGGCATCTCGCTGCAATAAACACGTTCCAGCACGCATTGAAGGCTGGCCGCTTAGTCTAGCCAATTGACCCGATTGCCCGGCCGCCACGCACTTGTCGTCTTGCACCCAGCGGGACGGATCGAAGTGAAGGTGGAATTGGAGGGGGAGGGCGCTGCGGCTACTGTAACAAGAGCGGCCCTCGTTCGATCGGCACGCAAAATCATAGAAGGCCAGCTCCATCTGCCCGATTATGTCTTCTCGCGGCCGGAAGGCAGCCGAGCAAAGCAGGCATCGTCTCGGCATTCGCTGCGGATTATCGTACCCACCCGTGCGGGGGGCGGCAACGATCTTGGTCGCCCACATGAAGCGCGAGCCTGGAAGGTTTCGCTACGCGTCCGCAGGGGACGGTACACCGCCCCACTTTGCCGCAGGGCTTTTCCAACTGGCCACTGGTACTTCGGTGCGCAGTACCACCTTCGAGGGCGCAGCGCCTGCCATCGCGTCGACCATTGACGGACAGACACAGGTTATGTTCGCCAGCCTGCTGACAGCGTATCGGCCAGTGGGTGCCGGTCAGTTGCGAGCCCTGGCAGTCGCCGGACCCAAACGTCTGCCAGTGCTGCCAGAAGCACCGACGCTTGCGGAGTTGGGCGTTAGGGGCATGGAATTGACTCAGTGGTATGGTCTGTTCGCCCCGGCGGGAACCGCTGCCACGATGGTGGAACAGCTCAATGGCGCCTTGTCTGCAGTCCTACGGGATCCAGAGGTCAAAGCGGGCTTCGAGAGGTATGGCGCAACCCCCGAGCCAGGCGGTCCTGAGCTGCTCGCAAGACGGGTAGAGACTGAACTAGAGCGCTGGCAGCGCATTATTAAGGTGTCAGGTCTTGCGCCTTCGTCGATCGACGGTGACCCAGTGCAACAGTTTCTGGAGCCCTGCTAAATTGCCTCGCAAGGGTGGTGGTCGGTACCCGATGTGGTGCTTGAAACTGGGCACGCTCGATAGGTGGGTTTCGCCTGCCGTGAAGGAGAGCGTGCAAAGGTTGGGGAGGCCACCAAGAAAGTGCCGCTTAGGGACCGCGCCGGTTGTGTGTGGACTAGGCTGATCGGTATCGCAACGGTCGGAGCAAACCATGCGGTTGATCATCGAAGCCAGGTTGGCGGACGAGGGCAGCGATAATGGCCAGGGCGTCGACGGCGTTTTGGCAGTGATTGAGCGCTGTGACGGTAGTCTTGCGGATCTGGGCCTGACCCTCGCGGAGGGCCGGTCGCTGTTGGCCAAGGTTCAGACCGAGTTGGTTTCGAAACAGGTCGCGGGATGGCTCTCGGGCCAGACTCGTTGTCGGTGTTGCGGGGCGGCCTTGAGCCACAAGGACCGCCGATCGACGGTGGTGCGCACGGTGTCGCACGCGGCAGGATTCTCGATTGGTTCCACATCGCTATGAAGTTCAAGGCGGCGCAGCGTTCCGTGTTCGGCAGTAAGGTCATCGATTCACTGGAACGAGAGTCGATAGAGACCGAAATCATGCACGCCAAGTGGCTCGCATGGCATGGCAAGGGCCGCAAAGCGTTGGAGCGCATCAAGGCATTGGACGCGCAGCTCCTGACGAGGACGGGGTATGAACTCAGTACGCTGTGGTGGAACCTAGATAGAGTCTGCGGGTACCTTCGGAGCAACGCGTCCACGTTGGTCAACTACGGCGGCCGGCATCGAAAGGGCTTGCCGATCAGCGGCGGAGTCCGCTGTGAATCAGGTCATCAGCCAACGCATGGCTAAGAAGCGACAGATGCGCTGGACGGACGAGGGGGCGCACTGCATGGTCCAGGTCAGGGTGGCGGTTTTGAACGGAGAACTCTCACCCGAGCGCATCTCCGCACTGGCGATCGGCTCGCGTCACAGCAGATGCTTCAATAATTGTTCCCCCCGCCGGCATCAGCCAGACAGAATCGACCGCGACATCCTCGTCGCAATCCAGGGCGCCTGACGAAACGGTCTCCCCAAATTTTGCACGCTCTCACTTGGATCGAAGGCAAAAGTGTCATTTCGCACGCAGTCCGCATGAATTTTGCCACTTCGCATCCTAGACTTCGAGAGCTGAGAGCTGAGAGCTGAGAGCTGAGAGCTGAGAGCTGAGAGCTGAGAGCTGAGAGCTGAGAGCTGAGAGCTGAGAGCT
>NZ_JBXAGS010000013.1:111152-174221 GCF_058794355.1 Cupriavidus sp. GW823-FHT07B10
TGTCCGTTAGTTCTTGATCTGATGGTAAATTTTCCGCATTTCACGCAACCGGTCGCGCTTGTTTGACCGTCTGGCGCACACCCATTGGAAGCCTTTAGCCCGAGGCTGGGACGACGATTGACGGGTCGGGAAGCTGCGCGCTCCCGAAATTGCCTCAAACAAAAAGGGGAACCTAAAATGCGCCATTTCGCTGCACTGGGTTGTCTGACGGCTGTCGTTTTGTCCATTCAGGCCGCGCCGCTGCCCGACTCGAACCGGCCGGCACCCGGCACGGAGGCAGCGCGTTCGGCCCGCCTAGTCGACCGTGACGGCGACCGGGTCTCCGATGATCTGCAGGCGCGGATCGCGGCGGCACGGCCAGGTGACCTCGTCCGTGTCGTCGTCACGTTCAGCGGCCCGGGCACTGCGGCCACGGCGCGGCAGGCGGTCGGTGCTTTCACGCTGGACCGCGAATTCAGGATCATCCGCGGATTCTCCGCCACCATGACGACCGCCCAGATAAGGGCGCTGGCGCAGCAGCCTGGCGTGCGGCGGATCGAGGAGGACTTCACCGTTTCGACCAAGCTCAACGCCGCCCGCGCCGACTTCGGCACGGAAGCGGCACGCGCCAGCTTCGGGGTTGACGGCGCCGGCATCAAGGGTTGCATCGTCGACACGGGCGTCGATCCGAACCACGAGCAGCTTGACGCGCGACCGATCCCGTTCTTTGATGTCATCAATGGACGGACCAGTGCATATGATGACCACGGCCACGGCACCCACGTCGCGTCGATCGCCTTCGGCGACGGCACGGGCGGCTCGGGCGCCGCCACCTACAAGGGCGTGGCGCCCGGCGCAGCGATCTACGCGGCCAAGGTGCTCGACCAGTCCGGCTCCGGACTCGAGAGCCAGGTCATCGCCGGCATCGACTGGTGCGTGTCCCAAGGGGTGCGGATCATTTCCATGAGTCTGGGCTCCAGCGCGCCGTCAGACGGACAGGACTCCCTGAGCCAGGCCGTCGATGCAGCGGTGAGCAGCGGTGCTGTCGTGGTGGTGGCGGCCGGAAATTCCGGCGACGAACCAGGGACGGTCGGCTCGCCCGGGGCCGCAGCGCAAGCCATCACCGTGGCGGCATGCGCGGAGTGGTCCGCTCCCGCCGGCGCGCCCAACCATTCGGACGGCATCTACGTGACGCCGTTTTCGAGCCGGGGACCGACGCTGGATAGCCGTGTCAAGCCGGACATCTGTGCACCCGGACTGACCATCACGGCTGCAGAGGCCGGCACGGTCAGCGGTTATGTAACCTACAGTGGCACCTCCATGGCCACGCCGTTCGTCTCCGGCATCGTCGCCCTGGCGCTACAGGCGAATCCGATCCTGTCGCCAGCGGGCCTGCGGCAGAAGCTCGAAGCCACGGCGCAGGACCGCGGCCCCGCCGGCAAGGACAATGATATCGGCGCCGGGCTCCTTGACGGCTACGCCCTGGTGGCCAGCGCCAAGGGGGGCACCAGCTACCAGCCGACCGTCTTTCCGACGTATCGCAGGGTCACCGGCAGCGTGGCGAATCATGGTCAGTGGAGCTACACGTTCTCCATCGCCCAGGCTGACCTCGGTGTTCCCATCGGTGCCATGGTCACCATTAACGGCCAGGCGAAATGCATCCTGCCGCTATTGGGCGGCTGCTTCGCCGCGCAGTGGGATCCCGATCTCGACGCCCGGCTGCTGGACCCCAATGGCGTCGTGCTGTCCGAGAGCCTGTGCATGGCCGGCGTCGAATGCGGTGGCATCGGCCGTCAGGAAACGCTGCACGCACTGCCAACCGTGGCCGGGACGTACACCATCCAGGTGTCCCCGTCCGAGGACAGCGTGAACCTGGGCAAGGGCGGCAGCTTCGCCCTGGACCTGTCGAGCGGCCCTCGAGCCGACATCGCGAGTCTGCCCGTGGTGCACGTGGGCGGCCTGAGCGCCAGCAGCACCGGAAACAAGACGGGATGGACCACCACCGTCACGGTCACGGTGCACGATGCCAGCCACAACCCGGTGCCGAACGCAACCGTGAGCGGAACCTGGAGCGGCGGCTACAGCGGGAGCTCGGCCTGCACAACGGGCGCCGGCGGACAGTGCATGGTCACGAGCGGAACGATCTCCAAGCGAAAGAACAGCGTGACCTTCGCCGTGACCAACATCACCGGCACGCTCACCTACCAGGCCAGCAGCAACGACATGACAAGCGTCACGGCGACAAAGCCGTGATGCGTTCGCGCGCGGCTGCGACCGGCATCGCTTCGATCTCAGCCCTGACCGCGTTCCACAGGTCGTGGCTCAGGTAGCGCGTGATCCGCGGCCGGGTCGGGGGCGCCCCGGCGAGCGAGCGCGAGCGGATTGCCGGCCAGGTAGCCGGCTTCGGTCAGCCACGCGAACACTCGTTAAGGATAGCCAGCGCCTGGCGCACGCAGGGGGGCGCGAGCTTGCCTTGGCTCGTTTCCCAGGGATTGGCCAGAACGATGCCGACTCCTTCACCCGCGCGATTCCTGCCTGGTACGGACCGACATATACGATTGCACCGGATGTCCTGCCGGGCCTTCACTCCCCGGTGACGACTACGATCAACTCCGTCCTGGCAATCTGGTCCGTGGAAGTCGCTCTGCTTCTGGGCATTCTGCTGGTTGTTGCCACCGCTTTCCGCGAACTGCGTGACCGGTTTGCCGCTGGAACCAGGGATGCGGTCGCCGGGGCGTTGCTCGCGTCGGTCAACACCGCTTCGGAGTACGGTTTCGGAGGTGTCGTCGCCGCGTTGCCGGGCTTTGCTGCTGTCATCGGCACGCTCGGGAGTATCCCCAACCCGCTTGTAAAGGTCGCGGTGTCTGTCAGTGCCCTCGCAGGCATGACGGGTTCGGCGTCGGGCGGGATGAGCATAGCCCTCGCTGCGATGTCAGATCTGTTCGTGAAAGGTGCACAAGCCGCGCAAATCTCGCTCGAGGTGCTTCACCGTGTCGTGGCAATGGCGAGCGGAGGCATGGATACGCTGCCGCATAACGGTGCCGTCATCACATTGCTTGCAGTGACCGGTCTGACGCACCGGGAATCCTATCGTGACATCTTTGCGATCACGATGATCAAGACGCTCGCCGTATTCTTCGTGATTGGTCTCTATTACTCATTCGGTGTGGTCTGAGAGAGGACTCACGGCTGTCGCCCGAGGCAGCACGTGCAAGCATGCACGTTCATACTTTCAATGAATCAGGAGCAAACCATGGATCAAAAGGTCGCCCTAGTTACGAATGCCTCTGGCTACGCCGGTCCGCCTGCGGTGGCCGCATTGCTGCAAGCAGGCTTCCGCGTTTTCGTGGAAGACGACACATTCACCGTCCAGGATGGCTGGAACAAGTTCGTCGCCTCGCATCCGGGCGCAGAACTTCTGAGCGCCGAAACGCCTGAGCTCCTGCTCGAGGCATTGTGGCAAAAAGCGGGTCGCGTCGACGCCATCGTCAGCAATGACCATTACCCGGCGATACACCGATCCTCGACCGATGTATCGCTGGATGACCTCCGGCAGACGCTCGAAATGCTCGTGGTCCGGCCGTTCGCACTAGTGAGGGCCGCAATCCCTCATTTCAAGGCCCAGGGCGGCGGGAACGTCGTCATGATCACCTCATGCCGAACGCATCTTCCGATGTATGGCGCGGCAATTCCCGATGCGGCCAGGGCTGGAGCAAATGCCCTGCTTCGTTCTTTCGCCATTGAACTTGCCCCGCTCAATATTGCAGTGAACGCAGTCGCCCCAAACTTCCTTTACAGCGAAGCCTACTACCCGCGCGCCGTTTTCATCGACGCCCCGGCCGGGAGGGAATACGTGAAGTCCGAGGTACCTGTGGGTCGACTTGGTCATCCCGAGGAAATCGGCGATCTGATTCGGTACCTGGCATCAACCCAGTCTCGCTTCCTGACCGGTGCGGTGGTCGATTTCTCCGGTGGATGGCCGGCAGCAAAGGTCCGCCCCGGGAGCTGACACCAACCTTGTACCGTAGCCAGGCCCGCAATCATTTTTTTACAAATCCCGCAGCCAAGCCCGCATACGATGCACCAGCAGGTCAGCGCGCCCGTAAAAAAGCAGGGCTACCATGGCTGGCGACGTGAGGCGCGGTTCAGGCGACGACAGCTTCCCGGCTGCCGGTCAAGCTGCACAATCCGAGCTCCTCGGGCGTAAACTCCGGGCCGCGTATTGCCCCGAATGCCTGAGCCGCAGCCAGCGTCCGGGTCGGCGCTTCGTTCAGGCGGTCTGGGCCTTGCAAGCGGAACGAGACCGGCGACAGGGGGCCGAACAACAGCGCGCGTTCGAGCTCGGGCCAGCGCGCCAGATCGGGCTCCACGCCGATCTGGCGTGCCAGCGAGACCGCAAGATCATGTAGCACTGGCTGTTGCCCGCGCTGCCGCATCGCCCGGCACGCCGCCAGCCCCTGAGCCATCTGTGTCGGCGACGGCATGGGTGCCAGGCCGGCCAGCGTGTAGGCAATCCCATGCGGCCAAGATCGGCGAGGATGCGGCGTGGGGACAGCATACCTGGCTGGAAGCGTAGAGCCGAGATCAGGCTGGGCGTCAACCTCGGAGGCGCCCCCGATGGTGCAGAAATACTTCTGGCTTGCCGCGCGGGTCGCGCCTTATGTCTTGCTGGTCCAGCCGATACGATGCCGCTCCTGCGTAGCTTCGTGTCGCGCATCCTCTTCGCTGTGCAGGTAGGCGCTGGTGGTCGCGATCGAGGCATGGCCAAAATTGTCGCGCACAAAACGCAGGTCGACCTGCTGATCGGTCATGTGCGAGCCGGCGGTGTGGCGCAGCCAGTGCGCCGAGGCGCTCGCCAGGACATCGGCCTGCGCTTTCCATTCGGGCCCGCGCGCGCGCAGGCGCGCGGCTGCCATGGCGAACACTTCCTTCAGCACCAGGTGCAGCGCCCCGCGTGACAGGGCCTTCTCGCGACCCTCGCGACCCGTCTCACGGCCGATCACCGGCAGCACCAGCGGACGCGTTTCCCCAGGCTGCGGGGTCGGCGCCAGGCCGTGGGCGCGACGGTAGCGCGCCAGTTCGGCGACCAGCTCGTCGGAGGCCGGCACCAGCCGGGTCTGGTTGCCCTTGCCGGTCACCTCCAGCCACCAGCGCTCCACGCCCGAGCCGTCGCGCCGACAAAAGAACGCCCCCATGGGGGTGCTCGTTAGTTCCGACGCGCGCAGCCCGCCTAGGTAGAGCACCGTCAGCACCCAGCGGCAGCGCGCCGCATGCAGCCGCTCGCGCTCGGTGCCAACCGGCATCGCCTCGACGGTTTCCTTGACGGTCGCCCACAGCTCGTGGCTCAGGTAGCGCGTGATGCGCGGCTTGGTGGGGGCGCGCCGGCGCCGGGCCAGCGCGAGCGGGTTGCCGGCCAGGTAACCGGCCTCGGTCAGCCAGGCAAAGAGCGCATTCAGGATGACCAGGGCGTGTCGCACGCTGGCGGGCGACAGTGGCCCGGCAAACGGGCGCCAGTCGGGGTGGCTGCGCGCGAGCTTCTTGCTGCCGGTCAGGACCCAGCGCGCGGCCGGCTGGGGGGCGGCCAGGAAGCGTTCATAAACGAGCAGGTCTTCGTGCGTCAGTGAAGACAGTGGCTTGCCCAGTTGCAGCACGGCCCACAGGATCAGTCGCTCGACCTCGCGGCGGTAGGCGGAGAGCGTCGCCGCGCTGTCGGTATAGCGCGCGAGCCAGGCGGTGACGGCGGCGAGGTCGTCGGTCGCGGCAATGCGGGTGGCCGTGGCCGGTGCGCGGTTGCTGCCGGCCGCGCCGGACAGCGCCAACGGCAGCCGCAGCTGCTCCAGTGGCGTGGGCAATGCGGTGAGGAGGCCGGACACAGGCGGGCAGGGCGGATGGGCGGGCGATTCCAAGGTCGGGTCAGCGTGGGAGGCGGTTCGAGCTGTTATTATAGACATAAGCGCAGTTATGTCTAAAGTTATACGGCAAACGTTAGCTATTAAACGTAATACGTAGTAATATATATAGTCACATAACTCGCTTTTTCGCGATGCCGGCTGTCGACCTCGATCTGACCGACGCCACGCTGCAGGCTGATTTGGCCGAGCTGCGCGGGCGCTTTCCCGAGACCCGCGCGCTGTATCGCGAGGTCTGCGGCCTGCTGTTCTTCCGCTATGGCGTCACGCCCACCGCCAACAAGCTCTACAGCCTGGTGCGCAGGGGCAGCATGGGCACGCCCGCCGAGGTGCTGCAGGCGTTCTGGCAGGAATTGCGCGGGCGCACGCGCGTCACCATCGACCATCCCGACTTGCCGGAGGCGTTGAAGGACATCGCGGCCGGGGCGGTCCAGACCATCTGGCAGGCGGCCAACGAGGCCGCCACCGGCGAGCTGGCCACGCTGCGCGCCGAGGCCCGCCATGCGGCCAGCGCCGCCGAGGCCGAGCGTGATGCCGCGCGGACCGAGACCGCGGCGGCCCGGGAGGAGGTGGCCGCAGTCTCGGCGCAGCTGGCCGAGGCGCGCGACGCGCACGCTGCCGTGCAGGCGGAGCTGGCCGCGCAGCGGCAGGCGCACGCGGCGACTCAGGCCCGGTTGGAAGCGGGGCGGGAGGAACTGGACGCCGCCGGGCGGCAGCTGGCGGAGCTGCGCACCCAATTCTCGACCGAGCTCGAGCGCGCCCGCGAGGCGGTGGCCCTCGCGCAAGAACGGGCCGAGGCCAGCGAGCGGCGGAGCCTGCGTGAGCTGGACGCGGAGCGTACCGCGCGCCAGCAGAGCGAGCGCACGGCCGAAGCGTTGCGCGGCGAACTGGTGGCGGCGCGCAGCGAGGCCCGCGACGCGGCCGTGGCGCAGGCCGAAGTCCGCGCCCGGCTCGAAGCCCAGGCCGCGGCGCTCGCCGATCGGCTCGCCAGCGCCGAGCAGGCGCAGCGCAAAGTGGCGCACGACCTGGACGCGGTGCAGGCGGCGTTGGCCGCAGCGCAGCGCCGGGCCGAACGGGCCGAGGCCGAAGCGGCGCTGGCGCGCCAGCTGCTGGCAGAATTGCGGGTGACGCCACCCGGGCGGGGGGACGGTGGTGGCGGGCGGCGGCGCAAGGCCGGCAGCCCGGCGCCGACCGAACAGGCGGCGCCACGCGAAAAACTGGACGACAAGCAGGACGGACAGCAAGAAAATGACAGGCAGGGCGTGCCGACGGCCGCTTCCAACCCGGATGACGGCAGCGACAGCAGTGACGACAGCAACGACAGCGCCAATGACAGAAATCAATGAGCGGGCCGCGGCGATCCGCTGGATCCAGGCGGAGATGGCCGACTACGGGCTGACCATGGAGGAGCTGGCAGCGGCGGGGTGCTTCGATCCGCCGCCCCCTCCGCCGCCGCCGCTACCCGCACCAGCGCCACCGCCAGTGGTGTGCTACCGCAACGCCGCGGGGCAGACTTGGGACGGGCAGGGCGACATGCCCGACTGGCTGCAGCGGGCGGCCAATGCGGGGCAGTCGGTGGAGTTTTACCGGGCCGGATAGGACTTAATATTATCCCCGCTTCAACAGCAGACCGGTCTGGGGCCGTACTCCTTTTGATAGCGGATTCCCCTTATCTTGGCTTGGCCCAAACTACTCGCAGCTTCTTGGTCGTATCGGACAAATATCACAATCTCTTAGCAATATTGTGACAGAATCCCACTGTCGCTGACAGTGACGTCCGTGCTAATTATTTGGAGATCGATGAATGGTAGTCGCTGGTGTCTTTTTGAAGGCAAACCTCGCTCGAATCGTTGCGCTCACCGGTACTCGAGAGTCGCATACATTAGTTGGCAGTCGATTCAATAAACTCGAACTCATCAAAAATCCGTCACAAGATGATGTCGAGGTCTTCGTGCAGGCGCTCAGAGCTTTTTGTGCTGAGCATTAAATAGACAAAATTGTGGTAAATCGTAGGGCAACTTCCGGGCAAGGCGCAGGTGGGGCAGGAACATTTCTGATTGAGGGCGTTCTGCTTGCCACGTCGCCCGCGCCGCTAACCTTTGCCCACAATGCGACCATTGCGGCGACTGAGCGGAGGGAGAATGGACGTAAAACTAACCGCCCCGCTACGGCAGATATTGGTAAGGCGTATGACCTGGCTTACGAGGGGTTGAATTGATCCATGGCTCTTGATATTTCAAATTTGCCACAAGAAGCCATCAGCGCACTAAAGCAATTTCCAGAGTTTGAGATCGCTTCATTCAACGACTCTGGAGCGAACGGATATGTACTTATTGGCCGGCATAGCGTGCTCCAAAAGGAAGTTGCTATAAAGATATATTTCCACGGGGAGAGTGATATTGATCAAGAGCCAACGATTATTGCAAAGATAAATCACGAAAATGTCCTGAAAGTATACGACGCAAGAAAAGTGGGAAAAGATTGCTCATATTTCATGACGCCAGCGGCCAGTGAAGGTGATCTCGCAAATTTCCTAGATACGTATTTTATTTCACTTCCTCTGGCTCATAAGCTGCTATGCCAACTTTTATCTGGAATTGCGGCATTGCATATGAGTCCGAATTTGCTTGTGCATCGGGATTTGAAGCCCGAAAATCTGTTGGTTCATAACGACAATCTCTTGATTGCTGATTTTGGTTCAGTTCGGCGAATCGATGAGAAAACGGGTAGTGCACCGGCATCGAAGCACAGCATTTTGTATAGACCGCCTGAAGCTTTTGGTGAGGACTCATTCTTTAATTTTTCCTCAGATATCTACCAAGCCGGACTTATTGGATTTTTGTTATTTGGTGGGTCCTTGAGCAATGATTTGCTTAGTTATTTGACAAAAAAACAAAAATCGGAGCTTACTGGTATTCAGGGTGGGTATGAGCTATCCATTTATGTGGATTCTTGCATCGAAAAAAAAGTTTCACGCGGAAATTTGGCTGACTTTTCTACTCTTCCTTTTTACATTCCAGCGGCCATTAAGCGCACATTGAGAGCAGCCATTTCTTCCGCCGACAAAAGATATTCCAGTGTCAGCGAATTTCTCGCAGAATTATCTCGATTAAGAGGAAATATGCCAGATTGGTCGACCCGACGTGAGGGTGTTCTGCTTCGCAATTGGAATGGACTAGACTACCGAATTCCGCACGACGAAGTCGCTATATTGAAGTGCAAATCAGGAGCCGAAAAGTATCGCTACGACAAAAGTTATAATTGTGGCAGCTATGCTGAGCTATTCGATCAAATGAAGGAGCGACTCGGGCTGCCATGACCTATTTATGGCACACGCCGGCCCTCGACCTCGATCTGACCGACGCCCCGCTGCAGGCCGACTTGGCCGAGTTGCGCGCGCGTTTTCCTGAGACCCGCACGCTGTACCGCGAGGTCTGCGGCCTGCTGTTCTTCCGCTACGGCGTCACGCCCACCGACAACAAGCTCTACAGCCAGGTGCATGGGCAAGCCCGCCGAGGTGCTGCAGGCGTTCTGGCAGGAGCTGCGGGGACGCACGCGCGTCACCATCGACCATCCCGACTTGCCGGAGACGCTGAGGGACATCGCGGCCGGGGGCGGGGCAGACCATCTGGCAGGCGGCCAACGAGGCAGCCACCACCGAGTTGGCCACGCCGCGCGCCAAACCATCGAGTGGGGTCAGGCGACGCTGGCCGCGGAGCGCCAGGCTCACGCGGCGACGCAGGCGCGGCTGGAGCCGGGGCGGGCGGAACTGGACGCCGCCGGCAGGGAGCTGGCAACTGCGTACGCAATTCTCGACCGAGCTTGAGCGTGCCCGCGAGCAGGTGAGTGGGCTGAATAATCAGCGTAGTGTCGACTTGCGAGATTCCAGCCGTCGCCTTGGCAACTACGCTGATCCATTTGAGGCGGGTTCTCAGCGTTGAAGGGAGGACCGGCCCTCGCTCATGGGAAGTTGGGTGTTCTGTTGCGGAGAGGCGACCGCTACTCATTGAGTGCGGGTCGAACCTCTGGAAATGGGGCGCGGATGTTAAACTGAAGGCAGTCAACCGCCGTCACATGTGCTGTTGACGACACGGCTTGCAGCGCGGATATCAACGGTAGCGGGCAGCGTCAGTATCAACACGCCACATTCCGGAGGAAGTTCGCATCATGGCCAGCGCAGACCAGATCAAAGCGCTCGTAAAATCGCACATCGATCAGGACGATGGGAAGTTCTATTCGATTGCGATGCAGGTGGCTGCCCATGAGGCCAAGGTGGGGCATGGCCGATTCGCCGTAGAGCTGCGGGATATGGTCGACTCGGCCAAACAACGGGCGGCGCGGCCGACGGCAGGTCAAATAGTGCCCATTGCACGCCCGCGTGGCGAGATTGCGAATCTCCTCCATGTGAGCTACCCGTCGAACCGACTGGCGGATATGGTCTTGGATGACGGGGGGCGCGAGCAGTTGCAGCGGATACTGAAAGAGCAGCGCATGCTTACGCGGATCCGCGAGCACGGACTGTCTCCGCGTCGCAAGCTGTTGCTGGTCGGCCCCCCTGGTACGGGGAAGACCATGACCGCTTCGGTCCTTGCCGGCGAACTCGGGTTGCCGCTGTTCCTGGTGCGTCTCGATGCGCTGATTACCAAGTTCATGGGCGAGACGGCCGCCAAGCTCCGGCAGGTATTCGATGCCATCTCGGACGTGCGCGGCGTGTACTTCTTCGACGAATTCGATGCGATTGGTTCCCAGAGAGGCATGCCGAACGACGTCGGGGAAATCCGTCGGGTGCTGAACAGCTTCCTGCAGATGATCGAGCACGATCAGTCAAACAGCCTCATTATCGCTGCCACGAATCATCCGGAGATCCTCGACTACGCGCTGTTCCGCCGCTTCGACGACGTGATCGAATATCACGTCCCCAGCGTAGCGCAATCCGCGTTGTTGTTGCGTTCCCGACTGGGCTCGTTTGCGCCGAAATCCTTGCCGCTCACCGCGCTTGCCGAGACGGCGATGGGGTTGAGCTATGCGGAATTGCGCCGGGCGGTCGACGAAGCGATCAAGGAAGCGCTGATGCACGACGAGCCGAAGATATCGACGGAGGCGCTGGAAGCTGCGCTGGTCGAACGGAAGAAGCTGAACCAGAGACTGAACAATAAGAACTCGCAACCACATGCCGGTCCCGCCGCAAAATAAGCGTCGCCATTTACTGCCCACGGGCACATCCACTTCTTCTCCATTTACTGCACATGCCGCCAATGGCCGCGGTCGGCCTGTCGTTCCCGACTTGCCACGGCAGCAGCATGGACAAACGCTCCAGGCGCAAATCGAACGGCTTCAGGCGGTCGCTGTGGCCGCCCATACCGAACAGGCTGCCCTGGGCCTCTCCAGCGGCCTTGGCGTCCAAATCCAGTTTGCAAGCCAGCCCAATGTTGAGCTTGCAGTGCAGAGCCTCAGCGCCGAGCGCGGCAACCCCCGGAGTCACATCGAGCTTCTGAGCGTACGGCAGGACGGCGAGCAGACTTTTGCCAGCGTGTTCGTCCCCGAGGGGAAGCTCGCGCATTTCGAGGGCTATGTCGCGGATTACCTCGGCGAAAAGAAGAACAAGGCCGGCGGGCCACTCGACCACAAGCCGCTGATCAATACCATTGCCGCCATCCAGCCGATCGAAATCCGCACGCTCTGGACCGACGAGCCCGAGCTCTTGCCAAAAGATCAGGACGAAGGTTTTTGGTGGGAGGCGTGGCTGCCGGTCCGGGGTAACCGAAACGCGGTCATTGGCGATTTCAAGGCGTTGATGCAGCGTGCCGGCTGCCAGGTGCCCGACAAGCAGACCGATTTTCCCGAGCGTACGGTGGTGCTCATGTATGGGAGCCAGAACCAGGTCAAGACCTCGCTGCTCTCCCTGAACTGTGTCGCCGAATTCCGCCGCGCCAAGGAAACGGCCGACTTCTTCGATACGATGGGCGTTGAAGAGCAGCGCGATTGGCAGCAGGATCTAATCCAGCGGACGCATCTCGCTGCCGCCGAGGATGCTCCGCGGCTCTGCCTGCTGGATTCCGGAGTGAACCGCGGTCATGAATTACTGGCTCCCCTAATGGCCGAGGATGACATGTACTCGGTCGAGAAGGATGGTCGGACCGATGACGAGGCGAATCACGGTACGGGCATGGCGGGCCTCGGTGCATATGGCGATCTCACCGAGGCGATCGAGTCGAACGCGCCCATTGCGATTTACCACCGGCTCGAGTCAGTCAGGCTGCTGAAGGAGGCGGGTGCGAACGCTGGCGAGCCTGAGCTTCATGCGCAGCTCTTTGGTGAGGCCGTCTCCCGCCCGGAAATTTCGTACCCGGACCGCAAACGCATCTTCTGTTCGGCCGTCACGGCATCGGACTACCGAGATCGGGGCCGCCCCTCTTCATGGTCGGCCAAGGTCGATAGTCTGGCCGCAGATGCCGACAACGAAGGACAGTTTCCGCGGCTTTTTGTACTGTCGGCAGGCAATACGAACGATATCGATGCGTGGAACGCCTACCCGGACAGCTTGTCGACGAATCTGATCCATGACCCCGGACAAGCCTGGAATGCCTTGACAGTTGGGGCGTGTACCGCCAAGACGACTGCGCATGCAGGCTACGAAGCGATCGCTGAAGAGGGCGGCTTGAGTCCGTATTCGACGACTTCGGCTGCCTGGCAAAGCGCATGGCCATTGAAGCCTGATGTCGTCATGGAGGGTGGCAATGTCGCGCGCGACAATTTTGGTGCCATCGGCATGGACAGCCTGCAGCTGCTGTCCGCCCACCATCTGCCCCGTGAACGAGTCTTCACCACGTTCAACGCGACCAGTGCCGCAGCAGCCCTGTGCGGAAAGCTCGCCTCGGAAATTGCTGCGGAATATCCTCAGATGCGGCCGGAAACCATTCGCGCCCTGATCGTGCATTCGGCGGAATGGACGGAAGGAATGCGCAAGGCGTATCTGCCTGCGGCGCAACCCGGCAAGGCGGCCTATGCGCGTTTGATCAGGCATTGCGGATGGGGCGAGCCGTCATTGGACCGCGCGCTCTGGAGCGCGTCCAATTCGCTGACACTCGTTATTGAGGATGCACTGCGGCCTTATAAAAAGGAGCGCGGTGTCGGTCCCGCTTCGCGGGAGATGAACCTACATGCGCTGCCGTGGCCGCGCGAGGAACTGGAGGCGCTGCAGGGGCTGCCTGTCCAAATGCGGGTTACCCTTTCCTACTTTATCGAGCCCAATCCGTCAGCGCGCGGAAGCGTTTCAAAGTATCACTACCCGTCCCATCGTCTGCGTTTCGACGTGCAGCGCCCGCTCGATGCGACGACGGAAGCGTTTGTGGCACGCGTGAACGCTGCCGTCGAGCGTGACGATGAGGATCCTCTAAACGCTGCGGACGCGGACTGGTATCTGGGTGATCGGCAGCGCCATCGCGGCTCCCTCCATCAGGACGTATGGGAAGGCACGGCTGCGGAACTGGCGAGCCGGGGGGTCCTCGCCGTGTATCCTGCACCGGGATGGTGGAGAACCCGCCCGGGACTGGAACGCTTTGACAGCGTGGCCAATTACAGTCTGATTGTTTCCATCAGGACCGAGCAGAATCAGGTCGACCTCTACAACGCAATCGCAAACCAAATCGCAATAGTAAACCAGGTGTGAGAAGACGACGCGACTTTATCGCTGATTGGCTGCTCGTCCGAGTCAGCCATAAAGGCGTTGAGAAGGCCGGCCAGGTGTTGCGGAAGTTTGTCCGCCGCCTTCTGAGTAACCAATCCCGCAGTAACCAATGTACGCCGGATAGTGCTACCGCTGCCCCAAGCTGTCGAGGAATACCTGTCGCTTCTGGATCGCGATGCCGCGCCGTTGAACCTGCGGTGTCGACGCGCAGATTTTGCAGAATGCAGGTGATCCGGCGGCACTGGCGACGCGTCCTTGTTCCCGAGCACTTGACGCTCGGGTAATTGCACAATGTCATCCAGGTCATACCTCAGGGCTTGCGGAGCGAACGCAGGAACAGGTAGGTCAGAAGTATGCGAGATGGGGTCTTCTGAACAAAGAAGTAAGGCTGCGGCCTGCCTCCGAATCCCCTGAAGAAGCGCTCGACCGGCTCCAGCACCGAACCTTCGAAGTCAAACGTGCGCGCCACGCCAGAGGCAAAGCGGATGGCGTCCCAAATGCACAGGCTGCTAGCGCCGCTGGTGCGCAGCTTCGGGTCCGAGCCGGCCATTAGGTAATAGGCGACTTGTCCGTCCCAGACCAGATAGACGCCTGCATGACGGTAGCCCTGTTTATCCACGGCAATGAAGATCTTGCGGGCCCCTCGCGCCGCGCATGCAGCGTCCAGGCGGCGCACGTAGTCGTCGGTATATGGCAACGGCATGCGTTGCCGGGTGAAGACCTGCCGGTTAAGTTGGATGAACTCATCGATACCGAGGTCGTCGCGCACCTGCAGACCATGGCGGGAGCCCGCTTTACGGATTTCGCCCCTGATGTTGTGCTGCATGCCATTCCAGAGCGCGGCCGTATCCGACAGGTCATCGAGCACGTACGTGTACTTGGTGGTCTGGCGGAATCCCTTCCAGGCAAAGGGCAGCCAATTGGTCTGGCTGGGATCCCAGTGCTGTTGGAAATGGTCGAACCGCGGCAGTTGCCCAATCAGTTCGTCCATCAACTCCTTCTGTTGACCCAGCATCCTCGCCGGCTTTCCCGCCATCGGTGCCAGCCACGGTCCGGCCATCTTGGCCAGCGCTGGCTGGGCGATTACTGAGAACCCATACAGGCGCCGGGGGGCGTAGGGAAGGCTTGCGACCACCTGTCCACCGCGTTCCACCAGGGCAACGCCCCAGTTCCCGGGACCGGCGGTGGCATCCAGCCACCACGCCTGGCTGAACAGGGGAATATTGGCCGTATTGCAAAGCTGACGGTATCGGCGTTGCGCCGCGTCGCCCCCAGTGTCTGTGTCAGGGATCTGCTTGACTGAATCAGCGGGCCCACTTGCGGCTGGTGCATTAGGATCAGCATAAGGTTTGCGCAGATCGTCGAACATATCGGGTGGCTTCCTCGAAAAGTTTCCGGCCCGTCCTCATGCCACGCACCTTAACTTCGGCGAGCGGTAGCCCGCGCCTGAAGCTGAAATGACGATACATTGCATTCCCACGCAGACGACGAGGCGTTGGTGTATTAGGCAACAAAACCATATGTATGAGCTTGCAAGCAGCCAACCATAGGGAGCTCAATATGTCATGGCGAAGAGAGGGCTCAGTGCTCACAACCATACTTAGCCCGGCAAGTTCGGTTTTCCATGGTACGAGTGAAGCCGTGCTTTTGGATGGACCTTGACCCGCAAGGCTTCGCCAAGAAGCAGCTCTGGTTCCCAACTTTGGAGGGGGCGGTCGCCGCAGGCTGGGCGCTGGCCAAGCGATAGAATGCAGAACTGCACATAGATCGACACGACGTAGCCTTTTCCAATAAGGAACGGAATGTCAGAAACAACCAATCAGTCCGGAACCGCTACCTGGTCGTATGAAGAGCTTACGGCAATCACGGAGGAGTCCCTCCGCCTTCTTCTGGAGAAGTCCCACGGGGACATCTCCACTGGTCGCCGGGACGAGTGGGTCGCGTATGGCCTTTATCTTGGGTGGTCAAAGCAGACTGAAGGTCGAAGGAAGCGTGAGGACGATGAGCGGCTGTACAAACTTACCCTGCGATTCAGGGGCGCAGGTTAGACGGACTCCAACCTGGAGACATCGCTGACATAAGCGCTAAGGGTCGCTCCCCCGAAAGGCTTCCAACCTCTGCGACTATATGTCCGAAAATACATCACCCAATTGTGGTATGAATCCGGAAGCATGGGTATACTTGCCTCCGGGTACACATTTCATGTTGTCCCACATCCCGTTGAACCCCCGGTCCCCCGGGGGTTTTTTTCGCGGTATCAGAATGCTGACCGGCCCGAGCGGCTGCGATGAAGTAGTCGCGATTGGCAGCACGGCTGTAGAGGCTTGGCTGGGCTGGATTGACCTTGGTTAGCCTTGGATTTGCGAGTTGCGAGTTATGCAAGGCCCTGATTTATAAAGCGTTATCGGCCACGCACGATGCGCCGAGGTGCCGTTCCGTTGTCTTGCAGACATTTGTGTGTCCTCACGCTGCGTTTCCTAAATGAAACTTAGGATAGTGCTGTGTGTGCCGCGAGCAAGTTACGGCCGGCATCAATGCCATCGGTGCCGTGATCCAGAGTGCAAATCAAGCAGGCGAGGACAGAGCCGGACGCGTGCGCTAGCGTCGGACGTTGGCGTCAGGGACGCAAACAGAGTGAACATATGGCACACCCAAAGCAGCTCACTCCTCGAACATGGAACGGCGCTGAGGGCGCTCCCGGACTGTAGCTAAATTTCACCTGACAGGCTTGGATGGCCGTGATTGGCTTCCGGTAACCTTTGTTTTGCAATTTGCGAGTTGCGCAAGGCGCTGATTTATAAAGCCTTCTAGTTTGTCACCAAAACTCGTTGCGATGGCGGCGGTGATGGGTGCGGCGCTTGCGGCGGTGGGATCGGCAATTCGAGGATGCGCCATTGGCGCAGCGGCTGGGTCAGGTCGTCGGCGAGTAATAGCCTACGATCATGCCATGTCAGATGCCAGCTGCTCTCCATGATATGCTTGTGCTCCCACTTCATGGGCCTGGCTCATGGGGTGATCCAACAGGCGCTCCAGCATGTCCTAGAAACAGGCATAGGGCTC
This sequence comes from Cupriavidus sp. GW823-FHT07B10, assembly GCF_058794355.1. NCBI lineage: Bacteria > Pseudomonadati > Pseudomonadota > Betaproteobacteria > Burkholderiales > Burkholderiaceae > Cupriavidus > Cupriavidus sp. GW823-FHT07B10. The sequence goes on from NZ_JBXAGS010000013.1 coordinate 127,788, forward strand.
GATCAGCAAGTGAATCTGCGCGTGGTCGCCTCGCGAAACGTCTGGCTTTTCCTGCGAAGCTGACACCAGCTGGCCGGGTTCCCGATAAAGGACGCGAACTTGTCGAATCAAGCATCAAGGCGCTTCAAAGTTCATGTTGCTCTTGGGTCCATCAGCATAGTCGATCGACATTCCCTATTTGAGATCGAGATCCCGAATCGGCGGCGGATACTCGAAAGCCATAATGGCCTCCAGGTTTCCGCTAGCGGTTGTCCTAAACACTTCAATAAGGAAGCGACGCCCGTCGTGATGCACGCCACTAACGTGGTAATAAACACGACCCTTCCACTGCGTCAAGCCGACCTCGAGTGGTAATTTAACACCTAACCGGCGCGCATAGTTGTTCAAACGAGGATCGGAAACTAGATCATTAAGGTTGCCCATGTCGCTCAGCGCTGCGCCAATTGGCGATCCAAAGAATCATAGTTCGATACAAACCGACATGCAAAAATCGATAAATGTCTTTCAGGTTTCAAATCGATCTTGCAATTTCTACATTCGAACTTTTGCAGTCTTTGCATGATTTTCATAACCAGGAGCCACGGGCTGACCAACGAACAGCTGCATATGTCAGCATTTGCGGCCGGCGTTCAGTGAGAGCTTACGAGGCCGTCTTACAGTTCTCCCGCGAAGCAAACGAAATGCCACAGAGGTAGTTTCGCTTGTTCGGACAAAGAGCCGGAGTTTATAAGTGGAAGCGCTGGTGCAGTCAGGCTGCCGCTTTGATTGCTCGCAGCGTGGCGAAGTATGCCTTATCCGGGATCTGGTCTCCAGACTGGAATAGGGTCGTCGTTCGTTGTACCAGGTCACGTAGTTCGCGATAGATCCGCGCGCATTGCTGACCGAGTCGTAGGCTTTCAGATAGACCTCCTCGTATGCTGCGCCAAAGTCGTTCGACGAACACGTTGTCGCGCCAACGGCCCTTGCCGTCCCTCGACAGCTGGATGCCGCGGCCAAGCACGGCGTCGGTGAACTGTGCGGCGGTGAACTGGCTGTCCTGAACGGTGTTGACGATCTCCGGCGTGCCGTATTTGGCAAAGGCCACCTCAAGCGCCTCGACAGCATGGCCACTCTCCAGTGTGAATCGCCAGACCTGACGCCTTCGGCCCCCGCCAAGAAGACACAACTGGGGGCCCGCAGCTTTTTGACTTTGCCGATTCGCTTCACTAGATTCGAATCAAACGATCGAGGAACAAGCATTGATGGCACCGAGCGAGCCCCGAAGTGGCGCTTGGTGTACATTCAGAATGCAGGGAAACAACCATAGGACAACAACCATGACCCCCTGGGAAATTCAAGGTACCGAGCTGATTAACTGCAATTGCTCATACGGTTGCCCTTGCCAGTTCAACGCGCTACCGACCCATGGTTTTTGCGAAGCCATGGGTGCGATTTCGATCAGCAACGGCTTCTATGACGTCGTGCGACTCGACGGCGTCAACATCGCGGTGGTGTTCAAATGGCCGGGTCCGATTCACGAAGGCAAGGGCAAGTGCCAGCCAGTTGTCGACGAACGGGCTAGTCCGGAGCAACGTGATGCCGTTCTGAAAATCATGTCGGGTCAGGATACCGAGCCATTCGCAACGATGTTCTCTGTTTTCGCGTCGACGCTCGAACAGGCTTACGATCCTATCTTCACGACGATCGATTTCGACGTCGATGTTGATGCGAGGCGCGGCCGAATTCATGTCGAGGGGGTATTCGACATCGTGGGAGAGCCGATTCGGAATCCGGTGACGGGCGCCGAGCATCGCGCTCGAATCGATCTGCCGCTCGGCTTCGAATACGAGATTGCCGAAATCGGCTCGGGGACGAGTCGCTCGCAAGGCAATATCGCGCTGAATCTCAATAGCACGTACGCGCAGTTCGCACGACTGCATATGAACAATAAAGGTCTCATCCGGCATCATACTGCCACATGAGCTGCATCGAGAATTTCCTCGGCCGTGAGCGCGTAATCACAGCACTTGGTATTGTTGCTGTTATCGTGTCGTCGTGGTACTACTTGTGGACTGGTGCGGGAACGGGGATGGCTGCACTCGACATGACGGCAGTCGCATTGTTCCCGCATCGGCTGGCAGATGGCGGCAGCATGGAAATGTCGCTAGCGACCGTGGTCGTGATGTGGTGGACGATGATGATCGCAATGATGACGCCCAGCGCTGCACCGCTTATCTTGCTGTATCGGCGCGTCATTCGATATTACGGCGCGCCGGAATCGAGATCACTCGTTCCGTCGATGCTTCTTTTGGCTGGCTATCTGACTGCTTGGCTTGCGTTTTCGATTTGCGCGACATGGCTGCAGATGATCCTGCAGCCCACCGGGCTTATCTCCGCCATGATGTTGTGGTCGAAGAGCGCGGTCCTTTCTGCAATCGTTCTTGCTGCAGCAGGTTTCTATCAGTTCACGCCGCTCAAGCGCGCTTGCCTAAAGCAGTGCCGTTCGCCGGCGAATTTCCTTACTAAGCATTGGCGCTCGGGAGTCGCGGGAAGTTTCCTGCTCGGCATGCGTCACGGGGCGTACTGCGTCGGCTGCTGCTGCTTGCTGATGACGCTGTTATTCGTGGGCGGGGTGATGAACGTCTTGTGGATCGCGGCGCTGTCGCTGATCGTTTTCGTGGAAAAAATCGTGCCGGGCGGCGATCGGCTCGGCCGCGTGCTAGGGGCGGTGTTGATTGCCTGGGCCGGTGTGACGCTGCTGGCATGAATGACTGTAGATTCGCCTCGACAGGTGTCAAGCCAAACAACTATGAGCAAGATTCTGCTTGAATCGACCCTCACTTGCCCGCACTGTGGCTGCGTAAAAAAGGAAGTTATGCCTACGAATGCATGCCAGTTCTATTACGAGTGTGGCCACTGCGGTGCAGTTATGCGGCCGAGGCGGGGTGACTGCTGTGTATTCTGCTCGTACGGAACAGTGAAATGCCCACCGATCCAACAGAAAAAAGGATGCTGCGTCTCGCTTCGCGGGGCGTGAACTGGCTGGAGTTCAGGAATAGGAGTAGATGACCCTTGGTCTGAGAGTGCCACATGGATAGAGAAAGCGCCGCGTGGCCTGTGCTCCCCTGGTTCACATAATGACAATGACTCCAGGAATCGCAGGAGCGTCTCGGGTGGCCGGTACCGAGCTCGCTGCCCATCTAGCGGATTCATTTGAGCGCGCTCGTTCTTCATCGTCAGGCTTCGGCCGAGCAACCATTCAATCTCAGTTGCCCTGACGCCGGACTGCAACCATCACCATGGCAGGCGAATGAGTAGTGCCAACAAGGGATCCAGCTTGATGTGGGAAAAAAGAACCCGCCGGAGAGGCGGGCAGTTCAAAGGAGGTAAAGTGAAGGATATAACCTTCGATTCCAGCATACATGGAACGTGGGCCGGCGCGCTGTCGGATTGTGTCTGATTACGCTGGCGCCCCATCTCATGAAGGGACTGCTTGCGACGTCTCATGCTATCGCATGATTTCGTCTGGCAAGATGCCTCGAAGACCTTATGCTGGAGGTCGCAGGAAAGGGGCCAGTGACCTTCGCTCGACTCGCCTTGAATACAGGCGGTCTTCTGGTTAAGGCCCACGATGGTGCCGATGTGCTCGTGCAAAGGCTGATCGGTGAGGAGACGGTATCGCCGAGCAGGAAGTCTGCGCGCTGCGCTCGTTGCGGTGAGGGCGGTATGCGTGCGGCGGTGGCTGCGGCGTCACGGCGGCGTAGGAAAAGACCGGGCCGGCGCGTTAAACGTCCCCGACCACAGCATGGATCAGATGGTCTGCGATGTAGCGACAGTCATGCCGATATGCAAATTGCTGGTGCGGTTGATCATTCGGTCAGATACTTAGGTGCAGGGCAGCAAGGATGTCCATGATGCGCAATGTAGCGGCTAGCGCGGCGGCGCCAGTTTTGTGGATCTGGCTGACCGGGCGAGATGGTCGATCGTCTACCGTTCATCTAGAATCGCACGAGTCCATTCAACTTGCCTTTCAGCGATCTGCCGATGAGCGATTAACAAAAATAATTCGATGACCCAGTCCGCCACCGCTCATTACTTCGTCGAAAGCCCCAGTACAGGAGCCTTGGTGCTCGGCGCGGTCGGTGTCGTCTTCGGTGATATCGGCACTAGTCCGCTGTATGCACTAAAGGAGTGCTTCAGCAAGGAACACGGCATCGCCTTCAGCCCTGATGCCGTGCTGGGCGTCATCTCGATTCTGTTCTGGGCCATGATCATCGTGGTCTCCATCAAATACGTGGTGTTCGTCATGCGTGCCGACAACGACGGCGAGGGTGGGGTGTTGGCGCTGATGGCGCTGGTGCTGCGCACCGTGGCGCAGCGCTCGAGGAAGGCCAAGATCCTGATGATGTTGGGCATCTTCGGCGCCTGCATGTTCTATGGCGACGCCGTGATTACGCCGGCGATCTCGGTCCTGTCGGCAGTGGAGGGACTTGAGATCGCGGCTCCCCAGCTTTCGCAATTCGTAATACCAATCACGCTGGTGATCCTGGCAGCGCTGTTTCTGATCCAGCGCCACGGCACCGCAGCGGTTGGAAAGCTGTTCGGGCCTATCATGACGACGTGGTTTGTTGCCTTGGGAGCGCTTGGCATCCTCAACTTGGTCCAGGCACCGGAGATTCTGAAATCGATCAATCCTTATTACGCCATTAGCTTCTTGGTCGAGCACGCCCTGCAGGCCTTTATCGTGCTGGGCTCAGTATTTCTGGTGCTGACCGGGGCCGAGGCGCTATATGTCGACATGGGCCACTTCGGCGCGCGCCCAATCCGCATCGGCTGGTTCGTCCTCGTAATGCCGTGCCTGATATTGAATTACTTCGGCCAGGGCGCGATGCTGCTGCACAACCCGGCCGGCGTGGAAAACCCGTTCTTCCTGATGGTGCCGGAACTACTCCAGTTGCCGATGGTGCTGCTAGCGACCAGCGCCACCGTGATTGCCTCGCAGGCCGTGATCTCGGGTGCTTTCTCGTTGACCAGCCAGGCGATCCAGCTCGGCTTCGTGCCGCGCATGCGCGTACTCTATACCTCTGCCGCCGAAATCGGCCAAATCTACCTGCCGGTAGTCAACTGGCTGTTACTGGTGCTGGTGATCGGCGTGGTCATCTCGTTCAAGAAGTCGGAGAACCTGGCTGCGGCTTACGGGATCGCCGTGACCACCACCATGGTCATCACCACCTTTCTGGCAGCGGTATGCATGCGCAATGTGTGGAAGTGGGACCCGGCGCTTGTGGCGGTGCTGGGCACTAGCTTCCTGCTGGTAGATCTAGCATTCTTTGCCGCCAACCTTCTCAAGATCGCCGAAGGTGGCTGGTTCCCACTGCTGTTGGGCAGCGCTGCATTCTTTATGCTGATGACCTGGTACAGCGGACGCAAGCTGCTGCGCGCGCGCAGCCTGGAAGATGGCATTCCACTGGAGCCGTTCATTGCCGGCCTGCTGGCGCACCCGCCGCATCGCGTCGAGGGCACCGCGGTATTCCTGACCGGAAGCATCGACACGGTGCCGGTGTCACTACTACATAACCTTAAGCACAACCGCGTGCTGCACGAACGTGTGGTGTTCCTGACCTTCGTTACGCGCGACATCCCCTATGTTGATGACGACCAACGCGTCAGTTGCAAAGACCTGGGCGGTGGCGCCTTTATCCTGAAGTCAGAATACGGCTTCAAGGAAACGCCGGACGTGCAGAAGGTGTTGGACCTGGCTGACCGCAAGCTCGGCATGCATTTCGAGTTGATGGAAACGTCATTCTTTATCGCGCGTGAATCGGTGATCCCGTCCAGGCTTCCGGGCATGCCGATGTGGCGCGAAAGCTTGTTCGCCTGGATGCATCAGAACGGGGCAAAGCCATCGGATTTTTTCCAAATTCCTGCCAACCGTGTGGTCGAACTGGGCACCAAGGTGGAGATATAAACGAACCGCCTGTATTAGTCTATTGCCGGGCGCTACATACTTAGTGGTCAGATAAGACGCTAAATTAACCTCACAGCGAATGCTCGTCACCGAACAGATCGCTCCGCATCCATCGTCGATTTCCTCTCTCCGCGATGGCCGGCAACGAATGCGGCGCCATTCAGTCCGCGCGCCGACGTATCGGGTCAGCCACCGGGTAAAAGGGGTAAAAGCGTGCGCGTGCCCTCGGCATTGGCGCGCTCGGCGGCAAAGCGGGCCAGCACCAGCAGCGCCTCGCGATGCCGGAAGAACAGGGTCTCGGGCACCACCACCGCCTCGAACCCTATTCGATCGCCATAGCCCTGCTCGATGCCGGCGTGCCCACGGCGCGCTTCCGCATCGACGCGGTCGACGTTAGCGCCCGTGCGCTGGCGCGCGCGCCATGGCGAGTACGGCGGCAACGCCTTCCGCAGTGGCCCGCTGGATTTCCGTGACCGATATTTCACCGCCGGCCCTGCAGGCTACGCGCTGGACCCGCGCGTGCGTGCGCAGGTGCGGCTGCCAATTCACACCACGGTTGTTACCGATAGCCCGTCAGCAACTGCTTCATGGCCCGAAAGGCCGTAGCGCGGTCATCGCCGAGCAGAAAAGCGTGGACGCCCAGTTCTCGCCAGTGCTCGCACTGCCCGATAGCGCGGGGGATGGCACAGAAAGGCACACCACGCGCCTGGCAGGCTTGCGCGATGCGCTGGATTGCGGCTTGAACTGAGGGATGCTGCGCATCAGCCGGCACGCCAAAACTTTGCGACAGGTCGATCGCGCCTTCGAGCACCATGTCGATGCCCGGTACAGCGACAATTTCGTCAATGGCGTCTACACCTTCCCGGTCCTCGATCATGGCCACCACCATCAGCTCCCAGTTGGCCCGCTGGAAGTAGGCCGGCAACGTCAGCGTGCCGAAGCCGGTCGTCCGGCCCCCAGTAATGCCGCGCGTGCCGAGCGGATGGTAGCGGGTACTGTTGACCGCCAGCTCGGCCTCCGCCCGACTGCGCACGTGGGGCACCACGATGCCCTGCGCCCCGGCATCCAGCACGCGCAGAATGATATCCGGCGCCGCCCGAGGCACTCGTACCAGGGCAGTGATGCCGGCGCATTCCGCGGCACGAATCATGTTTTCCAGCGTCTGTGGATTTACCCCAACGTGCTCAAGATCCAGGATCACAAAGTCGAAGCCGGCATAGCCGATCATTTCGGTCACCAGCGGCAATGGCAGGGAATTGAGCAGCCCGAACACCTCGCGCCCGGCAGCGAGTGCGGCCTTTAGCCGGTTAGGCTGCAGCATGAGCATCCTCCGCAGCAAGGTAGCAGTGCTGCGGGTGCGGGTGGCGCAGGAAGTCATGGTGCGAGATATGCCAGGCGTAGGCGCCGGCATACGGGAACACCACCATGTCTCCGGCACGCACACTGTCCACCGGCGCGTCCTGCGCGAGGACGTCCTTCGGCGTGCAGAGCTGGCCGACCACGCTGACGCGCGCGTCCCGCACGCCGGGGCGGGCAAACGGATAGCGCCACGACTCGACCGGCAGCACCCGGAACGGGTGGCTGTGCCCTTGCGCATAGGGCGTGCGGAAGTGGTGCGTGCCGCCGCAGGCCACGACGAAGGCGCGGTCGAAGGCGTGCTTGACGTCGATCACTTCCATCGCGTAGTAGCCGCAGAAGGCGGTGATATAGCGCCCGCATTCAAGGCGCACGGTCAGCCCGTCGCGCTGCGCCGACAGCGCCGGCAGGCCTTCGGCAAAGCCGGCCCAGTCGAACTGCCGCTCGGGCTCGCGGTAATTGACGCCGATGCCGCCGCCGACGTTGACCTGGTCCAGCGTGTCGAGCCCGTATTCCGCGCGCCAGCGCCTGACCTGTTGCAGGTAGGCGTCGAGCAGGCGCAGGTGGGCGGCGGCGTCGAGCTGGTGCGACATCAGGTGGAAATGGAAGCCGCGCAGACGGATTTCCGGGTGTGCGCGCAGCCACGCTAGGCACGCGGGGAGCTGATCTCCGGCGATGCCGAACGGAGTGGGCTTGCCGCCCATCATCAGCGTGGTGGCCTGCAGGCCTTCAATGGCCAGGTTGACGCGCAGCAGCACCGGGGCGGTGACGCCGCGCGCGCGCGCGAGCCAGGCCAGGCGTTCGAGTTCATGCAGGCTTTCCACGTGCAGCGCCTCGACGCCGAGCTCCAGCGCGCCGGCCAGTTCCGCATCGGTCTTGCCGGGGCCGCTGAAGATCAGCGGCACGTCGGCAAAATGCTCGCGCACCCAGGCCAGTTCGCCGCCGGAGGAAATCTCGAAGCCGTGCGCCAGCGGCGCCAGCGTCTGCAGGATCGGCAGGTCGGAGTTGGCCTTGATCGCGTAGAACAGCTCGAAACCCGGCGGCAGGCCGCGCGCGGTGGCGGTGGCATGGCGCCGCAGCGCCTCCAGGTCGTAGACGTAGGTGCTGAGCGGGGCGCTGGCGTTGGCAAGCGCATTTGCAAGCGCGTTCTGCAGGTGGTCGGTGACGCGCGACCAGCGCAGTTCGGGGGCGGTCATTGCCATGCCGCCTCCACGCCGGCGAAGGGAATGGGATTGGCGACGGGCACGTAAGTCGAGGCGCGGTCGGCGCGCTGGAAGAAGCGGTTGCTGAAATTGGTCTTGGCCGGGAACGGGCTGCCGGCGAGCAGGCCGTTGATGCGCCGGGCCGAGGCCGCGTTGCCGTAGCGATGCTGGTAGGTATGCAAGTGATGGCGCACGACCGACCACAGCCGCGTGGTCATGGCCGGGCGGCTGCCACCCAGCTGGGCGATGACCTCGCACAGGTTGTTGACGAACAGGCAATAGGCGACGCGGTTCCAGCCCTGTTCTTCGTCGTACCACAGCGACGACCGCGCGCGTTCACTGAGTTCTGGCATGGAAGACGCGGGATGGCACGACGGCGTCAGCTTCACCCCCTCGAAGTCGCGCAGGAAGAGTTGCGCGGGCAGGTCCTGGCGCAGGCCCAGCACCACGTTCTGCAGGTGCGGTTCGAAGATGACGCCATGCGCGAAGAAGAGATGGAAGACCGGGTAGAGCAGTTGCGACACATAGGCGGAGAACCAGCGCTCGGTCATGGCATCCACCGTGGTCCCGGCCTGCGCGGCGAGCGCCGCCAGCAGCCGCTGCATGCGCGCTTCGCCGTAGTAATGGTTGCCGAACAGCGAGCCGGCCAGCAGCGGCACGCAGTCGGGCGCGCGCAGCGTATCCACACTCTGGCGCAGGATCAGGCCGAAGCCTTCGATGACCTGGCGGTTCTGCTCGGTATCGGCGTCCTTGAGGTCGACCGACAGGAAGGCCGGCTCCTCCATCAGCGCCAGGCCTGGGAACAGCCGCGCCAGGTCCGGCAACAGCGGACGCAGCACGCGGTTGACGTGCATGGCGCTTTCCAGCTCGTACCAGGCGTTCTTGCGCACGCAGTTGGTAATGCGGATGTTCAGCGACAGCTTGTAGAAGTACGGGTTGCCGGGCTGGTACAGGGTCCGGATCGACGAGGTGGGAAAGAAGTCCGCGCCCTGCGTGCCCAGGTCCTGCAGGCGGCCGCTCGCCAGCGCATCGTGCACCAGCGGATGCTCGCGCAGGTAGCCTGCCTGCCAGGGGTGGACCGGTACCGCCACGCGGTCGGCCGGCACGGCGGGGGCATTCGCTGCGATCAACTGGTCGCAACTGGCGTCGCGCAGCGACTGCTGCGCGATGTCGCCGCGCGGCACCGCGAACCATGCCAGCGGAAAGCGGGTGCGCAACTCCGGCGAGTAGCGCAGCAGGTCATCGTCGGAGAAGCCCTGCCGGCTCTTCGGCGTGGGGTGGAACGGATGGCCGAAGGTCAGCGATTGCTCGGAATCGATATAGGCCTCCACCGGATCGGCAGGAATCGTGGCGGGCACCGGCACGGACAGCACTTCCGTGCTCACGGCGACGCTGTTGCGGATCTGCTCCATCAGCTCGGTGTTGGGCGGCAGCTCGTGCTGCTGCGCCATCTCGCGCAACAGCAGCGCGGCCAGCGCTTCCCAGTCGAGCAGTGCCCACGGCTTGTTCTCGGCCTTGTGGAATACCGGCGAGAGGTAGCGGTAGTTGCCGGTCAGCCAGGCACCGCCGACCACGGACAGCAGCCGGCCGTGGATATGCGGCAGCTGCACTTCCAGCACTTGGGCCGGCTCGCGCTGCAGCGTCATGGCGATGGTCGCGGGCCAGTCGTTGTGCCCGGCGGGCGGGCCGACGCGCAACTGGCCGGCGGGGGCCGCGACCTCGCGGCAGTAGCAGTTCAGCAGTGTTTCCTGGCAGCGCCGCGCGGCGGCCAGTTCCGCCAGTTCCGTCAATACGCGGCGCGTGCCGGCATGTTCCATCTTGGTTTGCACTTGCATTGTCTTGTGACCTCGTTCTCGGGAGGGATCAGAGTGCGCTTATGCGCTGTCGGGCGGTAAGGAGCAGGTAGGCGACGGCCGGCGCGAGCAGCGCGGCGCCTAGCAGGTAAGGCGCGCGCTGGCCGGCCAGGCTGACTGCCGCGCCGGCGCCAAGCCCGGCCACCACGCCACCCCATTTGGAACTGCTTTCGAACCAGCCGAAGGTGCGGCCGGCGTTGCCGGCGTGCACCACGCTTGCGACCAGCGCATGCAGCGCGATAAAGCCGGCCGTCATGGCGATGCCCATCAGCAGGCGCCAGGCCACCAGCGCCGGCAGGCCGAGCGGCGCCGCTTGGGCCAGCAGGGCGATCACCAGCGTGCCGTAGGCGGTGGCGAGCAGCCCCAGCGACGGGGCCAGCCCCAGCCGCCGCGACAGCAACGGTGCCGCGGCCAGGTACACCAGGTGGGGCAGGCCGAACAGCAGGCCGGCCGTGGCCGCGGAGATGGCAGGCATGCGCTGCTGCATGTCGGGGATGAAGTACGGGAACGTCACCACGGTGGCGAACACGAAGGCGAACTGCAGCACGTAGATCTGCCGCGGCGTGGCTGGCGCCGATACGCTTGCGCCGCCCGCGCGTGTTGCCGGGCGCTTCGCAGCGCCGGTGGCTTCGCCGGCAGGCAGCCATGCGATCAGCGCCGCGGCGGCCAGCGGCAGCAAGGCCAGCCAGCGGTACAGCACGATCGGCGATTCCGCCCCCATCCACAGGCCCAGGCAGGCGGGCGCCGCTACCAGCGCGGCGCGCGCCGACCACTGCATCGCCGTCAGGCTGCGCGTGAGCGTGGTGCCGCTGGCGACCGTTGCCAGGTAGGCGTTGGAGGCCGAGAACGTGCCGCCCAGCACGCCCTGCAGAACCAGGGCCGCCAGGAACGCAAACGAGTTGGTCGCATAGCTGGCCAGCAGGAAGCTTGCCGCCAGCCCCAGTTGCGCGCGCATCAGCAGCGGCTTCTTGCCGAAGCGGTCCGCGAGCCGGCCCCACCATGGCGCCGACAGCGCCGCCAGCAGCGTCGGCACCACGTAGAACGCGCCCGCGAGCCACGGCACGTCGTTATGCAGCGAGCGCTGCAGGATCAGCGCGAAGAACGGCGGCATGCCCAGCGCCGCGAAGGCGGCGATGAAATGGCATAGCATCACCACCGCGACCACCTGTCGCGTGCCCGCGCTCATGCGGCCACCCGCAGGAAGTTGGGCGCGCGCTTGCCGTAGAACTTGTTGACGTCGGTTGCGCCGGTCTGCGCCTTCTCCACCAGCGATGCAGCGGTCAGCAGGTACTTGAGGTGCAGGCGGTCGTCGTCGAGCAGCACCTGGCGGGCGAAGCCGGTGTCTTCGCCGGCGGCGGCCAGGTCGGCAAGCACGGCCGCCACGTGGTCCCGCACGCGCGCGTAGCCGGCGGCCGGATCGGTGCCACGACGCTGCGCAAGGCCTTCCACCAGCGCCGCGATATTCAGTTGCAGCGTGATGGTGACGAACATCTGCGCCAGCGGCAGCGCCTCGGCCACGCCGATGCGCTGGTCTTCCAGGCCGTCGAGGCGGGCCGCCAGCGCCGGCCAGCGGCGACCGAGCGTGCCGCGGTCGATGCGTGCCGCATCGTTGTCCTTCAGCAGCAGGCGCAAGCCATCGTCGGAGTAGACCAGCATCGAGTTCTGCTGGTTTGACTCCAGGGCAATGCCGTAGCGCAGCCATAGCGTCAGGTGCAGTTGCAGCGTGAGCGCGAGGTAGGCGTCGAACCAGGCATCGAGATCGCCGCCATGGTAGCGGCCGGCGAGTGCCTCGGCCACGCAGTTGCCGCTTGCGGTCTCGGCGAGCAGGCCGGCCACCGACACCACGGTGGCGTTCGCCAGTTGCTGCTCGGGGTAGCGGCGCAGGATGTAGCCCAGGAACGGTCGCTGGTCCACATGGGCGCCGTTGGCTTCATCGGTGAACAGCACCTGTCCGTTGAGGCCCGGTTCGCGCCGGACGATATCGCCAAGCAGTGACTGGATGCGATGGCCGTCGCCGATGGTGCTGGGCTTGATGGTGCGGATGTTCCTGGCGCCCAGGGTGCGGATCGTGAGCGGCAGCTTGACGTGCCACGCGGGCGCATCGAGCAGGACCAGCGAGCGCACCGACAGGGTGGGCGACACGCGCAGGTATGTGCGCGGCGCGCGGATGACCTGGCAGTCGAGCCCGGCTTCGGCCATGAAGCCGTCCAGATGGTGCTGCCATACGAACGGATGCACGGGCACCAGCGCATGCGATGCGGCGAGCGCGGGATCGAGGCCGACATCGGCGAAATCCGGCCAGTTCGGCGGCAGCGCGTCGCCGCTGGGATGATGGCGCTCGCGCGGCACCGCCAGCCAGTTCAACGCGAATGCGGGCTGGAACTCGGGCGCGTAGCGGGCGAGATCGCTGGCGGCAAAGCCCAGCTTGGCGCGCGCGGTGGGGTAGTAGGGGTGGTCGAGGAAGCCCGCGACGCGGTCATAGTGCAGCATGCGCTGGTCCCATGCCGGCAGCGCGTGGCCGTCTGCGCTGTGCGGCTGCGCGAACCAGCGCGCGCGTTCGGCCATCGAAGCCTTGCGGTGCTCGACCGCCGCACGGCATTCATCGGCGTAGGCGGTGAACAGCCGTGCGTCTTCGGCAGGAAGATCGCCGGCAAATGCGGCCAGGATGGCATCGACGTCATGCAGCGCGGCGAACGCTCCGGCGTCTTCGCGCAGCAGCGGCGGGCGGGTCAGGCGCCATTCCTGCATGTAGCGGGCGGGCGTTACCGGGATCCACACCGTCCCGGCGCCAAGGTGCGCCACGCGCAGCCACTGCTGGCCGGCGTCGAAACCATGCGCAGTGGCGGCGGGTATAGCGGCAGTGTCGCGTAGTTCGCCGCGGCTGGCGCATGCGCGGACATCTTCGCGCAGCAAGGTGTCGACGACACGAACGCAAATATAAGCCGCATCCGCATCCGGCGCGGCAGAGAGCCCCGGTTCTTCAGGCAGGCACGCGGTCATTGTGTGATCTCCCAGGCGAGCTTGCTACTGGCCATCTCCACCGCTGCGGCAAGACCTTTGAGGTCGGGACCGCTGCCGCGCAGCACGCCCAGGTAATCCTTGTTCGAGTTGGTTAGCTGAATGGCGTCGCCCACCTTGCGCAGCGGCTGGTAGGTCAGGCGCACGCCGTCGCCTTCATGCTGGCTGTGGCACGGCGCATGCCTCAGCGTGCCTTCGGCCTGGGCCGTGAAATATCGGATCCAGGCCGCCCGCTTCGGTACCTCGAGCGCCGGCAGGGCTTCGCCCAGGTGCAGGCGCAGGACCTGCTCGAACAGCGGGAACTGCAGCGTGTCGGACAGCAGGAACTCGCGGTAGTCGCCGATGCTGCGGTAGTTGATCTCGATGAGGCGCGGGCCCTTCGGGGTCAGCACGTATTCCGTGTGGCAGGCGCCGAAGCCGATGCCGAAGCGGCGGATGGTGTCCAGGACTTCGGCCTCGACCGACGCCGGCAGGCCGGTGCCCCATACGGCTTCCAGTTCTACGAAGTACGGCGGCGGCGACAGGGTCACGCGGAAGCCGCCCAGCGCGCGGATCTCCTTGCCATCGCCGAGCGTCTCCAGCGTGTACAGCGGGCCCTCCAGGTATTCCTCCAGCAGCAGCGCCTGGCCGGGGTGCCGGACCCAGATCGCGCCGCAATGCTCGGCCAGTTCGGCGTGGCTGCGCGCCAGGCTGACCTGCTGGCTGGCCACGCCTTCGCGCGGCTTGACGATGCACGGCATCGGCACATCGGCGAGGGCAGTCAGGCCGGCGGTATCGCAGACCACCGCATGCCACAGCGTGTCGATGCCCGACTCCGCCAGCCGCCGCCGCATTTCCGCCTTGTTCTTGGCGGCGTAGGTGGTGCGCCAGTCCTTGCCCGGTAGGCCGAAGTAGGCCGCTGCAATCGCCGTGGCCGTCTGCAGGTGATCGCTGTTGGAAAAGACTGCGCCGGGCTTGCCACCTCGTCTGGTGATGGCATCGATGGCAGCCAGCGGATTAAAGACATCGCACGGAACAATATCATCCGGGTAGGCGGGCAGCCCTGCGCTAGCGAAGTGAGCGCGATGGGCATCGGCGCAATCAGTCAGCATGACCACGGACAGGCCTAGTGCTCGTGCGGCAGGCAGAAAACCTTCGTTAATGGGGGCAGTAGGGACGTGGGCGAGTACAAAGATCTCTTGCATCGATATGTAGCTTTATGAGAGATGTTGCAAATACAAATTGCAATGATTCGTATTACTGTCGATGGGTGAAATTTCGTCGCGGCCATGCGTTGATTGAGGTTGCCGGAGCTAGAGAAGGGACGGCCCTGAGAGCCGCCCTCTAGTGGCTTATGGCCTTACGACAAGTTTGTACTGCGGTGTGGATGCTTTACATCCGGTACCGCAGCGTCGCCATCACGCTGCGCGGGGCACCCGGCATGTTCAGGTTGGAGCTGGTGCCATGCGCCGACACGATGTAGCCCTTGTCAAACAGGTTGTACACGTTCAGCTGCGCCTCGAACGCGCCGCGGCGGTACCAGGCCATGGCGTCGGCGGTGACGTAGCCAGGCAGCGTCACGGTGTTGAGCGGATCGGCATAGCGCGCGCCCACCAGGTTGAGGCCTGCGCCCACGCCGAAGCCGTGGCCCAGGTCCTTCGTCACCCACGCGTTGCCCGAGTGGCGCGGCGTGATGGTGGCGCGCTTGCCCTGCAGCGCGGCGGTGGACTTGGTGATGGTGGCATCCAGGTACGCGTAGCCCGCCAGCATGCGCCAGCCGCCGCCCAGCTCGGCCGCGCCGGAGATCTCGATGCCGTCGGTGCGCTGCTCGCCGATCGGCAGTAGTGCCGTGTTGGTGGCGTTGGCCACCTTGATGTTGCTGCGCTCCAGGCGGAACACCGAGATCGTGGTGCTGGCCTTGCCGTTCAGCCAGTCGTACTTGGCGCCGACTTCAGTGTTGTTGGTGGTCTCGGGCGCCAGGTCGGCGTTGTTGGCCGCCAGCGCAAAGGCCTCACCCGACGGCTGGAACGACTTGCTCCACGACACGTAGTACGACTGCGCCTTCGACGGCTGCCACACCAGGCCGGCGCGCGGACTCCAGGCGGTGTCGGTGCGCGACAGGTCGCGCTGGCCTGCGATCCGGTTCCTGGTCTCTTGCTGGAAGTTGTCGTAGCGCACCCCCACCAGCGCCTTCCACTGCTCGCTGAACTTGATCATGTCCTGGGTGTAGAACGCCAGGGTGTCGAACACGCCCAGGTTCGAGGTGGTCGGGTTGCCCGGCGCCTTCAGCGGCAGCGTCATCAGCACCGGGTTGAACAGGTCGAACACTGCCGGGCGGCCGTTGGCGCCGAGCACCGGCTTGGTGTTGTTGACCTGGTCCTTGTTCTGCTGCCCGATCTCCATGCCGTACAGGATCTCGTGCTCCATGCCCAGGAAGGTGGCCTTCTGGGTCAGGTCGGTCTGGTTGAACCAGCCATGTTCCTCGCGGCGGACATTGCCGTGGTTCATGGTCAGCGTGCGCGCCGCTTCGTTGACCGCGGAGGTCAGCGTGTTGTTGCGGTCCAGCGAGTAGTGGTAGTAGCGCGTGGCGTTGCGGATCGACCAGTTCTGGTTGAAGCGGTGGTTGATCGTGGCAGTGCCGGAGAACACGCGCGACTGCGAGTAGTCGGCATCGCGCGCATTGGCCGCGCCGTAGTAGCGCGAGGCCGGCACGTCGACCGGGCGGCCCTGGTAGGCCGGGATGCCGAAGTCGGTGACGCGGCGGTCTTCCAGGTAGTCGGCCTGGAACAGCACGGTGGTCTCAGGTGCGACGCGCAGCTCCAGCGACGGCGCGATCGCCTTGCGGTCCAGGAACTGCTGCGAGCGATAGCTGTTGGCCTTCTCCACGGCGCCGGTGATGCGGAACGCGGCGGCGCCGTCGGCGAACACGCGGCCGACGTCGGCCTCGGCGCGGCGGTCGGCCCACATGCCGTAGCTCAGCGCGAAATCGGTGACGTCGATGCCAGGCTTCTTGGTGACGCGGTTGATCAGGCCACCGGCCGAGCCACGCCCGTACAGCACCGCCGCCGGGCCCTTGACCACTTCGACGCGGTCCACGTTGGACAGGTCGCGGAAGTACAGCGCGTCATCGCGGATGCCATCGACGAACTGGTCGGCGATCGCGGTGAAGCCGCGGATCGAGACCTGGTCGCGCTGGCCATCGCCATGTGAGAACGACACGCCGGGCACGTTCTTCAGCGCGTCCTGCATCGACGTGGCGTGCTGGTCGCGCATTACCTCGGCGGTGACCACGTTGACGGTCTGCGGGACGTCGCGCAGCGGCGCTTCGGTCTTGGTTGCGCTGAGCGCGTTGGGCGGGTTGTAGCCGGCGCCCAACTCACGGCTGACGTCGGCCTTGACGGTGACCTCGGGCAGCTGCGCCGCTGCAGTCGGTGTCGCCTGCGACCAGGCTGCCATCGGTTGAAAAACGAAAGTCCCCGCCACCGCGGCGCAGATCGGGTGAAGCTTTATTCTCATTCTTCGGCTCATGTTTTGTAATGCTTCGTAATATTTTTTGCAAACGCGACGCATTATCATTTGCGTTTGTTGGAAGGTCAACCTTTTCTTGAACCAATTGGGGCCGCCGTCGTAATCTATGGGCGGACTTGCATAAGAGCCTTATGGAGCATATCCACCCGACCGGAAGAATTGCAGGACTCGGATTGTGGCCAAGTGCGCGCTACGGGGGGCGGACTCGGTTCAAGGTGGAAAAAGCTGCGTGTTGCGGGGGCGGATTGGCCGTAACGCCAGTTCGCGAGCGGATACAAAGGCTTACAACGCTCTCAACCGCGAGGGTCAACCGTGAAAACCCACTGCCGTTACAGGAGGTAACCAGCTTTAGTTTCTGCACATACCAAACAGGACGAGGACGCTCTAAGGTATTGGCAGCATTCGACGGAATCGCATCATGCAAAAGATCTTGGCAGTTTGTGCAATTGCAGCCGCGTCAATACTCGTGTCAGGTACCGCCCAGGCAAGGGTGGACGTGGGAATTGGCATCGGTATCCCTGGTGTCGTTATTGCTGCGCCGCCGCCCCCGGTGTACTACGAACCGGCCCCTGTCTATGTTGCACCACGCCCTGTAATCGTGGCACCCCCGCCCGGTTATTACGACGACGATTGGCAAGCGCGCGCCTGGCGCGAGGAACAGTGGCGTGAACAGCGATGGAGGGAGCGTGAATGGCGAGAGCGCCATCGCAGGTGGCACCGCTGGCATGACGACGATTGACGCTCCGGAGCGCTGTACTTTTGACGCGCCGGCGCTGTACTTGGATGTCAGGTCGCGTGCCAAAGACAGTGGGCGCCTTCAGACGAGATGGCGATGTCGCCGACGGCGGGCAGGAGGGTCCGATAAACCATGGCGGTGGTCCCGATTCGAAGTCCCAGGGCGCCTACTCCAAAGCTGGCGAAGGTCGCCGAGATGACCCGCCACCCATTTTGTATATGTCTGGACGCAGCCAGTAGAGGGTTCGAGCCTACATCAGCCGCCCGGCACACGGCACCACGGTACGCATTCACCAAGCGGTAGCCCGCGTAGACCTCCTGAGAATTACGCACTGCATACGGCGCCTCGTCAACAGAAGGGCCTCTGCGGCCAGCCACAAGGCCCCTCTAACAGAGACTTACTTTGCTTACGTCGAGTCCTTGAGTCCTCAGCGGGCAGTGCTTGATCCAGTCGCTGAGCCGCTTGCGCTGCCGGCTGAGCTAGAGCCCGTGCCCGACGCGCTAGATTGAGGGCTCACACTTCCGGAGCCGGATAGTGATCCGGTACCACTGGTGCTGCCCGCGGCCGTACAGCCGGCCAAAGCGCATACGATTACTAGTGCGAACGCAGTCGAGGTCGTCTTTCTCATCTTGTGCTCCGTTTATTGGGATCGGGCTCCACGGCATCGTAAGCGCGCGGTGATCCCGTCTTGACGACAGCGCCGCGGTCAGGACTGCGGGAGTTGCCAGTGATGAGGCAGAAGCTCCTCGAGGCGACTTGCGGGCTGCGTTGGCAGTCGTGTGAGAACGTCTTTGAGATAGGCGTAGGGATCGTGACCGTTCAGCCTGGCCGACTGAAGGAGGCTCATGGCCGCAGCAGCGCGACGGCCTGCCCGAAGCGATCCCGCAAAGAGCCAATTGCTCCGGCCGAGAGCAACCGGACGGATCTGGTTTTCGCACCAGTTATGCCGGCTCCCCGATTATGCCGCGTCGTGCACGC
Source organism: Cupriavidus sp. GW823-FHT07B10 (assembly GCF_058794355.1). NCBI lineage: Bacteria > Pseudomonadati > Pseudomonadota > Betaproteobacteria > Burkholderiales > Burkholderiaceae > Cupriavidus > Cupriavidus sp. GW823-FHT07B10. The sequence continues at coordinate 146,385 of NZ_JBXAGS010000013.1, forward strand.
GCATGACGGTGGGTATGGCCTTTCATGATCGCTGTGTCGGCATAAACATATGATGTCTCAGGCTGGCTAATGCGCTGGCCAGGAGAGATCAGATGAATGCAACACGCACAGTCAGCGAATCCGGCGGGCTGCCGGCCCATCACATCGATGCATTTCTTGATCGTCTACGGACGGCACACTATTCCGAGGTATCGCTTCGCAAGAAACGAAGAGTCCTGTGCGTGTTCTCCGGGTGGATGAAGAACAGGAACATTGACCTGATCGATCTCGATGAGTCTGTCACGGCTCGTTTTATGAATCGCATGATCGACGCTTCAAGAGACCGCGTCCAGCGTGCGCGTCCCACCTTACGGCAGTTTCTTGCCTATCTGCGCGCGGAAGCCATTGTGTGTTCGCCGACGTTGGGCGGCCAGTCCGAGATTGCGCGCATTTATCGCCGATACCTGGACCATCTGAGGCAGGATCGTGGACTCGCGAAGAACTCGCTGCTCGTCTACGGCCCCTTCATTCGCGACTTTCTCGACAGCCACTCGGCCAACGACGGAACGATATTGGCAGATGCATTTTGCGCCGTAACGATCCGAGATCATTTCCTTACCTACAGCGAAGGTCGATCGGCGGAGTACACGCGGCTGATGGCAGTTGCGCTTCGCTCGTTCTGCCATTTCCTCTTTCTGCGCGGCGATACGGCCCGAGACCTGTATGAGTCAGTGCCGTCAGTTCGTAAGTGGCGACAGTCAACTGTACCGACGTTCCTCACGCCTGAGCAGCAAGAAGCTCTCATTGCGTCCGCAGACCGGTCGACTCCGACTGGGCGCCGTGACTACGCAATCCTGCTGTTGTTGGCGCGGCTCGGTCTACGTGCCGGAGAAATAGTTGCCATGCAGCTCGACGACATTCACTGGCGTTCGGGGGAACTCGTCGTTCATGGCAAGGGGCAGATGGTGGAGCACGTCCCCCTGCCATCGGAGGTCGGAGCAGCAATCGCTACATATCTCCGCGATGGTCGCGGAGCAAGTGCATCGCGGCACGTATTCCTTCGTAGATTGGCACCTCGGGTTGGTCTGGCGGGACCGGCGGCGATTGGCAAGATTGTTTGTCAGGCCTTCGCACGTGCAGGTTTCCGCCCCGCGTGCCGTGGTTCCGCACATCTGTTCCGTCACGGTCTGGCGACGACGATGATTCGCCACGGGGCCTCGATCGCAGAAATAGCTGAGGTCTTGCGGCACCGCTCACCGGACAGTACCGCGATCTATGCAAAGGTCGCGTTCGAGGACCTGCGCGGGGTCGCGCGCTCGTGGCCCACGGCGGGAGGTGCAATATGACTTCGATCCGTGACTCCCTCGCTCGGTACGTGGCGGTCCGCCGCGCTCTCGGGGCATCATTCTATGAACCTGCATTGGCACTCGGTCATTTCGTTGATCTTCTGGAACATGAAGACGCAGAGTTCATTACTACCGATCTGGCTCTGCGCTGGGCGATGACGCCCGCACTCGTCGAACGCGCCACCTGGGGGCGGCGCCTCTCTCAAGTGAGAGGATTCGCCAGATGGATGAACGTCATTGACGGTCGAAACCAGATTCCTCCAGCAGGACTCCTGAGTGCCCGCAGACGGCGCAATGCCCCGCATATTTACACGGAGCAGGAAATTGATCTGCTTATGACCCGCGCCGCTCAACTGCGATCCCGAACCGGCATGCGAGCACTGACCTATTCGACGCTCATCGGGCTTCTTGTAGCGACGGGCCTCAGGCCAGGCGAAGCGCTTCGGCTCGACCGGTCCGACGTTGACCTCGTCAGCGGGATACTCTCCATCCGGGAATCGAAGTTCGGCAAATCGCGCTTTGTTCCTGTAGCAGAGTCGACCCGGGTGGCACTCGAACACTATGCCAAGAAACGCGATCAACTCTGTCCTTCACGATTGAGCGAGGCGTTCCTGGTTAGTGAGCGCGGCAAGCGATTGAAGGCCGGAACTGCACGAAGCATGTTCGTCAGAATGTCGCGCGCTGTCGGTCTGCGATCGGCGACAGAGGATGGGCGCGATGGTTACGGCCCGCGCCTCCAGGACTTCCGGCATAGCTTCGCGACGGGAAGGCTGGTCGAATGGTATCGCGCCGGTCTGGACGTAAGTCGAGAACTGCCGAAACTTGCCGCCTACCTCGGGCATGTCAACATCGGTCTTACGTACTGGTACATCGAAGCGGTTCCTGAGTTGCTTGAACTCGCGGCAGCCTATCTCGACAAGGACTGTCCGGGAGAACGGCCGTGAGCGCCGCCAGCCTCCCAGCCCTGGTTCAGCGCTTCTTCACCCAGCGCCTGCTCGAGCAGCAAGGTCTGAGTTCGCATACGGTGGCAAGTTACCGTGACACGTTCCGGCTGCTGCTGGCGTTCGCCACTAAGCATATCGGGCGCGCGCCGTCAAAGCTCCGAATCGAGGACTTCGACGTGTCGTTGATCGAGGAATTCCTGCAGCACCTCGAACACGGCAGAGGCAATTCTGTGCGCACACGCAACACGCGGCTTGCCGCCGTGCATGCCTTCTTCCGGTTCGTCGCAGTCAGCGAGCCTGCGTTGTTTCTGCAGTGTCAGCGCATTCTTGCAATCCCATCCAAACGCTGCGAGCACGGCCCAGTTGAGTTTCTGACCGAGAGCGAGGCCGCCGCTCTGGTAGGGGCGCCTGACGTACGAAACTGGATCGGCAACCGCGACCGAACGCTGCTTCTTGTAGCGGTTCAAACGGGTCTGCGCAATAGCGAATTGACCGCACTCCGGCGTCAGGATGTGACGCTCGGCACAGGCGCCCACGTTCGTTGCCTTGGCAAAGGCAGAAAGATGAGATGCACTCCGCTGCGACCGGATGTAGTTGCCGTCCTGAAACAGTGGCTGCTGTATCAACCAGGCGAACCAGGTGATCCGGTCTTCCCCAGTTCGCGCGGTGGTCATCTCAGTGCCGATGCTCTTCAGCGACTCGTTTCGCGCAACGCTGAGATCGCGCGCCTCTCGTGCCCCTCGCTGAAGAAGAAATCAATAACGCCTCATACGCTTCGGCACACGGCCGCGATGAGCCTGATGCATCACGGCGTCGACCTGACCGTGATCGCGCTCTGGCTCGGCCACGAGTCCTCCGAGACGACTCAGATCTATTTGCACGCCGACATGCAACTCAAGGAACGCGCGCTCGCGCACACCACCGCGAGCGGTGTCGCGCCGACACGCTACAAGCCTCCAGATCCGTTGCTCGCCTTCCTGGAGGCTCTTTGATAATGCCGACAATCGGAGCGATCGGGAACAGAGATCCGCCCAACCGTCGTGTGCGTGGATTCATGACGCGGCATAATCGGGGAGTCGGCATAATCCCTGCGAGAACGCGATCAGGCCATTCGTGATCGGACGGAGAAACTTCCTCTTCTGCGACACCGTGGCCGGTGCCAACGCCAGCGCAAGTCTTTACTCACTGGTGGAAACCTGCAAGGCCAACGACGTCGATCCGTATCAGTATCTCGTTGCCTTGTTCAAGGCGTTGCCACACGCACAGACCGCCGACGACTACGAGGCTCTGCTGCCCTGGACGCTCAAGTCCTCAGACGCCTAGCGGATACCGCCGGCGGCCGCAAGGGACGCCCTCAAAAGACCGCTTACCTAGATCCTATGCAGCAGGGGTGAGATCGACGAACTGATACCTAAAATCAGCGAGTCGAGGGTTGCTCAAAGGAGAGCATCATGCGCACAGATCAGGCAGATAGATCACACCCAGAGGAAGTTGTGCTGGCGGTGTCACTGGAACTGGCTACCGCGAAGTGGAAGGTTGCACTCCAAGGATGGGGTAATCGTCCTTTTCTTGCAGATTGATACGGTTATCAATCAGCCCAGAGTCCCTTGTTGGCGTGGCGTTGCAGCCCATTCGTTGACCTTATTGCGGCCATCCGAGCACTTGTCGTACAGTTTTGACCCGAACGACACCCCGAAAAGTGTAGATGTCGGCATTTGCGTATCGCTACGTTGGCAGGGAAGAGTTGCCTGCCCGCTTGACAGAATTTGACCTACGGCAGTTTTTTCAGCTCACCAGTGCTGACATCGCGGCAATACGGGAGCGGTTTCGGGCCGACAGATACGCCGCGGTCGGCCTACAACTCGTTTGCCTCCGGGCCTTCGGTCGGCCGTTGGACCGGTTTGCTGCCGTTCCGCGAAATCTCCTTCAGTACGTGTGCGAAACTTTTTCCGTGCCGCTGTTGTCGATTGCCAGTCTGAAGACGCTGTACCAACGACGCCCGACGTTGTACGAGCATCAGCAATGGGTCAAGGAGCACCTTGGCATCAAGCCGTTCGATGACACCAGCCAGGCCGCTTTGCTGGAAATGCTCCGCGTGCAAGCTGCCGCAGCGGCAGACGTGGATGAGCTTGTCACCACCGCTCAGCGATGGCTCTACGATCGCTGCCGCCTCATTCCCGGCCAGCGCCAGATCACCGACATGGCACGGCATGCATTTTCCGCCTACGAGGCGCAAATGCTCGCAGCGGTTAACCGCGCAGTGCCGGCGGCCACGCTGCAGCACTGCATGGAATCCGTCCGCAGTCCACGGGCTGACGGCTCTGCAACGCACCTCGAGTGGATCAAGGCGCCGTCCAGGCGCAACGGCCCCAAGAACCTCGCTGAAACGCTGGACAAGATCCGCTACCTGAAGTCCCTCGCTGTGCACGAGTGGAATCTGGATGACATCGCTTTGCCCAAACTGCGTGCCTATGCGCAGAAGGTGCAAGCAAGGCGTCCGGCCAAGACCAAAGCACTGAAGGAGAGCACCCAGGCGCTTGAACTGGTGTGCTTTCTACGGATGAGTTTGCTGGAACTCACCGATATCGCGATGCACCAGACTAGCCGACGCAGCCAGGATCTGTTCCGACGCGCGGCCAGCACGGCGCAGTCGACGCACACCCGCTCCGCCGTGGAAGACAGGCAGCAGGCGCTCAAGGCCAAGGCCGTCCTGCAAGACAAGAGCAAGTCGACCGAGCAGCGAGTGGATGAAGCCCTGAAGCACCTTGCCGTCGTCACCGACGCGGCGCATTCGAGCTTTGCGTCACACGTGCGCGCGGCGCTGACCGGTGACCATCAGCGGATTCACGCTCTGCTGTCGGGCCTGGAAGGCCTGGAATTCGGCGGCAGGGAGGACGATCCCGGCTTTGCGAACCTCAAGGCATGGCGCGACCTGCAGACAAGGAAGCTCAATGCTCTGCCAGAAGACTTTACCGAAAGCGGCGTTGGCACGGCGTGGCATGACCTCGTCCATGATCCTGACCCAAAGCGCGGCTATCAGGCCTTCTCTGCCTGCACGATGATGTCGCTACGAAATAGCCTGCGTCGGGGCAGCGTATGGATTGACCACTCGATGCGCTTTCGTGATCGCGACCAAATGCTCATCCCTGCCAAGGAGTGGGAGCGCGACCGTGTCAAGTATCTCGGGCTATTGGGCCTGCCAGCCGCGGCTGATACCTACATCGAACAGCTACTGGATACGCTTCGTGCTGGCGTGGCTGCTGTGGCCGAGGCCACCGCTAACGGCAAGATCGAAATAGGAGACGATGGCATGCTTCACCTGCCGGCGATTGTGCCGCTGGAGCAGGACGATGAACCGCGCCGCACACGCGACTTGATCTACAAGACAATCGGCGATGTGCAATTGCCGGACCTATTGCTGGAGGTCGACGCCTCGACCAATTTCAGCGAGGTGCTGCTCGGGCACCGGGCGAAGTCCGTGCCCGAACTGCTGTCGACCTACGCGGCGTTGCTCGCCCATGGCACCGAGATCGATGCCAAGGGCATTGCTGCGATGATTCCCGGCATCGACACCGCCCAGGTGTCACTTGCCATGCGAGGGCTGGAGACCCATGGCCGTTTGCGCCGGGCCAACGAGGTGGTGGCTGAATTTCAAGGAAAGATCCCATTAGCCACGAACTGGGGCACCGGGCAGAAGGCATCGGCCGACATGATGTCGCTGGACGTTTCACGACATCTGTGGATCGCTCGTGTTGATCCACGTCGACGCACCTACGCGACCGGCATCTACACCCACGTGCTCGATAAGTGGGGCATCGTCTATGACCAACCGATTGTCTTGAACGAGCGTCAGGCTGGGGTGGCCATCGAGGGCGTAGAGCAGCACAACCGCTGCGAGGACCGTATCCGCCTGTCGTTACTGGCAGTGGACACGCACGGCTACACGAACGCCGCGATGGCCTGGGCAAAGGGCTTGAGTTTCGATCTATGCCCGCGGCTGCGCGATCTGTCGGAGCGCAAACTGTATCTGCCTGCAGAGTTTAAAGTGCCAGAAGGGATCGAGCGTGTCACCACGAAGCGCTTGTCCTTGAGAGCCATACGCCTGGGTTGGGACGATTTCCTACGGGTGCTGGCATCGATCCGTATCGGCCGCATTAGCGCTGAGCTCGCCATGCAACGGTTGGGCAGCGCTGCCCGGACCAACAGGGCACACAAAGCTGCCGAGCATCTCGGCCGGCTGTTGCGTAGCATCTTCCTGTGCGACTACGTGACCATTGAAGACTTCCGCCGCGAAATCCATACGTTGCTCAGCCGAGGGGAGTCGGTGCACCAGTTGCAGCGCGCGATCCATGCTGGCCGGGTGCCACACGAACGCGGCCGGCGAGGCGATGAGATGACGGCGATCTCGGGGGCGCACGCGCTTCTGACCAACATCGTTCTGGCGTGGAATACCCACCGCATGAACGATGTCGTCGAGCGACTTCGCAAGGGCGGCACGAACATCGAGGACGCTTGGCTGCGCCGCATGGGGCCGGGGCATTCCGGGCACATCAACTTCCGGGGGATCCTCAGCTTCGGTGTCGAGCGCTACATTGACGCGCTGATCCGAGGCAGTGGCGCAACAACCCGACGGGCTATGGCATAACTGCCATCGAACGCCGCAGAGCAAAATCTGCCACAGATTGGCACACCGCAGTGGCTCGAGGCCGAAATACGGCAGTACCTTCGCAGCGGCAGCTACGACAGCAGCTTCGCAGGCCGGCCAGGCATACTGGCGAGACAGTGCCTGCCAACCGCGTACCAATCCGCAAAGAAAGGACGGTGCAGCGCGAAACGAAGAACCGCTAAGTCATTGTTCTAGAACGTCTTTTTAAGCCTGACCGTATCAATCTGCTGCAAAAGGACGATTACCCCACGATGAGCAGGCGCGCAAAACGGTCATCAACCTGCGCGACCAGTTCAACAGCTTCCAGGACACGGCGACCCAGCGAATTGAGCAGAACAGCCGCACCACGCTCGACCTGCAGAACCAGCTCGAAGGTCTACGCCAGGAACTGGCGCGGCTACGCGGCCAGAACGAAGTGCTGCAGAACACGGTGGCGACGCTGCAGAAGCAGCAGAAGGACTACTACGCCGATCTGGATGCGCGCCTGAAGAAATTCGAGCCGCAGCACGCTTCGGTCGAAGACCGCCAAGGCACGTCGCAGCCGGGCGAGAAGCCCGAATACGATGCCGCGCTCAAGCATTTCCAGGCGGGCGACTTCAAGAGCGCCGGGAATGCGTTCTCGTCGTTTATCAAGAAGTATCCGCAGAGCCCGTACCTGCCGCTGGCCCAGTACTGGCTCGGCAACTCGCTCTACGCGCAGCGCGACTATAAGGGGTCCACCTGGGTGCTGCACAAAATGATCGATGCCAACCCGAGGCATCCCAAAGTGCCGGACGCCATGATCGCGGTGGCCAATAATCAGCTCGAGTCCGGCCAGAAGGCTGCCGGGCGCGAAACGCTGGAACAGGTGGTGGCCAAGTATCCCGGTACCGAAGGCGCGCGTGCGGCGGACAACCGGTTGAAGACGCTGAAGTGAGCGGGGCGGCTTCCAGCAAGCCGCACCACGCGCCGAAGGCCTGCTTTAGGTGGATTTTCAGATTCTTACGAACCCTACATTTTCCGGAGTGTGGGGTCTACGATGACCCTGAAAAGGTCCTGCCGGCTGGCTATACGGGGGGATCGTGCTTTCGCTGCAAAATGATACGCCTGCGCACGAAATTCTCGTTTGAAATCAACAATTTGCACACAACGACTTTCCCACGAAAAGCTCTGTGCATAACTCGTTGATACAGAACGGTTTTCTTGCTGAAACCGTGGCAATCAGCACCGAAAGCACGATAACCCCTTATTGGGGGTACGATCGCTGGTCGGCGGCTACGCCCGGTTTGTGGAGCACTTGATGGCGACCTTTGACGATCTGATGGATGATGCTGCCCTGCGTGGCAAGCTGCTTCTCGCGATGAGGAAGGCGCTCGTCGCTAGATTCGAAAAACTGGATTGGATTGACCTTGGATTCGAGCATGAAATTGGCATTAAGCAACGGATCCTTCAGGGTAGCCAGTTCAAGAGTAATGACGACTATCCCGATCTTGTGCATGACTTGCTGGTGCGCTTGTATAGCGAGAAGCCCGCGGTGCTGAAAGCGCTGGTGCTGCATCCGCGCTTGCAGTCGGCCATCGAGGCCGATGTGCCACAGGTGGTTGCGGCCGTGAGCGGGACGCCCCATGTCACTGTGGCGGCCGCAGACGCTGAGTCGTCGAGCGAGATCGTGGTGCGCGCGCTGCGCGACGCGGAAACACTGATTCGGTCCGGTGGCGGCGCCGAGAGCGCTGTCGACCGGCTGCATACCGCCCTGCATGGCTATCTTCGCCACGTCTGTTCGGAAGCGGGCTTGTCTTATGCGGACGGTGCGACCATCGGCGACCTCTTCAAGCTTCTCCGGGAACGGCATCCGGCGTTTGCGAACGACGGCCCGCACAAGAAGGAGGTCGATCGCATCCGGCGTGGCATGGGCCAGATCCTCGACACGCTTGGGACGCTGCGTAACCATGCCAGCATGGCGCATCCCACAGAGGCGCTGCTGGCGCGCGTGGACGCGGAGTTGACGCTAAATGCTGCGCGCACCGTCTTTAACTATATCGCGGCCACGATCGCGTGACGTCACCCGGCCTGTACCGCACCAGTATGCGGAGCCACATTCGCGCTGGCGCGCGGTGGGTGGGGTTGGTTCAGGTAGGTTCTGGGCGCCGCCATGCCCAGTAAATGGATAACAATTCAGGGAAGATATGTTCTTGGCACTTGAAAAGCTGTTGGGGGACGATGCGAAGCGCAACAAGGCCTTTGCAACCTTTGCAAAGGTACTCGAAAGGCGGTTCTCGGAATCGGACTGGGCCAGTTTCGGGCACGAGCACAACATTGAGGAGATCTATGGCAACGACCATCTCCTGCGGTCGGCCCAGTACGGGAACTCGGACTATAGGCTGTGCATCTTGCGAACGCTCGAATTCCTTTTCGATGACTACGCCAAGGCGCTCAAGGCGTTGCTGACCGATGCGTCGTTGCACAACACGCTCAAACGAGAGGACCCGGATCTCTACGCCATTGTGACGGATGAAGAGGTCCCGCATGTCCCCGCGAAGAAGCCACGCCGTTCGAAGCTGGAGGTGGTCAGGAAGGCTTTGCATGATGCGGAGACGCTGCTCGCATCCGGTGGCCCCACGAGTGCCGTGGATCGGGTGCATACGGCGCTCCACGGCTACCTCAGGGAGGTCTGCGACAAGGCCAAGCTCTCGTACGGGGCGCAGCCGACAGTGACCGAGCTCTACAAGCTGATCCGCACGGAGCACCCGGCTTTCGATGCAAAGGGCACCCATGCCGAGGCGATCAAGAAGGTTGCTAACGGTATGGCCAGTACGCTCGATGGGCTGAATACGTTGCGCAATCAGGCCAGCGTCGCGCATCCGAACGAAGATCTGCTGGACGATGTCGATGCGGGACTTGCCGTGAATGCCGCGCGCACTGTATTCAACTACGTGGCCGGTAAGGTCGGCGACTGAAGAGCCTTCTAGTGTGCAAAAAAGCCGGCGGGGCAGGGGATCTCGGCGCGCGGTGCGAGTCCAGCCGTGGCCGGCTGGGGTGGGTTGGGGTTGGTTGCTGGTTGGTTGGGAATGCCGGCGAGTGGTCCCGGAAGGCATTTTTGAGGGACCGTGGAAGGTGAGGGGAAGCGAGATGGATCTCGTGAGCGAGAGTCCGTCTGGCGAGGGGGCGACCTGACGGCGCGCCGGGCAATTGGGCGCGTGGCGCGCCGTGGGTTAGGTTGGTGTGGCTGGTTGAGACACCACGCTCGTCCAGCGTATTTACGGCTTCAGGAATAGCGAGATCGGCACGCATGGAGATACAGACCATTAGCACGCAAGACGGCGTCACGCGGATCGATCGACGCGATTCCGAGCCGAGGATCCGTTTTTCACCGTTCCATGGCGATACCAATGCCGAGGCGTCCGAGCGGCGTGCGGCTGCCATCTTCGGCCCGGTGGAGATTTGTGACCCGTGGACGAGTGCGCCGCCGTCGCCGGAGCAGATCGCCCGCATTGTGGTCCTTCATGGCGTCTATCGGCCTCCCAAGACGTTTCTTCCGTCCTCGCCATTCCAGCTCGTGCCATCCGAGTTTTTGCGGGTCGCCAAGCAGCGGCCACCCCGGCAGCCGGGGGCGTCCGCCTCCGCGTTTGCGCAATGGATCTACTCGCTCTACGCCAGTAGCGAGGGCAGTGACGATGACCGCGAGAGCGGTCTGGCGGCGGAGCCCGAGATTCTCGCTTTCCGGCATCGCGCCTTGCGCCTTGTTGATGCCGACTATCTGCACCAGCAGCACGCGGCGTGGGAACTCGCGCATTGTGGCCTGCACCACGGCGCTGACACGATGGTGTCTTACTTCCATCTCGATGACCTGCGGGTCAACGGGGAACCGTTGCGCGCGTCCCCCGATCTCGTGTATCGCCACAAGACGACCGGTGAGGTGATCGTGGTGGAGATCAAAATGTCGAGGATGGCCATTCCGAGCAACCTGTGGCCCAACGTCTGGGGCCAGCTGTGGTGCTACGCGCAGCTGCCGGTGGTGCGCGCAGCCAGTCGGGTGACCGTCGTCGGCGAAGTATGGGCGGAGCGATCCGAGCATTCGCGCGGGCAGGGTGACGATTGGCAGCGTTTGCCGCCGTATCTCTACCTGCGGGCCTCTGTGCGCCGCGATCCGCGCGAGGCGGTCTACGATCGCTTCTTCCGGGCGCTCTTTGACATTTATCGAGGCGCTGGCGGCGGGCGATGATCTCGCGCCTTTATCGGCGATGGGGCGGCCACTGACAATTCAGGGATGGGGAATCGGCACGAATGGAGACACCAATCACTATTTCGCGTGGTGGGCTTACGCGGACCTAGGGGTCATCGTACCTTTGGTGCGAAATCTGGTGCTTGGAAGCTGGAAAGCTGCTTGCCGCAAGGCTTTCCAGATTACTTCGCGCCGCCCGTGAGGATCGAACTCAAGATCCCTTGACCCCACCGCCCACGGGTGGGACGCGTTCATTTCAATTCGTCCTTCTCGAGCAGATTGATACGTTGTTGCTCCAAAAACGCTTGTGATTCAAGAGCTTGCAGAAGAAGCAATTTCTCAAGCGAAGCGAACCGGAAAGCCTTGCTGGAAGCAGCTTCCCATGGACCGTTACATTTTGCACGTTTCGAACGTTTACCCCTGATGCGGGGACGTCTCTGGTGATCACCGCCGCGCAACACCGCCCAACCGATGCTCCCGTTCTCCGCACAGTGTAGCGACGCCCTTATGCGATCATGTGCCCTTTACCGTCAGTCCCCCATTTGTCAATGACTCGCTTGCGCAAAATCGAGATCCGCCACTTTCGCGGCATCCAGCATTTCACCTGGTGGCCGGGCCCTGGCCTCAACGCGTTGATCGGACCTGGTGACGCGGGCAAGTCGAGCATTCTTGACGCCATCGATCTGTGCCTGGGCGCGCGGCGCACCGCGCAATTCGGCGACCATGATTTTTTCCGCATGAATGTCGACCAACCCATCGTGATCGAGATTACCGTGGGCGAGCTCGACGACGCGCTCAAGAACTTTGAGGCGTATGGCCTGTACTTGCGCGGCTTCCGGGCGGAGGACGGCGCCGTGCTCGAGGAGCCTGACGCGCACTGCGAGACGGTGCTGACGATTCGACTGACGGTCCAAAGCGACTTGGAGCCGCAATGGCAGTTGATTTCCGAGCGCGCTGCGGCGCAGGGGCTGACCCGGCACCTGGCCTGGGCCGACCGGCTTCGGATCGCGCCTGGCTGGCTCGGCGCAAGTGGTGATCAGAACCTGAGCTGGCGCCGCGGCTCGGTGCTGAACCGGCTTTCCGACGAAAGAGCGGATGCGTCGGCGGCGTTGGTGCGCGCCGGACGCGACGCGCGCCTGCGCTTCGGTGATGAGGCTCAGAATCAATTGGGGCAAGCGCTGCAGCAGGTGCTGGCCACTGCCACCGAGCTCGGTGTGCCAGTCGGTGGCGAGGTCAAGGCGTTGCTGGATGCCCACGCCATTTCGGTGACGGGCGGCGCGATTGCGCTGCACGACGCCGCAGGCGTGCCGCTGAGATCCCTAGGGCTCGGCTCGGGCCGATTGCTGGTGGCCGGACTGCAACGGGCCGCCGCAATGGAGACCTCAGTGGTGCTAGTCGACGAGATTGAGACCGGACTAGAGCCGCATCGAATCTACAGGTTGCTCGTTACCCTGGGGGCCAAGGAACCGGCACCGCCGCTACAGGTGTTTCTGACCACCCATTCGCCCGTGGTGGTGCGCGAACTCTCGGGCGCGCAACTCTACGTGCTGAGGCAACGCGATGGCGTGCATGTCGCGCATTGCTGCGGAACCAGCGACGACGTGCAGGGCACGATGCGCCGACACCCGGAAGCGCTGCTGGGAAAAAGCGTCATGGTGTGCGAAGGCGCAAGCGAAGTTGGCCTGGTGCGCGGACTGGACCAGTATTGGTCTGGCTCGCCTTCCATCTCGACGTTCGGCGTGGTCCTGGTCGACGGCTCTGGATCGTCCGCCGTGCAACGCGCCATGGCGTTCCAAGCGCTCGGCTACCGGGTGGCGCTCTTGCGGGACAGTGATGTGCCGCCCAAGGTGGACGAGGTGAGTTTCAAGGCGGCCGGGGGAGAGGTATTTGCTTGGCGTCAGCCGAATGCGCTGGAAGACGAGCTGTTTCAATCCCTGGCCATCGAATCTGTCACCCAGCTTTGGCAACTGGCCAAAGAGAAGAAGGGGGAGGATCTGGTTGACGCGCACCTCCGGTCAGCGAGCGGGAACAAACTCACTTTGCCCGAAATCGAGAAGCAGCTGTATGTGGATAGGGTGATCACTAATGAAGCGCGGCTCGCTCTCGGCCAGGCCTCACGCAATAGCAAGAATCCCTGGTTTAAGAGCGTTACGGCCATGGAGGAAGTTGGCTTCACAATTGTCGGGCCAGGGTTCGAGAGCGCTGAGCCCGCCTTTGGCACTGAGGTGGCTAAACTGTTCCAGTGGTGTCACCACCATGGCTAATTATGACCTTGACCTTCTTGAACTAGCCGGCGCGCGGGTAGAAGCGCCGGCCGGTTGCGGCAAGACGCAGATGCTGACGAATGCCCTAATGCGTCACGGGCAATCCAAGCCGATCTTGTTGCTCACCCACACCAACGCGGGCGTGGCCGCGCTGCGCAAACGTCTTGAGCATGCTCGGGTGGACCCGAGCCGATACCGGCTCGGGACTGTGGATGGCTGGGCGATGAAGCTGGTCGCGACGTTCCCGGCGCGCGCGGGCATCGACCCGGCGCTCCTTGCCGCCCTACGGCCCGACTACAACGCCATCCGCGAGGCCGCGGCACGGCTGCTGGCGGGAGGTCACGTGGGCGACGTGCTGGCGTCGAGCTACGCGCGCCTCTGGGTCGATGAATACCAGGATTGCTCGGTCCGCCAGCACGCCATTATTCAGGCGGCTTCGGCATTTCTGCCAACCTGTGTTGTCGGGGATCCGTTGCAGGCAATCTTCGGTTTCGGCGGCGATCCGCTGGCATCGTGGCAGGACGACGTGTGTCGACATTTCCCGAGGCTCTTCACGCTCGATCGACCTTGGCGCTGGATCAATGCCGGTGCAGAGGTCCTCGGTCAGTGGCTTTTGCAGGCGCGCCAGGTCTTGCTGAATCGGCAGCCGATCAACTTGGCGAGCGCGCCCCCCGCCGTGCAATGGGTGCAGCTCGATGGTTCGGCTGGGGATCACGCTCGCCTTCTCCAGGCAGCTGGCACCGCGGCGCCGCATCGGGACGGCACGGTACTCGTTATCGGCGACAGTACCAGTCCTCAGAGCCAGCAACGGATGGCAAGTCTTGTGCCGGGAGCCGTCACGGTCGAAGCCGTGGACTTGCGCGACTTGGTTGACTTCGCGACCGGTTTGCAGCTGGCAGCTCCGGAGGCGCTCAGGCGCGTCGTCGAATTCTGCGGCCGGCTGATGACCGGGGTCGGCGTTGCCGCACTGCTGGAGCGAGTGGAAATCCTGCGGCGCGGCACAGCACGGCGAGAACCGAGCCTGGCCGAAGCCGCCGCGCTAGCGTTCGAAGCCGAACGCTCGCTACCCGCCGTCAAGCGGCTCATTGAGGCAGTTCGCCAGCAGCCGGGGACACGAGTCTTTCGCCCTATTGTGCTGCGCGCCTGCTTGACTGCGCTCGACACCTCTAGTACAGGCGGCACGACGCTGCAGGAAGCCGCGATTCGGATTCGCGAGCAGGGCCGCATGCAAGCGAGAGCGCTGCCACGGCGGGCGGTGGGTAGCACGCTGTTGCTAAAAGGACTGGAGGCACACGTCGCGGTCGTTCTCGCTGCGGACACCTTGAACGCGTCAAACCTTTATGTCGCCCTGACGCGGGGCTCGACCCAACTGGTGGTGTGCTCACGCACTCCGCAACTGCTGGGACGTTGACCTCTCGGGAAAGGACGTGGCGGCCGTAGAATCGCGGATTCCTTTGCCTGCAATGCCAATAAAAAAGCCCTGCAACAGCAGGGTTTTTTTATTGAGCAAGCGCATCTACCAATCGTCAGCGACGTGCGCCGGCGTAGACGCTGAAGGGACCGTGTTCGGCTTCCCACTTGCGAGCGATCTCGGCACGCTTTTTCAACGCCTCCACGCTCATTTCCGGACGGGCGAACAGAGCGCGCACGCGCGCGACGGCGGCCGAATCAGCCTCGTTCGGACGTCGAACCTTTGCAACAAGTCGAGGAGCGTTTGCCTTGCGATCCATGGTGCCGTTCCAATGTGTTGCCGAAAAGTGCTTCGGCATTATCTCGGAATGTACATCCGTATGCCCTCGATTCTACCGGGTTTTCGCCGGCCGTGCCATCATGCTCACCGACCGACCGACCAGCTTGGCGGTGCGGTAGCCGTGCTGTTCATAATAAGGCACAACTTGTGCGAGTGGCTTATCAATCACTATCTGCGCCGAGTTGAAGTAGGCCGCGATGACATCAAGGATAACGTCGATGGCCACAAAGCCACGGCCCTTTAGGAAGTCGTCGGTCTTGTCTCGCTCCAGGAAGAGTAGCTTGGTCAGCAGGCCGCCCTTGGAAACCCGGATCAGACTAAGAATGCAAACGATATCGCGAGTTCGAATGCCGATAAAGCAACTTTTTGTCGCCGAGCTGCATTTTTTCCGCGCGCCCTCCCAATTTAGCATCGGCTGGCTCGCCCACCCTCGCACGACTTCTGGCACGGCCGACGTATGAATAATTTCTGCCCGCGCGGCAGGGTCCTCGAACAGAGCATGTAGCGCTTCTTCCACCTCGTCCAGCGCCTGTTGTACCTGTTCAATGAACCTCTTGCGGGCCTCAGATCGTGCTGACATAAGTCTCCAAAGTTAGCCGCCGCTTCGAAGCGCGGTGCCGTCGGGAATGGATTCTAACGAAGGAAGTGGGGCGGCTCGTGACGAATAAGCAACAGCTCGCTACGTTGGAAATTGCGGGCTTTTTTCGTCAACTTCAGCTCGCACGCTGCAAGCACAGAGCGAAGAGCAGGACAAAGAACAGGGTACGCTCCTCCCTCAACCCGGATGACGGCAACCGTGGCAACGACGGCAAGTGACAAAGAGCGGGCGGACGCGATCCGCTTGATCCAGACCTAGATGGACGAACGCTGAACGAGTTGGAGGCGGGCGGGGTGCTTTGATCCGCCGCCACCCGCCCCTCCGCCGCCGGTCTGCTACCGCAACCCCAGGGCATGAGCTGGGACGGGCAGGGCGAGATGCCCGATTGGCTGCGGCGGGCGGTCAATGCCGGGCAGAGCGTGGAATTTTTCCTGGGCCGAGAGTTGCAACCGGCTCTCCAACTTAAGGAGTCAGATTTCTGGCTGAGGCCGCTCCCGCGCAACGGGGATACAATATGTTGGGAGAATGAAGAATCCCATCACTACATATGGTATAAATGCGAGATGTGCGGACTTTGCTTGGGACTGACCCTGAGTGCAGATTTCACACGCGTGCCGCCTTAAGCGAGGAACAGTGTCTCTGCCGGACCTTCCCTTTCCATACGGTAAGCTTCAATTCCGACCAATCACCCGCGTGAGCGAAGCTTCGCGTGTTGTACTGGTGGGGCAAGTCTGTTCTCCTGTCTCACTCGCGCGCTTTAATGCGCACGTAAAGCTGCTTCCGGAGAAGGAATTCATTGCGGAGTCCGCGTGCGCGTGGCTGGCCAGACAGGTGGGACTGCCCGCGCCCGAAGCGATGTGGATCTGCGTATGCCGGAGCGCCTATCCAGCCGCGTGGCCGTATGGGGACGAGGACGTGCACGTCTGTTTCGGCACCCGGTCCATAAGTAATGCGCTACCGCTTAAAGTTGAGTCTTCCACCGCCGGCTGGCTCTTCCAGCAAGATCGGGTCCTGCTCATCGCAAAGATCGCGCTTTTCGATGAGTTAGTTGGCAACGACGACAGGCATCAAGGCAACCTCTTGCTAGGACCAACTGGCAACATTCTAGTGATTGACCATGAGCGAGCCCTTGGTGGAACCGCTGCTGGGCTCTTCTCCAGTGACCTGATAGGTCCTAATCATCTTTTGGAGCTTGTCAGGGAGCTGCCTGCGAAGCAAAGGGCGGAGCTTAAAGCGCCACTTCTGCAGTTTGCGACCGCTTGCGCCGTTGCGGTTGATCGGCTACCGTTCGACCAGATCGCCGAAGCCAATCCGACGCTTAAAGAGGCGGCCAAACGATTCTTAGCAAAGCGCGCCGCGTCCCTGCACGACGTAGTGCTTCGGACTCTCGGCGTACCGGGTCTACCAGGTATTTCTGAAGTCCCCCTCCGATCCGCACCGCTATGAACCACCTTGTGTTGCACTTCGAACTGAATACACCTGCATCAGGCGTGGTCAGCGGCCAGGCTCGGCTCGCCAATCTTGTTTTCGAGGCTTCCGGTGAGGCGTTGGCCATCGCGGTGCTCGGCCAATACTCTGATTGCACCCCATTCGCGCGAGTGGTGACGCCGAAAATTCTTAAGTGCCTGCCCCAGGAACTAGGTCATGCATGTCATACCTTCGGAACCCTACTGGTTGCTGACTACCTATCTTGGTCCAACTCGGGTAAAGAGTTCGCCGACTGGCGCGCTCCGCTAGGTGGTATCCGTTTGGGAGAGCCTTTTGACATTGATGCTGAAGACGAAGAGGGAGTGGTCGTCAGAGCTCTTGATCGCTGCTCTTTGTATAGAGGACGCGTCGACTTGGCATCGAGAGCCGAGGAAACTGACCCTAGGCCTATACATGAAGCGCGCTTCGCCAAATCGGTGAAGGATGAGGTCTTGTCCGTGGCGCCCACTCTTGCACAGGGATTCAACAGAAGCTTCAGCCTAACTGGGACGACATCCGGCTTCTCCATAGACTATGTCGGCCACGCTTACGCTACTTGCTACGCTGCCATTAATCCGAAGGCTAAATCCATGGTAAGAAACAAGACGGCAGCGGCTGCTCTCTGGCGGCTTGCGCGCGCACGTGACGCTTTTGGATTTGCTACGCCGGAATCCATTGAGTTGACGGCTTGGATACCGGCGCCTGGGCAACCCATTTACTCAGACAGCGAGTATGCGGAAGTCAGCGATATTCTCTATGAACTGAGAGAACAGGCTAAGCGAGAGGATCTTCAAGTCTTTTCCGCTTACGATGCAAAGCGTGCTTGTAGCCGATTGCTTGCAGAGGAAGCCTTGACACATTAAAGCGTTGCCTTCTGCTAGCAGCAGTTTCATGTAAGAAGCAACTTCGTTCGCAAGCTAATGTTTTTTTTGGGTTGGATAGCCGGCCGCGCACGGCTGACGGAGCGCCGACATCGAACTGGCAACCTGTGCATCGACTTGCTGCTCGTCCACTAGGCCGAGGACCTTTGCGCCTAGGTGCTATTTTTGACGCATGCGCGGCACGAAGCGATGTGTGATTTTGGTAATTTTCGGACGGAAGGAATATGGCCGGTCATCCCAATGTCCCCGAGCGAGCCCATGTTGGTGTCGAGCTGAGATTGACGTCATGGGCTGGTTGGCTCAAGCGCGACCACCGCGCCACATGTTCGAAGCTGGCGAGCGCAGTAGCGGCGCTCGCCGACTAATACTATGAGGTCGTCAACTTGGTACGCCAGAAGTCCAGAACACGATGAGCCAATTCCACAACTTCAATCTTTCCGCTTAGGGTCAGGCCGTTGTCCTCAACAAGCAGCACGTAGACCTCCTGCTCGAAGTACCCTGGCTCGACGTATCCGTCCTCCGCATAGCTCTCGTCCACAACATCCTCAATAAGGTCGTGGCGTGCATTGGTTAATTCAAAATGTTTTAGGCCATCTGCAATGTGGGCGCAGATTTTAAGTACAGGGTTTCCTGACCGCTCACTGACCAACCCTGCCCAGTCGGCGATATGGTGAGCTGTGACAAAGAAGTTGAAAGCAATCCAAGCGTCCTGTGGATTGGCCTCTAGTTTCGCGAGGTCATTTTCTGCCTTGAGCAAAAGATCACGAGCACTCCGAAGTGCCAAGAAACCTGTCCGAGAAGGGGTGTAGTGAGCGATGACGTTTGGCTTGACCATTCGTTTTCCTATTATGGTGTGCGAGTCCTTTGTGGGGTAGTCGTACTTTTTGAGCAAAATCTGGCACTAGCCAACCGGAGAGCCGACTGCAGCAAGGCTTTGTGGCTACACTCACTTTGTAACGGCAGGCGTTGTGGCAAGCCCTTGATCCACATTGATTTTTGGAGCCAACCGCCAGATTTCGCACCAAAAGTACGATCACCCCCCAACGAGCTGCGCGCCTCTTTCTTTTGTCCATCCGCAGTTCGTGATCTCGAGCGCTTTTTCCTCAATCCGCAGTGGGGCTCCCCCGTCAATGAGAATATCGGCGGCGGCACACTAACCTATCGCGCTGTGCAAGACCCTCGCGCACCGGAGCGGACATTCTGGCGCTTCACTATCTACGGTATCGTCATGGGACATGCGCCTGGGCGACCGGGCGTGCGGGCGGATGCGATCTATGGCGTCTCAAATCCTCCGCGAGAATGAGAGTGCTGGCGCCGGGGCAGGTGCAAGCCAATCGCGGCCAAAATTCAGCCGACTAGCCGATCAGGGGCGCAATGGAAACAATCGACGGTATCGATTTGAGCGGCTTCACGCCTGCGGTCACCATCAAGAGTCTCCACAACACCCGTTGCACCCACGTACCCACCGCAGCGGGCGTCTATGTCGTTGTCCGCACAGAATCTACCGCCCCGAAGTTTCTCTCAGAGAGCCGGGCTGGATGGTTCAAGGGGCAGCATCCCAGCTATCCGGAACACATTGTTCGAGATAATTGGGTAGAAGGCGCCACGGTGATCTACGTCGGGAAGGCCTGCGGGCGCAACGGTCTTCGCCAGCGAGTGCGCCAACTGGTGGAGTTCGCCTACGGCAAAGCGATTGGGCATCGCGGTGGTCGACTGCTTTGGCACCTCGCGGAGTGGGAGGATTTGCAAATGCACTGGATGGAGTGCCCAAGCTTGGCAGCAGATGGCCTCGAAACCGAGTTGATCGGACAGTTCCGACAGATGTATGGCGATCGCCCGTTTGCGAACATGACGAAGTGATAGTCAGACATCCGCTACGGTTCCGTGTGCCTTCTAATTAGGAACTGTTGGCGGCGCTATGCTGTTGAAATGGCACAAGGCGACCTGGATTGATACCGCGAACGGCGTGATCTCAAAGTCACGGTAGAGCCAGCCGCGGATCGATCAGCGCGGCGGCGAAAGGCGCAGCTGCGCTTCGTCGTAGGCCTTATGCGCCTCCGGCCAGGATAGAGGGTTGGCCGGGATTCCCAAAATATCTGAAGCTTCAGATATTTCGAATCCCGGCCGGCCCTCGCGGTCGCGCGGGAAGAGGTCGCGGCCATCTCGGCGCAGTTGGCCGAGGCGCGCCAGTCGCACGGCGCCGTGCAGGCGGACCTGGCCGCGGAGCGGCAGGCGCACGCGGCGACGCAGGCCCGGCTCGAAGCGGGCCGCACGGAACTGGAGGCGGGCCGACGTCAGCTGGAGACGTTGCGCACCCAATTCTCGACGGAGTTGGAGCCCGCGAGCAGGTGACCCTCGCGCAGGAACGGGCCGAGGCCAGCGAGCGGCGGAGCTTGCGCGAGCTGGACGCCGAGCGCACCGCCCGCCAGCAGAGCGAGCGCGCGGCCGAAGCGTTGCGCGGCGAACTGGCGGCGGTGCGCAGCGAGGCCCGCGA
Organism: Cupriavidus sp. GW823-FHT07B10; assembly: GCF_058794355.1. Lineage (NCBI taxonomy): Bacteria > Pseudomonadati > Pseudomonadota > Betaproteobacteria > Burkholderiales > Burkholderiaceae > Cupriavidus > Cupriavidus sp. GW823-FHT07B10. Next base: position 166,975 of record NZ_JBXAGS010000013.1, read on the forward strand.
CGTGGCCGTGGCGCAGGCCGAAATCCGCGCGCGGCTCGAAGCCCAGGCCGCGGCGCTAGCCGATCGGCTCGCCACCGCCGAGCAGGCGCAGCGCAAAGCGGCGCACGACCTGGACGCGCTGCAGGCGGAGCTGGGCGCGGCGCAGCGCCGGGCCGAACGGGCCGAGGCCGAAGCGGCGCTGGCGCGCCAGCTGCTGGCAGAATTGCGGGTGGCGCCAGCCGGGCGGGGGGAAGGTGGTGGCGGGCGGCGGCGCAAGGCCGGCGACCCGGCGCCGACCGAGCAGGCGGCGCCAGGCGAAAAACAGAACGAACAGCAGGACGACAAGCAGGGCGCGCCAGCCGCAGCCTTGAATCCGGAAGACGGCAGCGACAGCAGTGACGACAGCAATGACAGCAAAAACTGAGCGGGCGGCGGCGATCCGCTGGATCCGGGCGGAGATGGCCGACTACGGGCTGACCATGGAGGAGCTGGCAGCGGCGGGGTGCTTCGATCCGCCGCCTCCTCCGCCACCGCCGCCACCCGCACCAGCGCCGGTGGTCTGCTACCGCAACGCCGCGGGGCAGAGTTGGGACGGGCAGGGCGACATGCCCGACTGGCTCAGGCGGGCGGTCAATGCGGGGCAGGCCGTGGAGTTTTTCCGGGTCGGGTAGCGCCGCCGCTATCTCGGCTCGGCCGCGGATCGATCTGCGGCCGATGCCCCTTGTGATAGCGGATTCCCCGTATCTTGGCACGCCCCCTACAACCCGCGATCGATCGCGGCTGTCGGGCTATTGGCGGCCTACCGTGCCGACCCTCAGCCGACAACACTGGAACGCGTGCTTCACGTGGCCGTCCAGCACGATACGGGCATGGCCGGGTGCTACGGGCCGGGGCGACTGCGCAGCGTAAGCGAGTCGCCAGCACCGTCTGTACCGTTCAGTAGAGTGGCGCCAAAGTAGTTCCCACCAAATAGTGATGGGAACTACTTTGTCACAGTCACAGGAAGAACCAGTCGCCGGCAGTCGCAAAGGCCGGCCGAACCACAGCGAGGAATTCAAGCGGCGGTTGGCAGCCGCTGCGTGTGAGCCGGGTGTCTCGGTATCGAAATTGGCGCGCGAGCACGGCATCAACGCGAACATGCTGTTCACCTGGCGCCGACGCTATCGAATGGAGCAGCGCCAGGAAGCCGCGGTGTTGTTGCCGGTGACCGTTGAACACCCAAGCTCGCCACCCGGTCCGATGCCAATGAGTCCGGCCGCTGCGGTTTGCGAGCCGACGCCGCCGCACGGCGCCATTGAGATCCGTTTGGGCCGAGCGGTGATTCGCATTGAAGGGGCAGTCGACGCGACCACGTTGCGTACCGTACTGGACCGTTTGACGCCATGATCGGGTTGCCGGCGGGAACACGCATCTGGATCGCTGCAGGCGTGACCGACATGCGCTGCGGATTCAACGGGCTCGCCGCGAAGGTGGAGGCGACTCTGCAGGAGAGCCCGTTCTCCGGCCATGTCTTCGTCTTCCGCGGCAGGCGCGGCAACGTCATCAAGGTGTTGTGGTCAACGGGCGATGGGCTTTGCTTGCTCTCGAAGCGCCTGGAGCGCGGACGTTTCGTCTGGCCGCAGGCCGACAGCGGCAAGATCCACCTGACGCAAGCGCAGTTGTCGATGCTGCTGGAGGGGATCAACTGGAAGCAGCCCGAGCGCACCTGGCCGCCACTGTCGGTGTTGTAAACCTTGCGGCATGTGCGTAAACTGCCGCGCATGCCAATCGACCCCAGCGATCTCCCCGACGACATTGAGGCCCTGAAGGCCTTGGTGTTGGCACAGCGGGAATCGATCGCACTCATGGAACGGGCCTTGGCGGTCCGCTCCATGGAGATCGAGCAGCTAAATCTGCAGATCTCAAAGCTGAGGCGGATGCAGTTTGGCCAGAAGTCCGAGAAGCTGGATCGACAGATTGAACAGCTCGAGACCCGACTGGAAGATCTGCTGGCCGAGGAAGGTGCGGCCGAAACCGAAGCCGATCCGCAGGCTACCCCTCCTGTCCGGAAGAAAGCGGTACGCAAGCCGTTGCCGGAGCACCTGGAGCGGGAGGAGCGCATTCTCGAGCCCGAGACCGAAGCCTGTCCAGAGTGCGGCGGTAAGCTCAAGCCGCTGGGCGAGGACATCTCGGAGCAACTCGATATTATCAGCAGTTCATTCAGGGTGATTCGGCAAGTGCGGCGCAAGAAGGCCTGCGCCTGTTGTGATTGCATCGTGCAGGCTGCAGCGCCAAGCCGGCCAATTGAGCGTGGCATTGCCACGGCGGGGCTGCACGCTCACATACTGGTTGCCAAATATGCTGATCATCAACCGCTGTACCGTCAAGCCGCGATCTATGCCCGGCAGGGCGTGGAGCTGGACCGCACGACCATGGCTCGCGGTGTCGGCGCTTGCGGTGCGCTGGTACGCCCCCTAGTCGAGGCTTTGCACCGATACGTGATGATGCCCGGCAAGGTGCATGCGGACGACACACCGCTGCCGGTACTTGCGCCAGGTAAGGGACAGACCAAGACGGGAAGACTATGGGCTTACGTGCGGGACGATCGCGCATCGGGTTCAGATGCTGCACCTGCAGTCTGGTTCGCCTACACACCAAATCGCCAGGGCCAACATCCCCAAGCGCATCTGGCCGGCTTCCGCGGCATCCTGCAGGCAGACGCGTATGCGGGCTTCAACGCTGTTTTTACCGATGGCAGTGTGCGCGAAGCAGCTTGTATGGCCCACGCGCGCCGTAAGGTGCACGATCTGCATGTCCGCAAGGCAACGCCGACCACCACGGAGGCGTTACGCCGGATCGGCGAGCTCTATGCCATCGAAGCGGAAATCCGGGGTAAGCCACCTGCCGTGCGTCAACAGGTGCGGCAGCAAAGATCCCGGCCCCTACTGGACAGCCTCGAAGTGTGGTTGCGAGAGCGGCTATTGACGCTCTCAACGCAGTCGGAAACGACCAAAGCCATCAACTACATGCTGAACCAGTGGCAAGCGCTAATCTACTACTGTGATGATGGTCTGGCAGAGATAGACAACAACATCGCGGAGAATGCGCTGCGCGGTGTCGCGTTGGGTCGGAAGAATTTTTTATTCGCCGGCGCTGACAGTGGCGGCGAGCGCGCGGCCGCAATGTACTCGCTCATCGGGTCCTGCAAACTCAACGGCATCGATCCCGAGGCCTATCTGCGTCACGTCTTGGCCCGCATCGCCGATCATCCCGTCAATCGGATCGACGGACTTCTGCCGTGGAACGTCGCCGCTCAACTGGCGTTGCAAGCCTAAAGCAGCACCATTCCTGTCTCGTCGTCAACCACGGTGCTGGCGATCCGCTTACTGCGCAGCGATCCCTGCCACCGGCAATGCTACGGACGCTGATGCGCCTGGGCCTGACCTCGACCACCTACGCCTTGCCAAGCCGCGATCTAGTGGATTGGGAGTGCGTCGAGGACTATCGCGCCCATCGTGAGGCGCAAGAAAACGCCCGAAAAGACGCGGAACGTGACAGGCTGCGGGCAGCGGTCACGGCGGAACTGCGATGGCTGTCGGGCGAGGGGGACGAGCCTGGCTGGCCGGAGCTGCCGGACCCGAGATCCCCGAAGGTGCGTGCCGGGATCCCCTTGGGCGTGCCGCGACGACAGCGTGCAAAGCCACCCGCGCCACGCGAGTACGCGCTGGACTCGAGCGCGGCGGCGCATTGGCTGTCGCTCGCGAAAGACCTTTGGTATCGGGACGCGCCCGAGCGGTTGCGCGGCCTGGTGCTTCACTGTTGGGCGTGGACGGCAAGCGCGAACGGCGTCGGATGCAAAAAAGATGAAGAGCCTGGGGAGCGCGCGCATCAATGGAACGAAGCGTATTTCGCCGCAGCGACCGCCGCGGCCGCCACGCTGGGTGATGCCGGCCTCAGCGAGATGGTCCTCCAGCGCGTCGCCCAGTTGCCGCAAGATCGCTTCCTCGACGCCACCACCGCGGTGCTGCATGAGCTCGACAGACTCTGGATGAACAACGGGCTCGTGTCGGGTCCCTTAGTGTTATTGGTATGGGAGACCCTGGCGTCGCGCATCAGGGAATTCTGGGCGTGGAAGCGACTCACGTCTGAGTGCTCGACCAGCGCGGAAATCCATCTCACAGGCGCACTCGCTGCGCTGTTTATGGGGGAGTACGAGATCGGGAAGGGACCTCGCTGCTATGTCCGTCCGCCCGGGGCTGAGGGAGCGGACGCCCTGTTGCCGATGCTCACGCGCCTGGCCGTGGAGGCCGCGCCGTCCACCTTCGTCGCCCTCGCGATACTTGGCCTGCTTGAGGTGCAGCCGCAAGTGCATCGACTGACGTTCCTTGCGGGAGTGGTCAGTGCCTGGTGGCGGGCGCAGGGTGCAAACACGGAATTCTGGAACGACTACGGCATAGGGCCCCGGGTATGCGCCTGGGTCGAAAAGGCCATCCTAAGCGCTCCGGTACCCCAGGAGGTTCTGGATAGCGCGGAACTGACGTCCGTCGTGGATACGCTGGTCCAAACCGGCACGCCACTGGCGCGGATCCTCGACGAGAAGCTTGCGCGACCGCGCTGACGCGGTCCTGTGGATCAAGTCCCACATGGCCCACCTCGGATTGACCTACGAGCAGCACCTCCTCGCGGCCGGCTGTTTCGCGTCGCCCGGCGTGGCCGGCGGCAAAAAGGTGTCGGTGGAGCGCCTGTCAGAGGAGTTCCGGGATTCACCGCCAAACCGCGGCGAAGCATAGCGAGCGCCTGGCGTTATTCCTGCGGGGTAGAAAGGGTGTTAATGGCGAAATCGGCGAGCAGGCAAAGGCAATGCAGTATGTGGATGCTGCGTAATCGTGGCATTGTTGGAATGGAAGAGGCTGCGTAGCTGGTCGGTGACTTTGGAGGATAATGGCCTTTTTCGCTCCTAGTTTTTGACTAGCATGGACGCGCCTAAAGACGAGCCAGTACTGCCGCAGCCCATAGGCACAAGCCCCGACCAGTGGAAAGCTCTAGGAAGTTCCATTGTTGAGATCGGGGTTGCCATTGGATCCGCCTTCAGGCAGATGCAGGAGTGGTGGGTAGCCAATGCTCCGGTTATAGGAGCTGCAATTCAGTTCGCGATTAAGGAGCTTCCTCCTGCGTACCGTCGAGCAATGGTTGAATTGGCTAAGCACGGTTGGTACATTGATATGCAGCGCATGGGGCTGGGGCATCCCCCTCGGCTAGCCGAAGCTCTTCGCAAGAACGAGGGTGCCGAGGAGGCGAAGGAAGAGCTAAGACTGCATTTTTCAGTGCATTTGGATGAGATTGAAACTGAGGTGTGCGAGCTGCTCCCACACCGCTCGCATATCCTGGCGCAGGCGTTCAATGCCCACAGGGCCGGGCAGTACGCGCTTTCAATACCAGTGTTCCTGTCGCAAGCCGATGGAATCTGTTTTGAAAAGGTGAATGCCTACTACTTCGTTTCCGACAAGACTCCGGAGGGTCGGAAGATTGGTCGCCCGGAGACTGCTATCCATGCCGAATCCCTCGACCATGATTTTTGGACGCGTATTGTGCTGGCTCCGCTAGGCGAATTCGGTGAGCTCAATGTAAGTGGCAAGAAGCGGCCTCCAGACTTCCAAGGGCTAAACCGCCACACAGTGATGCATGGTCAGTCGCTCGACTATGGAACTGAGATCAACAGCCTCAAGGCGATCTCACTTCTGAACTATGTGTCGCACGTCTTGGCCCGCAAGAGCTTTCCGCAGCGTTTGCAGGAAGGTGACAGCCCGCCAGTCGCCGGCCGCCTCGTGCGAAATCCACGTCGCTAACCCGGAGCTGCTCGTCAAGTTCGAGCCGGGCCAGAGGTTTTTACGTCGACTTCACACCCCGCATAACCGGGGTAGTCCCGCGTAGCGCGCATTCCTCCCGGGAAAGCCGAGGGTTCGCTTGCCGAGCGAGAGTTATAGAAGGAAGTCGACCGGGACAGCCCCGTGAAGGCAAAGCTGAGGCGACGCGCGCCCCCGACGCACGCACGCCGCAACGTCGCTACGTCGCTGGATGTGTAACCGTCTTACCGTTACATCACGCGGGCCCTGGTGAAGGCACTGGGCCTGCCGGCAGGAACCATTGAATTCGAGCTGCGCGCTGCCGTCGGCGAGATCGTTACGGTGAATTGCACTTACGTTCAAACCAATGACACTACTTTCGGGTTTAAGCCGGCGCCGCGCCCATGCGGCCATCCAGTTCCATCATCAGATTCTAAAACTGAGCCGTGCCGGTCGCCTTGAACAGCAGGTCGCGTGTGCGTCTCGGTATCCCGTCCATCGGTACCGACTTTTTTGTTCTGGGCGTGGCGGTACGTGTTCGCGAATTGCCAATAAGGTGGAGCTCGCCGCAGCGCAGCGCCGGGCCGAGCGGGGCGAAGCGGAAGCGGCCCAAGTGGACGACTTTAGCGAGACGTCAGTTTCCCAAAAAAGCTGCGAATCCTGCGCGCAGGTAGATGCTGCTTCGCGCGCCGTCGTCCGCGATGCCGCGCGCCAAGCCTCGCATCTGAGCGAGTAGCAGCTCCCTCAACGCCCATAGATCGGCTGAACCAGGAGCGGCATTGGCAACGTCTTCGATGAGTTGTCGCACGTAATTCTTGGTTTCATCATCTACTTCGGAACTGGTGAGGCACCTTAGCAGACAGATCACAAACAGAGTCTCATTTTGAAAGTGTCGAACTACCCTTGAGCCTAACACGAGCGACTTGGGGAACCCTTCAGGATTTATGTACGCGGGCGTCCTTGTTCTTGCCTGTTGCACTGCGCTCGCACATGCGAAGAGCAACTGGATAGGCGTGGCGCCGGCGACCAGCAATGGCGAGTCATTGCCAAAGACGGGCGCCGACCGCCCCTTTTCCAGGCATACCCACTCAGAGTGGACCAGGCCTGTCTCCGTTTGCCCCAAAAGTGCGCCTCGCTCATCCGTCCCACCTGCCTCCTCGTCGTCAAACTCCAAGGGGAGCTGAGAAATGCTGAAGGACTCTCGGCACCACGGACAAGCGCGCTCGCCGGAATCCGGAAGTGCAAACCGATATAGCCATTCAACACGAAACGCCCTTTCATGATGGTCGGAGGCGATGCCTCGAATTGCACTGTCCATCTCACTTTCATTCGCGGGGAGGACGAGCAGTGGCATGAGTGTGATGAGCCTGGGGTCGCCTCAGAAAACGGAAAATAAAGCACGCTAAGCCGGTTGCAGCGGTCGTAGCGGCCTGAACTTGCCCGCGC
>NZ_JBXAGS010000014.1:0-65380 GCF_058794355.1 Cupriavidus sp. GW823-FHT07B10
CGCTGGTGCCGGGTTCGTGCACGCTGCCGCTGCCGGGCATCATGGCCGCCATCGTCGACGAGACCGGCCATGACGTGGCCAACGGCAACGGCGGCATCCTGGTGGTCAAGCGTCCGTGGCCGGCCATGATCCGCACCATCTGGGGCGATCCGGAGCGCTTCAGGAAGAGCTACTTCCCCGAAGAGCTCGGCGGCAAGCTCTACCTGGCCGGCGACGGCTCGATCCGCGACAAGGACACCGGCTACTTCACCATCATGGGCCGCATCGACGACGTGCTGAACGTGTCGGGCCACCGCATGGGGACGATGGAGATCGAGTCCGCGCTGGTGTCCAACCCGCTGGTGGCTGAAGCCGCCGTGGTGGGCCGCCCCGACGACATGACCGGCGAGGCCATCTGCGCCTTCGTCGTGCTCAAGCGTTCGCGTCCGACTGGCGAAGAGGCCGTCAAGATCGCGACGGAGCTGCGCAACTGGGTCGGCAAGGAGATCGGCCCGATCGCCAAGCCCAAGGACATCCGCTTTGGCGACAACCTGCCCAAGACGCGCTCGGGCAAGATCATGCGGCGCCTGCTGCGGTCGCTGGCCAAGGGAGAGGAGATCACGCAGGACACCTCGACGCTGGAGAATCCGGCCATCCTGGAGCAGCTTGGCCAGGCACGCTGAAGATGCGGCGCGCACAAGCCGTGCGCGCCGCGGCGCGACTATGCCCGATTCAGACAAGGTCGGCAATTGTGCAGTGCCGCCGAGCGCTGGCCCAAGGTGACCGCAGCCCCTTGAGCTTTCCAGACTTGACGCGCGGGATCATTCCGCAATGGTCTCGATCGTCAGGGTGACCTCGCCGCCCATCGCGGCCAGCATGGCCGGGCCGCCGCCCTTGTAGGCGACATGGGTCATGTCGAGCTTGGCCTGGGACTTGCGTGCGGCGTGCCGTGGTTGCCGGCAGCCAGGAACGAAGGGTCTTCGCGCAGGGCGCCAGGCATGCCTGCCGGCGCGGCGCACAGCAGCGCGTTCATCTGGGACAGCTCGCGCAGGGTGTCCAGGTGCAATGCGCTGGTTTCCACGCTCGCGGTGCGGCGCTGCGCCACCCGGGCAATGTGGCGGGCGGTGAAGCGCTCGGCGCGCGCCTGGAAGTCGCCGGCGCATTCGAGAAGCAATGCCGAAGCTGCGCGGTCGTTGGCAACAAAGAGCGACATCCTGGTACGCAGGTTGGCCACCAGCATGTCGCATAGTTCCAGCAGTTCGGCGCTGCCCTCGGCCGAGAAGCAGAAGTTGCGGGTGAGCTTGCGCTGGTCCAGGTCGACCAGGATCCGTTCGACGATATCGCCCGCGTACTCCAGGTTGATATTGACCAGCATGATCGCATCCCAGCGTTCCGCATCCTCACCGTCGAGGCTGCCGGCGTCGACGTCGGTCAGGTACATCTTGACGGACGAATAGAGGTCGTCGATGCGGTCGTCCAGCGCGCGGCAGCGGGCGTTAGCGGCGCGGTCGTTGCCCACGATCGAGAGCTTCATGCCATCGAGCATTTCCTCGATCACGTCGCCGATGCGCACGACCTCGCGCGTGGCATTGCCCAGCGCGACGGACGGGTGCCGCAGGTCGCCCTGGCTCAGGTAGCGCGCGCCGCCGGGCGCTGCGTCGTCGTGCGCATCAGGCAGCCATCGGGTGCAGAGGGCCGCCACCGGGTTGACAAACCAGATCAGCGTTGCGGCCAGGGTCAGGTTGAAGGCCATGTGGAAGTCGATGGCCATGGTGCCGGCACTGCTGCCCAGGCGCGCCAGCAGCCAGGGGATGGCGTCCAGCAGCGGCAGGAATGCCAGTATCCCCGCGAACCGGAAGATCAGGTTCGCGAGCGATACCCGTCGCGCGGCAGGCGAACTGCCGGAATTGGCCAGGCAGGCAATCAGGCCACTGCCCAGATTGGCGCCAAGCACCAGCGGCAAGGCGGTGGCAGGTCCGATGACGCCGCCCATGGCCAGCGTAGCGGTGAGCAATACCGCGGCCAGGCTGGAGTAGGCCAGCAAGGTCACGAAGGCGCCGATCACCAGGGCCAGCAGTGCGTCGTTACCAAGCGAGGTGAAGATGGCGCGCACGATCTCGGCGTGCAGCAGCGGCGCGGCGTAGAGGCGGATCAGCTGCAAGGCCAGCGTGATCAACCCCAGTCCCACGATGACTTCGCCGGCCTGTCCGCGCAGGCTGGCCTTGCCGGACAGGCGCAGTGCGATGCCGATCACCAGCAGCAGTGGCGAGAGCCAGGAGATATCGACCGTCAGCAGGCGCGCCATCAGGCTGGTGCCGACGTCGGCACCGAGCACGATCGGCAGTGCCGCCGGCAACGACACCAGGCCCCCTGCAACGAAGGCGCTGGTCATCAGCGCCGTGGCGCTGCTGCTCTGGATCAGTGCGGTCACGCCAAGCCCGGCCAGGAAGCCACGCGCGGGACTGGCCGTGCCCGCGGCCAGCACCAGCCGCAAGCGCGGCCCCAACAGCTCCAGCATGCCGTGGCGCGTCACATGCGCGCCCCAGATCAGTAGTGCGACCCCGGACATCAGGGAAAGCAGGATTTGCATGGCGCCGCCCCCTGGTGGTGGCTGTCTTCGCGGCCACCTTTATCTGCTTGTTGAGGAAGCGTGCCGGCCAGGCCGGCACGCACCGGACTTAGTCCGCGTGGTTCAGCGCCAGCCGCAGGATGTCGAAGTTGCGCAGCCGCTGGCCTGCGGGCGCAGTGACCTTGCGGTTGAACAGCAGCGGCACCTTTTGCTCGGACAGGCCGCCATGCGAGCGCAGCGGGGCATCCAGGCCGCTCAGGTCATGGCGCGCCGGCGTGGTGCCGAGCACGGTCAGGCGTTCGCTGACCACCACCAGGTCGCCGATGCGGTCGGGCGGCAGTTCGAAGCGCTCGCTGGCGGCGCGCTTGTCCAGCACCAGTTCGATCCCGGGCAGTGCGGCGATGGCTTCATGCACGGCCTGTTGATTGGTGCCGGCAGGCAGGTACACGGTCGCGTAGGAGCCCAGTGCGCCATGGTGGGCGACGTAGGGATCGGTGATCGGCAGCAGCACGCGCGTGGCGTCCGCGCCGAAACGCTCGTCCAGCACCTGCTGCAGGAACAGGATGTTGGCCTTGCCCAGCGAATCGGTCTTGGCATTCATGCCGTGGTCGGCGGTGACGCCGATGACCGCACCGAGCGCGTCCAGGCGCTGCAGGTAGCTGTCGATCATGGCGTAGAAGGCATTGGCCTGCGGCGTTCCCGGGGCATGCTTGTGCTGGATGTAGTCCGTGGTGGATAGGTACATCAGGTCGGGGCGGACGGTTTCCAGCAAGGCCACGCCGGCGGCGAACACGAACTCGGACAGGTCGGCGCTGTAGACCGAGGGCAGCGGCATGCCGACCTTGCGCAGCACGTCGTCGATGCCGTTGTCTTCGATGGTGGCCTGGTCGGCCTTCTCCGCCGAGAAGCAGATGCCCTTGAGGCTGTGGCCCAGCAGCGCGCGCAGCTTGTCCTTGGCGGTGACCACCGCCACCGATGCGCCGGCCTGCGCTGCCGCAGCCAGCACGGTGGGCGCGCGCAGGTAGCGGGCGTCGTTCATCAGCACTTCGGCGCCGGCTTCGGTGTCGTAGAAGAAGTTGCCGCAGATGCCGTGCACCGACGGCGGCACGCCGGTCACGATCGACAGGTTGTTGGGGTTGGTGAACGACGGCACCACGCAATCGCCGGTCAGGACGGTGCCGCGTTTGGCCAGGCTGGCGAAGAACGGGGTGGCGCCCGCCTGCACGGCAAGGTTGATGTATTCCTGCTCGCAGCCATCGATGCAGACGATGACGGTGGGGCGGGCGGGAAGCTGGTAGTGGTGGCCGTTGACCTGGATCTGGGTGCTCATGGCGTCTCTTGCGGAAGGATTGTGAAGGGGATTTGCCTGAGACCCATGCTAAGTTAGGCGATAAACTCTCACAATCGAGTTTATTTTCCAGATTCTGTCAGGAAATCTCACAATGCCGCACAAGCTGCCCCCGCTCAACGCCCTGCGCATCTTCGAGGTTGCCGCCCGCGCCGGCAGCTATTCGGCGGCCGCGCGCGAGCTGCACCTGACCCATGGCGCGGTCAGCCGGCAGATCGAGATCCTGGAGCAATGGCTGGGGCAGCCGCTGTTTATCCGCCAGGGCCAGCGCATGGTGCCGACTGTCCACGCGCAGGCGTTCGCGCGCGAGATCAGCACGGCGTTCGACCAGATCAGCGCCGCTTCCGAGCGCTATGGCCGCATCGCCACGCGCAAGGTGGTGCGCGTCAATGCCCCGGCAACCTTTGCCATGCGCTGGCTGATTCCGCGGCTGGATGACTTCCGGCACCGGCAGCCCGAGGTCGACGTGCGTGTGTCGACCGCCTTCAGCAACGAGGCAGGATTCAATGGCACCTTTGACGTGGCGATACGGCGCACCCTCGAACGTGGCGAACAGTTCGAGTCAGTGCCGATCTTTTCGGAGTACCAGACGGTGATCGCCAGTCCGGCGATGCTGGAGCAGGTGCCGTTGCAAGGTGTAGAGGACCTGGTGGAGGGCGTCTTCCTCTATACGGAGACCCGGCCGGGAAGCTGGGAATCGTGGCTGCAGCAGGCGGGACATGCCTCGCTGCTGCCGGTGCGAACGCTGCGCTTCGACCATTTCTTTGTCACGCTGCAGGCGGTGGTGGACAGCCTTGGCTTTGCCATCGGCACCTTTCCGACCCTGGAAACGGACCGCGCGGGCGGGCGCATTGCGACGCCGTTTGCCGCCATCCGCGCACCGGGCAATACCTATCATGCGCTGGTGCCGCGCGATGCCGACAAGCCGCTGCATCTGCGCGCGTTCCTGGAGTGGCTGCAGCAGCAGGGGCAGACGGCCGCAGCGACCTGAAGCGGCGCGAGCCGGGGAAGCGGGGCGAGTGTGGCGCGCGGCCCGCGCGATGCGGGCCTGCGCTGAGACGGGAGCTCAGGCCCCGTCGAGGAACGCGCTGCGCTGGCCCAGGCGCGAGCCGAGCGCATCGGGGGCCAGGCTCATGCTGGCGGGGTCCACGGCCGAGGCGGGGCTGCCTGCCATGGTCGGGTCGGCGGCTGCCGGCGCCATGCCCGGCTGGGCCGCCTGTACGGGAGCCTGGGCATAGCTGCCGCCCGCTGCGGGTGCCACCTGGGCCGACGGCGCTGCCGACGGCATGGCTTGCACGGGCTGGGCGGACTGCACCGGCTGACTGGATTGCATCGGCTGCATCGGCTGCGTCATTGGCATCGGCTGGCTCGGCTGCAGGGGCTGAGCCTGCTGCGCAAACAGCGGGTAGGACGCGATCATCGCGCCAGCCACGACCAGGGATTTCGCCAGATGTTGCTTCATTCGTGTACCTCCTAGAACGCCTACAGGCAAGGGAACAGTCACTGTAGCGCCGCAGCACCTGACATTCTGTTTGATTTTGCAACGGTCGTTAACCAGCCTTGCCATTGCGGCCAGGGCAGGTTAATTGCGCGCGCGGCCTGCAAATCTTGCGCGGCCGTCAACGCCGGGCCAATCGCTTGAGCGCCGCGGGGTCCAGCAGTTCGATCTGGCGGTACTCGCGGCGGATCAGGCCCGCGTCTTCCCACGCCTGCAGGTACTTGGCCACGGTCTGGCGCGAGCGGTTGACCATGTCGCCAAGGTCCTCAGCGCTGATGCGCACGACATGGTCGGTGCGGTCGGCCAGTTCCAGCAGGCGCGCCGCCATGCGCGCGTCGATGGGCGCCTGCGCCGCGCTTTGCGCGTGGTCGAACGCTACGCGCAGGCGCGCGCAGATCTGCTGCACGATCAGCTGCATGCCTTCCGGATGCGCGGCCAGGATGCGGTGGAAGTCGCGCTGGCTCAGCACCATCAGTTCCGTATTGCCTACGGCGAAGGCGTCGTGCGTGCGCGGCTTGCCGTCCAGCAGCGAGATCTCGCCGAACCAGCGGCCACGCCCGATCACCGAGTACACCGACTCGCGCCCGCCCGTGCTGACCCGGCTCATGCGCACCCGGCCCGACAGCACCATGCAGAAGTAGGTGGGCGGATCGCTGCGCGCGAAGATCATCTCGCCGTCGCCAAAGCGCAGGCGGCGTGCGGCGTTCGCCACGGCATCGAGCACGCCCGGCGGCGCATTGCGCAGCCAGCCGCTGGCCAGCACGCTGCGCGGCAGCGTGCGCGCCGGCTCCACCGCTCTCGATCCACTCTTCACATCAGCCTTCACATCGCTCCCCTGCTGGAGCCGAGATTGTCCAATACTTAACAGACTTTGGCGCGGTGCGCCCGGACAATGCATCGATTCAATGACTCACATGCCCCCGGGAGGTACGCATATGGCGCAAATCCAGCTCGTCGATTCAATCAGGGACCGCGTCTCCGACGCCGAATGGCAGATGCGCGTGGACCTGGCGGCCGCGTACCGCCTGGTCGCCCACTTCGGCTGGGACGACCTGATCTTCACCCATATCTCGGCACGCGTGCCCGATGCGCCGGACCAGTTCCTGATCAACCCGTACGGGATGATGTTCGACGAGATCACGGCATCGAGCCTGGTCAAGGTCGACCACGAAGGGCAGCCCGTGCTGGAAACGCCGTATGACGTCAACCCGGCCGGCTTCATCATCCACAGCGCCGTGCACGAGGCGCGCCCCGAAGTCGGCTGCGTGATGCACACGCATACCTCGCACGGCGTCGCCGTCTCGGCGCAGCAGGCGGGCCTGCTGCCGATTTCGCAGCAGTCGATGTTCGCGCTGACCGGGCTGGCGTACCACGACTATGAAGGCGTGGCGCTGCGCGAGGACGAAAAGGCGCGGCTGGTGGCAGACCTGGGCCGCTGCAAGCAGATGATCCTGCGCAACCATGGCCTGCTGACGTGCGGGCGCACGGTATCCGATGCTTTCCTGACCATGTACACGCTCGAGTCCGCCTGCCGCATCCAGATCCTGGCGCAAAGCGGCGGCACGCCGCTGACCATGGTGCCCGAAGCCGCCAGCGCCAACATGGGCCAGCAGGCGCGCCAGGCCACCAAGGGCAAGGGCTCCAACCTGGCCTGGCCGGGCCTGCTGCGCCGCCTCGACCGCATCAACCCTGACTACCGCAACTGACCATGGCCATCCTCGTTCACCTGCCGTCGTTCATGGCGGTTCCCATCACTGCCGCGCTGCGCGAAGCCGCGCCGGACATCACCGTGTGGAACGGCCGCGAGGCCGCCGTCGCGGAACAGGTCGAAGCCATCATCGCCTGGGGCCTGAAGCCCGGCGTGCTGCCGGCCTACCCGAAGCTGCGGCTGGTCTGCGCTGCCACCGCGGGCGTCGACAAGCTGCTGGCGGCGCCGGACCTGCCGCCTGGCATGCCGGTCACGCGCATCGTCGATCCCGGCCAGCAGGCCGGCATCGCCCACTACGTGCTGGCGATGGCGCTGCGCCATACCCGCGCGCTCGGCCGGTACGCCGAACAGCAGCGCCGCGGCGAATGGAAGCGCCACCCCGGGCGCGATGTGTCGCGCTGCCGCGTGGGTGTGCTGGGGCTGGGCGAGATCGGCAGCGAGGTGGCGCGCATGTTTGCCGCCATCGGCTACCCGGTCAGCGGCTGGAGCCGCAGCGCCAAGCATCTGCCCGGCGTGACCGACTTCACCGGCGACGACGGGCTGGATGCCATGCTCGCGCACAGCGACATCCTGGTCTGCACGCTGCCGCTGACGCCGCGCACCGAGGGCATGCTGAACCGCCAGACGCTGTCGCGGCTGCCCAAGGGGGCGTTCCTGATCAACGTCGGGCGTGGCGAGCATGTGGTCGAGCCAGACCTGGTCGCACTGATCGACGAAGGCCACCTTGCCGGCGCGGCGCTTGATGTGTTCGCCAAGGAGCCGCCCTCGGCGGACGATCCGGTCTGGAACCATCCCCGCATCGAGGCCACGCCGCATATCGCGGCCGACCCCTCGTACGAACTGGTGGCGCGGCAATGCATCGAGAACCTGCGGCGCGCGCGCGACGGGCGTGAACTGTTGAACCAGGTGGACCGGCAAGCGGGCTACTGAGCGCCCGGCGTGCCGGTCCGTCCGGGTGGCTATGTCACGCTTACATCCGCGGTTCCCGCCGCCACCTCCAGCAGCCGCGTGCTCGCCGTGGCAGGTAGCGCCGGCGCCGTGCCGCCCTCGAGCGGCTTGAGCGTATGGAAGGTGCAGCTCAGCTTCTCGGGCGTCAGGGTGACCAGCGTGTAGCCCTCGGCGTTGGAGTCGGCATGGCGCAGCCACGCGTTGAAGGTGCGCAAGGTGGTGTCGAAGGTGTTCACCACCGTGCTGCCCACGTCGCTGTAGACCAGTTCACGCAGTGCGGCGAAGGCCTGGTCGTTGTCGACGATCGAGCGGAATGAACTGAGCAGGGAGTTGCTCGACAGTCCGGCCGTGACCAGGTCCACCATCACCGGCGCTGGCGTCGCCGCATCGTAGTCGTCCATCACCTGGCCGGCAAAGAATGCGTGGATATCGCCGCTCAGCGCCACCACATTGCGCACGCCGTTGTTCTTCAGGAACGCCATCAGGTTCTTGCGCTCGGCGTTGTAGCCATCCCACTGGTCGGCATTGAGGATAAAGCGGTCGAGCAGCGCGATGGCCGGCAACCGGCTTTCGATCAGCGGCTTGATGTTGGCATCGAACGTGGCGCTGTCGATGCCGACCTGCGCCAGTACATTGCGCAGCGCCGTGTAGGCCAGGTTGGCATAGGTGCCGGCGGTCTTGGCCGCGCGCAGGTCGTCGGCCAGCGCATTGGCAATGGCGCTCTCCAGCGAGGACAGGGAATTGTTGGCCAGCACCAGCGCCCTGGCGATCAGCCGTGCCACCGCCTGGATCACATCCACCTGCATGCGCAACAGCGACAACTGGTTGGCCCACAGCTTCCACGCGGTGGCGTCGGCGCCGACGCGGTCCTGCCACCACGCGCGCTGCGCATCGCCCAGCATCGACACCGGTGTCAGCGTGCCGCCGGCGGCGGCAATCTTCTGCGCTTCGGCCGCAGCCAGTGTCTCGGCCGGGACGAAGTACAGGGCGCCGACTGCGCGGCCGGTGGCTTGCTCGGAGATGATGTGGTCGGCGCGGTACAGGCGCTCGTCGGTCATCAGCAGGGTGGCGAGATTGCCGAAGGTGAACGAGCGATAGATCTGGATGTTCTGGAACGACGGGTTGTTGACGTCCAGGCTGACATCGGCCGGCATGAACTCGAACCACGCCTGGTTGGCAGCGCGCCGGCGCGCGGTGCGCGGCGTCAGGTCGTCGTCGGAGTCGTAGGTCTGCCGGTCCTGCCAGCAATTGTCCGAGAATTCATGGTCGTCCCAGATCGCAATCATCGGGAACGCGGCATGCAGGGCCTGCAGGCGCGCGTCGGTGCGATAGCTGCGGTACAGGTAGCGATAGTCGTCCAGCGTGGTGGCGTAGACGCTGCCGTCCGGCAGCGCGGTGCCATTGGGCAGTTGCAGCACGCCGTGGCGATCCTCCACATTGCCGGCGCGCGAGCCGCCCGGGACGGCCTCGTAGATGTAGTCGCCGACATGGACGATGAAGTCCAGGTCCTGCTGCGCCAGTTCTTCCATGCCGGCCCAGTGGTTGGCATTCCAGTCCTGGCAGCTGACAAAGGCGAAACGCAGCTGTGACAAGGGCGTGCCGGCCGCTGCTGCGGTGCGGGTGCGGCCGACGGTGCTGGGGCGGTTGCCCAGCAGGAAGCGGTAGTAGTAGCGGGTGCCGGGGCTCAGGCCCGTGACCTTGTTGCGGATGGTGTAGTCCCAGTCCGGCAGGGCCATCAGCGGTTGATTGACCAGCAGGCTCGGCGGCGGGAAGTCAGGCTGCGCCGACACCTGCAGCCGCACCACCACCGGCCGCTTGCCATTGCTGCCTTCCACCCGCGTCCATACCACCACGCTGTCGGGCTTGGGGTCGCCCGAGGCGACGCCATGGACGAAATTGAAATTTTCCGGATTGCCGGTGTCGGGTTCCGGGTCGTCGCCGCCGCCGCAGGCGCTCAGCCCGCCGGTGGCAACGGTGACGGTCAGGAAACTTCCCCACTTGAGAAACTGTCGGCGGTCCATGGCGCTCCTCCTGTGCTTGCGGTCTCGGTCCACGCAGCGCGCAGCCGCGGCCACGATGCCGCTTGCGGCACCAGGATTCGTGGGGGCGTGCTGGTTGCTGAATGCATACTAGTGGCTGGCCTGCACGCTCGCCGTCGGTGAGGTTCCGACATCGATATAGGAGGAAGTCGACTGGTTCGTGCCGGCGCTGGCGCACCGCGCACCACCATTGCTGGCGCGATCGGCAAGTCGGCATGCATTGCCTGCGACGCGGCCTAGACTGAAAGCAAAAGATTCGGACGCGAGGGCATCATGGCGTACGACAGCATCCTGGTCCATCTCGACGGCAACCGGCAGGCCATGCAGCGCTTGCAGGTTGCGGCACGCCTTGCCACCGCCAGCCAGTGTCCGCTGATCGGCCTGCTGGCCGGGCGCGTGCCAGACCCCAGCTGGTTCTACCGCATGAACAATGCCCAGCGCTGCCTGGCCGAAGACCAGGAGCGGCGCCGGCTGCAGCGCGAGAACATGCGTTGTGCCTTCGCGGCCGCCACGCGCGAGCTGGCGGTTGCCTGCGACTGGCGCACCGTCGAGCGCGATCCGGTGCCACTGGCGCTGCGCGAGGCGCGCGAGGCCGGCCTGATCGTCTCCGGCCAGTATGACGCCGACAACGCTGAAGGCCCGGTGGCGCGGCAGCTGTTGGAGGCGCTGCTGCTTGAGAGCGGCCGGCCGGCGCTGGTGGTGCCCTGTTCCGGCGCTTTCGCCACCGTGGGCACACGCGTGCTGGTGGCCTGGAACGGCAGCCGCGAGGCCGCGCGTGCCTTGCACGACGCGCTGCCGCTGTTGGCGGGGGCACGCGCGCGGGTGCTGGGCGCCCATGCCGCCAGGGAGTCGCGTGCCGATGCCACTCCGGTCAGCCACGCCGTGCACGTGCTGGAGCGACAGGGTGTGGCAGTTGAGGTGGAGCACGGCCCGGGCGGTGGCGACCTGGCCATCGGTGAGCTGATCCTGTCGCGAGCGTCGGACTTTGGTGCCGACCTGATCGTGATGGGCGCCTACGGCCACGGCCGGCTGCGCGAGCTGGTGCTGGGCGGCGTGACCAGGGTGGTGCTGGAGTCGATGACGGTGCCGGTGCTGTTCTCGCACTGAAGCGCAGCGCCAGGGTTCATGCGGCAAGCCCCTCCAGGGCGGCGCCCCCCGGTGGTCTTCAGTCGACCGTGATGTGGTTGGCCTGGATCACCTTGCCCCACACGCCCACGTCGTCGCGCACGGTCTGCGCGAACTGCTCGGCACTCCTGGCGGGCGCCATGCCCATGTTCAGCTGCAGGAAGCGCTCGCGCATGGGCGCGTCAGCCAGCAGGCGGGTCACTTCCGCATTGAGCCGCTGCACGATGGCGGCACTGGTGCCGGCCGGCGCGAACAGGCCATACCAGCTGTCGGTATCGAACCGGTAGCCCTGTTCAGTCATGGTCGGCACGTCCGGCGTGGCCGGCGCGCGGCGCGTGCCGCTGATGGCCAGCGCGCGCAGCTTGCCGGCGCGGATCAGCGGCAGCGACGACGAGGTATCGACAAAGGCCACCTTGACCACGCCGCCCTGCATGTCGGTCAGGATCTGCGCCACGCCCTTGTACGGCACGTGGCGCAGCTTCATGCCGGTCTGCATCTTGAGGGCTTCCATGGTCAGGTGGCCGCCCGAGCCGATGCCCCATGAGCCGTAGTCGTATGCATCCGGGCGCTTGAGCACGTGGGCGACGAGCTCCTTGAGCGTGCGCGCCGGGAAGTCCGGCGTCACCACCAGGAAATTGCCGCCCGCGCCGACCTGCGCCACCGGCAACAGGTCGCGCAGGCCGTCATAGGGCAGCCTGGGCTGCAGGGTCTGGTTGATCACCACCGTGGCGGCATAGGTGAACAGAAGCGTGTAGCCGTCGGGGCTGGCCTTGGCCACGGTATCGTTGCCGATGATGCCGGTCGCGCCGGGCTTGTTGTCGACCACGATGGTCTGGCCCAGCGCCTTGCCGAGCGATGCGGCCAGCGCGCGCGCGAACAGGTCGGTGCCGCCGCCGGGCGGGGCCGGCACCACCAGCCGGATGGGCTTGGCGGGCCAGGCATTGCTGGCGCATAGCGGGCCGGCCGCAGCACCAAGACCAAGTGCGGCAAGCGCGCGCAGCACGTCGCGCCGGCGCGCGGCGTTGCCAGGCAGTTCCGTCGGAGCCGGGTTCATTGCTCGGGGCATGGCGTCTCCCTAGTGCATGCCGAAGTTGTCCGCCGCGTCGCTTTCCAGCGCGTCGGCGGCCGCGCCGTACAGGCTGCGCGACACATAGCTGCGGATCTGCGTGGCGCGCTGGCGCAGCCAGGCGGCCTTGAGTTGGCGGGCCTCGCGCACGGTGGGCGTTTCATCGGGCGCCAGCGCCAGCACGTCGATCACGTGCAGCGCCAGCTGCGTGTCGCCGCGCGCGGCCAGGGCCTGCGCGTGGCGGATCAGTGCGCCATGGTCGGCCACGGCCGCGGCGATCTCGGCGGCCGCCTGTTGAGGCGCGGCTGGATGCAGCGTGGTGGCATTGCGGTCCCACCAGCCGTTCTCAGAGCGGTAGATGTCGCGCGCGATGTAGCTGGGGTCGCCATAGGTGGGGCGCATCCAGGGCTGGTCGAACAGGTCCGCCGGCGGCTTGAGCGCGGCCAGCACCTGGCGTTCGTTGCAGCCGGCGTTCATCAGCCGCACCACCTCCGCGCGCAGCCAGCGCAGGGCCCTGGCGGTCTGGCACAGCACGCGCTGGCATTCTTCCTCGCCCTGCAGCGTGGCGCCGAACTCTTGCACCACGGTGCGCGGCTGCAGGCCGGCCAAGCGTTCCAGCGTATCGGCCCAGCGCACGGTGTCGCGCATGGTGCGGAAGGGGGTGCCGATGTTCGGGATCGAATCGATCACCGCGGGGCCGCCGTACAGCAGGCGCCGGCCCGGCAGCCAGACCGCCACGGCGTCGTCGGTCTCGGACGGTGCCCACAGGATTTCCGCGCGGCGCTCGCCCCGGCCCAGGGTCAGGCCATCGGCGAAGGTCTCGGTGGGTTCGATGTGGACCAGCTTTCCCGCCAGCGCGCCGGCCGGCTGGCGGAACTGGATCTCTGCCATGCGCTCCTGCATGCGCTGGGTCTCGCGGTAGCGCGCCTGCCGCGCCAGCACGTTGACGTGGGCCAGCACCCGTGGCGCGGGCTCGCCGCGCGCGGCGGCGTGGTCCAGCCATTGCTGCAGGCCGGCGTTGTAGCCCATATGGCCGTGGCTGTAGCAGACTGCCAGCACCGGCAGCCCGGTCTGCGTGCGCAGCGCCTCGATCATGCCGCGCGTGACGCGCCCGCCGGGGCCGCTGTCGACCACCAGCAGGCCGCCGCCCACGTCGGCGACAAAGCTCTGCCCTTGTCCGTGCAGCAGCCACACGCCGTCGCCGACGCTTTCGATGCCGGTGCCAGTGACCAGTGCGGCCGGCCGGTCCTCAATGTCCTGCATGCTTGCCTCCTCTGCGAACCAGGTCGCGTCCAGCGCAACTGTCACGCAAGAAGGGGCATCCCGGGGATTGGGGAAAATCCCGCCGGGATGCGGCGAACCGGCCGCAAACCAAGCGCCGGTGCGGCCCGGCGGAGGTTTTGGAATTTCATGTGTAAACCGCTGGTTAGCACCGCGCGGGTGCAGGGAGTTCCCCGCCGGCGCGCGCTGCGGTAGCGGCTGCCTTCAGTCAAGTCGGCGCAGCGGACTGTCAGGCAGGTTGGACAGATAGTGGACTTCACGCCGCAGCAAGGTGGCGAACTGCGCCGCCACCGGCGTCATCGGCGAATCGGCGCGGTAGATCAGGCTGACGGTGTGGCTGGGCAGCTTGTCCTCGATCGGCAACGGCACCAGGCCATTGGCGGCCAGCCGGCCTGCCACCATCTGGCGCGGCAGCATGCACAGCAGGTGGCGGTCCTGCATCAGGTGCTCGATCATGCCGATGGTGTCGCAGCGCACTGCCACGCGCGGCAATGGCAGATCGCGTTCACGGAAGGCATCGAGGATGGCGGCGCCCGGGCCGTGCATGCGCTGGCCGGTCAGGATCCAGTCCGAGCCGATCAGTTCGCGCAGGCTGCGGGCGTTGCGCAGCGGATGCTCGCGGTGCGCCATCACGACCGAGTCGTTGTTGTAGAGCGGCTCGCAGGTGAATTCGCGCTCGATGCCCTCATCCGGGACCGGGCTGACTGCCATGTCCATCACGCCCGAGCGCAGTTCGTCCAGGTGGGTCGGGTAGCCCCAGCTGTCGATGCACACCAGCACGTCGGGGTGCTGGACGCGAAAGCGCTTGACCACCGCGGGCAGCAGCACATGCGCCGGGCCGCGGGTGGTGCCGACGCGCACCACGCCGTTGCGCGCGCCCAGCATCTGCGCCATTTCCTCGCTGGCCTTGCGGGCCTCGGTGGCGATCAGCCGCGCGCGCCGCAGGAAGGCATCGCCGTAGCGCGACAGCACCACGCCGCGGGTGGTGCGGGTCAGCAGCGGCACATGCAGCTCCTCTTCCAGCTGGCGGATGCTCTTGGTCAGTGCCGGTGCCGACACGTCGCGCGCACGGGCCCCGGCGCGGATGCTGCCGTGCTCGGCCACGGCGATGAAGTCCTGGACTTGGCTCAGACGCATGGATTTGGCTCCACTCAAACGACGCACTGGGCGCACAGCATAGCGGCATTCCGGCGGGTTCGGGATAACCCCAGGGTGCTAACCATTGGTTTGCACCGAGGCAGTTTTAGCATCTGCCGTGATGCGCCGTGCCAACGCATGATCGCTCCACATCGTCGCAAACCGCCGGCTGCGCCGGCATCTTCGAGGAGTGGCATCGCATGACGAACCGGCAAGACCTGCCGCTGGCAGGCATACGCGTGGCGGAGTTCGGGCAGTTCATCGCGGCGCCGGGCGCGGCCATGATGCTGGCCGACCTGGGCGCCGACGTGGTCAAGGTGGAGGCCTTGCGCGGCGACAGCGCGCGGCGCTTTGACGGCACCAGCCCGCAGAGCCCGATGTACCTGGCCTACAACCGCGGCAAGCGCGGCATAGCGCTGGACCTGCGCACGCCCGGCGGGCTGGACGCCGCACGGCGGCTGGCGCTGGCCAGCGACGTGGTGCTGCACAACACCCGCGCCGGCGTGATGGAAGCGCTGGGGCTGGACGCCGCCACGCTGCGCGCGGCGCGTCCCGACCTGATCCATGCCTCCATCAGCGGCTTCGGCACGCGTGGGCCGTCGCGCACGCGCCCCGGGCTGGATATTGCCGCGCAGGCCGAGAGCGGCATGATGTCCGTCACCGGCGAGGCCGGCGGGCAGCCGCTGAAGGCCGGTTTTGCGCTGATCGACGCGGCCACCGCGCTGGCGACCGGCAACGCCATCCTGGCGGCGCTGTTCCGGCGCGAGCGCACCGGCGCCGGCGAGACCATCGAGACCTCGCTGCTGTCGGTCGGCGTGCAGATGCAGGCCCAGCTGTGGGCCGAGTACCAGTGCTCCGGCGCGCTGCCGGTGCGCAGCGGCAACAGCCAGCCCAAGGCCGCGCCGGCCGCGGATGTGATCGCGGTGGCGGACGGGCATATCGTGCTGTCGGCCTATCTCGACGAGCACTGGACGCGCCTGTGCGAGGCCATCGGCCAGCCGGCGCTGGCGCACGATCCGCGCTTTGCCTGCAACGCGCTGCGCGTGCAGAACCGCCCGGCGCTGCTGGCCATCCTGCACGACGCCATGCGCCACCTCAGCGGCGACGCCGCGCGCACGCTGCTGGAGCGCCACCAGGTGGTGGTGGGCGTGGTGCGCGACTACCACCAGGTCAACGCGAGCCCCGACGTGCGCGCCAGTGGGGTGCTGCAAGCCGTTGACGACGGCGAGGGCGGCCAGCTGGAGCTGCCGGGACTGCCCTTCACCATGGCCAGCATGCCGGCAGGCGCGATGCCCGCGGTGCCGCGCCTCGGCCAGCATACGACCGAGGTGCTGGCCGAGCTCGGCTTCAGCGCCGCGGAGATTCACACCATGGCCCGCGCCGGCGCGATCGGCGTGGAACAAGCCCGGCAGGAGCCCGCATGAACACCCCCCAATCCCCTGTACTGCTGCAGCGCCATGCCGGCTGGGCCGAGGTGGTGCTGAACCGCCCGGCCCGCCGCAATGCCGTCGACATGTCGCTGGCACGCGCGCTGGGCGACGCCATCGAGACCCTGGCCGCCGACGACAGCGTGCGCGCCGTGCTGCTGCGCGGCGCCGACGGCGCCTTCTGTTCCGGCCTGGACCTGCAGGCACTGCAGGCGGAGCGCGGCGGGCTGGCCGCGTTTGCGCCGCTCTGGGAGCGCGTCCACCTGGGCCTGCTGCAAAGCCGCAAGGCATGGATCGTGGCGCTGGAGCGCCATGCCATCAACGGCGGCGCGGCGCTGGCGCTGGCCGGCGACCTGCTGGTGTGCGGCGCCGGGGCCTTCCTGCAGATCGGCGAGATCCGCCTGGGCATGGCCGCGCCGCGCAATGCCGACTGGCTGGCGCTGCGCCATTCCGAGGCCGTGGCCGCGCGCCTGTGCCTGCTTGGCGACCGCGTGCCCGCGCCGGAGCTGCTGCGCCTGGGCATTGCCACCGAACTGGTCGAAGACGCCGAGGTGCTGGACCGCGCGCGCGGCCTGGCCGCCACCATCGGGGGTTTTCCGGCCGATGGCGTGGCTGCGATCAAGGGCGGCATGCGCGCCGCGACGAGGCGCATGGCATCTGCTGCGCGCGACAAGAATTCCTGAGGACCGATATCTCCATGACAGATTCCATCACCACCGACGACGACGCGTCGCTGCAGGACTTCCGCCGCGAGGTGCGCGAATTCGTCGCCCGGTCGCTGCCCCATGCCGTGCGCGAGAAAGTCCGCCTCGGACTGGAACTCAGCAAGCCAGAGCTGGTCGACTGGCAGCGCCGGCTGGCCGAACGCGGCTGGCTGGCGCCGCACTGGCCGGCTGAATGGCAGGGCTGCAACTGGAGCGCCGAGCGCCGCGCCGCATTCCAGGAAGAACTGGTGCTGGCGCACGCGCCCGAGAGCGGCGGCATCACCTTCGAGATGATCGGCCCGATCCTGATCCGCTACGGCACGCCGGCGCAGCAGCAGTACTTCCTGCCGCGCATCCTGAACCAGGAGCACTGGTGGTGCCAGGGCTATTCCGAACCGAACTCCGGCTCCGACCTGGCTTCGCTGAAGACGCGTGCGGTGCGCAAGACGCGGCCCGACGGCACCGAGGTCTACGTGGTCAGCGGCAGCAAGATCTGGACCTCCTACGCGCAGTACGCGGACTGGATCTTCTGCCTGGTGCGCACCGATACCGAGGCGCGCGCGCAGCGGGGCATCAGCTTCCTGCTGATCGACATGCGCAGCCCCGGCGTCAGCGTGCGGCCGCTGGTGGGCATCCATGGCTGGCACCTGTTCAACCAGGTGTTCTTCGACGAGGTGGAAGTGCCGGTGCAGAACCTCGTCGGCGAGGAGAACGCCGGCTGGACCATCGCCAAGTCCCTGCTCGAGCATGAGCGGCTGAACCTGGCGCGCGTGGCGGAGAACCGCCGCCGCCTGGCCAAGGTGCGCGCCATCGGCAACGAGCTGGAGGAGGGCGGCCAGCCGCTGTCGCAGCGCCCGTGGTTTGCACGCCGGATGCGCGCGCTGGAGGTGCGGCTCGAAGCGCTGGCTGCAACCGTGCTGCGCTTTCGCAAGCGGGCGCGCGCCGGCGAAACGCTGGGGCCGGAGACCGGCATGCTCAAGCTGCTGGGCAGCCGGCTGATCCAGGACATCGAGAACCTGGCGGTCGATGCGCTGGGGCCGGACACGCTGGCCTATGACCGCGCCGCGCACTTCGAGCCCGCCGTGCCGCAAGCGGGACAGTCGGCGTACGCCGCGGCGGCATCGGCGCGCCGCTTCGTCACCCGCGGCTACTCCATTGCCGGCGGCTCCAGCGAGATCCAGCACGAACTGCTGGCCAAGCAGGTGCTGGGCCTGTAGTGGCTCCAATCGTGCCCGCAACCCAGGACAAGGAACTGAACACATGAGCGATCCAACGGACGATCGCCGCATGCTGCAGGAAAGCGTGCGGCGCTATGTCGAACGCGGCTACGGCTTCGAGCAGCGCCGCGCGGCGCTGGCCGAGCCCGATGGCTTCTCGCGCAAGCACTGGCAGGCGTTTGCCGAAATGGGCTGGCTGGCCGTGGGGCTGCCCGAAGCCTGCGGCGGCCTGGGCGATGCCGCGGACCAGGCCCTGCT
Organism: Cupriavidus sp. GW823-FHT07B10; assembly: GCF_058794355.1. NCBI lineage: Bacteria > Pseudomonadati > Pseudomonadota > Betaproteobacteria > Burkholderiales > Burkholderiaceae > Cupriavidus > Cupriavidus sp. GW823-FHT07B10. The sequence continues at coordinate 18,305 of NZ_JBXAGS010000014.1, forward strand.
GGCCGAGGAACTGGGCCGCGCCCAGCCTGCCGAGCCCTGGCTGGCCAATGCCGCGCTGTGCGCGCCGCTGCTGGCCGCCTGCGGCGATCCCGCCCACGCCGCGATCGCGGCGGCGATGGCCGAGGGTGGCGCGATGCTGGCGCTGGCCGCATGGGAAACGCAGGGACGCTATGACGCCTTCGATATCAGCACCACCGCGCAACAGCATGAGCCGGGGCAATGGACGCTGGACGGCCGCAAGACCCTGGTGCTGGGCGGCGGCAGCGCCGCGGTGCTGCTGGTGCTGGCGCGTAGCGGCGGCCAGCGCCGCGACCGCGACGGCCTGACACTGTTCGCGGTGCCGGCCGACATGCGCGGCATCAGCGTCGATGCGCTGCCGACCTACGACGGCCGCCAGACCGCCAGCGTGACGCTGCGCCGCGCGACCGTGCCGGACAGCGCGCGCATCGGCCCGGTGGACGGCGCCTGGCCGCTGGTGGAAGCCGCCATCGACCAGGCCACGGTGATGGCCTGCGCCGAAGCCGTGGGCACCATGTCGCGCGCGTTCGACCTGACCCGCGACTACCTGGTGACGCGCGAGCAGTTCGGCCGCGCGCTGACGGCCAACCAGGTGATCCGGCACCGGCTGGTGGACCTCTATGTCAGCGTCGAGCAGGCACGCGCCATCACCGAGCTGGCGGCCAACGCCCTGCATGGCGATGCGGTGGCGCGCATGCGCGCGGTATCCCATGCCAAGGCCTTTGTCTCGGATGCCGGGCGCGCGCTCGGCGAAGACGTGGTGCAGCTGCACGGTGCGGTGGGCATGACCGACGAGATGGAAATCGGCCACTGCTACAAGCGCCTGGCAGCCCACGCCAACCTGTTCGGCGATGCCGACTGGCACTACGAACGGCTGGCGGCACTCGATCACGCGGCGCAGGCGCAAGCCTGAGCCGGTTCAGCCAGGGCGCCCGGGCCGCTGCCCGGTGCGCCCACCCATGACACGCCGGCAACGCACCGGCATGCGCGGCCAATGCGCCGCAACGGAGACAGCAATATGAGCAGCCAGCACACTGGCGCCCGCAGGGCTTGTGCCACGCGCACAGCAGCCCTGGCCGCGGCGCTGGCCCTGGCGGGCGCCGCCAGCGCGCACGCCGAGGCCCCGTACCCCAGCAAGCCCATCCGCATGGTGCTGCCCTCGGGCGCGGGCACCGTCACCGACCAGACGGCACGGCTGGTGGCCGAGCGCCTGACCGCCGCGCTCAGGCAGCCGGTGGTGGTCGACAACCGCCCCGGCGCCAACGGCATCATCGCCAACGAGACCGTGGCGCGCGCCGCGCCCGACGGCTACACGTTGCTGTTCACCTATGCCGCGACCATGACGGTGAACCCGTGGACCACGCCGTCGCTGCCCTATGACCCGATCAAGGACTTCACCCCCATCGCACGCCCCAGCCAGCCCGGCGGCAACCTGCTCGCGGTCAGCGCCAATGTGCCGGTGCACAGCCTGCAGGAGCTGATTGCCTACGCCAGGGCCAGCAAGACGGAACTGGCGTACTGCTCTTGGGGTGTGGGCTCGGGCGGCCACCTGGCCATGGAATACCTGAAGGCCAAGACCGGCATCCACCTGCGCCATATCCCCTACAAGACCGCCACCCAGTGCAGCAACGACCTGGCCGCGGGCCACGTCACCATCGGCATCACCGACGCCATCTCGTCGGTCCCGCACCTGAAGTCCGGCCGCATACGGGGCATTGCGATCTCCGGACCGGAGCGCCTGCTGACGGCTCCGGACGTGCCGACCATGTCGCAGCAGGGCGTGCCCTTCCAGCAAGCCAGCTGGGTCGCGATCTTCGGCCCCAGGGGCCTGCCCGCGCCGATCGTCAACCGGCTCAACGCCGAGGTGAATCGCATCCTGCAGACACCGGGCGACCGCGAGAAATTCACCGCCATGAACCTGCAGCCGGCCGCGCCGTCGAGCCCGGCCGACCTGGGCAAGCTGGTCAGCGCCGACCTGGCCGCGTGGGGCGAGGTGGTGAAGGTGGCGGGGCTGCAGGCGAAATAAGGCTGGACCACAACAACAACGGGAGACAGGCAGCGTGAAGGTAAGACAGTGGATGGTGATGGGTGCGGCGCTGGCCGCGGGCAATGCCGTGGCGGGCACGATGCAGTTGTTCGGGGTGGTCGATGCATCGATCGAATACGCCAGGGGCTCGGAAAGCGTGGTGCGCATGCGCGAAGGCCAGCAGGCCGCGTCGCGCTGGGGCATCCGCGGCATCGAGGACCTGGGCGGCGGGCTCAAGGTCAACTTCCTGGTCGAGTCGGGCTTCAATATCGACAACGGCACCGAGTTCTTCGGCAACAACCGGCTGTTCGGGCGGCAGGCCTATCTGGGCCTGTCGGGCAACTGGGGCGAGTTCCGGCTGGGGCGGCAGTACACGCCGTCGTTCTATGCGCTGCTGCGGCTGGATCCGTTCCTGCTCAATGGCGCGGTGTCGCCGTTCAACCTGCTGAGCGCGACCGCATCACAGGGCACCGGGCACGTGGCCTACGGCGCCCGCTTCGACAACGCGGTGCAGTATTTCTCGCCCAAGTGGGGCGGCTTTTCCTTCGGCGCAGCGGTGGCGCCGGGCGAGGTGCCGGGGTCGGCGCGCTCAGGGCTGAACTTCGGCATGAATGCGACCTACGAGGCCGGCAACGTCTACGCGTTCTACTCCTACCAGGGGATGTATTCGGGCGCCAACGTGCCGGTGGAACCGACGCTGACTTCCAACCATTTCGTCGGCGGCTCCTATCGCTTCAAGCCGGTGGAAATCGGCCTGCTGTACAGCGCCGCCAGCAGCGACCGGCCCGAGACCCGCTCGGCACGCCACTACGGCGTGACCTTCAGCTGGAACGTGACGCAGCGCGACACCTTCAAGGCCGCCGCACTCAAGCGCCAGATCCTGGGCGGCGGCCAGCGGCCGCTGGCGGTGACGCTGGGGTGGGACCATGACCTGAGCAAGCGCACCACCGCCTATGTGCGGGCGGTGCTGGTGCATAACAGCCCTGGCGGCAGCGTGAGCAACAACAGCATCGTGATCGATCCGGGTAGCGGGGATGATGCGAAGTCGGTGAGCGTGGGGTTGCGGCATCGGTTCTGAAACGGACTGCTGCCCGTTCATGCGGCGCTGAGGCCAAGCGGCTGAGGCTACGGAGACCCGGGGCGGGCTGCCACCTGTCCCGTGGCGCTCCCCGCAAAGTGGGGGAGGGCGCCAATCTCCAGAACGCATACCGGGCTGTCGCTCGTGTCGGGTCATTTTCCTTTGTGCTTACTCTTCGCGCTTCACAAGGCGAACGAAATCGCACGGAACGACCCTATAGATCATGGCGATACGAGATTGATATAGGACATCCCTTAATTTCTATTGGAATTCTCATTCAATCGAAAACAATGGCGATATCTGAATAATCCACCTTCCTTCCTCAACGCATAACGGCTACCGTACGCGACGAACGCATCTTCTTGACGGTCATGCAAATGACGCGAGAAGCAAAGCACCGGAACACTGGTGCTTCTGCGGCAAGAGAAAGTTCAACGCTACGGAGTGCTGCACTTGGATAACCGACCGCCGTTCCTTTCCTCCCGCACCGTCACCGTGTCTGGTCCGGCGTTGCCGGAACTCTTCGGACAGTCCCCCTTTACCTTCGTACGCCTGGATGGCAAGGAAGGCGTCTGCGGCCTGTTCGAATACGACATCGAACTGAAGACGCCGGACAAGGCCTACAACTTCCACGGCCCGGAAGGCAACTTCGACTTGCGCGAGATGAACGGGCGCGAGCTGACCGTTCGCATCGAACTGGATGGCATGGGCACCGGGATGGCAGGCGGCGTGGGTGCCGGCACGCGTGAGATCAGCGGCATAGTGGACCGCGCCCGCTACCTGCGCGCCGAAGGGCGGCACTTTGTCTACGGACTGACCCTGCGTCCCTGGCTGTGGATCGCCTCCCAGAACCGGAACAGCCGCGTCTTCGAGAACCGCACCGACATCGAGATCATCGAAGAGGTCCTGTCTGCATACTCCTTTCCGGTTGAGCGCAGGCTCGACGTGGCGAAATACCCCAGGCGGGTCTACCGCACCCAGTGCGACGAGAGCGACTACACCTTCATCGCCCGCCTCATGCAGCACTGGGGCATATCGTGGTTCTTCGAACATTCTGACGGCAAGCACCGCCTGGTTCTGGTCGATCACGTCGGTGGCTATTTCAGCATGCCGAGCGAGGCGTACCAGGTGCTGGAAATCCATCCGCCTGGCGTCAGGGTCGACCAGGAACACCTCGATGCGTTCTCGGTTGTCGATGCCGTGGTCGCAGGCAAGTACACGACCAATGCCTACAGCTTCACCCAGCCGCGCGGCAACCTGAGCGCCAGCAGTTCGGACCCGCGGGACACGGGCCTGAACACTGGCGCGCTGCACCAGGAGGTGTACGACTTCCCCAGCGAGCATGCCCAGCCGGCCACGGACAACCGCCCGTGGGACGAAGGCGACATGATCGCCCGCATCCGCATGGAGGAAATCCGTTCGCGTGGCCTGCGCTGCTTTGGCACCGGCAACCTGCGCGCGGTGGTGCCAGGCTGCACCATGAACGTGAAGGGACACCCCCAGCAGGCGGCCAACCGCGAGTACGTGGTGCTTGGCGCCAACCTCAGGCTGGAAGACGTGGCCGAGGCCTCCGGCGAGGGCCAGCGCTGGCATTGCCGCGTCGAGTTCGAGTGCCACCCCACCCATGAGGTCTTCCGTCCGGCGCTGAGCATCCCGTGGCCGGTGGTCGCTGGGCCGCAAAGCGCGACCGTGGTCGGGCCGGAAGACAGCCATGTCGTGTGGCCGGATCAGTATGGGCGCGTCCGCGTCCAGTTTCCGTGGGACCGCTTCAACAAGATGTCCTGCTGGGTGCGCGTGGCCACGCCGTGGGCGGGCTCACAGTACGGCCAGATCAGCATCCCGCGTATCGGCAGCGAAGTTCTGGTGATGTTCCTGGACGGCGGCGATCCGGACAAGCCCATTGTGATGGGGGCGGTGCCGAACAGCCTCAACATGCCGCCATGGCAGCTGCCGGACCAGCTCGCTCTCACCGGCATTCGCAGCCGCGAGCACGATGGTGGTCGTAGTAACCACCTGGTGCTGGACGACACCAAGGGACAAATCCAGGCGCAGCTCGCATCGGACCACCTGCAGTCGCAGATCAGCATGGGGTACATCACCGGCATTCCTGACGTGCAGGGACGCCGCGACAAGCGTGGTGAGGGGCTGGAGGCGCGCACCGATGGACATGCCGCGCTACGCGCGGCGTTGGGCATGCTGCTAACCACCTACCCGCGCGAACGGGCCGAGGGCAACGCCATGAACGTGGAGGATGTCATCCATGTGTTCATGGAAGCCCTGACCCTGGCGGATTCGCTCGCCCAGAGCGCGGTCAATGCCCAGGCCCAGACCGGGCAGCAGCAGGAGGTTGCCAAGACTTTGCGCAGCCAGGCCGATGCGGTCAAGGGCGGCGGCAAGCTGGGGGAATTCACCGAGCCGCACATCACCGTTGCCAGCCGGGCGGGCATCGCCACCACCGCGCCGGGATCCACGCACGTCTACAGCGGCGAACACATTGCGCTGACCAGCGGCCAGCACCTCTCATTCTCCTGCGGCGGTGGCATGTACGCCACGATCAGCGACCGTTTCTCGCTCTTCGTCCAGCGCGACGGGATCAAGCTGTATTCGGCCAAGGGCAAGGTGGAGGTGCAGGCCCAGTCGGATGACGTCGATGTGATCGCACAGAAGGTGCTGCGCCTGCTGTCCACAACTGACTGGGTGGAGATCAGCGGCAAGAAAGGCGTTCGGGTCAATGTCGAGGGCAACGAGTTGCGCATCACGCCGGAGGGCATCGAGAACATTTCGACGGGCAAGTGGATTGTGTTCTCGGCCAGCAAGTCGCTCACCGGGCCAAAGAATGCTCCCTATACGTTGCCCACCACCAAGATCTGCTCGCACCTGGCGGCGGGAGCGGCGGCATCCGGCGCCGGTGCCGTGCCTCTGCATTGAGGACGAACATGGCCGCACCCATCGGCAACCCATTGACCCAACTGCCCTGGCCGCAGGCCTGGGGCGACGGTTACCTGGTGCTCGATCCGCTAAATCACGATCCCATCCTCGCGGATCTGTCTGCCCTGACGCTACATCAGTGCTTGCCCGCCGGCATCGGCGACAACGCACACCTGATGCCCGCCGTGGTAGAGCTGGCCACCGTGTCGCCGGCAGACCGGCAGATGCTATTGAACGTGGCCCAGGATGAAGCCGCGCGTGGAGATCCGCCCCTCATCTGCGCGTGGCTGCAGAGCGCCGCCCCTGTCCAGGAAGTCAGCAGCCATCTGGCGTCCTGCCTCACCGGTACCGACCATGCCGGCGGACACGCGCTGTGGCGCTTCTACGACCCTCGCGTATTTGCGCACATGACGTGGCTGCTGCGTCCCGTCCAACTCCATGCGCTCCTTGGCCCGAGCGAGTCGTGGGGCTTCGCCTGGGCGGGCGATTGGTACCAGTTCGCCAGACCGACGCTGGCGGAGGCACCGCCGACGTTGCCGCGACCCTGGTGGCCAGACGCCAGGCAGTGGCCCACCGTCGAGCAAACCGCCGATATTGCGCAGGTCCTGACACGCATTGCCGGGCGCAACAAGCCGTCCCTGGCACAGGCCCGCACAGTGGACCGCGCCTTGCGGCACGCCAACGAAGTGCTGCATCTGACCCTGCCGGCGGATCGCCGTCACTACGCCACACACGTCGCGGCGTTTGGGCAGCCGTTCGAAGACCAACCGAAACTGCAGGCCGCATGGCCCGCCGTGGCCGCAGGCGAAATGACGCTGCGCCAGGCACTGGGATCGCTGTCCAGCGACGACTGGGAACTCATGAAAATCATGGCGCAGCACGCCAGGCAAATCTCATCGGAACGCCACCATGGTCATGTATAGCGTTGACAGCACGCTGGAATGTTCATCCAAACCGGTGAAGGCGTGCAATTTTTGCCATCATGCGCCCGGCTTGGCCGTGCTGCCGGTCCGGTACGCCGTCGTCGGACCCGAGGACAAGAACGGGGCGCCGCCGCTCTCAGGGAATTTCAGGATCGAGAACGCCCCTGCCCAGCTCGGCAGCGGGGTGCAGTACATCCTTCGCACGATGCGCCCCGGCTTCCTGTACGTCTTCCATGAAGCCATGCAAATGTGGGATGCCTATGTGGTCATGAAGGGCGGTCACCTGTGGAAGGTCATACCGGAGAATCCTGGCCCAGCCAAAGTCCCGGAGGCGTTCAGTTGCTGTGTTAGTTCGCACCACAGCCTTGAATCCCTGTATTTCACCATTCCCGATCCCGCGCACGCGACGCGTGTCTGGTACGCCTATTCGCATGTGGCCTGGACCAAGGCCCAACTGAACGACAACAAGCACAAAGTCGATGTGCGCAGGGCTCATATGCAATGCCTCGACGTGGCCGCCTGGATGGGCAACCAGAACCAGCCACACGCCGGCCGCGCGACGGAAATCAACAAGCGCGTGGCATCGTTCGCCATGACGCCAGAAGCGCAGCAACAAGCATTCCGGCATCTGAGCGCCACACCACCCGGAACCATTAACCTGGGCGAGATTGCTCCGATTGGCCCCATAAGCGGTTCGATGCTTGCGGATCGGATGGAGATCGTGTCCCCCGGCAAGGCGATGATGCTGGCGTTCAATGATCCGCTCGCAATCACTGAAGACCTGGGCATCCTGACCAATCCCAAGCTGCACGCTAAGGCAAACAACGGCGTCATCTGGGACAAGGCAACAGATCTGTTCCTGGATACGCTCGAAAAGAACATCCGGGCCAACGCCGAGGCGCAGCACACGAAAGAGGCGGAGGCCGCGGCGGCCGAGGCTGAGCGCATGAAGACCACGCCGGATGGATTTCCGGCTTACGAACTCATGTCGGTTCTGTTTAATGGAAAAGCGACGGCCGAGCGATGGAAGCGCGAAGATGCGGAGCGTGAAGCCACGCGACTTGCCCGCAAGAAAGCCGCCAGTGACGCCGCCTGGAAACCCTACGAAGACGAACTCACGCCAGGCAAGCGCCACCAGGACCTGAGTCCCAGACTGAAGGCCCTCAACGAGGACGTGCTGGCACCCATTGCGACCTCGCTCGCACAGTGGCTCATGAGTCCTCAGCTTGCTTCCTACATGCAATACCGGCATGACAAGATGGACCTGCCGCACGGCTATGTCTACAACGAATCCCTGACGCGCTGCCTGGAGAACGCGCTCGACACCGTGGAATGCCGTCGGGTCATCCAGCGTTGGTTCAACGAGGCGAATCCGGAGAACCACAGCAATCTGCTTGCGCGCGCCCTGTTGCTGGACCACAAGCCCATCATCGACACGGTGCCGGACCCGACCGACCAGGGCTATGCCGCCATCTTCGGCATCCTGAAGAGCGGTCTCGACAAGATGGACTCCATGGCAAAGGGCCTCACTCTTCCCGAAGCCCTAGCGAAGATGGGCCTGGTACCGCGCCTGACCTGGATACTGGCCGACCAGATCATCCCGACCCTTGCAAACAGCGTCAGCTCGGCATCGGCCAGGCTCGCCTTGTACGGGATGAGCCTGCTAGGCGGCGTGCGCCTGATCGCCCCCACGGCCAGCGTCATGCAAATCCGCGCGGTCGTGCTGAACGATCTCTCCACAGTGAATCCGGAGTTGTACAAGCAACTGGACCGCACCCGACGGCGCGAGGACGCCGTGGCACTTGGACGCGCGGCCAAGCGCATGGCTCAAACCGCCAGATTGGTGTGGTTCAAGGCAGAGGACCTGGAGCGCATTCCGGAACTGAGCGCCCTCAAGCTGCGTACCGCCAATGACGTGCCTGGGGTGCGGCAAGTCAAGGCGGTCCTGGGTTCACGCTTCGTGAATGTCGGGGCGGTCGCCTGCATCCTGCAGGGACTGGCACTCTATCACGCCACGCAATCGTTCCGCGCAGCGGGCGAGTTCGATGAACCCGAAAGAGGAATCAAGCTGGTCGGCGGCCTGGTGTCCATGGCCGGGACCCTTGCCGAGCAGACTGGCGTCGTGCTGGAGAAGGCGCCGACGCACATAATTGTCCGGCGCATCATGCGCTCGCCGCCGAAGGCGGAATGGCTGGAAATGGGCAAGAAGCTGGCTGTCAGAGGGCGTTGGATTGGTTTTGCCGGGGCTGCAGTTGGGGTGGGATGGGATGCGTACCATGCCTACGATGAAGGCATGAGGGGAAACCGGACAGTCTCAATACTATATTTTGGCTCTGCGATGTCCGGAGGCGCAGCAGCCGTCCTCCCGCTGGCGACTGAAGAATTCCTGGCCTTCCTCGTTGGCGTGCCTAGCTGGCCGTTCCTAGTCGTGTTGCTCGCGGTGAACATCGGCATCCTGATACTAGACGACCCGGCGACGCTCAAGTGGGCCAAGCGTTGCCGTTTCAGCAAGGGACCCGCCAGCGAACGCTACACCAGCCTGGAGACCGAGTCGTTCGAGTTCGTGCAACTGGGCCTCAAGGACGTCAAATAGGACTCTTCGATGAAATTCCCGACCAAGGATGAACGCACGCCTTTCTACTTCCGCCAACAGGGCAAACCGCTGGGCAAGTGGGAGCAAGAACACCGGCTCCATGTCGGCCAGCCTGCCAGCGAGCATGTGCTGGAGAGCGGCAATATCTACCGCATTGATTCGACCTGCCTGGAGATCACCGATGAGTCGCAGGCTCGGATGCAGAACGTTGGTCTGCTTTGGATTATCTGTTCAGCATTTGCGTCGTTTTCTCTCTTTTACGGATTATTGCTTGCAACTAGCCCATTCAGAGACTCTGAGGAAATGATGGCGAAGAACGGGTATTGGTTCGGTACGATCGTCGGCATATTACTTGGCTTTAGTTCTGCAGGCTTCTTCGGTCTGCTTGCCTTCGATCCGATGCGTCGCAACATGTTCACGCTGAAGCGCCGCCCCATCCGCCTGAACCGGAAGACCCGTCGTATCTATGCCATTCGCACCAAGGACCCGGGCGGCATCTGGGAAGTGCCATGGAACCATGACGAATTCTTCTGTGTGGGCCATCGGCGCATGGGCGGCTTGTCACGCGCCTATGACATGTACGACATCCGCCATTACCAGCTCGACGCGAGTGGCAACGTCGTCCGCGCATTCGTGCTCGGCCAGTTCGTCTTCACCCTGGAAGAAGCCTACGCGCAGTGGGAATACTACCGCCGCTACATGCAGGACGGGCCGGCTGGGCTGCCCGAGCCATATCGCTTCTGGGCGCCGCGGGAAACGTTCTGGGAAGGCTACAAGATCTGCAGAGGGGGTAAATTCTCCGGAGCGTTCTTCACCTTGACCGACGTCATCTTTGCACCGTTCGCACTGCTGGATGCGATCGCCCGCTGGCTCGTGCTCGTCACGTGCAGTGATCCCGTGTGGCCGCCGGAGATCGAGGCGGCGTGCAAGCCCATGCCCAATGACCCGTACGCGCGCCCGTACGCCGACGACTACATCGGCGTGCCGAGCGGCCCGGATGCCAGGCCTTCCCGCGAGGATCTGGCGCGAATGCTCGACCAGCAGCAGGAGCGACGCAAGGGTGGCGCGCTGACCCGCGCGGAAGCGGAAGCCCTGCTTCGAAGCACTACGGAACAGACCACATGACCGCCACTTCGCCGCTACCAGCGCCTCACGTTATCTTGATAGAGCAACCTTCCAAGGTACCGGGCAAGCGCGGAATGGAAGGCTTCTGGGGCATGCGCTACGGGAACAAGACGGTCCTGACTGCCTACCTGTCGCCGATCGACCTGCTGTTGGACTCAATGCGGGGCAGCGCCCCCAATCAAGCCTTCAAGTTTCCATCCCTTGACCGGCTGCCCGCAGCCCGCGTGAAGCAAACCTTCCCGACCGGCGTGGAGTTGGACATTGCCTGCGGCTTTCTCGCCCGCGACGGACAGCTCCTGCTCAGCCCAAGCGGCAAGTGGCGGCGCAACGTCTTGGTGCATGACGTGCGCGCGCCATTGCGGATGGGAATTCTTATGCCTGAATACACCACCGATGGCCGACGCGAGATCAGCCGTCTCTTTGAGGGCGCAGGTCTCTTTGCCTGGCAGGACACACTGCAGTCGCTAGCCAGGATCTGGAAGGGCGACCGCATGAAGCACGCAATAGACAGCGCGCTGGCAACCGCAAGTACGGTAGTGCATTCGGCTGGCCAGGTCGTGAACCAGATCGCCGTATTCGATCCGGAGGCGGAACAATGGCATTTTGTCCCTTGCCAGACGATGGACGATGTGCCGGAGAACAATCACCCACATGGATAAGCACAAATGGACAAGAGCATGATCAAGGTCGGCGACATGCATTCGCATGGCGGCCCTGTCAGATCCGGGTCGCCCGGGAGCCTGCTCGACGGCAAGCCCATTGCCCGACTCGGGGACCTCGTGGACTGCCCCCTGCACGGTGTCAACGAAATCGTAGAAGCCAGCTCAGACATGGATGTCGATGGGCAACCCGCGGCGCTACAAGGGGATCGCACGCGATGCGGAGCCACGCTGATTGGCGGCGACAGCGCCACGGTAGGCTGACGTTGATTCGGAGCGTCTCGGCCAGACGACACGTTGTTCAATTCAGCCTTTCCTTGAGGCCATGTAATTTGAGACCCTCACCTCACCATGCAGACCGGCGAAATATCAAGGAAGTCGCGCCGGCACGGTATCCCGTGCCGGCGCCATTCACTTGCCGCAGCCTTACTTCAACTGCTGCGCAAACTCATCCAGCTGCGTAATGCAGATGCCCCAGCCTTCATAGAACCCCAGCTCCTCATGCTGCTTGCGCGTGGCCTCGTCCGGATGCATCACGCGCGCAATGTAGCGGGTGCCGTCACCCTCGTCGGCCATGGTGATGACCGCGGTCATTGACAGCCACGGCTTGTTGGGCCGGTACCCGGCCACCAGGGCCGAGGTGGAGACGATCTTCTCCATCGGCACGATCTCGAGGAAGCATCCCGGGTTGTCGCTGACGCCGCCGTCCGGGCCTTTCATGAGGGTATGGAAGGCGCCGCCGGGGCGCATGTCGAAGGCCAGGACCTCGGTGGTCCAGGGTTTGGGGCACCACCATTCCTTGAGCAGCTTGGGATCGCTCCATGCACGCCAGACCTTGGCACGCGGGGCCTTGAGCAGGCGCGAGATGACCAGGTCCTGGCTTTCAGGGCTGGCGGCGTTTTCATTCGGCATCTGACTGTTCCTCCTGATGAAGGGCTTCGACAAGAGCGGCCAGGCGGTCGGTACGGGCCTCCCACATGGCGCGCTGGTCGGCCAGCCATTGCTGCGCGTCTGACAGCGGTTGCGGTACCAGTTCGCAAGTGCGCACGCGCCCCGTCTTGCGCGAGCGGATCAGGCCGCTGCGCTCCAGCACCTGCAGGTGCTTCATGAACGAGGGCAGTGCCATCGTGAACGGTGCCGCCAGCGCCGAGACCGTTTCCGGCCCGCGGCCGAGCACGCTGACGATGGCGCGGCGGGTCGGGTCCGCCAGCGCGTAGAACACGTCGGAAAGCGGGGAAATATCGACAGCCTGGGACACGTCAGCAAACTCGGCACAATGGTTAGCCATGAGGCTAAGTATAGGGAGGCAAGCGGAAACTGCAAGCGCGAAATGCAAGACGCCCCGGCATCAGCCGGGGCGTCTTGTGATCGGGGAAGCGGGGCGCAGGCTATTGCTGCCGCACGTACGCCGCCAGCGCCTTGACCTCATCCGCCTTCAAGCCGGCAAACGGCGGCATCGGCACCGATCCCCATTTGCCGCTGCTGCCGCCGCGGATGCTGGCTTCCAGCTTGGCCTGTGCCTGCGCATCGCCCTTATAGCGGGTGGCGACTTCGTGATAAGCCGGGCCGACCACCTTCTGCGTCACGCTGTGGCAGCTCAGGCAGGCGTTCCTGGCCAGCAGGCCCTGCACGTCCACCGCGGCGGCGGCAGGCGCCGAGGCGGCCGCGGGTGTGGCCGGCGCGGGCTTGCCCGCCTTCTGCGCGATCGCCACGATCTCCGGGTCCTTGATCCTGGCGGAGCCGTAGGCCACCGCGAGGTAGGCGCCGAGCTGCTCGACCTCGCCATCGTCGATCGGCGCACCATAGGCCTGCTGCATTTTCTTCATCTCGGCGGTCCACTGCGTCAGGCTCAGGCCGGGCGGCTGGTAGGAGACGTAGTCGGCCGAATGGCAGATCGCGCATTTCTGCATGGCGATGCCGTAGCCGGGCAGCTTGGCGGGTTTGAGCTTGACGTTCTCCGCCGGCAGCTTGATGTCCTGGGGGGCCGCGGACGCGCTGCCCGCGCCCAGCAGGGCGAGCGCGAGCAGCACTGGGGTGATGGATCGATGCATGGTGCGCTCCTCAGGCGATGGTGACCGGCGTGGATTCAATGACGTTGCGGCGATAGCCGGCCGGGTTCCAGTTGGCCTTGGCGGGCTGCACCTCGCCCTGGACGCTGGTGGCGCGCACCATCAGCACCGCCGGGCCCTTGCGCGCGAACTTCACCGGCAGTTGCCAGGCGCGGAACGAGAAGCGCCCCAGGTCCTGGCCCAGCGTCGCGGCCTGCCAGCTCTGCCCGCCGTCCACCGAGACCTCGACGCCGCGGATGCCGGAGCCGCCATCGAAGGCAATGCCTTTCAGCTCCACCGTGCGCCCGGCGGGCAGCACGCCGCCGGCGCCCACGCTGGTGATGAAGCTGCGTACCGCCAGCGTCGAGATCGGTCGCGTCTTGCTGGCGGGGGTGCCCGGCGCCACGCATTGGCAGTCGTTATCCGGTACGCGATAGCCCTTGGTCATGAAGAACGCATCATGGCCTTCGAGCGGGTGGTCCAGCACCTCGATCTCGGACAGGTGTTTGATCCAGTAGGTGCCGAAGTAGCCCGGCACCACCAGCTTGACGGGGTAGCCGTTGAGCAGCGGCAGGTCTTCGCCGTTCATGCCCCAGGCCAGCATCGGCTCGCCGTTCATGGCATGGGCGATATCGAGCGACTTGCGGAAGTCCGGCGTGCTCGGCAACACCGGCGTATCCATCCCGTTGAACGTGACCACCTTGGCGCCGGCCTTGACGCCCGCGTGCTCCAGCACCTTGCGCAGCGGCACGCCGGTCCAGCGCGCATTGCCCATTGCGCCGTTGGCAAGTTGGGCACCGAACACGCGCGGCTCGGAGAAGCCGCGGCTGTTGCCTGAACACTGGTTCACGGCGACGATGTCCACCGGATCGGCCAGCCGCTTCAGTTCATCGAGCGACAGCTTCAGCGGCTTGTTGACGTGGCCGCCGACCGTCAGGCGGAAGGTGGCAAGGTCTACAGACAGCGGAATGTTGGCCAGGTGGTAGCGCACGAAGAAGGCGTCGTTGGCGGTGATCGGCCCCTCGTTGAACGCAGAGAAGGGCGTCTCAAGGTGTGGCGGCCGGGTGCTGACGCGCACCAGCGGGCGCTTGCCCGGATAGCGCACCAGCGGGCGGGGGCCGTCGGCCAGCGTGACGCCGTCGCTGATGCGCGCGGCCAGTGCGCCGAGCGGGGTGGCGCCGAGGGCGAGCAGGCCCGCGCCCTGGACGATGCGGCGCCGGGCCGGCAGCGGCTGGGCGGGGTCGGCAGATTCCGCCGGACTGTTCTTGTCTCGCATGGGGCGTCTCCTTCAGGGGCTTGTTGTGTCTCGCAAGGCGCTATGGCGGGTACTTTGAGGCCGCGGCATCAACTTGTGAAACGTGTTTTGCTGCTAGCACTTATCGATTGAATCGATATAGGGGAAGACCACGGGCGTTCCGCCGAGAAACCGCTTGCATCGCGAATTCCATTTCCCTACACTTACCAAAACGTTTTTGTTTGCGGAAATCGATAATATCTGAGGCGAATTGCGCACAGACGCAGCAAGTGGCTTGCGAGCCACCGGCACAAACGCTCACACACCAAACGAGGAGCAAAGCATGTCCCACCCCGCCCCCGCGCCGGTGGATGAACGGCTGCCATGGCGGCGCCTGTTTGTCTTCGGGCTTCAACACGTACTGGTCATGGCCGCGTCGCCGATCGCGTCCGTCTTCCTGATGAGCAAGGCGCTGAACTTCCCGCCCGCGCTGGCGGTGCAGCTGCTGAGCGCCACCTTTGTGATCTGCGGCCTCGGCACGCTGTTGCAGTCGCTGGGCAAGCGCGGCATCGGTGCCCGGCTGCCGTTCGTGATGCTGCCCGGCGGCGCCCCGATCGTGCTGTTTATCCTGATCGCGCAGCAGACCGACGTGCAGACTGCTGCCGGCGCGGTGATCCTGACCGGCGTGTTCTACTTCTGCGTGCTGCCGGTGTTCCGGCGCTGTCTGCGCTATTTCCCGCCGGTGGTGGTGGGGACGATGCTGCTGCTGGTGGCGATCAACCTGGCGCAGGTATCCGGCAAGCTGGTTGCCGGCCACCCGGCCGCGGGCAGCACGGTGGACCCGCTCAACCTGCTGCTGGCGTTCGCCACCATTGCCTGCACCGTGGCGGCATCGCGCCTGCTGTCGGGCATGCTGGCGCAGCTGGCGATCCTGCTGGGGCTGCTGGGCGGTGCGCTGGTGGCCGGGCTGGCCGGCGCGTTCCAGCCTGGCCATGTGTCGATGTCGCCCGTGTTCGCGTTGCCCACGCCGTTCCCGTTCGGGTGGCCGCATTTCGATGTGGTGGCGGCAATCCCGCTGATGGTGTTCGCCGTGATCTCGATGGTGGAGGCCACCGGCCAGACGCTGGCGATCAGCGATGCCGTGGGCCGGCCGGTTGACCAGCAGC
This sequence comes from Cupriavidus sp. GW823-FHT07B10, assembly GCF_058794355.1. Lineage (NCBI taxonomy): Bacteria > Pseudomonadati > Pseudomonadota > Betaproteobacteria > Burkholderiales > Burkholderiaceae > Cupriavidus > Cupriavidus sp. GW823-FHT07B10. The sequence continues at coordinate 34,103 of NZ_JBXAGS010000014.1, forward strand.
GCGACGTGCCGCGCACCATCCGCGCCGATGCGCTGACTTCGCTGCTGGGCGGGATGTTCGGCACCTCGCTGATCATCACCAGCGGCGAGAACATCGGCATCGTGCGTGCCACCGGCGTGCGCTCGCGCTTCGTCACGGCGATGTCGGGCGCGATCCTGGTGGTGTTCGGGCTGCTGGTGCCGGTGTCGTCGCTGATCAGCGCGATTCCCGAGGCCGTGGTCGGCGGTACCGGGCTGGTGGTGTTCTGCATCGTCGGCACCATGGGCATCGACATGCTGCGCAAGGTGGACCTGCGCGACCACGCCAATATGTACGTGGTGGCCGTGGCGCTGGCCGTGGGCCTGCTGCCGATCCTGGTGCCCGGCATCTATGGCGGCCTGCCGGCCAATGTGCGCATCCTGGTGGGCAATGGCGTGGCCATGGGGGCCATTACCGCGGCGCTGCTCAACTTCCTGTTTTTCCATACGGGCCTGCGAGCCGCGGCAGCGGGCGCGGTTGCCCGCGACGATGCCGCCGCCACGCATTGACCCGGCTTCCTGAATTGCAATGACTGATCGTTCTGACTCGACGCCGGCCTGGCCCGGCGATACCAACCCGGCCCTGGTGCCGGACAGCTTCAGGCAGCCGCGCATCCTGCTGCCGGAATGGACCTTGCTGCGCCAGGGCACGGTACGCGGCCACGCGGTGGTGGTGGAGGGCGGCCGCTTCACGGCAGTGGGCACGGCCGCGGAAGTCGCCGCACGCTTCCCCGAGCTGGAAACCCTGCCGCTGCCGCGCATGCTGCTGATGCCCGGCATGATCGACACGCACCACCACCTGACGCAGTCGTTCGGCAAGTCGCTGGTGTTCGGCGAACCATCGGAGATCTTCCGGCGCGTGTGGGTGCCGCTGGAAGGCAGCCTGAAGGCGGAGCACCTGTACCTGTCGTCCAAGCTGGCGGCGCTGGAAGCGCTGCGCGGCGGCTTCACCACCGTGGTCGATGCCGGCACGCGCAGCGACGCCGGGCTGGATGCGGTCGCGCGCGCGGTCGCCGATGCCGGCGTGCGCTGCGTGCTGGGCCTGATCTGCAACGACAAGCCCGGTGCCGAAACGCTCGACGCCGCGCCGATCCTGCGCCGCGCCGCCGCCCACCTGGACAAGTACGCCAGCGATCCGCTGGTGGCCCCGTCGCTGGCGATCTCGATTCCCGAGGTGGCCTCCGACGCGATGCTGCACCACGTCTACCAGTTGTGCGCCGAGTCCGGCCGCATCTTCCAGACCCATGCCAACGAGCACCTGGTGGCGGTGGAGCGCTCGCTCAACGCCTGCGGGCGCCGTCCGATCGAACATCTCGCCGCAGTCGGCGCACTGGGTCCGGCGGCACTGCTGGCGCATGCCACGCTGGTGACGCCGCATGAGATCCGCTTGCTGGCCGACACCGGCAGCGCGGTGGCTTACAACCCCGTGGCCAGCGCCTGGAAGGGCAACGCCGTGGCACCGGCCGAGACCATGGCTACCTTCGGCGTGCGCCTGGGCCTGGGCACCGATGGCACCCGCAGCGACGGCTTCCGCCTGCTGGACTATGCCGAGGCCGCCCAGCGCTTCGCCTTCGGCATCGGCGTGGGCGATTCCTCCTGCGGCGCGGGCTGGCGCTGGGTCGACATGGCCACGCACGACGCGGCCGATGTGGCGGGTCTCGGTGCGCTCACCGGCGAGATCGCCGCGGGCAAGCGCGCCGACTTCCTGCTGGTCGACCTGGACGTGCCTGAGCTGACGCCGTCCTGGGACCTGACCTGGGAACTGGTGCGCCTGGCCAACCGCGACCAGATCCGCGCGGTCTTTGTCGATGGCAGCCTGCGCCTGTGGCAGGGCTGGCCCACGGACTGGGACGCACGCGCGCTGATGCGGGCGATCCACGCCATGGCCGAGGACACCGTCGCCAACGCCCCGATCCGCAAGCTGCATGAAGCCGCGGACGTGCACCGAGTCCGCCATGCCGGCACGGAGGCATCCTGACCATGGACATGACGTTGTTCAGCGTCGGCGTGGCGGTCTTTACCGGCGCGCTGGTCCAGGGTGCGACCGGCATGGGCTTCGCGCTGATCGTGGTGCCGGTGCTGGCGCTGGCCGCGCCGGCAATGCTGCCCGGCGCGCTGCTGCTGGCGATGCTGCCGCTCAACGCCTATGTGGCCTGGCGCGAACGCCATGCCATCGATATGCGCGGGGCCGGCTGGATCAGCGCCGGGCGGCTGGCCGGCACCTTCGGCGGGCTGTGGGTGCTGGTGGCGATGCCGATGGCATGGCTCAACGCGCTGGTCGGCGGCAGCACCATTGCCGCAGCGGTGGTGTCATTGCTGGCGCCGGCCTTTACGCCGGGGCGGCTGACCTTTGCCTCGACCGGCCTGATCACCGGCGTGACCGAGACCGCAACCGGTGTCGGCGGCCCGCCGCTGGCGCTGGCCTACCAGCATGCGCCGGTCGCAACGCTGCGCGCCACCGTGGCGCTGTGCTTCCTGGTCGGTGAAGCGATCTCGCTGGTGGTGCTGGCGCTGAGCGACCGGCTCGGCATGGAGCAGGTGCTCTATGCCATCGGGCTGCTGCCGGTGCTGATGGTCGGCATGGTGGCCAGCCACCTGGTGCACAAGCGCATCAACCAGCGCATGCTGCGCATCGGCGTGCTGGTGTTTGCGCTGGTTTCCGGTGCGGTGGTGCTGCTGCGCGGTTAGTGTCCTAGACGCCTGGCGTGGACGATGCCCGCACCACCAGTTCGGGCGCGGGCCCGGTGATCACGTCGCGGCTGCGGTCGCCGGACAGATGTGCGAACAGCAGCTCCACGGCCAGCGATGCCACGCGCTCCAGGTGCAGGTTGACCGCGGTGATCGGCGGCTGCGCGCTGCGGGCGCGGATGCCGTCATAGCGCGTCACCACCAGCACATCGTCGGGCACGTGCTTGCCCAGCGCTTGCAGGTGGGCCATGGCGCCCACCGCAAACGCATCCACCGGCGCGCACAGCGCATCGAGCGCCGGCATCTGCGCCAGCAATTGCGCGCAGGCGTCGGCGCCAGCGGCTTCGCCGTGTTCCTCGGCTGCCTTGACGATATGGCAGGGCAGGCCCATTGCCTGCGTGAACTCGCGGTAAGCGCGTTCGGTTTCCACATACGACTGGCGCGGCGCCGCGCCGATCATCAGGCCGATATGCCGGCGCCCGTGCCCGTGCAAGTGCGCCAGCAGCAGCCGGGCGGTGTCGGCCGATTGCAGGTCGACGCAAGGCACCGGCGTGTCGGTCAGCGGCTCGCGTCCGATCGACACGATGCTGACGCCGCGCTCGCGCAGCCGCGCGATATGCGGGTCGCCCGCAATCGGCTCGATCACGATCGCGCCGTCGATATCCAATGTATCGAGCAGGCCCCCCGCGCCTTCCAGCGGTGGCACCAGCACCACGCCCAGGCCGCGCCCCATTGCCGCCTCGGCGGCAATCGCCGCCACTTCCATCATGAAGCCGAGCCGCGATGTGCCGCCCGCCACCGCGAATGGCATCGACGACAACAGCGCGATGCAGTTGGCGCGGCCCGACTGCAGCCGCTGCGCGCGCACGCTGGGACGGTAGCCCAGCTCGGCGGCAACGCGCTTGACGCGCGCACGCGTGGCCGGGTCCAGCACGCCACGGTCGTTCAGCGCGTGCGACACCGTGGTCAGCGACACGCCGGCGGCGCGGGCGACGTCATGGATGGTGATGCGGCGAGGGCGGTCTGGCGTGGATTCGGTCATGCGGGACACGGGCGATGGTTCAGGGCGGAGCATACAACAGCGCGCGGCAAGGGGCAGGCTCAGCGGCGCGCGTTGGCACCGCCAGCTTCGGACGACAGCGCTTTCCAGTGTTCGCGCGTGAACCGATAGAGCACCTCCAGCGCCGGCGACAGCGAGCGCGCCGCCATGCGTGCAATGCCATAGCGGCCGCAGCGGCGCGGATCGGGCGGCATCGGCACTTCGGCCATCAGCCCCGCGGCGCGCTCCTGCCGCGTGATCGAGAGTACGCCGAACAACAGCGTATCGCTGGCCAGCGTCACGCTGCGCAGCATGTCGAGGTTGTCGCAATGCAGGGTGAAGAGCTTGTCGGGCGCGGCGCCCGGCCCCCATAGCTCCGCCAGTTGCCGGCTGATGACGGTGCTGAGCGTGGTGGTTGCCACCGGGTAGGCGCGGATGGTCTCGATATCGATGCGGCGCTTGCGCAGGATCGGATGCCCGGCGCGGCATACAAGACCTGCGGGCAATTCACCCAGTGGCTCCACGTCGATGTCGTCGGCCGCACGCAGCACATAGGCATCGCCGACGATGGCGTCGATGGTCTCGTTGCGCAGGGCCTCCAGCAGGGCGCTGGTGGCGCCGCTCTCGGTGCGCACCTTGATGCGCGCGTGGGCCTGCGCCATGTGGATCAGGAACGGCGTCAGCAGCAGCGCCGCCGGCGCGGGCGCCACCCCGATCGTCAGCGAGCCTTCCTCGGCGCCGCGCAGCAGGTCCAAGTCGCGCCGCAACTGGCGTTCTTCCAGCCGCATGCGGCGCGCGCGTTCGGCCACCAGCTCGCCGAACACCGTCAGGCGCGCGCGCCGCGCGCCGCGGTCAAAGAGCGGCGCCTTGAGTTCGTCTTCCAGCGCGCGGATGCTGCGGCTCAGCGCCGGCTGGGTCAGGTGCACGGCACGGGCCGCTTCGGAGAACGTGCCGTGCTCGACCACGGCGAGCAGATGCAGAAGTTTCTGTGTGTCCATGCGGAAAACCATGCGCGTTGGTTATGGGAGCGGTTCAACATTTGCATTTGAATCATACCCCCGCGCTCCCTATGATGACCGGAACACAAGAGCGGGCCGGTGACAGCACACACGGCGTCCGCCATCCACCGTCCATCGGAAATCGGAGAGACATCATGCTCAAGCTGTTTATCGGCCTAGGCCTGCCGTTTATCGGCGTCATCGGAATGCTGCCCTGGGTGGCGGCTGTCGAGCGCTTCGTGCTCGGCGTGCCCTTCATCTACGCCTGGATCTTTGCCTGGTTCGTGCTGACCTCCGGCTGCATGCTGGCGTGCTGGCTGCTGTTCGACCGCCACGCCGCCGACGCGGCGCATGAAGCCTGAAGGGAGACCACCATGACCACAGCGGTATTCGTCGGCTTCATTGTCTTCTCGCTCTACCTCGCCATCCGCTCGAAGAAAGGCCACGGCGCGCAGAGCGTGCATGACTTCTTCGTGGCGTCGCGGCAGTTCGGCGCCTACCTGGTGTTCTTCCTCGCGGCGGGCGAGATCTACAGCATCGGCACGATGGTGGGCTTTCCCGGTGGCATCTACGCCAAGGGACCGACCTACGGGGTCTGGTTCCTCGGCTACATCCTGCTGGCGTATCCGCTCGGCTATTTCCTCGGGCCCAAGATCTGGCAGGCGGGCGCGCGCTATAACGCGATCACGCTGCCAGACCTGTTCAAGGGCCACTATGGCAGCCGTGCGCTGGAGCTGATCGTGGCGGGCTCGGCGATCCTGTTCCTGCTGCCCTGGGGCCAGCTGCAGTTCACCGGGCTGGTGGCGGCGCTCAAGGGGCTGGGCTGGGAGTTCGAGCCGGTGTACCTGGTGATGATCTCGGCGGCACTGGCCTTTACCTACATTGCCATCTCCGGCGTGCGCGCATCGGCCTATATCGCCATCCTCAAGGACATCCTGATGGTGGTGGCGATCGTCGTCACCGGCGTTGCGGTTGGCTGGAAGGCGGGCGTGGGCGAAGTGTTCCATGCCGCCAGCATGCAGGTCAGCAACCAGATGAATGACACCCAGCTGCGCTTCTCGATGAGCACCATGCTGTTCCAGGCGCTGGGCTTCTACGTGATGCCGTTCGCGGTGCAGAACTTCTTCACGGCCAAGAGCGCCAACACCATCCGGCGCACGCAGGTGGCGATGCCGCTGTACATGCTGATGTATCCGTTCCTGGTGCTGGCGTCGTACTACGCGATCAGCCAGAACCTGCAGCTCGCCTCCCCCAACGAGGCCTTCTTCGCGGCCGCGGTGCGGCTGTTGCCGGACTGGCTGCTCGGACTGGTGACCGCCGGCGCGGCGCTGTCGGGACTGCTGGTGCTGGCCGGCATCTGCCTGGCGATCGGCCCCATCGTCACGCGCAACCTGCTGCCGGGCATGCCCGAGGCGCGCCAGAAGCAGGGCGCCAAGGTGGTGATCGTGATCTACCTGGTGCTGTCGATCGCCATGACACTGGCCACGCCGAACCTGATGCTGACGCTGATCAATACCACCTACTACGGCGTGACGCAGTTCTTCCCTGGCGTGCTGGTGATCCTGTTCTCGCTGAAGGTGCGTCCGCTGGCGATTGCGCTCGGCATCGTCACCGGCCAGGCACTGGCGATCGCGCTGTATGTGCAGCAGGTCGACTTCGGCGGCATCAACCTCGGGCTGGTCAGCCTGGGCGTCAACCTGCTGGTGACCGCGCTGGTGAACTACACGCCCCGACTGGCCCGCGTGCAGGCGGCGTGAATGACCGGAATCATGCAATCCATGACACAAGACGACACGGCGCGCACGCAGGTATTCGTGGCGCGCAAGATCCTCACGATGGAAGCCGGCCAGCCCGAGGCGACACATGTCGCGGTGCGCGACGGCAGGATCCTTGCCGTGGGCGGCGCCGCCGAGATGGCCGGCTGGCCGGATGCGGTGCAGGTCGATACCTTCCGTGGCAAGGTGCTGATGCCCGGGCTGGTGGAAGGCCATTGCCACCTGATGGAAGGCGCGATGTGGGATGCGGTTTACGTCGGCTACTTCGACCGCCGCGATCCGGACGGCAAGCTGTGGCGCGGCCTGCGCACGCTGGAGCAGGTGATCGATCGCCTGGCGGGCGCGGCAAGCCAGATGCATGACCCGGACACACCGCTGCTGGCCTGGGGCTTCGACCCGATCTATTTCGGCGCCAGCCGGCTGTCGGTGCGCGAGCTGGATCGCGTCTCGGCCACGCGGCCCATCGTGGTGATGCATGCCAGCGTGCATCTGATGAACGTCAATTCCGCGATGCTGGCGCGGGCCGGCATCGACGAGGACACCGATATCGACGGCGTGCACAAGGACGCGCGGGGCTTGCCCACCGGCGAGCTGCAGGAATTCGCGGCGATGTTCCCGGTGCAGCGCGTGCTTGGCAGCGGCCTGTCGCTGGCGGCGGCCGAGAATGCCGACGCGGTGCGCCGCTTCGGCCGCGTGGCGCAACTGGCGGGCGTGACCACGGCGACGGATCTGGTCAACGACCTGTCGCCCAAGGGGCTGGAGACGCTGCAGGCGGTCACTGCCGACCCCGGCTTCCCGCTGCGCATCGTTCCGGCGTTCTCGCCGCAGCGCAATGCGCAGGGCGGCCCCGCCCGCGTGCAGGCCGCGGCGGCGGCCGGCACCGACAAGCTGCACTTCGGTCCGGTCAAGTTCATCGTCGACGGCTCGATCCAGGGCTTTACCGCGCGCTTGCGCGCGCCGGGGTATGCCGGGGGCCAGGCCAATGGCTTGTGGCTGATCCCGCCGGAGCAACTGCTCGACGCCTTCACGCCATTCCACCTGGCCGGCCTGCCGCTGCATATCCACACCAATGGCGACGAGGCGACGCAAGTGGTGCTGGACGTGCTGGAAGCCATGCTGTCGCGCCATCCGCGCGCGGACCATCGCCATACGCTGCAGCACTGCCAGCTGGCGGACGAGGCACAGCTGGCGCACGCGGCGCGGCTGGGCCTGTGCATCAACTTCTTCTCCAACCACCTGTACTACTGGGGCGATGCACATGCCGGCCAGACCGTGGGACCGGCGCGGGCCGCGCGCATGAACCCGGCGGGCACGGCGCGGCGGCTGGGGATTCCGTTCGCGATCCATTCCGATGCGCCGATCACACCGCTGAACCCGCTCTTTACGGCGTGGTGCGCGGTGCAGCGCCAGACCGCTTCCGGCCGCGTGCTGGGCGAAGCTGAGCGCCTGCCGGCCGCCGACGCGCTGTATGCCATCACCATGGGTGCGGCCTATACGCTGAAGCTCGATCACCGCATCGGCAGCATCGCGCCCGGCAAGCTGGCAGACTTTGCCGTGCTGGAAGATGACCCGACCGAGGTGGCTCCAGAGCGCCTGAAGGATGTGCGTGTCTGGGGCACGGTGCTGGGCGGGCGCGTGTTCGCGGCGCCGGCACGATGAACGCGCGGGCTCCGGTCCCGCTGGTGGTGGTCGGCGGGTACCTTGGCGCCGGCAAGACCACCTTGCTCAACCGCCTGCTGGCCAACGCGCAGGGGCGCCGCATCGCGGTGCTGGTCAACGATTTCGGCGAGATCAATATCGATGCCGCGCTGATCCGCACGCGCAGCGACGACGTGATCCAGCTGGAGAACGGCTGCATCTGCTGCTCGATTGGCGGCCGGCTGGCCGAGGCGCTGGTGGCCATCGCAGCGCGGGAGCAGCGGCCGGACTTGCTGGTGATCGAGGCCAGCGGCGTCTCGGACCCGCAGCGCATTGCTCAGGTCGGCTTGCTGGATCGGGCCTTTGTGCTCAATGCCGTGGCGGTGGCCGTGGACGTGACCGAGGTCGGCCACAACCTGCACGATCCGCTGGTGGGCGACATGGTGCGGCAACAGATCGCGGGGGCCTCGGTAGTGGTGCTGACCAAGGCAGATCTTGCCGATGCGGATGCGCTGGCAATGGCTGCCGCCACGGTCGACGCCATCGCGCCGCATGCCGCGGTGCTGACCGCATGCGAGGGCGAGGTGCCCTTGTCGGTCTTTGTCGACGCCGCCCCGCCGGAACCACATGCCGATGCCGTGCTGCAGGCGGGCGGGCACTGGCGGCGAGCCGTCGGCACCGTGCCCGCCGGCATCCGCAGCATTTCATACCAGACCGGCCGCGACTTCGACAAGGCGCTGCTGCGGCAGGCGCTGAAGGCGCTGCCGGTGCGGCTGCTGCGCGCGAAGGGCATGGTCAGGCTGGCAGCCGATCCGCGCCTGCACGAACTGCATGTGGTCGCGGGCCGCATGCGGCTGAGTCCGATGGCGCAAGGCGATGCGGCAGGGTCTGCAATGGTCCTGATCGGTGCCTTCGGTGCGGAGGAGGAGAGGCGTATCCGCGCCTGCCTCGATCTGGCGCTCGCCTGAGCGGGCGCGCGAACGGCGTCGCTGCGGCGCCGCTCAGGTGTGGAATTCTTCCGGTTCCGCATGCGCCGGCCTTCCTTCCCAGCCGCCACGCTCGAACTCCGCAATCACCTGCGCCCCAAACAGCAGCAAGGTCGCCGCGATCTCCAGGCTCAGCAGCACCACGATCGCCGTGGTCAGCGAACCATAGACCCGGCTCACTTGCGACAGCGTGGTGAAGTACCACGCCAGCACATGGCGGGAGATTTCCCACAGCACGGCCGCAACCAACGCGCCGCTGAGCGCATGCCGCAGCGACAGCCTGCCAACCGGCATCACCATGTAGATCGAGGTCAGCATCAGCACCTCGCCAATGAAGCCGAGCAGGTAGAGCAGGCCGGTCGAGAGCCGGTCCAGCGACCAGTCGCGGCCCAGCACTTCCACATGCCGTTCGCCGATGGCGAGCAGGCCGCCTGACACCACCGTGACCAGCAGCAGGCCCACGCTAAGTACCGCGATATAGCAGTAGGGCAGCAGCGCCGAGACCAGGAAATGCCGGCGCCGGATCGCCACGCGGTGCTCGAAGATGACCGACATGGCATTCTCCAGCACGGTGAAGGCGAGCGAACTGAAGAACAGCATGGTGACCAGCAGCACCCAGCCGATCGTGCCACGGTTGCGCAGGAAGGCGGCAAGCTCGGTGATCAGCGCCCTGGACTGCCCCGGCACCACCCACTCCAGGTAGCGCGCGAGCGTGGACAACAGCAGGTCTGGTTCGATCACGTGCGACAGGGCAATGATCATCAGGATCAGCAGCGGCACGATCGACAGCAGCGCGTAGTAGGCCACCGCGCCGGCCAGCAGCAGCCCCTGGTTGGCGCGGAACTGCCTGAGCGTGTGCCAGGCAAAGCGCCCCGGATGGCGGAGCAGGTCACGGACGCGGGCGTCGGGAAGCTGCATGGCAGACATCGGAGAGGAAGGGGTTTCGCCATTATGCGGCTTCGATGCCTGACATTCCACCGGGTTATGGCTCTATTCCGAATGCATCATTGTGGTCGGAATCCGCTTCCTCCAAGATGGCGCCCGCGGCCTGCACCATGCGGGCTTGCACCTCATGCATACAAGGCGGCGCACCGTGCGTGCAACCGCCTGGACAGGAATGGAGACAGCATGCAAGCGCAAACAGTGTCGCGCAGGACGGGATTCGGACGCAGTCGGGTGTGGCTGGCCGTGGCGCTGCTGGTGGCGCCGATGAGCGTTGCGCTGGCGCAGGGCACCGGCCAGCCTTTGGCCGTTGCCGAGGACGAGGTCATGCAGGGCTTTCCGCCGCCGCCCGACAAGCAGGTCAGCCGCGGCAGCGGGCTGCGTCCGCCGTATATGCGCTGGGCGTTCCGGCATGCGCGCGAGATGTCGCCGACGGCGGGCATCCGGCATGCCAGCCAGCCGCTGGCCCTGGCCGGCCAGCCCGGCACGGAACTGGACGGCACCACCTTTGCCGTGGCCGGCAAGACGGTCCGACTGGCCGACTACCTGCGCGACACCCATACCGACGGCTTTATCGTGCTGCACCAGGGCAAGGTCGTCTATGAGCGCTACCTCGCGGGCTTTGGTCCTTACCAGCCGCATATCTGGGCCTCGATGACCAAGTCCGTCACCGGGCTGCTGGCCGCCATGCTGGTCGAGGAGGGCAAGCTCGATCCGCAGGCCCGGCTGGCGCAGTATGTGCCGGAACTGGCCGGCAATCCGTTCGGCGAGGCCACGGTACAGCAGAACCTGGATATGGAGGTGCCGGTGGGCTACCCGGAGGGGCTGCCGCCGGACCTGGCGCTGTTCGGGGCGGTGGGGATCGTGCCGCGCAAGGCGGAGGCGCCGGACACCATCTATGACTTCCTCAAGGTCGTCCACGCCACCGGCGGGCGCGACGATGGCGGCGTCTGGTACTACCAGAACGGCTCGCCGGAAGCGGTAGCATGGGCGCTGCGACGCATCACCGGCAAGAGCTGGGCGCAACTGGTGACCGAGCGGCTGTGGGCCCGCTTTGCCGACGATGATGCCTACACCCAGGTGGACCGCCAGGGCACGGAAATGGCCAGCGGTGGCATGAATTCCACGCTGCGCGACGCCGCCCGCTTTGCCGAGGCCGTGCGCCGGGCGGCCGCGGGCGACGCCTCGGGCGGGATCTCGCCGGCGGCGGTGCGCATTGCGCTGCAGCCGGCCGGCAACCAGGCCCGATTTGCGCGCGGCAACACCATGCCGGGCCGCGACGGCTATGGCTACCGCAACTACTGGTTCCAGCGCAACGACGGCGACGGCAGCATCGAGGCCAGCGGGCGCTTCGGACAGAAGATCTATATCAATCCGGCCAGGGGGCTGACGGTGGTGAAGTTCTCCGCCAGCCCGGACGGCGCCGCGCGTGCGACCAGCGCAGCCGCGGTGCGCAAGCGCGACGATCCGGCCCGGGCGCTGGAATCCGCCGAGGCCATGGTGGCCGCTGCGCTCGCGATCCAGCGCGCGGTCAGCCGCTGAGCCACGCCGGCAGAGGCCGGCAGAGTCTCCCGATCTGGACTAGGCCGGCGTTTCCGCCGGCACCTGCGGTGCCCCCGCCGCCCGCCGCAGGCAATCCAGCATGGCCATGACCGCCGCGCGCGACTGCGCGTCGTCACGCCAGTACATCGACACCGAGCCGAACCCCGCCAGCCGCAGCGGCACGATGCGCAGCGCGCCCAGCTCTTCCAGCCTGCGCGCGGTGCGGTGCGAGGCCAGGCCGATCATGTCGCTGTTGTTGAGTAGCGTGAGATTCAGCACAGTGGAATTGCTCTCCACGCAATCGGCCGGCAGGGCACGCTCGGCGCTGGCCAGCGCGCCTTCCAGCGCGTTGCGGATGGGCGTGCCGCGCGGCCACACCACCCAGCGGTGGCGATACAGGTCGTCCCAGCCGATGCGCCCGCCTTGAAGCAGCGGGTGGCGTGGCCGGGCGACGAAGTGGATCGGCTCCATGTAGAGCGATTCGGTGCGCATGTGCGCGTCCTGCAGCTCGGGCGCCGAGCGGCCCACCACGATATCCAGCTCGCTGTGCGCCAGCTGGCTCATGAGCCGGTCCATGGTCGTTTCCACCAGCCGCACGCTGGCGCGGGGCATCTGCTGCAGCAATTGCAGCGCTGCCAGCGGCACGGTATCCGCCGACGACGCGCCCGACGTACCCACCACCACGATCCCGCTGCCGCCGTCGCGCATGGCCTGCAGGTCGTCGCGCGCGGTATCCAGCTGGGCCTCGATCCGGCGGGCGTGCTCGATCAGCGACTCGCCGTAGGGCGTGGGCCGCAGCCCGCGCGCCTGGCGCTCGAACAGGGGCAGCCCGATATCGTCCTCAAGGTCCTTCAGCCATTTGGAAAGTCCCGGCTGGGTCGTGTTCAGCATGGCCGCCGACTGGCTCATATTGCCGGTCTCGGCCAGGCTCAGCAGCATCTGCAGGTTGCGCAGCCGCAATCTCTGGGTCCAGTCCATGAAGCTACCTATATAAAAAAACGTATCGATAAGATGAAAAGTTCATTTCAAATCTTATAGGGCCGGGCGTATAACGACAACAAGACGGTGCGCATCGACACAGGCACCCGCAAAGAGCGCTCCCCAAAGCACCTGCAAAAGTCACGGAGACAGCATGTCCGAACACACCCCAGACCCGGCCCGCGTGGCCTATTACGAAGAAATCGGCCGCAGCCACATGACCCCGCTGTGGGAGTCGCTGCACGCGCTGGTGCCGCCGCAACCGCGGCCGCAGATCGTTCCCGCCATCTGGAAGTACGCCCAGATCCGCCCGCTGGTGATGCAGGCCGGCGGCGTCATCAGCGCCGAGGAAGCGGTGCGCCGCGTGCTGGTGCTGGAGAACCCGGGCATTCCCGGCAAGTCGAGCATCACCTCCACGCTGTACGCCGGCCTGCAGCTGATCCTGCCGGGCGAAATTGCGCCCAGCCACCGCCATACCCAGTCCGCGCTGCGCTTTATCGTGGAAGGCAAGGGCGCCTGGACCGCGGTCAACGGCGAGCGCACCACCATGCATCCCGGCGACTTCATCATCACGCCGTCGTGGACCTGGCATGACCATGGCAACCCCGCCGTCGAGGACGGCGGCGAGCCGGTGGTGTGGCTGGACGGGCTGGATATTCCGCTGGTGCAGCAGTTCGATGCCGGGTTTGCCGAGAACTACCCGCAAGCCCAGCAGCCCGTGACCCGCGTCGAGGGCGACAGCTTTGCCCGCTTCGGCCATAACATGGTGCCGGTGCGGCACCGCGTGACCGATCCCACTTCGCCGGTCTTCAGCTACCCGTACGAGCGCTCGCGCGAGGCGCTGGACCAGCTCTACCGCAACGGCGAGCTCGATGCCTGGGACGGCGTCAAGCTGCGCTATATCAACCCGGCCACCGGCGGCTGGCCGATGCCGACCATCGCCACCTTCATGCAGTACCTGCCGGCGGGCTTCCAGGGCAAGACCTACCGCAGCACCGACGCCACCGTCTACAGCGTGGTGGAAGGGCGCGGCACGGTGCGCATCGGCGACGACCAGTTCCAGTTCGAGCCGCGCGACACCTTCGTGGCCCCGTCGTGGGCGCCGGTGCAGCTGGGCGCGCTGGAAGACGCGGTGCTGTTCAGCTATTCCGACCGGCCCGTGCTGTCCGCGATGAACCTGCTGCGCGAAGCGCGCACCTGAGCGTCTCGCGACCCTGATCCGACCTGCCTCAGGCGGTGCCTGCGCGCACCGCCTGAGGCTCCCGCTTACCTGACGACTTCCGGAAACCTCGAACCATGTCCTACGTCTTCACGCCCCCCGCCACCGTTTCCATCCCCGTTGCCGGCAGCGACGACCAGTTCGCCGTGCGCCGCGTCTATTGCGTGGGCCGCAACTACGCCGCCCATGCGCGCGAGATGGGCTTCGATCCCGACCGCGAGCCGCCGTTCTTCTTCTGCAAGCCGGCGGACGCGATCGTCCCGGTGCAGGCAGGTACCACGCTGGACCTGCCGTATCCGGCGCAGACGCAGAACTACCACTACGAGGCCGAGCTGGTGGCCGTGATCGGCAAGGCTGGTTCGGATATCCCGGTCGAACAGGCACTCGAACACGTCTGGGGCTATGCCGTCGGCCTCGACATGACCCGCCGCGACCTGCAGATGAAGATGCGCGAAATGGGCCGCCCCTGGGAAATCGGCAAGGCCTTCGATGCCTCGGCGCCGGTCGCCCCGATCCACCGCGCCAGCGAGATCGGGCATCCGCAGCAGGCCGGCATCTGGCTGACCGTCAACGGTGACACGAAGCAGCGCAGCGACGTGTCGCACCTGATCTGGTCGGTAGCCGAGACGGTGGCCTACCTGTCGCAGTTCTTCCGCCTGGAACCGGGCGATGTGATCTTTACCGGCACACCGGAAGGCGTGGGCGCGGTCAAGGCCGGCGAGACCATGGTCACGGGCGTGGACGGCCTCGGCGAACTGGCCGTGCGCGTGGTCTGAACCTCTGAATCGCAGCACAGGCATTACCGATCATGCAGCTCTATAGTTTCTTCAACAGCTCCACGTCCTACCGGGTGCGCATCGCGCTGGCCCTCAAGGGCCTGCCGTACGACTACCTGCCGGTCAATATCCGCACCGGCCAGCACCGCGAGCCGGAATATGTCGGAAGCATCAACCCGTCCGCGACCGTGCCCGCGCTGGTGGATGGCAGTTTTGCGCTCGGACAGTCGTTCGCGATCATCGACTACCTGGACGCGCTCCAGCCGGTGCCGCGCCTGCTGCCGCAAGACCCGGTGCAGCGCGCGCGGGTGCTGGAACTGGCCACGCTGATCGGCTGCGACATCCACCCGGTCAACAACCTGCGCGTGCTGCGCTACCTGCAGGACGTGCTGAAGGTCACGCCCGAGCAGAAGGATGCCTGGTACCGCCACTGGATCGATGAAGGCATGGCCGGCGTGGAGCGCCTGCTGGCGCAGCACGGGCATGGCAGGTGGTGCTTCGGCGATGCGCCGACGCTCGCTGACGTCACGCTGGTGCCGCAAGTTGCCAACGCCCTGCGCATGGGCTGCGACCTGAGCCGGTACCAGCGCGCGATGGCGGTCTACGCACACGCCAGCGTCCATCCCGCCTTTGCCCAGGCCGCGCCAGCGCACCAGCCCGACTACACCGCCTGACGCCACCACGCAGGCCAGGAGACAAGCATGAGCAGTACCAACAACGCGACCGGCAAGGTCCTCATCATCGGCGGCGGCATCGGCGGCCTCGCCGCTGCGCTGGCGCTCGCACGCCAGGGCATCCGCATCGAACTGCTGGAACAGGCCGAGCAGATCGGCGAGATCGGCGCGGGCATCCAGCTGGCCGCCAACGCCTTTGCCGCACTGGATGCGCTGGGCGTAGGCGAAGCTGCGCGCAGCCGGGCTGTCTTTACCGACTACCTCAGCCTGCGCGATGCGATCGATACCAGCGTGATCGCCGAGGTTGACGTTGGGCAGGCGTATCGTGAACGCTTCGGCAACCCCTATGCGGTGATCCATCGCGCTGATATCCACGTGTCGATCCTGGAGGCGGTGCAGGACCATCCGCTGATCACTTTTCGCACGAGCACGCGCGTGGAGCGGTTACTGCAGGACGACAAGGGTGTGACCGTGATCGACCAGCACGGCGAGCATCACCATGGCGACGCGGTGATCGGCTGCGACGGCGTCAAGTCCGCCATCCGCCAGGCATTGATCGGCGATGAGCCCCGCGTCACCGGCCATGTGGTCTACCGCGCCGTGGTCGACGTCGCCGACATGCCGCAGGACCTGCAGGTCAATGCACCGGTGGTGTGGGCCGGCCCGCACTGCCACCTGGTCCACTACCCGCTGCGCGGCGGCCAGCAGTACAACCTGGTGGTGACCTTCCACAGCCGCGAGCAGGAAACCTGGGGCGTGCGCGACGGCAGCAAGGCGGAAGTGCTGTCGTACTTCGAAGGCATCCATCCGCTGCCACACCAGATGCTGGACCGGCCCACTTCCTGGAAGCGCTGGGCCACCGCCGACCGCGACCCGGTCGAGCGCTGGAGCTTCGGCCGCGCCACCATCCTGGGCGATGCCGCACACCCGATGACCCAATACGTGGCCCAGGGCGCCTGCCAGGCGCTGGAAGACGCAGTCACGCTGGGCGCCGCGGTGCAGGCCGCCGGCGGCGACTACGAGGCAGCATTCAAGCTGTACGAGCAGGCCCGCATCCCGCGTACCGCGCGCGTGCTGTACGCCGCGCGCGACATGGGCCGCGTCTACCACGCCAAGGGTGTGGACCGCCTGGTGCGCAACAGCCTGTGGACTGGCCGCACGCAGGCGCAGTTCTACGACGCGCTGCAGTGGCTGCATGGCTGGCGTGCCGACCAGTGCCTGAGCCCCACGCCGTGGCTGTAAGCCGCTGGCGCAACTTTTCTTCGCAGTCAATCCGAAACGATCTGGCGGCCGAGCATAAGGCAGCCGGACGTGACTCGCCCCTAATCCTGGCATCAAGGAGGAGACCACCATGCCTGCCAGCCAACCCCTGAACGTCACCGCGTTCATCGACCGCCAGCCGCTGTCGGCGTTCCAGGTGAGCATCGTCGTGCTGTGCTTCCTGATCGTTGCGGTCGATGGCTTCGATACCGCGGCGATCGGCTTCATCGCACCAGCCATCCGCGCGGAATGGCAGCTGACGCCGGCCCAGCTGGCGCCGCTGTTCGGCGCCGGACTCGGCGGCCTGATGGTCGGCGCCTTCGTCTTCGGCCCGCTGGCCGACCGCTTCGGCCGCAAGGGCGTGCTGGTGCTGTCGGTGCTGTTCTTCGGTGCCGCCAGCCTGGCCTCGGCCTGGTCGCAGGACCTGTGGATGCTGGTGCTGCTGCGCTTCCTGACCGGCCTGGGCCTGGGCGGAGCCATGCCCAACGCCATCACGCTGACCTCGGAGTTCTGTCCGGAAAAGCGGCGCTCGTTCCTGGTCACGACCATGTTTTGCGGCTTCACGCTGGGCTCGGCTTTCGGCGGCCTGGCTTCCGCCGGGCTGATCGATGCCTTTGGCTGGCGCTCGGTGCTGGTGGCCGGCGGGGTCATGCCGCTGGTGCTGGCGGCGCTGCTGCTGTGGCTGCTGCCGGAATCGGTGCGCTACCTCGTGCTGGCCGGCAAGCAGCGCGAACGCATCGTCGCCACGCTGCAGAAGATCGCGCCGCAAGCCGACCTGCGCGACGCCACCTTCGTGGTCGGCGAACAGCGCAGCACCAGCTCGCCCGTGCGGCACCTGTTCCGGCCCGAGCTGCTGCGGGGCACGCTGCTGTTCTGGCTGACGTTCTTCATGAGCCTGCTGGTGATCTACCTGCTGTCCAGCTGGCTGCCGACGCTGCTGCGCACCGCGGGCCATTCGCTGCGCACGGCCGCGCTGGTGACAACCATGTTCCAGGTCGGCGGGACGGTGGGGGCGATTGCGCTGGGTTGGCTGATGGACCGGATCAATCCGCACTATGTGCTGGCGTCCAGCTACTCACTGGCGGCGCTTGGCATCGCGGCGGTGGGCAGCGTTGCTTCCGAGCCGGTGGCTGCGGGCATGGCGGTGTTCCTTGCGGGCTTCTGCGTCTCAGGGTCGCAGGTGGGTGCGAATGCGCTGTCAGCCAGCTTCTATCCGACCGACTGCCGTGCCACAGGCGTGAGCTGGGCCAACGGCGTTGGCCGGATGGGGTCGGTGGTGGGGTCGGTCGGCGGGGCGACGATGCTGTCGATGGGGTTGGGGATGCCGGCGTTGTTTGCACTGATCGGCGTGCCGGCACTGGTCGCAGGGTTGTCGATGTTCTCGTTGGGGATGGTCAGGCGTCAGAGGGCGGTGGAGCGCCTGGCAGTCTGAAGGCGGGCGGCCGCGGGAGCCATTGACTGAGGGGGAGGCGCATGGTCGGTCGTCGGGAACACGCTGACCGAGGTCTTCTGCAACACCGTGTGATGCGCGGCCGGCTGCCTGCGCCATCAGCCGAACACCGCCTCCCAGTCGACATCCCCCTTGTCGCGCGGCCCGAGGTTCAGTTCGCGTTCCACGTGATCCAGGTGCGCAAGCATCCGCGCGCAGGCGGTAGCGGCATCGCCAGCCTCGATCGCATCGACGATGCCGGAGTGCTCGTCATCCGGGCAAGCCGGTGCGTTCGGTGCGTTGTAGAGCGCGATGATCAGGCAGGTGAGCGGGCAAAGCTCCCCCATCAGCTTGATGAAAAAACTGTTGCCGCCCAGCTCTGCCAGCAGCATGTGGAATTCGCCCGTGAGCTTGATCAGGGTGCGATGATCGTTATCCGCGCGGGCGCGGGCCTCCTTGGCCAGGTGTTGGCGCAGGCGGCGTAGCCCGGCCTTGCCAGCGCGCGCGACCACATTGCAGACAATGTCACGTTCGACCACGCGGCGCGCCGCGAACAAGTCTTGTGCTTCCTGTACCGACGGACTGGTGACATAGGCACCGCGGTTCGGATGCAGCTGCACCAGTCCTTCCTTGGCCAGGACCGTCAAGGCCTGCCGTATCTTCGTGCGGCTGACGCGAAAAGCCAGTGCGAGCCGTTCCTCGGCCAGCTTCATGCCAGGCGCAACGCGGTGCTCCATGATGGCCTGGCTGATGCGTTCCGCAATGGAAGGCGCCTCTGCTTTTGCGGCCATGCTTTGCTGGGTCGTCAACGTTATCTGCTCGATAGGTGGAGAAGTGGCGCCTTTTTGCCCGCATCCGGGATGCTGGTGAAGGCAATCCGGATGCCAGGCAACGGCTGGAAATATTGTATACAGGTTAAAACGGGCCGCCCACAAGAGCCAGCACAAGAAAACAAGGGATTTCCCTCTTCGTGTTTCGGCCGTTGGGCGAGATATTCTTAATGGCTTCCATCATGGTTGTACACAATTTTGTGCACTAAAGTCGGGCGAAGGGCGGGGCGGAGCGAGTGCATGTGGCACGGCGGCGGTGCGGGCTGACCGCATGCCCATGTCCGGCGTGGGCCAGGCCCGTGACCGGGCAGTGGCCCGGAACTTGCGTCCGCGTGCGGCAACGCAAGCAAGGGGACTCACATGGCAGGCACCACGACCAGGACAAGGGAGGCCAGGAAGGAAGCCGCAACACGGGCGGTGGCGCCTGCCGCCAGCGCCGACCCTCCGTCACGGGAAGGGCGGGAATGCCGGGACGGCGACAGCACGGTGCAGTCCCTGACGCGCGCGCTCCAGTTGATCGAGCTGTTGTCCGATGACGACGAGGGCTACCGGCTGGTGGATCTGGCGGCACGCAGCGGCCTGTCTACGTCGACTGTCCATCGCCTGCTGACCACTCTGGAGCAGCGCCAGTTTGTCCAGTTCGATCGCGAGCGCAGCCTGTGGTACGTGGGCGTGCGTTGCTTCTCGGTGGGTGCCGCTTTCGCCCGCCGGCGCCGTATCAGCGAACTTGCCCTGCCGGTGATGCAACGGTTGAGCGCGTTGTCCGGGGAGACCGTCAACCTGGGCGTGGCCAGCGACGGGCAGATTGTTTTCGCCTGCCAGGCAGAGGGCCCCCACGGCAGCCGCGCGCTGGCCAGGCCGGGCCAGCGTGCGCCGCTGCATGGCACGGCCATGGGCCAGGCGGTGCTGGCCGCCAAGAGCGAGCCCGACGTGCTGCAATACCTGCGCACCTTTGGCCTGCCGCGCCTGACCAACAACACCATTGCACGCCCCTCGCGCCTGCATGAGACCCTGGCCGAAGTGCGCCGGCGCGGCTATGCGGTGGACGACGAGCAGAATGCGGTCGGCCTGTGCTGCATTGCCGCCGCGATTTGTGACGAGCACGGCCGGCCCTTCGCCGCGGTCTCGCTGGCCGGTTCCAGCCAGCGCATCGTGCGTGCCCGTTTCGATGAGCTTGGCGCCTGGGTGCGTTGGGCTGCCACAGAGATCAGCGCAGCCTACGGCGGGCGCTGCACCCGCGTGCCCTGCCCGATGCCAGTGCCCGCAGCGTCCTTGCCTTTCCACGCGGGCGCGCCGGAAAGCTGTTGATTCCTAAGGGTTTATTCAAGAAGTTCCGGCGTGCGGGAAAGCCGCCGCGCGGGTCTGGCCATGCGCTTCAATGGAAGCAATGTCACGACCGGCCCCCGCACCATGAAGACCCTGCTTGCCGATACCCCCTGGAGCCGACGGCTTGCCGCCGGCATTGACCGTATAGCCATCCTGTGCGGATGGTGGCTGATCGTGCTGTCGGTGGCGACCTGCGTCGAAATGCTCGGGCGCAAGCTGGGTGGCTTCAGCTTGCAGGGTATCGATGAAATCGGCGGCTATACCTACGCCATCCTTGGCGCGTGCGGCTTTGCCTACACCCTGGTCGGGCGCGGCCATACCCGGGTGGACTTCCTGCTGACGCGCTTTCCGGTCAAGGTGCGGGCCGTGCTCAACCTGCTGGCGATGCTGAGCCTGGCTGCGGTGGCCGGACTCTGTCTCTGGCGCGCCGGCCATGTGCTGGTGGACACCATCGACCTGCACAGCACCGCGTCCACGCCGCTTGCCACGCCCCTGTGGATGCCCCAGACCCTGTGGCTGGCCGGCTATGCCCTGTTCGCACTGGTGGCGGCCTGCGCCGCCTGGCACGCCCTGCAGCTGCTGGTGCGGCGCGACTGGGCCCGCCTGAACAGCCAGTTCGGGCCGCAGACCCTGGCCGAGGAGATCGAGGCGGAGGCGGACATCCGCGTCGCCGCCGCGCCCGCTGAGGGCAATGGCGCAGGCCAGGGCAGCGCTGAAGGCAAGAGCGAAGGAGCGGCAGCATGATCGGTCCCATTGAAATCCTGCTCGGGCTGTGCCTGATGCTGGGGCTGATGTTCCTTGGCTTCCATGTGGCCACCAGCATGCTGGTGGTGGGCGTGGCCGGGGCGCTGGCCTATTTCGGCATGCCAGCGATCGACGCATTGGGCGAACAGTTGTGGGCAGCCGGCGAGGACTACCTGCTGCTGTCGATCCCGCTCTATATCCTGCTGGGCGAGATCCTGATGCGCGGCGGCGCGACGGACAAGATGTACCAGTCGCTCGGCGACTGGCTGAACCGCCTGCCGGGCGGCCTGCTACATACCAATATCGGTGCCTCGGCCTTGTTCTCGGCGGTGTCAGGGTCATCGGTGGCCACCGCGGCGACGATTTCCACGGTCGCGCTGCCTTCCTTCCGCAATCGCGGCTATGACCAGCGCATGGTGCTGGGCTCGATCGCGGCCGGCGCCAGCCTGGGCAACCTGATCCCGCCCGGCGTGGCCTTCATCATCTACGGCTCGATGACCAATACTTCGGCGGCGCGGCTGTATGTGGCGGGCGTGCTCCCCGGGGCCATCATGACCGTGCTGTTCCTGGCCACGATCCTGCTGATCTGCCTGTGGAAGCCCGCCGCGGGCGGCCCGCGCGAGGCCCGTGTGCCGCTGCTCGCCAGGCTGAGCAACTCGCGGCACCTGGCGGGACCGCTGCTGGTGTTCACGGTGGTGATGGGCAGCATCTACACCGGCTGGGCCACGGTCACCGAGAGCGCCGCGCTCGGCGTGCTGGTGTGCCTGCCGGTGGCGGCCGCCTACGGCAAGCTCAGCGTCGCCATGCTGCACGACTGCTTCCGCTCCACGCTGCGCCTGACCGCGATGACCGCGCTGATCCTGGTGGCCGCGCTCTACCTGAACTTCGTGCTCTCCATGCTGGGGGTGCCGCAGGCGCTGGCCGGCCTGATGAAGCAGGTGGACGTGTCGCCGGCAGTGTTGCTGTGGCTGCTGGCAGCCCTCTACCTGGTGCTGGGCATCGCGCTGGAGACCATGCCGATGCTGGTCGGCACGGTCCCGGTGGTCTTCCCGATCGTGCAGGCGGCCGGCATCGATCCCGTGTTCTTCGGCGTGTTCATGGTGCTGATGTGCGAGATCTCGCTGATCAGCCCGCCGATCGGCATGACGCTCTACGTGATCCAGGGCGTGCGCGGCGAAGGATCGATCAATGAAGTCTTCCAGGGCACGCTGCCGTTCTTTGCCGCCATGGTGGTAATGACCGCCGTGCTGATCCATTTCCCGGCGATTGCCACCTATCTGCCCAACCTGATGTTCGGGCATTGACCTCCAAGGAAGCTCCCATGAACGCCAAACGAATCGCCGGCGCGCTGATCGCGGCCGCCCATGTCGCCTGCGTTGCCGCCGTGCTGCTGCCGGGCACTGCCCAGGCACAGCCTGCTCAACCAGCCCAGCAAACGAAGCTGCGGGTAGCCGGCAACCTCGTCGCGACCGGCCTGATCCAGCAGAACAAGGAGCAGCCCTTTTTCGAGAACTTCGCCAGGAACACCGGCCTGCCGATCGATGCCGACTACAAGCCGATGGATGTGCTCGGCATCAAGGATTCAGACGGCCTGCGCGTGCTTCGCTCCGGGCTGTTCGACATCGTCAGCCTGCGCCTGGCCCAGGTCTCGCGCGACGAGCCATTCTTCCTCGGGCCGGACATCGTTGGCCTGAGCACCGACTACGGCTCGGCCAGCAAGGCCGTGGATGCCTACCGCAATGCCTTCGACAAGCGCCTGCAGGAACGCTACGGCGCCAAGCTGCTCGGGATCTGGCCGTTCGGGCCGCAGGTGGTGTTCTGCAAGTCGCCGATTGGCGGACTGGCCGACCTGAAGGGCAAGAAGGTGCGCGTCTATGACCAGTCCCTGGCCAAGTTCATCGAGAAGCTCGGCGGCATTCCGGTGACGATCCCCTTCGGCGAGACCCAGCAGGCGCTCGAGCGCGGCGTCACCGATTGCGCGATCACCGGCCCGAGCTCGGCGAACACGGCGGGATGGCCCGAGGTCACCTCATACTTCATGCCAGTTGGCTTCCAGATCGCGCTGAATGCGTACGCCATCAAGCTCAGCCGCTGGAACGCGCTGCCGCCCGACCAGCAAACGCGCCTGGCCGAGGCCTTCCAGCGTTTCGAGCGCGATACCTGGTCCTACTCGCGCGAGTTGTTCGAGGATGCCTCGCGCTGCAACGTCGGCAAAGAGCCGTGCAAGACCGGCAAGAAGTTCGCCATGAAGGAGGTGCCCGTGCGTCCGGCCGACCTGCAGCTGGTGCGCGACGCGCTGACCACGGTCTCGCTGCCGACCTGGACCGAGGTCTGCGACAAGTCTTACCCGCAATGCTCGGCCATCTGGAAGCAGACCATCGGGCCGCTGGTCGGGCTCAAGTGATCACTGAGGACGGCGGAGACGACGATGGATGATCTTTGGAAACTGCCGGCACATGCGCTCACCGACGGCTACGCCACCGGCCGCTTCACGCCGCAACAGGCGCTGGCGTCCTGCCTGGCGCGCACGGCGCACTGCAATCCGGCGCTGAACGCCGTGATCGCATTCGATACTGAAGGCGCCATGGCGGCGGCACAGGAGAGCACCGCGCGCTGGCGCCGTGGCGAGCCGCTGGGTGCGCTCGATGGCGTGCCGGTCACCGTCAAGGACAACCTGCACGTGCGCGGCCTGCCCACGCATTGGGGCAGCCGCGCGCTGGCGGGCTTTGTCCCGAACCGCGACGAACTACCGGTGGCGCGCCTGCGCGCGGCCGGGGCGCTGATCTTCGGCAAGACCAATGTGCCGGAGTTCGCCATGCAGGGCTATACCGACAACCTCGTCTTCGGCACAACCGGCAATCCCTGGCAGCCGGCCCTGACGCCGGGCGGGTCTTCCGGCGGCGCGGTGGCGGCGGTGGCATCGGGCTGCTGCCCGCTGGCGCTGGGCACCGACGGCGGCGGCTCGATCCGGCGCCCGGCCTCGCATACCGGGCTGGTGGGCTTCAAGCCGTCGCCCGGCCGGCTGCCGCGCGGCGATGGGCTGCCAGAGATCTTCATGCGCCATGAAGTGGTCGGCCCGCTGGCCCGCTGCGTGGCCGATGCGATGGCCATGGCCGAGGCGCTGGGCCAGCCCGACCCGCGCGATCCCGATTCCCGGCGCTTTGCCGGCGTGCCGCTGCAGATGCCGCCGCGGCCATGCCGGGTCTTGCACGTGCCCCGGTTCGGCGATCATCCGGTGGATGCGCGCATCGCTGCCTTGACCGGGCAGGCAGCGCAAGCGCTGCGTGAACTTGGCCACACGGTGGATACCGCGCAGGCGTTCGATCTGGCTGAAGCGACCAATGCCAAATGGTCGCTGTTGTCGCAGGCCGGCCTGGCCTGGCTGGTGGAGCAGGGCGGCGCGCAACTGCCGTTCTGCCCGCCGCTCGATGCGGGCACGTTCGGTGCTGCCACGCAGGCCAATGCATCGGCTGGCGCAGGCCTGCGTGCCGTGCAGCTGTTTGATCTGCTGATGGCCGTGGAGCGTCTGCGCAGCGAGCTTTCCTTGCTGTTCGCACGCTACGACCTGCTGCTGACGCCCGCCGCAGCGGCATTGCCATGGCCGGCCGCACAGTCGCACCCGCCTGTGATCGAAGGCCGCGAGGCCGGGCCGCGTGGCCATGCGGTGTTCACCGCATTCGCCAATGCTGCCGGCCTGCCCGCGATCTCGTTGCCATGCGGCGAGGCAGAGGGCTTGCCGGTTGGCCTCCAGCTGGTGGCGGCGCCGGCCGAGGATGCGTTGCTGCTGGCAATCGCGCGCCAGTTCGAGCAGGCCTTCCCGAGGGCGCCGGGATTCCCGCTCGACGGGCAGGGCCGATGAAGACCCTGGTTGCGCCAGGTACGCCGGCGGCGCTCGCGCAGATGCTCTGCGTCGCGCGTACGCGCGGCGAGCGCGTCGATCCGGCACTGTTGCACCCGCTTGCGCATGGCGGCAGCTACGCCGTGCAGGATGCCACGCTTGCCATGATCGGCCCGATTGGCGGCTGGAAGGTTGGTGCGAGGGGGCCGGGCCAGGAACCCGCCTGTGCGCCGCTGCCGGCGGCCGGCCTGCTGCCGGATGGCGTGGGCCTGCGGGGGCCGGCCTGGCGCCTGCGCGGCATCGAGGTGGAGGTTGCCTTTGTGCTCGGCGCCAGCCTGCCGCCGCGCGGCCGGCCTTATGAGCGCCGGGATATCGAGGCCGCGCTTGCGCTGGTGGTGCCTGCCATTGAAGTCGTGGAAAGCCGCCTGGAGGACTGGCTCGGGGCCGGCAGCGATGCGCAGCTGGCCGACCTGCTCAGCCATGGCGCACTGGTGACGGGGCGCCCCACGCCGTTCGCGCGCGAGTGGCTGCACCTGGGCGCGCTGGAGGCCACGCTGCGCTTCGGCCGGCGCACCGTGGCGCATACCGTCGGCGGGCACCAGAGCCCTGATGTCGGCGCGCTGCTGGTCTGGCTGGCCAACCACTGCGCCGCGCGCGGGGCGGGGCTGAAAGCCGGGCAAGTGGTGACCACCGGCACCTGCACCGGGCTGCTCTTTGCCTCTGCCGGAACCCGCGTCAGCGCCGGGATCGAAGGGCTGGGGACGCTTGCGGCGTGGTTCTGAGGGCGGGGGCTTACGGAACCCAGCCAGGCAGCTCCGATGCCTGCCGGACCCAGCTTGCCACCAGCGCCTCGTCAAGCTCGGCGTCTTCGTGGATGTGGAAGTAGCGCGTGTTCTTGTCCTTGGATTCGACAGGGGGAACAGGGCGCAGCGACATGCCACGGAAGAAGGCCACCTTGATGTACTTCGTCATGCAATGGAAGCTGAGGAACCAGCCCTGGCCCTCGATGCCATAGAACGGCGAGTTCCACTTCACTGCCTTGCGGACGTTGGGAACGTTGCGCTCGATGAGCGCGTCGAGACGGCGCCCGGCGTCCTGTTTCCAGCCCGGCATGGCGGCGATGTAGGCCTGCACGGGGGCATCTCCGTCGGCCTTCGCGATCTGGGGGTTGCCGCCTGCGAGCAGGGGCGGGCTGGCAGCGGCCCGCCTGGCCGGAGTCTTCGTTGCGGCGTGCGCCGGCTTCCTGGATGGTTGGTTCGCCATTGCCTTCACTCCATCGAATACACGCTGACCACCTGACAGACAGGCCAAGTCGCCCAGGGCAGACATAGCCGCTGACGACAGTGCTTGAAGCACGACAATCGGGCTATGCTAACCTGCTGAAGCGGATCGGGCAACGAACGAGGGATCGACCGGAACGCTCTCTGTCATGGCCGGACGCGAGCTGCCTCATGCGCGGGAAAAATTCGAGGAATAGGCATCCATGAATCCATCGGAACGTATCGACGAGCTGATCGCAGGACTCACTGACTGGCGTGGCAAGACGCTGGCGAAGCTCCGCAAGACCATCCTCGAGGCCGACGGCGAGATCATCGAGGAATGGAAATGGATGGGGAGCCCGGTGTGGTCACGCGACGGCATGATCGCGGTCGCCAACGCGCACAAGGAGAAGGTGAAGATCACCTTCTCCAACGGGGCGAGCCTGCCGGATCCCGACAAGCTCTTCAACGCCGGCCTCGGCGGCAACAAGTGGCGTGCGATCGATCTCTTCGAGGGCGACAAGATTGATGCGCGTGCCATGAAGAATCTCATCCGTGCCGCGATTGCGTTCAATCAGGGCAAGTCGAAGAGGAAGGCACCGTCCGCGGCTACCCGGGCGAAAGCACAAGAGAGCAAAGAGTAAAGGGACACGAAGCATCCTGGCGTGCGGGCGCGCGCCTGAGCATCGCAAAGAACGTCCCGTCCGGCATGCTCCACGCATATGGAATGCCGGTTTTCTTCGTTGGTTTTCGCGTGCTGCGCGCGTAGGTTCGTGGGTTTCAATCTCCCCGCGAATGCCATGACCGCTTCCCGACGACAGTTCCTGCGCCAGGGCGCCGCCGCCACGGCCGCGCTCGCCTCCGGCCCCATCCTTTCCTTCACCACGTTCGCCACCGGCAATGCACAAGCGCAGGGGCGCCCGGTCCTGAAAGCCGGCGACCAGAAGGGCGGCCTGCGCGCGCTGCTCGAATCCGCCAACGCGCTCGACGGCCTGAACTACGACATTCAATGGACCGAGTTCCCTGCCGCGGCACCGCTTGCCGAGGCGCTGAACGCGGGCGCGGTCGACAGCGGCCCGATCGGCGATGCCCCGGCGATCTTCGCGCTGGCGGCCGGCACGCGGATCAAGCTGATCGGCGCCAACCGCTCTGATCCCTACGGCACGGCAATCCTGGTGCGGCCCGACTCGCCGCTGCGGCAGGCGGCCGACCTGAAAGGCAAGAGCATTGGCACCAACCGTGGCTCGATCGGCCACCTGGTGACGCTCAAGGCGCTGGAATCCGCGGGGCTGAAGCCGGAGGACGCCAACCTCCGCTTCCTGCCGCCGGCGGATGCCAAGCTCGCATTGAGCAGCGGCTCGGTGGACGCGTGGGCGACGTGGGAACCCTATACCGCGATGGCGGAAACCAGCGGCCACGCGCGCGTGCTGGTCAGCGGACGCGGGCTGTGGTCCGGCCTCAGCTACCTGGCAGCCACCGATGCCGCGCTGGCGGCCAAGCGCGCGGTGCTGCAAGACTTCCTGCGCCGGGTGGTGCGTGCGCAGCAATGGTCCTACCAGCACGTGCCGGAGTTCTCGGCGGCCCTCGCCCGCATCATCGGGATCCCGCCGCAGGCGGCACGGCTGCAGTTCGAGCGGCGGCACACGCAATGGCGGCAGATCGATGCCGAACTGATCGCCGAGCAGCAGCGCACGGCGGATTTCTACCAGAAAGCTGGGTTGCTCAAGCAGCGGCTCGATGTGCGGCAGACCTTCGACTCCGGGTTCTCCCTTACCGCCTGACTGCCGCGGGCGGCGCCAGGGCCGTGCACTGAGTCCATCGACGGCCTCGGCAAGCGCCTCCGGCACGACCATGGCCTCGCCGGAGGCCGCTAAGGATTTCCATGATTGACGCCGACCCGCGCCAGCCCATTTCACGGCCTGGCGCGGCCTGCGCCGGCGCGGACCGTTCTGGTCCCAGCGAATCCGGGCAACTGGTCCTATAGGCCCGGAATGGCCCTCACCTATAAAGCCGTGACCCCCAAACATATTTCCCGTTCCGAGGAGCAAAACGATGCGGTGGATCAAGCAGATAGCGACGTATTTCGCCCTGGTGGCCGCGCTGGCGCCAGCCGCACACGCCCAGAGCAAGAATGTAGTAATTGCTTACCAGGACATGGTGGTGCCCTGGCGCTACGCGCAGGACATGAAGGAGCTGGAAAAGCAGACCGGCTACACGGTCTCGTTCCGGCAGTTCGGCGGCGGCGGGGACGTGATCCGCGCCATGGCTTCGGGCCAGATCGCCATTGGCGAGGCCGGCACCTCGCCGATTGCGTCGGCGCTGTCGCAAGGGCTGGATGTCGAACTGTTCTGGATCCTGGACGATATCAACGCGGCCGAGGCGATGGTCGCGCGCAATGGCAGCAAGATTGCCAGCGTCGCCGACCTGAAGGGCAAGCGCGTCGGCGTGCCCTTCGTGTCGACCACGCACTACCACACGCTGGTCGCGCTGGAGCGCGCCAGGATCAATCCGAAGGACGTCCGCATCGTCAACATGCGCCCGCCCGAAGTAGCCGCCGCCTGGGAGCGTGGCGACATCGACGCCACCTTTATCTGGGACCCGGTGCTGGCCAAGCTCAAGCAGTCCGGCACCGTGCTGATGACCTCCGGCCAGATCGCCGCCGACACCGGCAAGGCCACCTTCGACGGCATGATCGCCAACAAGAAGTTTGCCCGTGAGAACCCGGAGTTCATGGTCAAGCTGGTGCGCGTGCTGGCCGCCGCCGATGAAAACTACCGCAAGAACAAGGCGTCCTGGACCCCCGATTCGCCCATGGTGAAGGCGGTGGCCAAGGTGTCTGGCGCCAAGCCCGAGACGGTACCCGCGAGCATGGCGCTGTACGCCTTCCCCACGCTGCAGGAGCAGGTGTCGGAGCGCTGGCTGGGCGGCGGCGCGGCGCGCGCGCTGCAGTCCGCGGCGCAGTTCCTCAAGGAGCAGGGCACCATCCAGACCGTCCTGCCGGACTATGGCCC
Source organism: Cupriavidus sp. GW823-FHT07B10 (assembly GCF_058794355.1). Classification (NCBI taxonomy): domain Bacteria; kingdom Pseudomonadati; phylum Pseudomonadota; class Betaproteobacteria; order Burkholderiales; family Burkholderiaceae; genus Cupriavidus; species Cupriavidus sp. GW823-FHT07B10. The sequence goes on from NZ_JBXAGS010000014.1 coordinate 63,072, forward strand.
GGGCGTCAATGCGGAATGGGCAAAGCGGGCGTTGCGCTGACGCCGCGCCCATCGCGCTGAAGATGGCCGCCGCGCTCAAGCCAGTCCCGCGCGGCCCCGAAAGTCCTGTTGCGGAAACCCATCATGTACAAGCTTGAAATCGATAATCTCAGTGTCAACTACGGCGTCGCGGGCGGCGCCAAAACGCTGGCCCTGTCGCAAGTCAACCTCACCATGGAGCGCGGCGATTTCGTCGTGGCGCTCGGTGCCTCGGGCTGCGGCAAGACCACCTTGCTGTCGTGCATCGCAGGCTTCATGGAACCCTCGGAAGGCGAGATCCGGCTGTCCGGCAAGGTGGTGCGCGGGCCGGGTGCCGAACGCGGCGTGGTGTTCCAGAAGCACGCCCTGATGCCGTGGCTCAGCGTGGCGGACAACGTCGCGCTGGGGTTGCGCCTGCGTGGGGTGTCGCGTGCCGAACGGATGCGGGTCGCGCATGAGAAGCTGGCCGCGGTCGGGCTGGAAGATGTCGCCGGCAAGCCGGTCTATCAGCTCTCGGGCGGCATGCAGCAGCGCGTCGGGATTGCCCGCGCGCTCGCCTGTGATCCGGCGGTGATGCTGATGGACGAGCCGCTGGGCGCGCTCGACGCGCTGACGCGCGAATCGATCCAGGCGCTGATTCTCAAGCTCTGGGCCAAGGAACAGAAGATCGTCTTCTTTATCACGCACAGCGTGGAAGAGGCGCTGTTCCTGGCCACGCGGCTGATTGTCATGACGCCGTCGCCTGGCCGCATCGCGCACACCTATGAACTGCCGTTCGCGCGGCGCTTCATCGAATGCGGGGACGCCCGTGCAGTCAAGGCCGACCCGGAGTTCATCCGCTATCGCGAAGAGATCATTGATCTGATCCATGCCACCGCTTGAGGAACACGAGATGCCCGCTTCCGTCCAACGCATCGAACCCACGCCGCGCGTCACCAAAGCCGCCGCGGCCGGGGCCAGCCAGCAAATGAAGACCGTCTCGGGCTACCGCCTGCCCGGCGAGGGGTCAAGCTCACGCATCTCCACCATCACCGTGGTGCTGCTGCTCGCACTGTGGTGGCTCGCCAGCCACCTGCGCTGGCTGCCGCCGCTGTTCCTGCCCACGCCTGAGTCCATCGTCACCGCCTTTATCGATGCCTGGCAGGGCAACCTGCAAGGCGGCCAGCCGCTGACCGAGCATTTCGCGGCCAGCATGATGCGCGTGTTCGGTGCCTTCGGGCTGGCGGTGGTCACGGCGGTGCCGGTCGGCGTGATGATGGGGGTGTCGCGCATCGCACGCGGCGTGTTCGATCCGCCGATCGAGTTCTACCGCCCCTTGCCGCCGCTGGCGTACCTGCCGCTGATCGTGATCTGGTTCGGCATCGACGAGACCTCGAAGGTGCTGCTGATCTTCCTGGCCTGCTTCGCGCCGCTGGCAATGTCGGCCCAGGCCGGCGTGCGCTCGGTCACCATCGAGCAGATCAACGCGGCGTACTCGATGGGCGCCACGCCGTGGCAGGTGGTCCGCCATGTGGTGATCCCCGCCGCGCTGCCCGATATCCTGACCGGGATGCGCATCGCCATCGGCTTCGGCTGGACCACCCTGGTTGCCGCTGAAATGGTGGCCGCCACCGCCGGCCTTGGCCAGATGGTGCTCAATGCCTCCAACTTCCTGCGTACCGACGTGGTGATCATGGGCATCGTGCTGATCGGGCTGATCGCCTACGTGTTCGACCTGCTGATGCGCAAGCTGGCGAAGGTCCTGGTGCCCTGGAAGGGACGGATGTGAGGTGATGGCGTAGCTCCGGGATCATCATCCCGGGGCACCCTCCCCAAGGACCACGATGACCCGTTCAGACTTGGTCAGAGAAGGCAGTGGAAGATAGCGCAGGCGGTATCTTCCGCTGCGGACTCCAAGGTGCGTCGCCACCCGTTGAAGCGGGGGCGACGCATCTCGATCCCGTTACAGCGCGGCCACCTGGACGCCGTTGCCGAAGTTCTGCATGGTGGGGATCTTCAGGCTGAGGTGCGAGCTGGCGTCGATGGTGTTCACGGTCGGCCCGACCTGCAAGCCGATGGTCGGGCTGGCAAAGCCACCGCCGCCGACGACGTTCTGGGCGTTGCCGCCGACAACAGAGAAGGCGCTGCCGCCGCGCACAGCGGACATGGTCTTGCCGTCCAGTTCCTGGTCGAGCGGCAGATCCTTGATCATGAGGGTCGATTGCATGGTAAGTCTCCTTGGGGGGCGGTTGAAGGGGAGTTCCGCCTCGGCGGGCCTCCCGCATGCAGCGTTGTTACAGCGTGGCCACCTG
>NZ_JBXAGS010000014.1:65479-157932 GCF_058794355.1 Cupriavidus sp. GW823-FHT07B10
TGGTGCCGTTGCCGAAGTTCTGCATGGTGGGGATCTTCAGGCTGAGGTGCGAGCTGGCGTCGATCGTGTTCACGGTCGGCCCGACCTGCAAGCCGATGGTCGGGCTGGCAAAGCCGCCGCCGCCGACGACGTTCTGATAGTTGCCGCCGACAACAGAGTAGGCGCTGCCGCCGCGCACAGCGGACATGGTCTTGCCGTCGAGATCCTGGTCGAGCGGCAGGTCCTTGATCATGAGGGTCGATTGCATGGTAAGTCTCCTTGGGGATTCGGTTGAAGGGGAGTCCCGCCTCGGCGGGACTCCCGCATGCAGCGTTGTTACAGCGTGGCCACCTGGGTGCCGTTGCCGAAGTTCTGCATGGTGGGGATCTTCAGGCTGAGGTGCGAGCTGGCGTCGATCGTGTTCACGGTCGCGCCGACCTGCAAGCCGATGGTCGGGCTGGCAAAGCCGCCGCCGCCAACGACGTTCTGATAGTTGCCGCCAACAACAGAGACGGCGTGGCCGCCGCGCACAGCGGACATGGTCTTGCCGTCGAGTTCCTGGTCGAGCGGCAGATCCTTGATCATGAGGGTCGATTGCATGGTAAGTCTCCTTGGGGTTCGGTTGGGGGAGCACGTTGTTGCGCTCGAAGGGTATAGAGCATGGGCCGTGCCAGGCCCGGGACGGTGCTGCAATAAAATCCATAACATCCTGAAAAACAAAGGTTTTTCAGGGAATGCTGGCACTTTCCGATCCCCGTCAGGCAGACATTGTGTTGGGTGCGGGCCAACTCATTTCATGGCACTGTTGGCCAGACAAATTCATATCAGGCGCCGCCCGCGATGCGATGCCGCCGGAGAGGCCGAAAGGCAAGGATGGCTAGCCTTTTATGCCGCCAGATGCTCATCCCGCGCCACGGAACGCGGAGGAAGAAGGGCCATGGCCTCTTCCAGCCTCTGGACCAACGCGGAACTTGCTGGCTGCAACGGCTGTCGGGTTTCCGGCGAAATCACGCCGGATAGCGCCAGCGCAGCTTTCACTGGTGCCGGATTCGGCTCCGCGAACATGAGCGAGATCAACGGCGCGAGCTTCGCGAACAAGCCGTGGGCCGCGCGCAAGCGGCCCGTCTGCGCCAGATGCAGCAGGCGCACGAACAGGTCCGGACGAATATGCGAGGACGCGGCGATCACGCCGGCGCCACCTGCAAGCAGGTGATCCAGCAAGGCAGCATCTTCGCCACACAGCACGGTGACGTGCGGATCGTTGGCAAGTGCGCGGAGATTGCCGGCGTCACACTCCTTGACCGCCGAGATCTGCGGTTGCGCAAGCAGCGATCGGATGAGCGCTGGCGACATCGCACAGCCAGTTCGCTTCGGCACGTTGTACAGCATCAGGGGGCGTTCGGTTGCGCGCGCCACCTCATTGAAATGCCACACGATGCCCTCATCGGATGGCCGCAGGTAGTAGGGCGGCGGCACCAGGTAGCCGGCAAGATCAAAGCCGTCCAGTTCGGCAACTTGCGCGCACACCGCGCGGGTATCGACCGCTCCGACGCCAGCCATCACCGGCAGCTCGCCATGGACGGCCTCGAGCACTGCCGCCGTGAAGACTTGCCGCTCGTGCGTGGAAAGCAGGCTTCCCTCGCCGGTCGTGCCCAATATGATCAGGCCGTTTACGCCTGCCTCGACGTAACTCTCAACCAGCCTGGCGGTGCCCTGCAGGTCCAGCGAGCCGGCACGCATCGGCGTGACCATGGGCACCCAGATGCCCCATGGCGACTGGCGGGAAATCGCTGCGATACCGGTGCAGGCGTGCACGGCGGCACCGGAGAAGCTCTCTTCCTCAGTGCGCCACATAGTCGTCTCGCAGGGCTGTCGTGACACCGAACTCCGCCGCCGGAAATGCCGTCATGATGGCATCCATGGCCGCGTCGCGGTCGGTGCGTGCGACCTCCACGTGCAGCGTGGTTTCGCCGTGCCGGTAGTCCACGTTCACCACATAGACGCGGGCCAGTTCACCGAGCGCCCGGTGCATGGTCTGGCGCAGGCCGAACACCTCGGTGGATGCCACCGCAAGACGCATGCGGATCCAGGCCGGTGCCGGCTGGGAGACCGCGCGCAGCGCGGGCATGGTGGCTTTGCTGTGGCGCAGGGCGGTGCGTCGGGGAACGGTATCAACGGCCAGGCTTGACTGTCGCATGATTGGATGGACCCGCGCGGTAGCGGGTCGCGTATTGGACATGGCTTTATGCTAGCCAGCGCCGCCTAAATTTGATGCAAGGATATTGGGCTTTGGCGTTAAATCCGCATCAAAATCAGCGACGCTGGCAAAGCGCTCGCGCTCAGAACGTCTTCGTCAGCGAAGCCCAGGCCGCAGCTTTGCCGAGGTAGCGGCCCCGGTTGGCACTGGTGTAGGCTGATTCCTTGGCATTGGTGTCCACATAGGCCACCGCCAGCGCGAAGCCCTTGCCCAGGTCCTTGGTCAGGCCGATCTTCCAGTCGGTGTATGAGGCATTGCTGTTGTGCTTTACGCCCTGGTAGCCGACGTGCGCGTTCAGGGTCAGGTCCCAGAAGTTCAGCGGCACGTTGGCGCTCAGGTCGATGTAGCCGCTGTTCTTGCTGTCGGCCCAGCCAAACAGGTTGGTGACCGAGTGCGAGTACTTGAGCATGACCGGGCCCCAGCCGATGCCGGCGTACAGCTCGGTGGTGTACGGGCGCGGGTTGTTGTAGCTGCCCGGGTAGTAGTACTCGAGCACGCCCAGGTCATAGTTGAACTCGGTGCCGGCGACCTTGAAGGTGTTCTTGAAGCCGCCGTAGAAATCCATCTCGACCGCGGCCGAGACCGCCGGGTTGGCATCCTCGAGCCAGCTGATGCTGGAGTTCCAGTTGCCCAGATAGAAGCCGCTTTCGTGGGCGTAGTCAAAGCCACCCTGGATGGCCGGGCGCAGGTTGGTCTGGCTGATGCCGCGATAGCGGTAGTCCGAGACCAGCGACACGTTGGCCGTGAACGTATGCGGGGACGGCACGGCGTCAGGCTGGGATTGCGCCATGGCCGGCATGGCAGCGAGGAAGATGGAAGATGCGGAGCATGCGAGCAGCGTGGCCGCGGTTTGGCGCAGGTCAGTCATTGTTGTTGTGGCGAGAGTTAAAAAAATCCCCGTTGCAGGGAGCCTCGCCACGATATGGCCTGACGCGTAAAAACGGTATCAAAAGCCGCGGTGCCCGCGTACAAATCCAATCAATGCGCCTGGATTTCGGCGCTACCCGGCAAACCGGTAGCCCAGCCCGATTTCCGTCAGCAAGTGGGCGGGCCGCGCCGGGTCCGCTTCGAGCTTGTGCCGCAGATGTCCCATATAGACGCGCAGGTACTGGCTGCTTTCGGCCTGGGAGGGTCCCCACACCTCCCGCAGCAACTCCCGGTGCGTCATCACCTTGCCGCGGTGGGCGATCAGAACCGCAAGCAGCCGATACTCGATCGGCGTCAGATGCACGGCCTGTCCCGAGCGGGTGACGACGCGGCTGGCCAGGTCAACCTGCACGTCGCCGAACAGGATCTGGTGCGAGCCCTGGGCGTTGGCCCTGGCATGCCGGCGCAGCAGCACGCGCAGGCGTGCGACCAGTTCGCCAACGCCAAAGGGCTTGGTCAGGTAGTCATCCGCGCCGGCATCCAGCGCACCGATCTTGTCGGCTTCTCCGCTACGTGCCGACAGGACCAGCACCGGTACGTCAGTCCACGTACGGATCTCGCTGATCAATCGCACCCCGTCTCCGTCCGGCAAACCCAGGTCGAGAATGACGAGGTCAGGTTGCCGGGTGCCTGCCTCGATCAGTCCGCGCTTGAGCGATTCTGCCTCATGCACCGTGCAATCTTCAGACTCCAGGGTCGAGCGGACAAAGCGCCGGATATGCGGCTCATCCTCAACCAGCAAGACTGTTGGGGAAAAATCAAATGGCATCAACTCTCTCTCTAGGCATCAGTCTGCTCCGGCTCCACCGCTGGCGGATTTCTACGCGGCAACGCTACCAGGAAGCGCGCGCCCGCCTGGCCGCCGGGCCGGTCTGGCCGTTGCGCGGGTTCCACCCAGATGCGCCCGCCATGGGCTTGCACGATTGCCTCGCATACGGCGAGGCCCAGGCCGACGCCCGCCGTCGCGGATTCGCGCTCACCGCGCGTGAATTTCTCGAAGATCTGCCGTTCCTTGCCCTTGGGCACGCCCGGGCCATCATCCTCTACCGCGATCCTGATCTCGTCGTCGACCGGCGCGGCCGAGAGCCGGATCTCTGTGCCGGCAGGCGTGTATTTGGCGGCATTCTCCAGCAGGTTGCACAGCACGCGCTCGATCAGCACGGCGTCGCATTCGACCAGGGGTACCCGGGACAAGTCGACGACAACCACGCGGTGGTGCTCGAGCGCCTCGCGCATGGCAGCCAGGCTGGCGCCAACGAGCTCCTCCACCGATTGCCACTCCTTGCTCATCCGGACTTCCCGGCCCTGCAGCTTCGCCATGTCCAGCAGATTCACCACCATGGTCCGCATGCGCCTGGCCTGTTCCAGCATGGCGGCCACGGTCTCGGCCAGTGACGGCGCCAGCCCGGGATCGCTGCGCTGCATGGTTTCCGCCATGCCGATCAGGCTGGTCAGCGGGGTGCGCAGGTCATGGGAGACAGCGGCCAGCAATGAGCTGCGCAGGCGCTCAGACTCCATCGACAGCAAGGCCAGCTGCGCAACTTCGACGTAATGCAAGCGCTCGATGGCGATCGCGATCAGCGTGCAGAACACATCGACCTGGCGCCGTAGCGCAGGTTGCGCAAAGGCGCGTGATACCGCAGGCTCGACCGCCAGCACGCCACGGGTCTGCATCGGCGCCTTCAATGGCAGATACAGCACGGTGCTGCCGGGCAAGGTATGCGTGCCGGTGCCTGCGGGCTGGCCGTGATCGAATACCCACTCTGCCAGTACACGGTCGATCGAGTCGGTTCGCGCCCCGGTGTCATGCTGCTCGACATCGGACACGGGCGGCAGCAAGCGGCCTTCCGCGGAAACCAGGAAGAAGGCTGAATTGGCATCGAAGGCAGCACGCAGGAAACGGCTGGCGATCGAGACAATCTGGTTCGGCACCAGCGCCGCGGAGAGTTCACGGGCCAGTTCGTACAGCGTGCGGGCATCGTTCTCGCGCTGCACCGCCACCTGCGCTTGTTCGCGCAAACCGGCAGTCAGTTGCCCGATGACCAGCCCCACGGATAGCAGCACGAGGAACGTCAGCAGATACTGTACGTCGCTGACGGCGAACGACAGCCGCGGCGGTACGAAGAAGAAGTCGAAGGCGGCCACGGCCAATACCGAAGCCAGCGCCGCCGGTCCGCGGCCATGGCGAAGCGCGACGCCGACCACTGCCGCCAGAAACAGCATGGCAATGTTGACGACGTCGAACCATGGAAATGCGAGGGCCGACAGTGCCGTGGCACCGGCGCACCATGCCGCCGCCCACAAATAATCTTTGCGCGTGGCCCCGTCGCCTGGCGCTGGGGCGTCTGGCGCTTCAGTGCCATGGCGCGGGCGAAGATCCACCCGCGTCGTGTCTGCCGCCACGCGGATGATATCGATCTCCGGACACCCGAGCGCCAGCGCATCGGCAAAACTGCGGCGGCCGAACAGCCAGGCCGGCGCGTTCACAAATGGCGTCAAGGCCAGGCCGAGAAGGGAGCGGGCCCGCTCCGCAACGGAGGCGCCGCCCCGGCGCCAGTCTGCCGGCGCCCGGCCGATGACCACCTTGGTCAGGTTGTGGCGGCGCACGTACCCCACGATTGCCTGGACCATGTCGTTGCCCGCCAGGGTCTCGGTGCGTGCGCCCAACTCCTCTGCGAGACGCATGGCCGTCTGCAGGCGAGTCTTTGCGAAATCGGACGGGGGTGCCAGCCTGGGGGTGGCGATGGTCACCACATGCCAGTCGCAATCGAGCTGGCCGGCAAGCCGGCGCGCACTCCGGACGACCTGCTCGGCATCGTCACCACTACCGATGCAAGCCAGCACCGCCTCCCGGGTCCGCCACACGCCTTGAACGGCTTCGGACTGACGCCATGCTCGGACATCGGAGTCCACCCGGTCGGCGGTCCGGCGCAGCGCCAGCTCGCGCAGGGCGATCAGATTGCCTTTCCGGAAAAAGTTGCGCGCCGCGTGTCGCGCCTGCTCCGGCAGATAGACCTTGCCTTCCTTCAGCCGGCGCAGCAGCTCGTCGGCCGGCAGGTCCACCAGCACGACTTCGTCGGCGCTGTCGAACACAACGTCCGGCACGGTTTCCCAGACGCGGATGCCGGTGATGCCGCCCACCGCCTCGTTCAGGCTGTCCAGATGCTGCACATTGACCGTGGTCCAGACGTCGATCCCGGCAGCCTGCAATTCCTGGATATCCTGCCACCGCTTCGGATGGCGGCTGCCCGGTGCGTTGGAATGGGCCAGTTCGTCAACCAGGACCAGGGCCGGTCGCCGGACCAGCGCCGCGTCCAGGTCGAACTCCTGCAGAACCCGCTCGCGGTACGGCACGTCCTTCATTGGCAAGCGCTCGATACCGGCGATCAGCGCTTCGGTCTCGGCGCGGCCGTGGGTCTCCACGATGCCAATGACAGCATCGGTGCCCCGTGCAGACGCCGTCCGCGCCGCGGTGAGCATGGCGAACGTCTTGCCGACCCCGGCGGAAGCGCCAAAGTAGACCCTGAGCTTGCCGCGCGAGGCGCGAGCGCCTTCCTCCTGCACCATCTGGAGCAGGGCATCGGGATCGGGGCGCGCGCCGGCTCCGCGCAGTTCGGCATCAGGCATCGGTCGGCTCACCCTCTATCCTGGCATTGGCAAACCAGTCCTGCCTCGCATCCGCATCCCGGCACCGGGTTACTTCCGTGCGATGGCATCCAGTCCAAGGTTCAGCTTCAGGACATTGACTCCCGGGTCGCCCAGGACCGGCAGTAGCGGCGTTTCGGTATTTGCCGCAATCAGTTGCTTCACCTGCTCGATTGGAATCCCCCTGGCGCGGGCGACGCGCACCGCCTGGTACTCCGCGGCCGCAGGGCTGATATGCGGGTCGAGCCCGCTGCCGGATGCCGTGACCAGGTCGACAGGCACGGGCGCCTGGTTGTCCGGATCCGCGGCGTGCAGTGCGTCGACGCGCGCGCGCGCGGCATCGGTCAGCGCCGGATTGGTGGGGCCCAGGTTGGATCCCGCCGAAGCCGCGGCGTTATACGGCATCGGCGCCGTGGCCGACAGCCGGCCCCAGAAGTACTTCGGGTCGGAGAACGGCTGGCCGATCAGTTCCGAGCCAACTGTCCTGCCATCCTTCTCGATCAGCGAGCCGGCTGCCTGATGCGGGAACACGGCCTTGGAGATTGCCGTGATCGCGCCGGGATAGAGCAGGCCGGTCACCAGCGAAAGACCAACGAACACCACCAACATTGGCCGCAGCAAGCCACCTTGCACGGGTGCCGGCGACGGCTGCGGGGACTGCACTTGCGTATTCATGAGCGCTCCGAATCGTGGCAGAAAATCAGACCCAGCCAAACAGGGCCAGGATCATGTCGATCAGCTTGATGCCGGCAAACGGCACCAGGATGCCGCCCAGGCCGTAGACCAGCAGGTTGCGGCGCAGCAGCACCGCGGCGCCCAGCGGCCGGTAGACCACGCCCTTGAGCGCAAGCGGGATCAGCACGACGATGATGAGCGCGTTGAAGGTCACCGCCGACATGATGGCCGACGCCGGCGTGGCGAGCCCCATCACATTGAGCAGGTTGAGCTGCGGATAGGTGGTGGCAAACGCCGCCGGGATGATCGCGAAGTACTTGGCGATGTCGTTGGCCACGCTGAAGGTCGTCAGCGAGCCGCGCGTCATCAGCATCTGCTTGCCGATCTCGACGATCTCGATCAGCTTGGTCGGGTTGCTGTCGAGGTCCACCATGTTGCCGGCTTCCTTGGCCGCCTGCGTGCCGCTGTTCATCGCTACGGCTACGTCGGCCTGGGCCAGTGCCGGCGCGTCGTTGGTGCCGTCGCCGGTCATCGCGACCAGCCGCCCGTCGGCCTGGTACTGGCGGATCAGCTTGAGCTTGGCTTCCGGCGTGGCTTCGGCCAGGAAGTCGTCAACGCCGGCTTCCGCCGCAATCGAAGCCGCCGTCAGCCGGTTGTCGCCGGTGATCATCACGGTCTTGATGCCCATCTTGCGCAGTTCGCCGAAGCGCTCGCGAATGCCGGTCTTGACGATGTCTTTCAGCTCGATCACGCCAAGCACGCGTACCGAACCGCCGTTGGCGTCGGCTACCACCAGCGGCGTGCTGCCGGCGCGGGCAACCTCATCGACGGCTTGCAGGACAGCATCGGGGAACTTGCCGGCACGTTCCGTGACGTAGCGGCGCACGGCATCGGCCGCACCCTTGCGCACGTGACGCTCGCCGCCGCCATCGCTCAGGTCAACCCCGCTCATGCGGGTCTGGGCGCTGAACGGCACGAACTCCGGCTTCAGGCTTGCCATCACCGGCGCCGCCAGCCCCGGCAGCTGGCGTGCCAGCGTGATGATGCTGCGGCCTTCCGGGGTCTCGTCGGCCAGCGACGACAGCCACGCCGCTTCCGCGAGCTGCAGCGGCGACACGCCCGGGGCCGGGATGAAGCGCGATGCCTGGCGGTTGCCATGGGTAATGGTGCCGGTCTTGTCGAGCAGCAGCACGTCCACGTCACCAGCGGCTTCGACCGCACGGCCCGAGGTGGCAATCACGTTGGCTTCCATCATCCGGCTCATGCCCGCCACGCCAATGGCTGACAGCAGCCCGCCGATGGTGGTGGGAATCAGGCAGACCAGCAGGGCCACCAGCACCGTGATCGTCACCGGAACGCCTGCCTTTGCCACCAGCACGCTGTAGAGCGAGAACGGCTGCAGCGTGGCCGTGGCCAGCAGCAGCACAATGGTCAGCCCGACCAGCAGGATCGTCAGGGCCAGTTCGTTCGGCGTCTTCTGCCGCTTGGCGCCTTCAACCATCGTGATCATGCGGTCGATGAAGCTCTCGCCCGGGTTGGTCGTGATGCGCGCCACGATCCAGTCGGACAGCACGCGTGTACCGCCGGTCACCGACGAGAAGTCGCCGCCCGACTCGCGGATCACCGGCGCCGATTCGCCGGTGATGGCGCTTTCGTCGACCGAGGCCACGCCGTCGATCACTTCGCCGTCGCCGGGGATCATCTCGCCGGCCTGTACCAGCACCACGTCGCCACGGCGCAGCGCCGTGGCGGGGCGCGCTTCGGTGGCACTGCCACGCTTGCCGTCCTTCAGCACGCGTGCGGTGACGGTGGTCTTCAGGCCGCGCAGCGCTTCCGCCTGCTGCTTGCTTCGGCCTTCGGCAAGTGCCTCGGCAAAGTTAGCGAACAGCACCGTGAACCACAGCCACACCGACACCGCCAGGATGAAGCCCGCGGATTCCCCACCGGGGGCTGCCGCCGGCGCGGCCATGGCCTTCAGGAAAAGGATCGTCGTCAGGATGCTGCCCACGTAGGCCACGAACATCACCGGGTTGCGCAGCTGGTCGCGCGGCGACAACTTCCCGAAGGCCGCGACCAGCGCGGGCTTCACCAGCTCCGGCGCGAACATGCTGCGCGCCGGCGGGCGATGATGGTGGGAGCCGTGTTGGCGGTCGGACACCGGCGCGCTCTTTGCCTGAATCGTGTTGGAGGAAGACGCTTCAGCCGTGTTGGCGCCGCGCTTGGCCACCGGGGCCATCGAATTTTGTTGCATGGTTTCTCCGCAATCCGCTGGAGCCATCCGGCACCTGCATCGGTGAGGCAGGGCAGGGTCCGGACGTGTAGGAATGCTCGATATTTCGTCGTCAGTCGTCGCTTTACTTCGCCGCGGTTGCCGTCACCGCGCCCTGGAGTTGCTCGGCGACTGGCCCCAGCGCCAGCGCCGGGACATAGGTCAGCGCACCGACCAGCAGCACGGTGCCCACCAGCAGGACGACGAACAGCGGGCCGTGCGTCGGCATCGTGCCGCCGCTCACGGGCACGCGCTTCTTGGCTGCCAGCGAGCCCGCCAGCGCAAGCACCGGGATGATGATCCAGAACCGGCCGAACCACATGGCCGCCGCCAGCAGCGTGTTGTAGAACGGGGTGTTGGCGGACAAGCCCGCAAAGGCGCTGCCATTGTTGTTGGCCGCCGACGAGAGCGCGTACAGGATCTCGGAGAAGCCGTGCGTGCCGGGATTGAACACACCGGCGCGTCCGGCCTCGGTCATCACCGCCACCGACGTGCCGAGCAGCACCAGCAGTGGCGTGACCAGGATCGCCACGGCCGTCATCTTCATCTCGTAGACTTCGATCTTCTTGCCGAGGTACTCCGGCGTGCGCCCGATCATCAGTCCGGCGATGAACACCGCGAGCACGGCGTAGACCAGCATGCCGTACAGCCCCGAGCCGACGCCGCCGAACACGACCTCGCCCAGCTGCATCAGCAGCATCGGCACCAGGCCACCGATGGCGGTGAAGGAGTCATGCATGGCATTGACCGCGCCGCACGACGCCGCGGTCGTGATGGTGGCGAACAGTGCCGAAGCGGCGATGCCGAAGCGCGTTTCCTTGCCTTCCATATTGCCGCCGGCCTGCAGCAGCGACGCGGCGTGATCCACCGGCAATCCGGCCAGCGCCGGGGTCGCCATCTGCTCGGACATCGCCGCCACGCAGGCCATCGCGACAAAGATGACCGTCATGGAAGCCAGCACCGCCACACCCTGTCGCCTGTCTCCCACCATTTCGCCAAAGGTGAAGCACAGCGCCGCCGGGATCAGGAAGATCGCCAGCATCTCGAGAAGGTTGGCCAGGCCATTCGGGTTCTCGAACGGATGCGCCGAGTTGGCATTGAAGAAGCCGCCGCCGTTGGTGCCCAGCATCTTGATGGCCTCTTGCGAGGCAACCGGGCCCATCGCCAGCGTCTGCCTGTCGGTCTTCAGGTCTTCCGTCACCGGCTTGCCTTGTGCATCGAGCACCGGTTGCCCGGCCGCATCGAGCTTAGGCTGGCTGTACTCCACCGGCGTGACCAGGCTGGCTTCCTTGTAGGCGTCGAAGTTCTGGATCACGCCCTGGCTTACCAGTGCCAGTGCGATCACGGTCGCGATCGGCGCCAGCACGTAGAACGTGACCCGCGTCATGTCGACCCAGAAATTGCCGATGGTGGCGGCGCTCTGGCGCGCGAATCCGCGCATCAGCGCGAACACCACGGCGATGCCGGTCGCCGCGGACAGGAAGTTCTGCACGGTGAGCGCGAGCATCTGCGTCAGATAGCCCATGGTCGACTCGCCGCCATAGCCTTGCCAGTTGGTGTTGGCGACAAAGCTGATCGCCGTGTTGAAGGCCGAGTCCGGCGAAACCGCGCCAAAGCCCTGCGGATTGAGCGGCAGCATGCCTTGCAGGCGCTGCAGCGCATAGACTGCCACCACGCCAAGCAGGTTGAATGCCAGCACCGCGACGGCGTACTGCGTCCACCCCATCCCGGCATCGGCACGCACGCCGCCCAGGCGATACAGCAGCCGTTCCAGCGGCCGGCCCCAGGCGGTCAGCGAATAGTTGCCATCCTCCACCGCACGCCGGATATAGCGTCCGAGAAAAGGCGCGCACGCCAGCAGGATGGCGAGATAGAGGACCAGCAGGCCCACGAATTGGGAGGACATCAGAATTTCTCCGGCCGGAACAACGCAATGAGGAGGTAAACAAAAATGGCAATGGCCAGCACGCCGCTCAACAGATCGGTCCAGCTCATCACAGCCTCCTGTCCGACGCGCTGTTCTTTGCCGCCATCTGGTCATGCGCGCCGCCGTGGCCGCTGCCTGCCGGAGATTTCGGCGCAAGCACGGCGCAAAGCCCCAGCAGGGCTGCGCTCAGCACGGCGAAGCCAATCAATACGATCAAATAGATCCCGTCCATAACAAAGCACCCTTGAATGGTTTCGGCTTGCAGATTAGCGACGGGGTCGTAAAAACAGGGTAGAAAGATGGCCGGTGCGTATAAAGAACGTATAAAGATTCGGGCGATCAGCATGCGCGCGGGAGCCAAGGTGCACTTTCTTGGCCGCTGGCGATCGTGATGCGTGGTGGTAAGGCTGCCGCTGTTGGCGGAGATGCTGCGCCGGCGCGACGCTTCTCTTTCGGATCTTTACGCGACGGCCCGGCGCGTTAATCGAGGGGCTTGACCCGCCGGAATGCACCAAGGAGTGCGAGGTCGTAGGCGATCTTGAGCACGCCGCAGGCAACCAGCGGCGTCCCGACCCAGCCCATCGCCAGCAGCGCGCCCGCCAGGGTCGGGCCGAATGCGGCAGCCAGGCTCCTGGGCACGGCAGTCAGGCTTGCCGCCGCCGGCCGCTCGGGCGGCGTCACCACGGCCATGACATAGGCGGTCCGGGTCGGCACATCCATCTGCGACAGCGCGCTGCGTACGAGCAGCAGCGCCAGCGTCGCCGGCAGGGAGGGGGAGAACGCGGCCGCGATCAGGCAGAGGCTGGATGGGATATGGGTGAACACCATCGTGTTCAGCAAACCGAACCTGCGAGCCAGCGGTGCGGCCACGAGCTGGGAGCCGGCGCTAAGCAGCCCGGCCCAGAAGAAGAACTGCCCGGCGGCACCAATGGAAAGGCCGAAGCGCTGCATCAACCATAGCGCCAGCAGGGAATTCACCACCAGGCCGCCGGCAAATGCGTCGACGCTGAAGAGCAGGGCAAGGCGGGTAACGATCCGGCGAGACGGTCCCAGCGGGACTCTCGCCGTTGCCAGGTGCGGTGGCGGCTCCGGCATGCGGGCATAGAGGAACCAGAGTGCGGCACCGGTCAGGGCATAGACCATGAACATGGCGCGCAGCGCGCTGAGGACAGGAACCCCAAGTTGCGCCGCGAGCCAGTCCGGCAGCGCCGCCGCCAGCGCACCAATGGCGGCGCAGAGGGCCCCGGTCAGGCTGTAGCGGGCGAACAGGGCAGTGCGGGCATCGGCGCAGGCTGAATCGGCAAGACCGGCATGCTCAAGCGGCAGGAAGACGCTGACGTCGCCGGAACTGGGGTTGAGCGTGCCGACGAATGCGACCAGCAATAGCGGCCAGAGGGAGGACAGTCCGGCGAAGCCTATGCCGGTGGCGGCCATCAACGCGGCCGCCGACATCAGCAGCCTGCGCTGCGGATAGCGGTGGCCGATGATGCCCACCAGGACCGTCGCCAGCGCCGAGCCGATCAGGGTTGCGCTGCTGACCAGCCCCACTGCCAGCTGCGCGAAGCCCAGAGCCAGCAGGTACGCCGGCAACAGCACGGCGATAAAGCCGTCACAGAAGCCGCGCAGCGCGCGGCCAACGAGAAGCGGCAAGGCGCCGGGATGAATGCCTGCGGGCAGGACCAGGCGCGCTAGCCAGCCTCTGCTGACAATCATGGCCGGGTCTTCAGGTGTGCGCATCGCAATGGCATCCGTGTTCCGGTGGTCTCATGCCGTCAGTGAAAGCCCGTGGCGATCCCGCCGTACAAGAACAGTATGCGCCGGACTCGAAGGCACCGGCTTGGGCGACACGGCAAAGGCTGGCATGGCGCCATGTTAGATGGCCCCGCAGATGGTGGCATCGGCCGCATCTGCGCCGCGCGCCGCCTTGGTATGGCGTTCCAATCAGTCCTTGAGCGCGAGCGCAGCTTCCGGCGCGCGGAGGAAGCTGATCGCCAGGCGATTGAACGCATTCATCAGGCTGATGGCGGGGGCAGGGGGGATCACTCCGAGCGGATTCATCGATGCCCTTGACAAAAATACCAATTGGTATATTCTGGCTTCCATGAATAAAGCTCAGCGAACCCGCCAGTTCATCGTCGAGAAGACAGCCCCGATCTTCAACGTCAAAGGCTATGCCGGTACGTCCCTGGCCGATATGACGGAGGCCACCGGGCTGACGAAGGGCAGCGTCTACGGCAACTTTGCCAACAAGGAGGAAGTGGCCCTGGCTGCTTTCGATCACAACTGGAAGCAGGCGCAGGCGGCAGTCCGGGCCGTAATGGCCACGAGAGAAACCAGCAAGGAGCAGCTGCTCGCATTGACAGGCGTGTATGAAAGCCTGCCTGAGGAATTCCCCGTGGGGGGATGCCCGCTGCTCAACACAGCGATTGAAGCCGACGACACGCACCCGGCCCTGCGCGAGAAAGCCATGGAGGCTTTCCGGGGCTGGAAGACGCATCTTGTCAAAGTCATCAAGGCAGGGATTGCTTCGCAGGAGTTCCGCAAAGACGTCGATGCCGAGCAGACTGCCGTCACGCTGATTGCATTGATCGAGGGCGCCATCATGATCTCTCGCCTCACAGGCAACGCTGGCTACAGCAAGGCCGTGATGTCGGCGGTAGAAAAAACCATCGTCGATCTGAAGTGATTTTTTTCGACCAAAAATATACCAATTGGTATTTTATCTGCCAAAGGAAGCAACCATGAGCGTGCAGCTGAAACGGAAAGTCGCATTCGCCCTGTCGATGGGAGTCGTGACGACAGGGATCATTTCCTTTGTCCTCCTTACTCTCAATCTCGGATTCTCGGAAGGATTTGCCCTGACGTGGCTGCGTTCCTGGGGCATCGGATATGTGATCGTCATTCCCGCCATCCTCCTGGTCGGTCCGCGTTTGCAAACGCAGGTCGATCGCCTGATTCACTGAGCCGGCAGGCCCGCATCGAGGACCACTGACATGTCCAGGCCATTCCTGCCGCGGCTGCTTGCCTCCGTTCTCGTCCTCGGCGCTTTGATTGCGTCGGGATGCGCCCACCACGCCAACAAGCCGGTACAGAAAGCCGAGATCGGATTCATCAAACTCGACTCGGACATCTCGCTCAGGACGATGGTGGTGCACAACCCCAGTCCGAAAGGGACCGTTCTCTTCCTGCATGGATTCCCGGAGACCCTGTACGCCTGGAAGGACATTGCCCTGGCTCTCGGCGATGACTACGAAGTACACGCCATCGATTGGCCTGGCTACGGCCTCTCATCACGACCAACGGCCGACAAGTTCTCCTATGCGCCCAGAGACTATGCCCGGGTTCTGAAGGAGTACATCCGCAAGGCGGGCATCGACACGTCAAAGCTCACGATCTACGCAACGGATATCGGAGCCTTGCCTGCCCTTCTCCTGGCTCTCGAGGAGCCGGACATTGCCAGGACGATCATCGTGGGCGACTTCGCCCCGTTCAACAGACCTCGTTACATGTACGAAAGCCTGCAGAGCCTGAAGTCGCAACCTTCGGCCGAGCTGGCTCGTGTTCAGTTGAACAAGAATCGCGAGGATGTTCTCCAGAATGCCTACAGGCGCGGCTTGGCCAGGGAAGCGCAGTTCGACATATCCGGCGAACTCAAGGACGACATGTCACGCGGATGGAGCCATGGGGAGATGACGTCAGCGGACGCCTTCTATCACTACTACTTGCACTTCACGCGGGACCAGGAGTATTTCGAGGCGAACCTGGGCCGGCTCAAGACGCCCGTGAAGGTAGTCTGGGGTGAGAAAGACATCTACATCAATAAGGACATGGGCATCGAGTTCGCCGAAAAGGCCCATGCAGCGTTCACCCGTGCTTCACGGGGTTGGGCACTACCCGCACCTGCAGGACCCCCAGCAAACCGTGGCAGAGATTCGCGCTTCATTCCGGTAAGCCCGCATTGCGAGCGGGGCCCGGGCAGCCGACCTCGTCTGAGGACGACGGGATCCCGCACGACACATGAGCGCCCCTCGCCCACGACCTTCCCAATATTCCCATCCGTCGTCAAGCACGACAAGGAAACCTGCCCATGAAAATGACCCGAATCTTCGCCGTGGCCCTGCTTATCGCCGGCAATGGTTTGCTTCTGCCAACGGCTCAAGCGCAAACGCCGGGAGTCCACCGCACCGATCTGGTCCAGCGCGAACTCAGCGTGCCCGGTCGTGAGGGCGTACAGGTACGCGTCGACTTTGATCCCGGCGCATTCGCACCGAAACATTCGCACCCCGGGGAAGAAATCGCCTATGTCCTGCAAGGGACGCTGGAATACCAGCTCGACGACAAGCCGCCTGTCACGCTGAAGGCCGGTGACGCGCTGTTCATTCCGGCCGGGAGTGCCCATTCGGCGCGGAATGTCGGCAGCGGCAAGGCGTCTGAACTGGCAACTTACATCGTCAGGAAGGGTGTGCCTCTGGCGGTGCCCGCCAGGCAACCTGGATCGGCCACCGCAGAATAAGGGAGGCTTGCAATGAACACGGAATGGTCCAACCAGGCTCCCGACCCGTCGCGCCGAACTTTACTATTGGGCGGCGTGGCGACGGTAGCGCTCTCCATGCTTTACCCGCCCCTGACTACCGCTGCGCAGGAAAAATCCGGGCTTCCCGTGGCATCAGATGCGATCCGCCCATTCCGTGCGCACGTCCCGCAAGCGGCCCTGGTCGATCTGCGCCGCCGCCTTGCCGCTACGCGCTGGCCCGATCCGGAAACAGTCGGCGATCGGTCCCAGGGCGTACAGCTTGAAAGATTTCAGCCGCTCATGCGCTACTGGGCAACGGGCTATGACTGGCGCAAGGCCGAGGCAAAACTAAATGCCTGGCCGCAGTTTGTGACGAACATCGACGGCCTGGACATTCATTTCATCCATGTCCGCTCGCGCCATGCAAACGCGATGCCGCTCATCATGACCCACGGCTGGCCAGGGTCGGTCTTCGAGTTGCTTAATGTCATTGGCCCGCTGACGGACCCCACCGCGCACGGCGGCACTGCGAACGACGCGTTTCATCTGGTGATTCCGTCGATTCCTGGCTTCGGCTTTTCACAGAAGCCCGCAGACACTGGCTGGAATCCGGATCGCATCGCACGCACCTGGGACGTGCTGATGAAGCGGCTCGGATATGCGCGCTACGTTTCGCAGGGAGGCGACTGGGGCGCCATCATCTCCGACGCACTTGGCCGTCTGGCGCCTGAAGGACTGCTTGGCATCCACGTCAACCGCATCGAGCGCGCCACGACGTTGCCACCGGCAATAGCCATGGCGCTGAAAAGCGGGGAGCCTGCGCCGGCAAACCTGACCACCGAAGAAAAGCAGGTGTTCGATGAGGCGAGGGATTTCCTCAACAAGGGATTCGGTTACGCGGCCATCATGCAAACGCGGCCGCAGACCATCGGCTTTGGCCTGGCCGATTCGCCAGTGGGGCTGGCAGCGTGGATCTATGACAAGCAGGCCGACTGGGTATTCACGCGTGGCGATCCTGAGCGGTCACTGGACCGTGACGCGATCCTTGACAACATCTCGCTCTACTGGCTCACAAATACAGGCGGGTCGAGCGGACGGATCTACTGGGAAACCAGTGCCGCCCCGGCAAGGAATTCCCCCATCACCGTTCCAGTGGCAGTGACCGTCTTCCCTGGCGAGGTCTACCGGCCACCGAGGCAGTGGTTGGCACGAGCCTATCCAAACCTGATCTACTACAACCGCGTTGCCAAAGGCGGTCACTTCGCGGCTTGGGAAGAACCGGAGCTGTTCAGCGCGGAGCTACGATCTGCGTTCCGATCGTTGCGCTGAGCGGAAGACGCTGTGCAGGAACGGTGTCGGCCCACGGTGGACGTTGCGCAACTCGCGTCACGCTGCTTGCCGTTTGGCCGGCACAACCGTTCCTATGTACACCGCCGGCACATCGAGCGGTGTACCGGACGGACTCAGCGGGTACCTCGTTCACCGATGCCGGAATGGAGCGTCACGAGCGTTCTCTGCTCTCATGTCGGCAGACAAGGTGTCAATCAAGGGACAAGAAGCCTCATTGCCATTGGCGTGGCATTGCCCAATGAGATTCTTCAGTTCCGCTCGCATTCGTCGCAGATCCTTCATTCTTTCCTCAACAAGACTGAGCTTTTGCTCGGCCAGTGCGCGGGCTGTGCTGCACGTGCTGCCATCGTTCTGTCGCAGCAGTACCCGGATTTCATCCAGGGTGAACCCGAGCGACTGGGCCTGGCGAATGAAATGAAGCCGCTGCAAGCTCTGCTGCGAATACTGTCGAATGGCGCCATAGGCACGCTCCGGCACCGGCAGCAGGCCGCACCGATGGTAGTAGCGTACCGTCTCCACGCCAACACCAGCCGCCTTGGCCAGCTTCCCGATTGTTAGTGTGTGCTCCATCGCTTGACTCCGTACCTTGGTACGGACCTACGCTACGCCTAAACCGCACATACGGGAAGGGCGGATTGCGTTTCGATGGGTAACGACAGGGATCGGAGCGCCAGGCACGGTGACCGTCTGCTGCCCATCGGCCGTGAGGCAAAGAGAAATGATGAGCGCCGTCAAGCTGCAGTCAATCATCACCTGCCCCAAGTGCGCGCATGCAAAAGAAGAAACCATGCCCATCGATGCCTGCCAGTGGTGCTATGAGTGCGAGTGCTGCCACGCGATGCTAAGGCCCAAGGCCGGTGATTGCTGCGTCTTCTGCTCATACGGCAGCGAAAGGTGCCCGCCCATGCAGCAGCATTCCTGCTCGTGTGTTCGCCGACGCAGGTACAGCGATGCACGACGTACCCTCGATTCGGCTCCCCCCGGATGATCCCGCCTCTTACCCAGCTCCGCTTGCCAGCGGAACATGTTTTTGCTCGACATTACGCGACGCCCGTTATACGTCGCGGGGAATTCAGAGAGGGGTCATTATGCAATCGCGGATCATTCGCGTTCTGCCCGCAGAAGATGGTTGGGCATTGGAGTTCGGCGGCCTCAATATAAAGGCCCAGAAATTTCCGACCATGGAGGCGGCAATCGCTGCGGGTTGGGGGGTGGCCAGACGAGAGAACGCCGAATTGCACATACATCGTCACGACGGGGACGTGCAGTTGCGCAACGCGTGCGGCGACGAGCAACAGGAGGCGCGGCGGTGACGCCGTACTAGCTGTGAAGCGGCGAAAAAGGGCAAGGAGAACGCCTGGGAAAGGGTGGTGAGCTCAAGTGATGTTTTGGGCGCACATTTGCCAGGCAGTGTCTGCCAAATTCCTTGAGGGGAGATACTGTCCGGCAGATCCGCTCGAACGGCCACGCTTGATGCGGCTTCCACGAGGACTGTCTGGCGGTGCCGAAGCACCGCCAGACCAGAGGCATTGCTATCCCGCAAGCGGCCCGGCCGCCATCAAGGTATCCAGCTTTGCCTTCACCATTTCAAGCAGGCAGAGCGCGCTGAAGCACGCTTCCGAGCGCACGCTTTGCTGCTCCAGCAGTACGAGTACGCCATCAATGCCGGCACGCACTTCATGCAGGCACGCGTTGGTTTCGATTGCATCGACCATTACTGACTCCATAGCAGGTTAAGGCGCGCCACTCATTTGAAGGTGAAGGTGAAGGTGGCGGGCCAGACAGCGAGGGTGGAAACCAGTCTCCGGGAAAACCAGCCAGCCTTGCGGCTGCCTCGCCTGGCCCGCCATGGAACGATGCGTTCATGCGAGCACGCAGGAGTGCCGTATGGGATGCGACTCTCCTGCCCGGAGACACCTCGGGTTTCCACGCCCGGTCACCGGCGATCCGATGACGCAACCAGTATTTCCTGCCAGAGTCATGCAGGCGATAAGAGATGTCGCATTCGGAAGAGGCGGGCGAAGCTTGCGGCAACTCAGGCGAGTCGGAAATCGTTGAGTCTTGGAATGCGAGGTGGTCGCGGCATGGAACTAAGCCAAATTATGCGTTCCCGATCCCGCCAGCGAAGATCTTTGGCAGGGATCCGTCCACACTATGCTCCCCCACCTGAGCCACAAAATCCTCCCCCTCCGGCAACCCCAACGAAAACTTCACCGGAAAATTCACAGCAATCCCGCCTTCCGCGGGTACGGACCGCACCACCTCCCGCGCCTGCACATGCGGATCCTCAAACAGCGCCGTCGCCCCCAGCAACGGCGAGAACGGAATATCCAGCGGCCCGAAGAACGCCTCCCACTCGGCCAGGTCGCGCGTGCGGAACACCGCCACCATCAGGTCATTGACCTCCACCTTGTGCCCGTACCGTCCGGCACGCGTGGCAAAACGCGGATCGCGCAGGGCCGGGAACTCATCACCCAGCGCCTCGCACAGGTTGACCCAGAACTTGTTCTCGAGGATGCCCATCGCCAGATGCAGGCCATCGCGCGTCTCGAAGAGATCGTTCTCCGGCATCACGGTAGGGGATGCCTGCGGCGATGCCTCATGCCCGCGGGCGGCCCAGGCGCCATGGGCGGTCCACGACAGGATCGCGTCATGGATCGAGACATCCAGATGTTGCCCCTGCCCGTTCTGGTGCGCACTCATGATCGCCACTGCAAGCGACAGCGCCGCGTAGCCGGATGCGGCGTAATCCGACACCCGCACGCGCGGGCGCGAGACCTTGTCGTGCACCTGCACCGGCGTCGCCCAATAGCCGGCCAGCGCCAGGTAGTTCAGGTCATGTCCGGCGTGGCAGGCATAGGGGCCAGTCTGGCCGAAGCCCGAGACCGAACACAGCACGATGGCCGGATTGACCGCCGCCAGTGCTTCATAGCCCAGCCCGAGTCGCGCCATCACGCCGGGGCGGAAGCCTTCCACCACGGCATCGGCATTGCGGACCAGGTCAAGGAAGGCTTCGCGGCCAGCATCGGTCTTCAAGTCCAGCGCTACCGAGCGTTTGCCGCGATTGAACTGTGCAAACACCGTCGGACCAAGCTGCCGCGCAGTGTCGCCGGTGCCGGGCTGCTCTACCTTGATGACATCGGCACCCAGTTGCCGCAGCAGGCTGCATGCGTGCGGACCGGGCAGCAACTGGCTGACGTCGATGATGGTGACGTCCTTGAGGCAGGACCATTCTGGCTTCATACAGCGCCCTGGGGGGAGAACGAAAGAAGGGGTGCCGCACGCGCGGAAGGTGGCGTGCGGCGCGGGGCGGACAGGACGCTCAGCCCAGGTCGCCGACCATGCCGATCGACTTCATCAGGTCGCCGTAGCGCGCGTTGTCGCTGGCGACAATGGTGCCGAACTGCGCGGGCGAGGCGCTGCGGCGCAGTTCGCCGGCATTGGCCTTGAGCTGGGCATCAAACACGCCGGCCGTCTGCAGGGCGCCGACGGCGGCATGCAGCTTCTGGGTCAGTTCGGCCGGGAAGTTGGCCGGTGCGAACAGGCCGCTCCAGTTGTCGATGACAAAGCCCGGGGGCAGGGCTTCGGCCATGGTTGGCACGTCCGGGAAGAACGGCGAACGGGTGGCCGCAGTGACGGCAAGCACCCTGACCTGGTTATTGCGCACGTATTGCGTTGCGGTGCCGAGCACCGGCATGCCGAACTGGGTTTGTCCGGTCAGCATGGCGGTGATGATTTCCGGCGCACCCTTGTAAGGGATATGCACGGCGTCACAGCCGGTCTGGTGCAGCATGGTTTCCACCGCAAGATGGGCGATGCTGCCCTTGCCGCCGGAGCCGTAGTTGAACTTGCCCGGCGCTTTCTTCATGGCGGCGATCAGTTCGGCAGCGGTCTTGTAGGGCGACGAGACCGGCACCACCAGCGCGGACGGTCCGCCGGACAGGGCCGTGATCGGCGTGAAGTCGTGGATCGGATCGTATGGCATCTTGCGGTACATGTGCACGTTGATCACGTGCGCATTGGCCAGGATGCCCAGCGTATAGCCATCGGGCGCGGCCCGGCGCAGCGCGCTGGCGCCGATGATGCCGCCGGCGCCGGGCATGTTCTCGACCACCAGCGGCTGGCCGAGCTTCTTGCCCAGCTCCGCCGACAGCGTGCGGGCCACGTTGTCGGGCGTGCTGCCGGCGATAAACGGAACGATCAGCCGGATCGGGCGGCTGGGGTAGCTGGATGAAGCGCTGGCGGCGCGGGCCGGCAGCAGCAGGCTGCCCAGCGCGGCGGCGCCGGCGGTGGCAAGCCAGTTTCGGCGGTTCATGCTTGGTCTCCGTGGTCTTGTCTTATGGTGTTCATGCCGGCGGCGACCGTGCCGCCGGCACGGTCAGGCCTTCTGCTGCTGCAGCGGTTCAAGGATAGCGCGCGCAATGGTGTTGCGCTGGATCTCGCTGGTGCCGGTGAAGATGCGGAACATGCGCAGCTTGCGGAAGGTCTGCTCCACCGGATGGCCGCGCGTGACGCCGACGTTGCCGTGGATCTGCACGGCCTTGTCCGCCACCTCGAAGCAGCGCTCCGAGACAAAGAGCTTGCACGCCGCAGCCTTCATGCGCAGGTCGGCGCCGGCATCGGCCAGCGCGGCGGTATGCGTGATCATGCTCTCGCAGGCCCACAGCGCGGCGGCCATGTCGGCCAGCATGTGCTGGATCGCCTGGAAGCGCGCGATCGGCCCGCCGAACTGGCGGCGCTGGCCGGCATATGCCACCGACGACTCATATGCCCTGGTGGCCAGCCCCAGCATGCTGGGGCAGTGCAGCAGGCGGTTCACGTTGATGCGCGACATGCCCAGCTTGAAGCCGTTGCCTTCGCCGCCAAAGATATTGGCGCGCGGCACGCGCACGTTCTCGAAGCGGATGTCGCCGTCGATATGCTGGCCCGACATCGGCACGTACTCGTTGCTTACCGTCACGCCCGGCAGGTCCAGGTCGACCAGCACCGCGGTGATGGCCGGCGGCGTGGTGGTGGCGTCGGTCACGCACATGACGATGGCAAAGTCGGCGAACGGCGCGCCGCTGATGTAGTGCTTGCCGCCGTTGATGACCAGCTCGTCGCCATCGGCCACGGCCGAGGTCCTGATGCTTTGCGCGTCGGAGCCGGAATGCGTTTCCGTCAGTGCGAAGCAGGTCGACTTCTCGCCGCGGATCACGGGCTCGAAGTAGCGCTTGAGCTGGTCCGGCGTGGCGTACTTGAGCATGTTGCCCACGCGCGGCGGGCCGCCCAGGTCGCCCAGCACGTGCGCGGCCAGGGTGGAGCCGCTGGCGGCCAGGTCGGCCTTGAGCGCGCATTGCTCCTGGATGTTCAGGCCCTTGCCGCCGAGCGATGTCGGCAGGCACGCGGCGTAGAAGCCCAGCTCGCTGGAGCGGCGCCAGACCTTGCGCAGGGTCTCGCGCGGCCACGGGTCTTCAGAGCCCAGGCCGAGTTCCTGTTCCAGCGGGCGCAGTTCTTCGTCGATAAAGCGGCGGATGCCGGCGCGGGTTTCCAGCAGTACGGGATTGGTCAGGTGATCGAACATGGCGGGCTCCTTCAATTCACACGGCGCCCGACGCCTTGCCAGTAGCGTTCGCGCACGATCTTGCGGGCCAGCTTGCCGCTGGCGTTCTTGGGCAGCTCGGCGACGAAGTCCACCGAGCGCGGCGACTTGTAGTCGGCAATGCGCTCGCGGCAATGCGCGATCAGCTGCTGCGCGGTGGCCTCGCGCCCGGGGCGCAGCGTGACCACGGCCTTGACGCTTTCGCCCCAGGTGTCGTCCGGCACGCTGATGACGCAGGCTTCCAGTACGTCGGGGTGCTGGTACAGCGTGGCTTCCACTTCGGTCGGATAGACGTTGAAGCCGCCGGAGATGATCATGTCCTTCTTGCGGTCGACCAGGTACAGGTAGCCGGCCTCGTCCACGCGCGCCATGTCGCCGGTGTGCAGCCAGCCATCGATGATGGTCTCGCGCGTCAGCGCGGGCTCGTTGAAGTAGCCGTGGAACACGTCTTCGCCGCGGATCACCAGCTCGCCGATCTCGCCCACGGCGACCTCCTTGCCTTGCTCGTCGACCACGCGCACTTCGGTCTCGCCCAGGGCGCGGCCGCAGGAGGCCAGGCGCTCAGGGTGGTTGGCAATGGCGTCGGCATGGTCGGTGGTGGACAGACGTGTGACGCCCGAGGTCGATTCGCTGGCGCCATAGCCCTGCGACAGGATCGGGCCGATGCGCTCCCAGGCCTCGCGGATGCGTGCCGGCGCCATTGGCGCGGCACCGTAGGCCAGGGTCTTCAGGCTGGACAGATCGGCCTGGGCCAGCGTGGGCTCGGCCAGCAGCATGTTGATCATGGCCGGGACCATGAACACGTGGGTGATGCGTAGCCGCGCCACCTCGGCCAGGAAGTGCGCGGGCTCGAATTTCTCGAACAGCACCAGCGTGGCGCCCTGGTACAGGTAGGGCTGCATCAGCATGCCGGAGGCGTGCGTGACCGGCCCGATCAGCGCCAGCCGGTCGCCGGGGCGGGCCGGGCGGTCCATGCCGGACACCATCTTGCGCAGCGCCGCCATGCGGTTGCCGTAGCTCTGCATGGCAGCCTTGATCTTGCCGGTGGAGCCGGACGAGAAGTGCAGCACGGCCAGGTCGTCGGGGGCGGGGGTGATGTCAGGCGGCGTGGTGCCGGCATTGGCCAGCAGCGCTTCATACTCGACATAGCCCGCCGGCGCATCGCCGATGGCAATAAAGGTCTCGATGCTGCCGAAGCCGGCCGTGGTGCGCGCATAGCCGGTGTAGCCGGGGCCGGCGATCAGCACGCGCGGGGTGCAGTTCCCGACCACGTCGCTGGCCTCGGCCGCGGTGAAGCGCGGGTTGAGCGCCGCCTTGACCAGACCCGCCTTGTACAGCGCGCATTCCAGTTCGACCAGCTCGGGCCGGTTGCGCGACTGCACCGCGACGCGGTCGCCGGGCTGCAGGCCCAGTGCCAGCAGCGCATTGGCCAGGCGCGTTGAGCGTTGGTCCAGCTGGCGATAGGTCACCACCCGGTCCTGGTAGAGGATGGCGGGCTGGTCGCCCCAGTAGCGCGCGGCGCGGCGCAGGAAATACGCGAAACCCATGCTGTCTCCGTTGATGCCTGTTGATTCCGGTGAGCGCTTTTACGTGTGCTCGTGCGCCGTAGTCTGTAAGATGGCTGGCATCACCACAATGAACCATTGGCTATAAAGTCATAACCATCAGGAATGTGAGGCAATGGAGACGCGGGATATCGAATACATCCTCGCCGTGGCGGCGCACGGCGGCATCGGCCGTGCCGCCGACGCGCTGGGAATCAGCCAGCCGGCGCTGACCAAGGCGGTGCAGCGGGTGGAGACCCAGGCCGGGCTGCCGCTGTTCGAGCGTACCGCCAACGGTATGACCGCCACCTACGCCGGCACGCGCTTCCTGGAGCGGGCGCGGCGCATCCAGCTGGAATACGAGGACGGCATCAAGGAGATGCTGGGCATCCGCACCGGCGAGCAGGGCATCCTGCGCGTGGGCTATTCGCCGTCGATCCCGGGCAACGTGATCCTGGGCGCTTGCCGGCAACTGGTGCGCGAGCGTCCCGTGGCACGGCTGCGGCTGCGCCGCAGGCTGGCGCGCGACCTGCTGGACCTGCTGGCGGCGGGGGAACTGGATGTGGCGGTGGCACCGGCGCCGTTGGCAGCCTCATCGACCGGCCTGGCGGTGCAGCCGCTCTTTGACGACCGGCTGGTGGTGGTGGCGGACGAGGGCCATGCCTTGCTGCAGCGGCGCAAGCTGCGGCTGGCGGACCTGGCGGACCAGGAATGGCTGCTGCCCGAAGGGCATATCACGCTGCGCCAGCAGGTGGACGCGGCGTTCCGCCAGCGCGGCCTGCCGGAGCCGCAGCCGCGCATCGAGATCGACTTTGGCAGCAGTTCGCTGTTTGCGCTGATGCAGGGCACGCAGATGCTGAGCATCGCCAATGAAGGCGGCGATGCCATGCAGCACGGCCTGCGCGTGCTGCCGCTGGGCGTGGAGGAGCTGGACCTGCGCCGGAACATCGGCGTGATCTCGCGCGAGGGCGCCTACCTGTCGCCGCTGGCGCAGCGCCTGACGGTGCTGCTGAGCGAGCACAGCCGCTGAGGCAGCGGCAGGGCCACGCGGTTATTGCAGCGGGATCTTGGCCACCTCCGCCAGCCGCTTCCAGCGCTGGATCTCGTCCTTCTGGTACTGCAGCATTTCGGCAGGCGATGACAGGATCAGCTTGGTCGACTGGCGCGTGTAGTACTCGCGCACATCCGGGGCCCTGCCGGCCTGCGCAAACAGGTCCTGCAGCCGTTTCACCACTGCCGGCGGCGTCTTTGCCGAGACCGCCGCGGCTACCCAGTTGTAGGCCAGGAAGTCCGGCAGGCCGGCTTCGGCGATGGAGGGCACGTCCGGCAGCAGCGGCGAGCGCTGCGGTGCGGTGTAGGCCAGCGCGCGGACCTTGCCGCCGCGGACCAGTTCGATGGCGCCGGTGGCATCCACCACGGCGAAGTCGACATTGGCCGCCATCACGCCGTTGATGGCATCGCCAGCGCCCTTGTACGGCACGGCGGTGGTCTTGATGCGGGCCAGTTCGTTGAGCCACTCGGAGTAGAGCGTGTAGGAGATCGAGCCCGAGCCGTAATTGAGCGCGCCGGGGCGCTTGCGGGCATCTTCCAGCAGTTCCGTCAGCGTGCGGTAGGGCGAGCTTGCCGGCACGATGATCACGCATGGCCCGCGCGACAGCAGCGTGATCGGCGCAAAGTCGGTCAGCGGGTCATACGGCAGCTTGCGGAAGGTGGCGGCGTTGGTCGACAGCGTGGAATTGCTGCCGATAAAGACGGTGTAGCCGTCTGGCGGCGCGTTCAGCGCGGTCTGCACGCCAATGAAGCCGTTGCCGCCGGGCTTGTTCTCCACCACCACGCCCTGGCCGGTCAGCTCGCCGATCTTCTTGGCGAACATGCGCGCGGTGGTGTCGGTGCCGCTGCCGGAAGGGAAGGGCACGACAAAGCGGATCGGGCGGGACGGGAAGGCGTCGGCGGACTCGGCGGCGGGTGCCGCCAGCGGCGTGGCGGTGCCGATGGCCGCCAGTGCGGCGGCAGCCAGTCCAAGGAAGCGGCGGCGGGAACGGAAAACCTGTTGCATGGTGTCTCCTGAGCGTGGAATGCCCGGCGTGTTCCCGCCGGTGCAAGGGGATAAGCGGGGGCCTAACGGCGCAAGCCGAGCAGGTCGCGTGCGATCACCCAGCGGTGCACCTCGCTGGGCCCTTCGTAGATGCGCATCAGACGGGTCTCGTTGGCCATCTGCTGCAGCGGCAGCTCCTTGGTCATGCCCATCGCGCCGAAGGTCTGCATGGCGTGGTCGATCACGTCCCACGCCATCTCGGTGGCGAATACCTTGATCATCGATACCTGCGTGCGGGCCTCGTCGCCGGCGTCGATGCGGCTGGCGGCTTCGTAGGTCATCAGGCGGCACGCGTGGATGCGCGTGGCGGCGTCGGCCACCCACCACTGGATCGCCTGGCGCTGCGCCAGCGGCGCGCCGAAGGTCTGGCGCTGCGGCGCGTACTCGCAGATCATGTCCAGCGCCCGCTGCGCCCGGCCGATGCACCACGCGGCCATCTGCACGCGGCGCGTGGACAGCCGCGCCTGCATCGGCGCAAAGCCCTGGCCCTCGGTGCCCAGCAGCTGCGAGGCGGGGATGCGGCAGTCTTCCAGCACCACCTCGTAAGTCGATGCGCCGCCGATCATCGGGATGCGGCGCTCCACCCGGAAGCCCGGCGTGCCGCGCTCGACGATAAAGGCCGAGATGCCGCCGCGCGCGCCCTTGGCCTTGTCGGTCACGGCCATGACGATGGTCCAGTCGGCGCGCGCCGCGCGGCTGATCCAGATCTTGCGCCCATTGAGCACCCAGTGCTCGCCGTCGCGTTCGGCGCGCGTGGTCATCATGGCGGGGTCGCCGCCGGCGCCCGGTTCGGAAATGGCGATGGCCGACACGGTCTCGCCGCGCGCGTAAGGGGCCAGGTAGCGCTCACGCTGGGCGTCGCTGGCGCTCAGCATCAGCATGCGCAGGTTGGGCGAGTCCGGCGGCAATTCGTAGGGCGTGATGGTCTTGCCCAGTTCTTCGTTGACACCCACCATGGCCACCGTGGGCAGGTCGGCGCCGCCCATCTCCGTGGGCGCATCCAGGCCCCACAGGCCCAGTTCGCGCGACATCGCGTCGAGCCGCGCATGCTCTTCCGGCAGCAGCGTCATCTGCCCGCCGGCGGCTTCGCGCGCCAGCACCGCGGGTTCCAGCGGGATCAGCTGCTCGCGCACAAAGCGCGCGACCAGGTCCTTGAGCATCCGGTGTTCGTCGTCCAGTTCAAAGTTCATGCCCTGTCTCCTGCTGATTCGTTATGGTTGGCTGACGCCTTGGGCGAGGCCCAGCTCCTGCAGGACTTCGGCGGTGTGTTCGCCCAGTCCCGGCGCATGGCGGCGCAGCGACAGCGGCGTGGCCGAGAAGCGCGCGGCGGGGCGCACTTCGCGCAGCGGGCCTTCGGTGGGGTGCTGCGTTTCCTGGAACAGGCCGACGGCGCGCAGGTGCGGGTGGTCGACCAGCGCGTCCAGGCCGTAGATCGGCGTGGCGGGGATGTCGAGCGACTCGAACAGCGCCATCCATTCATCGGTGGTGCGCGCCGGCGTCAACTCGGCCAGGTGACCGTACAGCGCGCGGATATTGGCGTTGCGCTGCGCGCGGTCGGCCACCTCGTAGCGCTCGGCCAGGTCGTCGCGGCCCACGGCGCGGAAGAAGGCTTGCCAGTGGCGCTCGGTGTAGGGCAGGGCGCAGATCCAGCCGTCGCGGGTCGGCGCGGGTCGGCGCCCGCCCTGCAGCAGGCGGGCGTAGCCGGCGCCTGTGGGTGCGGGCTCGAAGGTCAGGCCGCCCAGGTGCTCGGCCATCACGAACGCGGTCATGGTCTCCAGCATCGGCACCTCCACCGACTGGCCGACGCCGTGGCGCTCGCGGCACAGCAGAGCTGCCAGCACGGCGTTGGCCAGGGCCAGCCCGGTAGTCTTGTCGGCGATCAGGCTGGGCACATACTCCGGGCGATCGCCGGTGGTGGAACCCAGCGCGACCAGCCCGCAGCCGGCCTGGATGATGTCGTCGAAGGCCGGCTTGTCGCGGTGCGGACCGTCCTGGCCGAAGCCGGTGGCCACGCAGTAGACGATGCGCGGATTGATGCGCGCCACTTCGGCATAGCCGAAGCCCAGCCGCTCGATCGCGGCTACGCGCATGTTGTGCACCAGCACGTCGGCGCTGGCGATCAGCCCGCGCAGCGCCTCGGCGCCCTCGGGGGTCTTCAGGTCGAGCACGACCGAGCGCTTGTTGCGGTTCAGCGCCAGGTAGATCGAGCTCATGCCGGCGTGCTGCGAGACGCCGTTGGCGCGCATCAGGTCGCCCTCGGGCCCTTCGATCTTGATCACGTCGGCGCCAAAGTCGGCCAGCACCTGCGTGGCCAGCGGCCCGAGCACGACCGCGGTGAGGTCGAGCACGCGGATGCCGTCCAGCGGGCCGGCCGGCGTGGCGCGGGTGTCTTGTTCGCTCATCGGGGCCACTCCTTCAACGGCGCTTGAAAACAGGGGCGCGGCGCGCGGCCATGGCGGCGACGCCCTCGCGGAAGTCTTCGCTGCGGAACTGTCCGTGCTGGATTGCCAGTTCGCGCTGGTTGATCTCGGCGATGCGGTCGGCCAGCCCTTCGCGCAGCGTGGCGCGCGTGGATTCCACGGCCAGCGGGGCAGAGGCGGCGATCTCTTGCGCCAGGGCCATGGCGCGGGCATTGACCTGCGCCTTTTCCACCAGTTCATCGGCCAGGCCGATCTCGACCGCGTCGGTGCCGGTGATGCGCCGGCCGGTATAGAACAGCAGCGCGGCCTGCTGCTCGCCCACCAGCCGCGGCAGCGTCAGGCTCATGCCGAAACCGGGGTGAAAGCCCAGCCGGTTGAAGTTGGCGCTGAAGCGTGCCTCGGCGCAGGTCACGCGGAAGTCCGCCACCAGCGCCAGCCCCATGCCGGCGCCGATGGCGGCGCCTTCCACCGCGGCCACGATCGGCTTGCGGTTGCGGTAAAGCCTCATCGCATGCGCGTAGAAGCCGCCCGGGTCGTTGGCTATCGCGCCCTGGTCGGCGCCGCTGAAGTCGGCCCCGGCGCAGAAGGCGCTGACGCCGGACGCCAGCACGATGGCGCGGCAGTTCTCGTTGTCGTCCAGCGCCTGCAGGGTGTCGGCCAGGCGCCGCATGATGTCGGCATCGACAAAATTGTGCGGTGGGCGGGACAGGACGATGCGGGCGACGTGGCCTTCATGGGTGACCTGGATATTGGCGTCGGCTGACATGCGGGGCGTTCCTCTGTGGTGGATCGGCTCGGGGGCCGGGATGGACACAGTATTCGCGCCGCGCGGCCGTACCGCTATACTCTAATTTCACTAACTGAAATTATTGGCGATGCCGGACGCCGTGCTGCCAGAGCCCTCCAGCCGCCGCGTCACGCACCAGACCGGGCGCTTTACCCGCGACACCGCGGGCAGCCAGTCGCTGGAGCGCGGGCTGGTGCTGCTGCGGGCCTTCCGTGTTGGCACCACCAGCCTGACCAATGCCGAGCTGGCGGTGCGCACCAGCCTGCCGCGCCCCACCGTCAGCCGGCTGACGCGCTCGCTGGTGGATGCCGGCTTCCTGCGCTATGACGTGAACGAACGCGCCTACCGGCTGGCGCCGGTGGTGCTGAGCCTGGCCGATGCCTTCCACCAGTCCAGCCGCGCGCCGGACATTGCCTTGCCGCTGATGCGCAAGGTGGCCGAGGCCGGCAAGGTCAACGTGGGGCTGGCCGTGGGCGACCAGCTGGAGATGGTGTACCTGGCGTCGATCCGGCACAGCCGCGACAGCGTGTCGCGCACGCGGCGCGTGGTGCCGGGAACCCGCGTGCCGATGGAGATGACGGCGATCGGGCTGTCATGGCTGGCGGCGCAGCCTGAGGGGGTGAGGGAGGACCTGCTGGCCGGCATCGCCGCGCGCCAGGGCGAGGACTGGATCAACATGCGGGCCAAGGTGCTGCGCGGCATCGCGCAGGCGCAGCGGCACGGCTATTGCACCGCGGCCTACCAGCCCGGGCACCTGCTGGCCGTGGGGGCCGCATTTTCCGGGCCGGACCAGCAGCTTTACGGGCTCAATATCAGCTTCCCGTTCAACGAGAGCGAGCGCAGCCGCGACAATGCCCGCTATGCGGCCCAGCTGGAGCGGCTGGTGGCGGACATCCAGGAGGCCTGGCGCCGCGCCGCCGGATAATCCGGGCTCAGTACACCGACGGCATGCCTGCGGGCCGGTTCTTGAAGCGCCGGTGGATCCAGTAATACTGCTCCGGCATGGTGGCGATCTGGGCTTCGAGGAAGGCGTTCATGCGGCGCGAATCTTCCTCGACGCTGCCCGAGGGGAAGCCTTCCAGCGGGTCGAATATGCGCAGCCGGTAGCCGCGGTAGTCGGGCAGCACTTCGGTGGTGAAGGGCACCACGCGCGCGCCGGTCATGCTGGCCAGGCGCGAGGCCGAGGTCAGCGTGCAGGCCGGCACGCCAAAGAACGGCACGAACACCGAATCGTTGATGCCGAAATCCATGTCCGACGCCAGCATTACCGGGCAGCCGGCGCGCAGCGTGCGCACCACCTGCTTGCCGCTGCCGCTGCGCGGGATCATCTCGGCGCCAAAGCGCCCGCGCTGCGTGCGCGAGATGTCTTCCAGCATCTGGCTGGACATCCTGGTGTACAGCGAGGCCACCGGGTGGCGCATCGAATAGAACATGCAGCCGGCCTCGATGCCGACGAAATGGAAGCCCATGAAGATGGTCGGATGCTCCGCGCACGAGGCCAGGTCGATGCGCGAGTCCAGTTCCACCAGCTTGCCCAGGCGCTCGGCGCTGCCGAACCACTGCACGCCGCGCTCCAGGTAGCTGCGCAGGACGTGGCCGAAGTGGTTCCGTGCCAGCTTGTCGCGCGTGTCTGCATCCATGTCCGGGAAGCACAGGGACAGGTTGGTATGGACAATGCGCCGGCGGCGGCTGGGGATGCGATACAGCAGCTTGCCGATCGCATCGCCCAGGCGTGCGGTGACACCGTACGGCAGGGCGGCGACGAGCTTGAAGACTGCGATGGTGAGCGCAGCCTGGAGCCGGTGTTTCATGTAGATCCTAGGAGCGGCAGCGGCGGCTCGGGCAAAGGCCCCGGGCAGGCGGCTGCGCGGCAATAATTCGGCGCCACTGGCTGGTGGCGAACGGGGTGCACCCGAACGACGGGAAGAGCGAGGGCCGGCCCCCGGCATATGCCCGGCGCCTGGCGCGGCACGGTGTGCGCGTCGGAGGCTGACAAAGCAAGGCGGGACGCCAGGGCGGCGCCTCCGGCACGGCGCGCGGGCCGAAGGGCGGCGTGGGTGCGCTATGCGTCGCTGCGCAAGCTTTCTCTGAAGGGCGCACTGTAGCACGATGGCAGCTGCCCGGCGATGACGGTTACTACCAGTAGCAAACAGGGGGAGATTATTGCAGCGCCTGGGTGATTCAGCGGAAATGATCGGGCCGGGGCAGGGCATTTCCGACTGTGCCGGGGTGCGATCCGGGGAAGGGAAAATGGCGCGCTGAATAATACGCGCAGGCGGCGTCGTCACGCCTGCAATAATGACCGGCGGGATTATCGGGCAGGAATTGCTCAGGGTTTTTTCAATTCGCCCAGGTAGTAATTGACCTCGGCCAGCAGGGCGCGGTGGAATTCCGCCGGCAGGACATGGTCGTCGGTCAGCGACATCAACTGGTTGATGCGCTGGCGGAAGCGCTGCTCGGCGCTGGCGCGCGCCGCCGGCGGCAGGCCTGTGGTCAGCGAGCACAGCAGCTCGCGCATCACCAGCAGGCGCGCGCCATACTGGATCATGGCATCGCCTTGTGTCTTGAGGTTTTGCGCCAGCTGTTCCGGCATCGTCTTGCCCGGCTCGCCAGGCGCAGCCGGAGCGGGAGATTCGGCGGTGTTGTGGTCATTGTTGTCGGGCGCGGCCGCGCCGGTCTTTTTTCCAAGCATGGTGATCCTGAACATGGGCGAGGCTCCCTGGTACAAGCGGGGCCGGCCTGAAACGCCGGCAGCCTGGATGGCAGTAGCACTCATCATGGAAGCCTGCCGTGCACCGGACTGTGCGGCGGCAGACACTGGGACGCCTTGCGCGGCGTCAGCCGGCCAACGCCGCCGGCGCGGGTTTGCGGCCCTTGCCTGCGCGCGCAGGCGGCAGGCACAGTCCGCAGACGTAGCGGTGGCGCGCATCGTCGGCCTGCACGACATACTCGCCCCGGCAGTCCCTGCAGCGCGCCAGCCGCAGCATGCCGCGCTCATAGAAGCGCACCAGCGTCCAGGCGCGGGTAAAGCTGAGCTGCGAGGCCTCGCCGGTGGCGCACAGCTGTTCGCGGTACATGCGGTAGCTGGACAAGACCGCGCGGATCCCGTCCAGGCTGCCGCGGCTGGTCATGAAGCGGTAGGCGCCAAGCAGCATCGAGGCGTGGGCATTCGGGCGCCAGGAGACAAACCAGTCCGTGGAGAACGGCAGCATGCCCTTGGGCGGCGACACCCCGCACAGCTCCTTGTACAGCCGGATCAGGCGCACGCGTGGCAGAGACACTTCGGACTCCAGCACCTGCAGGCGGGCGCCCAGGCCGATCATCTCGATTGCCAGGCGGATCTGCTCAACATCCTGCAGCATGCTCTTGCCGGGACGCGGGGGCCTGGCGCGCGGAACCGGGGCCGGTGAGCCGGCCACAGCCGTGCCGGCGATATCGTGTACATCCATTGGTCTCCTCCGATATATCGGAAATGGGCGCGGGCAAGCCGGTTGCTGATCCGGCTTGCCCGGGCCTGTCACCGATAATCATGACCCGGCGTGTCACCGTGCGCGGCACGGCTCCTCGCGGGTCCGGGGCTCAGGTTTCTCGTAGTCGAGGAGGATTTTTGGATCGATCGGGGCGTTATAACCATGACATGCATCAACAATCATATTTCCGCGATTATTGTGTGTCAGGTACGGCGCCTGGATTTAACCGTCCCCACCCTGGTGTAGGAGAAGTGCCCGCACGCTATCGGACTGACGCCGATTTCATTGGCAGGCCAATGGACTACGCTGCAAGAACACCAACGACGGAGCGACCCATGGCTGCGAACTTCCTGATCAGGCAGACGGCGCAAGGCTGGGAACTGGCGGTCGAAAGTGCCCGCAAGGGCCTGGTGCACTGCGAGGATCGCGAAATCGCCGTCAGTATCGGCATGGCTGCGGCCAGGCGGCGTGGCGTCGCGCTGATCGTGCAGGAGGAAGGGGGCGGCAATGACACCCCGAGCGGCATCACACCACTGGCTGCCTGAGAACAGGCCCGCCCCGCCCGATAGCGCGGTACGGCACCTGGCGTGCCATCAGAACACCCCAAGCCCCAATCCCGCTGCCAACCCCTCACCCAACTCCGCGCAACGCGCCAGGTCCCCGGCTTCGATCTGCTTGGGCGCAAGGATGCGCTCCGGTGTCTGCGCATGCGTACAGACGATCAGCCCCGGCGCCACGGCGTTGAGCCGCCAGCCGGTGGCGATGCGCTCGATCTGGCGCAGCGCATTCTGGCCATCGCTGCCGGCGCAGATCATGGTGGCGTAGGGGCGGCCGTTGATGCGGTCCAGCGCGGCGTAATAGCAGCGATCGAAGAAGTCCTTCATCATCCCTGCCATGGCGGCCAGGTTCTCCGGCGTGGCGAAGAGATAGCCGTCGGCGCCAAGGACATCGTCCGGGCCTGCCTCGGCAGCGGTCTTGAGTACGACCGTGATGCCGGGCTGCTGGCGGGCCGCGCCAGCGGCGGCCTCGGCCATCTGCCGGGTGCCTCCGGTCATGGTGTGATAGACGATCAGCAGCGTTTTCATGCTTGCGTGGGGGCGGTGTGCCGTACGCTGAAGACTGTATCACGCAGGCCGGCGACGACAGTTATCGTAGAATCCGGGGCAGCCATCCTGCGCGCCCGGCGCACGTGCCACCCCGTCATGCCGAAAGCCAAAGCCCCCGCTCTTGACCGCTCCGCCAGCGAGCAGGCCATCCAGTTGCTGGATGCCGCCACCGATCATGTTCTCGCCAATGGCCTGGGCGATCTGTCCTTGCGCAGCGTGGCGGATGCGCTCGGCACGAGCCACCGCATGCTGATCTACTACTTCGGCTCCGGGGATGGCTTCTGGCAGGCACTGTTGCATCGCATCCGCCATGCGGAGCAGGCCGCCCGCGAGCGCGTGATGGTGGAAGGCATGGCTCCCGAAGCCGCGATGGAAGCGGCGTGGGAGCGCTATTCCGCCCCAGGCTACCTGCCGATCATGCAGCTGATGTTCGAGATCTACGGCAAGGCCATCCGCGACCGCGAGCGCTTCAGCGGCTTTCTGGAAGACGTGGTCGGCAGCTGGACAACCACGTTGGCGACGCGCCTGCAGCGCGACCTCGGCCTCGGCGCTGCCGAGGCCGGGCTGCGCGCGCGCGTGGAACTTGCCACCATGCGCGGGCTGCTGCTGGACCTGGTCACCACGGGTGACCGCAAGGGCACGACGGCCGCGCTGAAGTACTTCGCCGCCAGGATGGCGGCGCTTCCCCAAACCGGCAAGTAACGGTTTTTTCCCCGGAAATCCGCGTAAACCCCGATTTTTCCCATTCGTGTACCACGTGGTACATTGCATCCCACGCCTTGCGAACGAGGCGAATCGTGGCAAACCAACAGGGTGCAATATGGATCGGCGACAACTACTGGCCTGGGTGGCCGGGACTGCGGTGGCGATGGCGCTGCCAGGGATCGGGCAGGCGCAAACCTTCCCTTCGAAGCCCGTACGGCTGGTGGTGCCGCAGGCCGGCGGCACCGGCAATGATGTGCTGGCGCGCGCGCTCGCGGAAAAGCTCAGCCGTGCCTGGAACCAGCCTGTGGTGGTGGAGAACAAGCCCGGGGCCAACGGGACGCTGGCGATCAGCTATGTGATCGGGCAGCCCGCCGATGGCTACACGCTGTTCTTCGCCGGCGTTTCCAACCTGAGCTTCAATCCCTTCCTGTATCCGAAGCTGCCCTATAACCCGGGTCGGGACCTGACTGGCGTGGCGATGCTCGCCAACTCGCCCTTTGTCTTTGTCGCGGCGCCGTCGCTCAAGGCTGATACGTTCCAGGATTTCGTGCGGATGGCCAAGGCTCGCCCCGGCGAGATCAGCTTCGCATCGGGCGGCATCGGCAACTCCACCCACCTGGCGATGGAACTGGTCGCGCAACGCACCGGAGTCCGGCTGCAGCACGTGCCGTTCAATGGCAGCGGCGGCTCGACCAGCCTGATGAACGGGCAGACCCCGGTGATGATGAATGTGCTCGCGGGCGTGCAGCCTTACATCGCCGGCAAGAAGCTGATACCGCTGGCGGTCACCGGCGACAAGCGGCAGCCGGCCTTGCCCGCGGTGCCCACCTTCAAGGAGCTTGGCTATGACGTGCAGGTACCCGGGTGGTACGCGATCGTGGCCCGCACAGGCACGCCTGCAGGCGTTATCCGCAAGGTCAATGCCGACATCAACCAGATCCTGGACGACCCGCAGTTCCAGGAGAAGCTTGCCTTCCAGTTCCTGGATGCAATCAAGGGGCCGCCGTCCGAGGTGGAGCGCTATATGAAGCGCGACGCCGATACCTGGGGCCCGATCATCCGCAACCTTGCCATTTCTCTCTGAGGACCGCTGCCATGGCACATCTCACCAAGGCCGTACAAGGCTATCGCCTGGCGGCGATGCACAGGCTGATGGACAAGCTGCGCGTCGATGCGCTGGTGTTCGGCACGCCTGACTTCTTCCAGTACGCGACCAATTTCCAGCTCGATGTCTGGCCGTGGGAGCGCCCGGTGTTCGTGGTGGTGCCGCGCAATGGCGACACCTTCGCGGTCATGAACGAGCTGTCGACCAACCATATGCGCTTTGCGACCGGGAAGGGCTCGGTCTGGCTTGCCGATGTCACCTACTACGCCGAGCATCCCCGTGTCTCGAATCGCCTGCCGCTGCCTGCGCAGCTGCCGGAAGTGGTTGCCGCGCTGCTGGGGGCCAGGGGGCTCGGCATGTCGCGGATTGCGGTCGACGTCCAGCATCCGATCCTGGCCGGTGCGCAGCGCTACCTGCCTGAACTCACGCTGCGGCCCGCCATGGCGGAGATGCGCAGCCTGCGCTGGGTCAAGCATGCGGAGGAGCTGCAGGTCATGCGCGAGCTAGGTGCGCTGACGGACTGGGTGCAGGATCGCTACCGCGAGAACTTCCGGCCAGGCCGGCTGGTGCAGGAGCTTGACCACGCCATGGCGGCGCTGATGTCGGAGGAGGCGGCGCGGCGCTTTCCGGGCGAGGACTTCGACATCCTCAAATGCTGGACGCTGACCGGGCCAGCTTCGGCATCGCCGCATGGCGATGGCGCCGGATGCGGCGCACGGATTTCCGCCGGCGACACCATCGTCAACCTGGTGCTGCCGCGCCTGAACGGGCTCTATGTCGAGAATGAGCGCACCTGGTTTTGCGGCCGGCCCGGCGACGAGCAGGCGCGGTTCTACCAGGTTGCGGCAAAGGCCACCGACGCTGCCGTTGCCGCGGCGGTGGTCGGCAAGCGCGTCTGCGACATGGATGCGGCCGCGCAGGCTGTGATCGAGCAGGCCGGCTGCGGGGACTATGTCTTTCATCGCACCGGCCACGCGGTCGGTCTGATGCTGCATGAATACCCGGAGGACATGGCCTTCAATACCCGCCCGCTGCTTGCGGGAGAGGTGTATTCGGCGGAGCCGGGCCTCTATGTCTACGGCCTTGGCGGCTTCCGGCTGGACGATACCGTGGTGGTTGGCGACCAGCCGGAGGTCATCATCAAGACGCCGAAGACGCTGGAATACGCAACCGTGGACTAGGCGCCCGCCGCGTAGCTCAGTCGAGTGTCACCCCCGTATCCGCCGTCAGCTTGAGCACCACCGGCAGGTACGCCTTGTACGCCGCCTCTGCCTGTGCCGGGGTATTGCCGAGCGGTTCCGCGCCCATGTCCACGATGCGCCGCTGCATGTCGGCGCTGGCGACCAGGCTGGCGGTCTCGCGGCCCAGGCGGTCGATGATGTCCTGCGGCGTCTTCGCGGGCGCCATCAGCGTGATCGGGCCGGTCAGCCGGAACGGTTCGTCGGCGTAGCCGGCCTCGGCGAAGGTCGGCACGTCTGGCAGGCCCTGTGCGCGGCGCGTGCCGGTGACAGCGAGGGGCCGCAGCTTGCCGGTGGCGAAGTGTTGCTTGAGCGCGGTCACGGAGCCCACCGTCACGTTGACCTGGCCGGCGAGCAGGTCGGTCACCATGGGTCCTTCGCCGCGGTAGGGCACATGCAGCATGTCAGCCTGGTACTGCCTGGCGATGTAGGTCTGGATCGTATGCGGCTGCGTGCCCGCGCCCCACGACCCCATGCGCAGCTTGCCCGGCGATGCCTTGGCATAGGCCAGCAGTTCGGCAACGGTCTTGGCCGGCACGCTGCTGTTGACCGCCAGCACGGTGCGCGCGGTGGCGATGTCGGAGATCGGGCGCAGCTCAGTGCGCGGATCGTAGGGCAGCTTCTTGTACAGCGCCAGGTTGGACGTGATCGGGCCGGGAATGGTCATCAGCAGCGTATAGCCGTCAGGCGCCGACTTGGCGACGTAGTCGGTGCCGATGATGCCGCCGGCACCGCCCTTGTTCTCCACCACCACCGTCTTGCCGAGCTGGCGCGACAGGCCATCGCCGATGGTGCGCGCCAGCGTGTCGGTCAGCCCGCCCGGCGGGTAGGCGACGATCAGGTGGATGGGCTTGGCCGGGTAGGCGCCCTGTGCGCCGGCCGGGGCGGGCGCGGCGGCCAGGGCCAGCACGGTGAGCAGGGGCAGGGCGGCTTGCAGCAGCGGGCCGCGCAGCAGGTGGGCAGCGGTCGTCATGATGGCGTTGTCTCCTTGGGATGGATGGTCCGTGTTGCCCTACGTCGAAGGGGAAGTCTCACTCCAGCTTGATGCCGCGCGCCTTGATCAGCTTGCCCCATTTGCCGATCTCCTGGTCGATGAAGGCGGAAAACGCGCTGCCCGGCTCTGGCTGCGGCTCGAGCCCCAGCCCCAGCAGCTTCTTGCGGATCTCGGCATCGGCCAGCACGGCCGATGCCTCGCGGTTCAGGCGCTCGGAGACGGCGGGCGGCGTGCCGGCCGGCGCGACCAGGCCGAACCAGCCGTAGCCGACCATGCCCGGGTAACCCTGCTCGGCAAAGGTGGGCGCATCCGGATAGACCGGCGAACGCTGTTCCGAGGCCACTGCCAGCACGCGCAGCTTGCCGGCCTTGATAAAGGGCAG
Organism: Cupriavidus sp. GW823-FHT07B10; assembly: GCF_058794355.1. NCBI lineage: Bacteria > Pseudomonadati > Pseudomonadota > Betaproteobacteria > Burkholderiales > Burkholderiaceae > Cupriavidus > Cupriavidus sp. GW823-FHT07B10. The sequence goes on from NZ_JBXAGS010000014.1 coordinate 104,449, forward strand.
CGCCGAGGTGATGGCGGTCAGGGTGGCGTCCGCGCGGCCGGCCAGCAGTTCGGTATAGGCGGTGGCGTCGCCGCGGTAATGGACATTCAGCAGCTGGAACTTGCCGACCTGCCCGAATAGCTCGGCGGTCAGGTGCGGGCCGGAGCCTGCGCCCGGGGAGGCCAGCGTCACGCCATCCGGCTTGTCCCGGGCCATGCGCACGAAGTCGGACACGGTGCGGGCCGGCGAGCTGGCATTGACGATCAGGAAGACCGGGCCCAGCACGCGCGGTCCCACCGGCACGAAGTCCTTGTGGACGTCGTAGCGCTGGGCGATGCCTGCCGCGGTATTGATGGCGAAGGGCGCGGCAGCCCACAGCAGCGTGTAGCCGTCCGGCGCGGCACGGGCCACCTGCTCGGTGGCCAGGCGCGTGCCGGCGCCAGGCTTGTTCTCCACCACCACCTGTTGGCCCAGCTTGTGGCCAAGTGCCTCGGCAAGGATGCGGGCAGAGATGTCATTGGAGCCGCCGGCGCCATATGGCGACACCAGCTTGACCGGCCGCGACGGATACGTTTGCGCCTGCGCCGGGCTGGCCAGGCACAGCATCGCCAGGCCGGCCGTCAGCACGGCCCGGGCGAAGATTGAGGTCCGATTCATGATGCTTCCTTCATGCGGCGGATGGGTGGATAGCGGAAGCTGCGTTCCAGGTGCGTGGCGCCGGGCACGTAGAGGCGCAACGCTACATAGAACGGCTCAGCGGGGGCCGGCAGCCAGTTGCCGGCGAGGGCGTTCTCCGTAGGTGGCTGCGCGCCCAGCACGATGCACAGGCTGCCATCGGGCGCCGGGCGCAGGGCCGGCGAGCGGTCGCCCAGCGAGTAGCGCTGCAGGGGGTTCTCGACCAGCATGCAGTCCGATTTACGGTACATGGTCAGCGACCAGAATGCGCCCACTTGGGGTAGTCCTTGCCGGGGAAACACCAGTTCATACTGGTGCGTGCCGTCCAGCGGCAAGCCGTCGCCATCGCAATCGGCCATCAGGTACATGGCTTCCTCAACGCCTAGCGCACCGATGTAGTTGCGCGCCACTTCGGCGCGCAGAGCGTAGTGGGTGCCGAACGAGGTGCGGATTTCCACCGGCAGGAACCAGCCGCCGCCCAGCGCGGAGACCCTGGGCGCGGCCAGTTCCGCGTCGACCTGCGTCAGCGCGGTGGCCAGCGCCGCGCGCTGTGCCCCGGTCAGCGGCGCGTTGCTGCCGATGCCGGCCGGGGCAAAGCTGCGGACCAGTTCCGCTTCGGCCGCGGGTGGCGGGTTCTCGCGCAGCATGCGGGTGACGACGGCGGCGTAGCGGTCGGGATCGGCCGGCCGCTCGCCGGCTTGCATGCCAGCATCGAATACGGTTGCTGCGCTGGTGCCGTCCGGCCGGCGCAGGCGGATGCCGTCCTGCAGGGCATGTGCACCCGGCAAATCGGCTTCGCCATCGGCCAGGATGCGGCCGATGATCCAGACCGCGTTGGTGGGGCAGGGCAGCGGCGTTGCGCCGGCCGGCACCTCGCCCCGCCAGGCTGGCCCATGCAGCAGCCAGGTGCCGCCTTGCGTGCCGGTGGTGCGGGTGCCGATATAGCCGAACGGGTTGGTATAGGCGTCGAGCAGGCCTAGCACGTAGTAGCGGCCGTGGCAGTCGGGCACGTCGAGCAGCAGCGGGCCGCCGGACAGGTCGAGCCACGCATTGGTGTAGAGCGTGTCGTTGTTCGGCGTGACGACCTGCCGGTGCTGCGGGCCGAGCAGCGTGCGCACGTGCGTGACCGTGTTGATCCAGCGCAGCGTTGTGTCGGGCCCGTCGCCGGCAAAGACCCCGGCGCCATCGCGCCGCGGGCAGGTGGCGGCGCGCATGCGCGCCATCTCGTACAGCGGCAGCGTGTAGCGCACCGCGTCGCACGCCAGCGTGCCGAGCAGGTTGTCGTGGTGTTCCATGGCGCGCTCCATCAGGCAATGCGCCGCAAGGGCGGGATCACGTAGCCGCCGGCCATGAAGCCATCGGTCGGGTGGTAGAGCCGCAGGATCAGGTAGAACGGGCCGTCCGGTGCCGGCAGCCAGTTGTCCTGCGCCTGCGTGGGGCGCTGGTGCGAGATGGTCAGCGTGAGGCCACCGTCGACATCGTATTGCAGACCGGGACTGCGGTCGCCCAGCGCATAGCGCCCGATGGCGTTGTCGGTGAAGAAGCGGTCGGCGCCGTAGAGCGAGACCGACCAGAACGCCTGCGCCGGCGGCAGGTGTCCCGCGGGGAAGTGCAGGGCGTAGGCGTGGCGGCCGTGCAGCAGTTCGCCGTCGGCGTCGTAGTCGGCAGCGGCATAGACGGCCTCGTCGGCGCGCAGTGCGCCCAGGCCCTTCATGGCGGTGACCGCGCGCTGCATCCAGTCGTCGCCATAGCGGCCCAGCAGCAGGCTGTAGGTCCAGCTCTTGCGCGCATGGCTGCGGGTGTTGGCTTCGATCAGGGCCATGCCTTCGTGCCAGGCGCGGACCAGGCCCTGTTGCACCGCAGGCCGCAGCGCGCCCACATCGACGGCGTCGCCGGCGCGGATGCCGCATTTGCGCAGCAGCGACAGCAGGCCGGCGGCGGAAGGCTCGGCGGGATACTCGCGCAGGGCGTTGAAGATGTTGGCGAAGAAGTCCAGCGCGGGCTCGCCGCCCTCCTGCCAGTCGCGCACGCAGGCGGGCTGCATCCTGGCGCCGCCGGACAGGTAGAAGCCGTTCTCGAAGGCGCTCGCCGCCGGCAGATCGTCGGCACCCGTCACCAGCACGCGGCCCAGCAGCCAGACCAGTGCGGTGGGGCAGCGCACCACGTGGTCGCCTTCGGCCTGCTGCCCGGGGCCGGCCAGCACGATGTCGGCGCCGGCCGCGGGAACGTTGCGCGGGCCCAGGTTCTCGAAGTTGTTGGTCCAGGCGTCCAGCAGCTCCACCACGTAATAGCGGCTGGCGTCCGGCAGCGCCGGCACGTGCAGCGTGACCGGGCCGTCGGCCAGGTTGACCCAGGCGCAGAAGTAGAGCAGGTCATTGGCCGGGGTGACGATGTCGCGGTCCTTGTGTGTCCACTGGTGGGTGCTGGCCGACAGCACGTTGACGGGGGCACGGCCGTAGCCGGTGGCCTGGGCTACGGAGGTCTGCAGCCGGCAGGTGCGCAGGCTTTCAAACAGCGGATAGGTGGCGAGCACCAGCGGCAACGCGGCCGCGGCGGTGAGGGCTTCCTGGGGCGTGTCGATGGGTGTGCCGGCAAGGAAGGGCGCAGCGGGTTGGTTCATGGCGTTGTCTCCGTCGGGTTTTGCTTTAGTCGTTGATGCCGTCCCCGGCATGCAGCGTGACCACGGCATCGGCCGCGACCACGCCCTGGGCGGTGACGATCAGCGGATTGATCTCCAGCGTGTCCAGCCGCGGCCCGAGTGCGGCGGCGGCCTGCGACACGCGCACCAGCACTTCGGCCACGGCATCGGCGTCGACCGCGGGATGGCCGCGATGGCCGCACAGCAGCGCTTCGGCTCGGCTTGCGCGCAGCATGGTGCAGGCGCGGGCATGGGTCAGCGGGGCCAGGCCGAACGCGGTCTGCCGGAAGATCTCAACTGCCGTGCCGCCGATGCCGGCCAGCGCTACCAGCCCGAAGACCGGGTCACGCCGCACGCCCACCATCAGCTCGCCCCAGCCGCGCACCATGCCGGCGACCAGCGCGCCCTCGAAGCGCGCCGGGCTGCCGTGGTTGGTAGCGGCGGCCTGCACCTGCGCAAACGCCGCACGCACCGCCTGCGCATCGGCCACGTTCAGCACCACGCCGCCTACGTCGCTCTTGTGCAGGATGTCGGGCGAACACAGCTTGATGGCAACCGGGTAGCCGATGCCTTCGGCGATGCGCATGGCCTCGTCGGCATCGCGCGCCAGTCCGTGGGGTGCGGTGGGGATGCCGCAGGCGTTGAGCCACTGCATGGCTTCGAACTCGGACAGCGACGTAGTGTCGCGCGGAAGGTCCGGCGCAGCCAGGGCCGCGGCAGCTACGGCGGGCTTCGCATGTGCTGCCGCTGCCTGCGCGGCGGCGCGGGCCAGCACGGCCACGGCCTGCACCGCGTGGGCGGGTTCGCGGAAGACCAGCGCGCCGCGCGCTTCGAGCCAGCGGCGCTTTTCGTCATCGACCAGCCCGCTGAACAGCAGCGGCGCCGCGGTGCCGCTGCGGTGCAGGGTCTCGACAGCACCCTGCAGGCTAGGCCAGATGCGCGGCGCACCAACGCCGCCCGCCAGGAAGGCGACGACACTGCCGTAGCCGGGGCTTTGCGCCGCGGCGGCAATCGCGTCCAGCAGCACTTCCGGCTGCGCCACGATCTGCCCGGTGACATCGATGGGATTGGCCGTGCTGGCAAAGGGGATGGCGCTGCGCAGCGCAGTGGCCGCGGCTTCCGGCATGGGCGGCAGGGGCAGGTCCAGCGCCTCGGCCTGGTCGGCCATCATGATGCCGACGCCGCCCGAAACCGTGACCAATGCGACCGGCGTGACGGCGCTTTCCGGCTCTTTCGCCGAGGGCTGCCAGCGCGTCGGCCGACGCCCGCGCGAGAGCACGTAGCCCAGCCGGAAGAAGTCATCCAGCGTATGGGCGCGGAATACGCCGTACTCGTCGAAGACCGCCTGGTAGACGGCGTCCTCGCCGGCCAGGCTGGCCGTGTGCGATTGCGCGGAGCGGGCCCCGGCCTCGGTGGTGCCGACCTTGGTCACCACCACTGGCTTGCCCGCGGCACGCGCCGCCGCCAGCGCGCGGCGCAGGCGGGTGCCGTCGCGGCAGCCTTCCAGGTAGGCCAGGATCACGCGGGTGGCGTCGTCGTGCGCCAGCCATTCGATCACGTCGGCCACGTGCAGGCCGGCTTCGTTGCCGGTGGTGACCCAGTGACTCAGCCCCAGCGATGCCTCGCGCGCCAGCCCAAAGGCATAGGCGCCGAAGGCGCCGCTCTGGCTGACCAGCCCGACTTCGCCCAGCGGCGGCAGCCCGCTCAGCGGCATCGGCGAGAAAGTGGCAAAGACGCGCTCGCGCAGGTTCATCGCACCCAGGCAGTTGGGCCCCAGCAGCGTGATGCCGTGCGCTTGCGCGAGTGCCGCCAGTTCCGCCTGCATGGCGATGCCGTCGCCGCCGGTTTCAGCAAAGCCCGAAGTGAAGAACACCGCGGCGCGCGTGCCGTTGCGCGCCAGCTGGCGCATGGTGTCCAGGCTGGCACTGACCGGCAGCGCCACGATGGCGAGGTCGGCCGGTGTGTCCAGCGCATCCAGCGAGGGCACCGCAGCCAGCCCCTGTACTTCGCGCGCCGTGGCATGCACGGGAATGATGCGGCCGGCGTAGCCCAGTTCGCTCAGCAGCCGCACCGGCATGCCGCCCACCTTGTCGGGCTGGGTGGAGGCGCCGATCACGGCGATGGTGCGCGGCTGCAACAGGGCGCAGAGGTCTGGCATCGCTTGTCTCCGTATGCGTGCGCCATGACTTCCAAGACGGCGCCGCGAATCTTGTCATTGGTGTGTCCGAACATGTTGTCATGACATGTTATGATGAGTCAATGTTGTTATGATAAGTAGAAGCCCGCATCGGACATGCCGTGAACACCGCCAATCTCGTGACAACAAGCTCCCTGCCTCGCTTCAAGCAGATCGAAGGCGCGCTGCGCCAGCGCATCGTCAACAACGAATGGACTCCGGGCATCAAGCTGCCGTCTGAGTCTGAGCTGATGGCTGAATTCGGCGTCAGCCGCATCACCGTGCGCCAGTCGCTGGCATCGCTGCTTGCCGAAGGGCTGATCGAGACGGTGCACGGCAAGGGCAGCTTTGTCAGCCGTCCGGCGGGGCAGGCGGACCTGGGGCCGTTGACTGGCTTTTTCGACTACATGCGCGCGCGCGGGCACGAAGCGCACGGCAAGCTGCTGTCGACGCGGCTGATCGCGGCGCCGGCCATCGCCACCGATGCGCTGCGCCTGCCGCCGGGAACCAGGCTGCTGTGCGTGACCATGCTCAAGTCAGTGGCCGGCGTGCCGGTGGCGGTCGGCATGACGATGGCGCCCGAACCGCTGATGCGCGCGATTCTGGAGCACGACCTGGAAAACCACGATGCCCTGATGATCGTGGAGGCCCGCCTGGGTTATCGCCTCAAGTACCTGCACACGGAGAGCGCAGCAATCCCTGCCAATGCCGAAACCGCGCGCCGGCTCAAGGTGGCGCCGGGCGAGCCGCTGCTGCGCATCCGGTTCACGCCGCACGACATCGACGAGAAGCCGCTGGCCTTCTCCGAATTCATGTTTCGTGGCGACAAGTTCACCTACAAAGCCTGCGTGCGGCGCTAGCGTCGCCTGGCAGTGGCGCCGGGGGAACTTTTGTGCCGGTGCCGTGGCCTGAACGGCATCGGCGCTGGCGTTAGAATGTGGCGCCCAGTTCTGCCCCAGCCCAGGAGTCCAAGATGCTTTCGCCGCTTTTCCCGCGTTCCCTGTCCACCGCGCTGGTGATGGCGTTGTCGGTCACGTGCGCGTCGGCGGCGCTGGCCGCGGGGCAGGATGAAGCGCCAAAGCCGCGCGGCAAGGACGAGGCCCCGGAGGCCCCGGTCGCCTGCATGAAGGCGGTCAAGGCAGCGCTGCCCAATCCCGCCAGCTTCAAGTGGGTCAGCGGCAAGGCCCGCAAGGTGGCCGAAGACGCCTACAGCGTGGTGGCCGACGTCGAATACCTGGCGCAGGACGGCGCCGTGCGCAAGGCCAAGGTCCAGTGCGACGTGCTGCGCGCCCCGGGCAACCAGTTCGTGGTGCCCAAGGTCAGGCTGCCGCAGCACTAGGTCCCGGCAGGCCAGCGCGGCACAGCAAATCCCAGGTAAAAGTGGACGCTGTCCATTTCATTTGCTAGGCTATGTGTACGGCATCCACAAACATCTGTGGGTGCAATCCAAGGAGACCGCGAATGAAGACCGAAGCGCAGAAGGAGCACCGCTGGCTGCAACGGCTGGTGGGCAACTGGATCGCCGAAGGCGAGGCATCGATGGGGCCGGACCAGCCGGTGCAGAAGTGGGAGGTTCCCGAGCGCGTGAGCAGCGTCGGCGACGTCTGGGTCCAGTGCGTGACGCAGGGCGACATGCCCGGCTGCGGCCCGTCCACCACGGTCATGACGCTGGGCTACGATCCCGCCCGCAAGCATTTCGTCGGGACCTTCATCGGCTCGATGATGACGCACCTGTGGATCTATGAAGGCGACCTCGATGCCGGCGGCCAGCAACTGACGCTGCGTGCCGAGGGGCCGGATTGCTCCGGCAATGGCCGCATGGCGCAGTACCGCGACGTGATCACCTTCACCGACGACGACCACCGCACGCTGACGTCCTACATGCTGGGCGAGAACGGCGAGTGGACCCAGTTCATGAACGCCAGCTATCGCCGCCAGCGTTAAGCCTGGCGGCGCTGGGCCGCGAGCCGTGCCAGCCGGCCGCGCGGGCCGGGCGGATCGTCGTGCGGGTGCGCGGCGCTGCCCCCGGCATGGCGCCGGCGCCGGCGGCGGAGCACCAGCAGCAGCGACGCCGGCACCAGCAGCACCAGCGCCAGCAAGGCGAACGTGAACAGGCCCGGATCGCGCGCCGCGGCGGCGACCCGGTTCACCAGGCAGGCAGCGACCACGATGCCGGGCAGCATGCCCAGCGCGGTGCCGACCAGGCAATCGCGCAGGCCGATGCGCGATGCGCCGATCACCAGGTTGACCAGCGCGAACGGTGCAATCGGCACCAGCCGCAGCACCACCATCGCCACCAGTCCGTGCTTGCCCAACTGCTGGCTGACCCGGTTCAGCCGTCTGCCGCCAAAGCGGCGCACAGTATTGCGCCCCAGCAAGCGGCCGGCCAGGTAGCCTGCGCCGGTGCTCAGCACGGTGCCGCACAGCGCCAGCGCGGCGCCGTAGAGCGGCCCGAATATGACCACGGTCAGCAGGATCAGCAGCGTCACCGGCAGCATTGTCACCGCGCCGGCCAGGTAGACGCCCATCATCGCCAGCGGTGCCAGCGGCATCTCGTCCAGCTGCTCGACCACGCCGAGCAGCGCGCGGAAGTCCGCCCATTCGCGCAGCGGCGTATGGCGCCATGCAAATGCCAGCCCCGCCAGCATCAGCGCCAGCACCACCATCATCCCGACGCGGCCGAGCACGCGCGGGCGTGCCTCATGGCTGACGAACTCGGCCAGCACCTGGTCGCTGTCGATCGGCTCGATCGGGTCCAGCAGGTTGGCCGCCGGCGAAGCGGCATCGACATCGTCCGGCAACGGCGGTTCGTAGGCTTCCAGCGAGCGCCCGTCCGCGCGCTGCAGGTTGCGGATGGCCGCAAGCACGCTGCGGGTGGCGGCGACCTCGGCCTGGAAGGTTTCAGGTGCCACATCCAGGTGCTCGCCCAGCAGCCGTGCGCGCATGGCGGCAATGGCCGCCTGCACGCGCGGGTCGCCGCCCGACATCACCACCACATTGCACTCGGTATCCAGCCCCAGCGAGCGGTTGCTGAGGTTGGACGAGCCGATGGTGATGAGGTCGTCGTCGATCACCGTGACCTTGCTATGCACATTGACACATTCGGGCATCAGGCCGGGAATCGACGGGCAGTACAGGCAGAAGCGTTCGTGCGTGTCGGCCGCGCGCAGGCGGCGGTACAGGCGAGCGCGCAGCACGCCCATGCTGTGCGCTTCCAGCCAGCCGCTCTCGTTACGTCTCGACACCAGCACGATATCGGGGCCGTCCTCGTGCCCCAGCCGTGCCTCCAGCGCGTTGGCGATCTCGCGCGAGCTGAAGTACTGGTTCTCCATGTAGATGCTGTGCCGGGCCGAGGCGATGGCATCGTGCAGCAGCATGCGGATCTCGCTGACACCGGGCTCGTCCTCGCACATGGGCATGGTGCGGGCGATGGCGACGCGCACATCGGTCAGCTCCGGCGCCAGGCCTGGCGGCCACGGGTCTGACGAGGTGGCCGCAACCGGGCGCGGCTCGCTGCCGCTGGCGCGCAGCCAGCGCGCCGCGCACAGGGTGCCCAGCGCCGCGGCGGCGGGGCCGTCGAGCGCGCACTGCACGTCATGGAAGGGCGGGTAGGGCTTGCCTTCGGCCATGCGCAACGGCGCGCCGGGGGCATGGCGGTTGTCGTCCCAGCGGCGCAGCGTCAGGTCCAGCCCGCCGACAAAGGCGAGCTTGTTGTCGATCACTACTACCTTCTGGTGGTGCGAGGCGCCCGGGGGATGGTTGCCATCAAGCCGGAACGCCAGGTGCCGGTGCGCCTGCCAGTGCGCGCTGGCCGACGGCAGCCACTCGCGCTCCATCGCCATCACCATGGCGTAGTCCCAGCTCAGGATATAGATGCGCAGCTCAGGGCGCTGGTCCGCCAGCGCGCACAGGAAGTCGCGCAGGCCCGCCGGCAGGCCGTCCTGTGCGCCCTGCGGCACCAGTTCCATGCGGCTGTCGATATCCCATCCCAGGATGAAGATGGTGTGCTCGGCGCGCGGCAGCGCTTCGCGCAACGCGCGGAAGTAGGCGTCGGCGTCGACCAGCATGGCAAAGCGCTGGCAGGGCTCGACGCGCCAGCAGTTGCGCCCCGGCTCCGGCGTAAAGGCGGCCGGGGCCTGGTGATCATGCGGAGGGCCAGTGGCGGGAGACGCGGTGGTGCCGGGCGGGTTGTGTTGCCTCATGTCGCACGCTTCGGGGAGGTTCAGCCAGAAACGTCGCGCAAGTTCCGTACCGGTGCGCCAAGCGGGCTGGTCCAGGCGTGCAGGCAATGCCCCGGGGGATAAGGGCCAGCCGTGGGCGGCTCAGGCGCGTGTGCGCTTTACCTGCCCTTTGTAAGAACGGCATGCCGGCGCGGGCGGGTCGGAAGACCCGGCATGCGGCGAAGACGCTACGACGGATGGCCGCGCCGCAGCGCCGTGGGGCGCGCAATGCCCCAGACATCCAGTAGCGGCTCGAAATGCGGTTTGCTTTCGCGCGGTGCCGGCGCCACGCGGCGCGGCGGCGGCAAAGGCCGGCCGGTCAGCACTAGCGGGGTATCGGCCTCTGCCGGCGATTCAGGCTCGCCGGCGTAGGCCACTACGCCCATCTGGCGGGCGGACTTCAGCGCGCGCGTCAGTTCCGCGGCGTTCAGGCGGCTGGCGGCGGCAAGCTGGTGCCGGGGCATGGGCCCCTTGGCACGCAGGCTGGAAATCAACGCCATCACGCATTCCCGGGTGGTTCGATTCATTTCGCTGCGTCAGGAAAAAGGGTACAGCGGTGGGCTCGCCAATCGAGCCTGCCGCGTACGGTACCCATTCTTTCGCAGGGGTCATATCCTTGCCAACCGGATATGACACTTGTTCACATTTCCTAGCGCAGAGAGAGGAATCGTCCCTAGGCTAATGCCGCGTTTCCGGGTCGCCGGTCGGAAATCTGCGATCCGCGCGGTCGCGCGGGGTCAGCATCGTGCCATGCCGGCGCCACTTGCGCGCGTGCCTGGCATGGATGTCTTCGGCAAGTTCGTGCAGTTCGGCAACCCTGGCGTCGATCGGGTCGGGATAGATGTCCAGCGGGCGATACCTGAGGAACAGGCGCATGGGGGTCTCGGTTGGTCCTGGATAATGGCGTGCTGCCTTGATTCCAGTATCGGTGACAGACCCGTAGCTTTCACGAGCGCAGACGTAACACATTGATTTCACTCAATGTGTTTCCCGCAATGGATTGTTGTGGCCCGCGTTCGCCGCGGGCCCGGGGGATGCAGGGGGAACCGGCGGTTGACGGTGGCCGGGGTGGTCAGTAGCCGACGCGGGCGGTGCCGCGTGCGTCCCGGCAATAGATCTTGCGTTCGCGCACCAGGCCATCGCGGCCGTGGATGCACAACGGCAGGCCATCCGCGCGCGCGCGCATCCAGCCGGCCGCGATCGCGGCTTCCTGGGTCGGGAAATGCAGCGCGGTGTCGTCGCCACCATTCCCCAGGCCTTCGATGGTGAGTGCCCATCCGCCGTCGCCGGCGTATTCGGCGTTGTCGGTTGCGGCGGGAAGCACGTGGATGCTGCGTGACGTCATGGTGTTCTCCGGAGGGCGTGGGCTGACATTTGATTTTTAAGCGACGGCGCCGCCGCGGGTATCCGTCGATGTCCTACAAGCGCGCACGCGGTGACGGCCGGTCGCGCCGTCGGCTGACATCCCGGTAGGACGAAAGCCGACTTTTTGCGCTGCGGTGCGTTGCTACGATCCAATTGCCGGTCGGGCAAGCGGCTGCCCGGTCCCAAGCCATTCCGATCCACTCCATCCTGGCGGCGCATGTCGCATCCACACGAAGCAAGGAGATCGTCATGAGAAAGCTATTTGCACTGTTTGCCCTCGCTGGCGTGATGCTGGTCACGGGTTGCAATACCATGGCCGGCGCAGGCAAGGATATCGAGCGCGGCGGCGAGAAGGTACAAGGCGCGGCGGAAAGCACCAAGCAGAAGATGTAAGTCCCGCTGCCTGCCGCCCTGGCATTGCTACGGCCCGCGTCTGGTGACGCGGGCCGTTGTCTTTGTCACGGCGAATTCAATGTGCGGCCGCCGCCGGCGCCTGCGCCGCATCGATGTGGTTGCGGCGCCAGCTGGCGGGCGGCAGGCCGAACTCGCGCTTGAACGCGCGGCTGAACGCGGCCTCGGAATCGTAGCCGACCGCGCCCGCGACCTCGCTGATGGAACGGTTGCCGCTGCGCAGTTCGGCGGCCGCGGAGCGCAGCCGCCAGTGCGCCAGGTACTGCATCGGTGGCTGCCCCAGCAGGTCGGTAAAGCGCTGCGCCAGCGCCGAGCGCGACAGGCCCACGTTGCCCGCCAGCTCATCGACCGTCCACGGGTAGGCGGGCCGCGCGTGCATGCGCGACAGCGCCCGCCCCACATAGCGGTCGCGCAGGGCGGCAAGCCAGCCGCTTTCATTGTCAGGCAGGGTGTCGATGCAGCGCCGCACTGCCTGCACGAACAGCAGCTCAGACAGCTTGGCCAGCACCGTGGCGGTGCCCGCACGCGGTTCCGCCGCTTCAGACGTGGCAAAGGCCAGCGCCGACGCCAGCCATGCCGATTCCAGCCCGCTGCCCAGCCCTACCTTGAACAGCCGCGGCAGCGACGTCAGCAAGGGGTTGCCCATGGTGTCGTCGAACCCCAGGAAGCCGCACACCATGCGCGTGGTCTCGCCGCCGCCGCCGTAGGAAACGCGCATGACCTCGCCCGGACTGTTGCGCAGCATGTCGTACACCAGCGGAGCGGACGGCAGCGGCTGCAGACGCAGGTCGCTGCCCAGCACGTGCGGCTCGCCCTGCGGCACCACCAGCAGTTCGCCGGTGTCGACCCGCAGGCCCGGGCCGGTGCCGTCGACCAGGCGCGCCCAGCAGACGCCTTCGGTAATCAGGTGGTAGGAGACGACGCGGTCGGCGCGGGGCAGGAAGGCGGCGCGCAATTCAGCATCCGCTTCACTGATCAGGCACCACGGCGACTTGAACTCGCCGTTCAGGAACACGGCACCGCTGAGCTGCACGGCGCGCAAGAGGTCGGACAAGGCATCCATGGTCACATTCCTCCAGATCCGGTGTTTCGCGCAAGAAAGCCGGACGCCCGATCATACGGGCAAGGGGACCGGGTTCCGATACTAGCACCGTGCCTGGCGCCATACAACGCCGCAGCGCACGTATCAGACTAGCCGGAGACAACACCATGGAAACCCTTTCCGCAGCGGATGCCAGCGCAGGCGCACAGGCCGACTGGCTCGGCCTGGCCGCGACCCTGGGCCGCACCTTCGACGCACGCGCGCCAGAGATCGATGCCAGCGGGCAGTTCGTCAGCGCCAACTACGACGACCTGCGCGCGCACCGCTTCTTTGCCGCGGCCGTGCCGCAGGAACTTGGCGGCGCCGGGCTGTCGCACCAGGAGCTGGGCGCGGTGCTGCGCGAGCTGGGCAAGTACTGCGGATCGACCGCGCTGGCCTTTGCCATGCACACCCACCCGGTGGCCACGGCCGCGTGGCGCTGGCGCAATCAGCAAGCGCCGGTGGAGGGGCTGCTCAAGCGCGTGGCGGGCGAGCAGATGGTGCTGCTGGGCAGCGGCGGTTCGGACTGGCTGCAGGGCAGCGGCAAGGCTACGCGCGTGGATGGCGGCTTTCGCGTGGATGCGCGCAAGATCTTCGCCAGCGGCGCGCCGGCGGCGGACCTGTTCATGACCTGCGCCGTCCATGACGATCCGGAGAGCGGGCCCACGGTGCTGCATTTCGCGCTGCCGATGAAGTCGCCGGGCGTACGCGTGCTGTCGAACTGGCACACGCTGGGTATGCGCGGCACCGGCTCGCATGATGTGCTGCTTGAAGGCGTGCTGGTTCCGGATACCGCCATTGCCGCCCGCCGCCCCCAAGGCGTGTGGCATCCGATGATGCATACGGTGGCGATGATCGCGCTGCCGCTGATCTATGCGGTCTACGTCGGCGTGGCCGAGGCCGCGCGCGATATCGCGCTGCAGCTGGCGCGCCAGCGGCGCCTGAGCGCACATGCGGTGGAAGCCGCCGGGCGCCTGTGCAACGAGGCCGATGCCGCGCAGCTGGCGCTGGATGCGATGTTCGCGGCGGCATCGGGGCAGGCGCCGGGCGCGGTCACCACCAACCGCATCATGTGCGCCCGCACGCTGGCCGCGCGCGCGGTGCTGGCGACGGTCGAGGCGGCGATGGACCTGGCCGGCGGCGCGGGCTTCTATCGCGATGCCGGGCTGGAGCGGCGCTTTCGCGATGCGCAGGGCGCGCGCTTCCATCCGCTGCAGGCCGGTGCCCAGCAGGAGTACGCAGGGCGCATGGCACTGGGGCTGGATCTCGATGCGCCGCCCGGCGAGGTGCGGCCTGCCGCGCAATGATCCCCGCCCTGGCGCCGCTGCCGTATGACACGCAAGCCTGCAACGACAGCGGCCAGGACGACCCGGCCCGCGCCATCAGCCACGATGGCGCGGCGCGGCGGGCCTTGCGCGATGCGCTGGGGCAGTTTGCCACGGGCGTTACCATCGTCACGGCCGCGGACGCCGACGGCCAGCCGGTCGGCGTCACGATCAATGCCTTTACCTCGGTGTCGCTCGCACCGCCGTTGCTGTTGTGGTGCCTGGCACGCAGCTCCGGCAGCCTGGCGGCGCTGCGTGCGGCGCCGTGCCACGCGATCAATGTGCTGGGGAGCGGGCAGCAGGCCTTGTGCCGGCGCTTCGCCGCGCGCGGTGCTGACCGCTTCGCGGGCGTCGATTGCCGCCCCGGGCCGTTTGGCACGGTGCTGATCGGCGGCACGCTGGCGTACTTTATCTGCCGGCACCACTCGGTGCGCGTGGTGGGCGACCACGTGATCTTTGTCGTGGAGGTGGTGGCCTATGGATCGACGCCGGGCGCGCCGCTGGTGTTCCACGCAGGCGGGTTTGAGGTACCAGCGCCTTAGCCGCGCTTGCCCGCGATCACCAGCGCAATGCCGCCCAGCACCGCGGCCGCGCTCAATGCCAGCCGCAGGCTCAGGGCTTCACCGAGCAGCGCGATGCCGCCTGCCGCCGTAATGACCGGCACGCTCAGTTGCACGGTGGCGGCGATGGCGGCCTTCAGCTGCGGCACCACGGCATACCAGATGACATAGCCCAGCCCGGAGGTGATGGCGCCGGACAACAGCGCATAGGCCAGCCCCGCGCCGTCCAGTGATCGCTGCGCCTGCATCACCGCACCCAGCGCCAGCGCCATCGGCACCGCGCGCAGGAAGTTGCCCGCGGTGGTGGAAGCGGGATCCGCGGCGCGCCTGCCGCGCAGCGAATAAACGCCCCATGCGATGCCGGCCGCGATCATCAGCAGCGAGGACGGCAGCGGCGGCGTGGCCAGCCCTGGCAGCAACAGCCATACCAGCCCGGCCAGCGCCAGGGCCAGGCCAATCCATTGCTGCAGGCGCATGGGCTCGCCGGCATAGAGGCCATAGCCGGTCATGGTGGCCTGCACCGCCGCGAACAGCAGCAGCGCGCCGGTCCCCGCGGTGAGGCGCACATAGGCAAAGGAAAAGGCCGCGGCATAGCAGAACAGTGCAAGCGCGGAAATCCAGTTGCCTTCCACCGGCGGCAGCCGTTGCGCCACGACCGTGCGCACCAACTGGTGCCGCGCCACGACGATGACCCACAGCACCAGCGCCGCCGCGGCGACGCGGGCCAGCGTAAAGCTGGCCGCGTCGATGGTGGTGCCCTTCAGCGCGAGCCGGCACAGCAGTGAATTGCCGGCAAAGGCGAGCATCGCCAGTGCGGTCAGCACCACGGTGTTCGCGCGCGGCATGCGGCGGGGTGGGCGGTGGGCGCTGCGTGGTTCAGGCTGCGGGCGGTTCGTCGCCGATGGCGAACGAGGACAGGTGCTCGATCGCCCTGACCAGTCCGGAATGATCCCAGCCCGCGCCGCCCAGCCCGCTGCAGACATTGAACAGCTGCTGGCACGACGCCGTGTTGGGCAGGCCCACGCCGAGCTGGCGCGCGGTGGACAGCGCCAGTTCCAGGTCCTTCTGGTGCAGCGCGATGCGGAAGCCCGGGTCGAAGGTGCGCTTGATCATGCGTTCGCCATGCACTTCCAGGATGCGCGAGCTGGCAAAGCCGCCCATCAGCGCCTCGCGCACGCGCGCGGGATCGGCGCCGGCGCGGGCGGCCAGCACCAGCGCTTCGCTGACCGCCTCGATGGTCAGCGCCACGATCACCTGGTTGGCCACCTTGGCCACCTGGCCGTCGCCGGCCTCGCCCACGCGCGTGATGTTCTTGCCCATCAGCTGCAGGATCGGCAGCACGCGGTCAAATACTTCCTGCTTGCCGCCGGCCATGATCGACAGCGTGCCCGCCTTGGCCCCGACCTCGCCGCCGGAGACCGGCGCATCGATATAGTCGACGCCGAGCGCTTCGATGCAGCGCGCGAACTCGCGCGTGGCGATCGGCGAGATCGAGCTCATGTCGATCACGGTAATGCCGCCTGCCGTGTCGGCAAGGCCGTCAGCGACCCCCTTCTCGCCAAACAGCACCCGCTCCACGTCGGGCGTGTCAGGCAGCATCAGGATGATGGTTTCCGACTGCTTCGCCACCTCCTCGGCGCTGGCGCAGGCTTTCACGCCGGCATCCTGAAGGTCCTGCGGCACGCCGCTGCGCGTATGGGCGAACACGGTATGCCCGCCGTCGACAAGGTGCTGCACCATGGGCTTGCCCATCACGCCAAGTCCGATAAAGCCGATCTTGCTCATGTCAGTGTCCGGTAGTGGTCAGGCGCCAGGCCGGCCGTGCGTCGCGCACGACGCCGGGTTCATCTCTGATGATAGTCAGTCACAGTATATGCTCTGCACCGGCGGGCCTCTCGGCTTGGATACAGCTTGCTGTGGCGGGTTTTCCGCAAATCCAAGGCCTTGGATCATATCGCGGTGCGCGAT
Organism: Cupriavidus sp. GW823-FHT07B10; assembly: GCF_058794355.1. NCBI lineage: Bacteria > Pseudomonadati > Pseudomonadota > Betaproteobacteria > Burkholderiales > Burkholderiaceae > Cupriavidus > Cupriavidus sp. GW823-FHT07B10. The sequence continues at coordinate 120,847 of NZ_JBXAGS010000014.1, forward strand.
GCAAATCGCCCCGATTCTCTTTCGCTTGGCTCCTGGCCGGCCCCTGGAATCGGGGCCTCTCTGGAGCACCACATGACCAAGATCAAGCTGACCAAGAGCGTTGTTGACGCTGCAAAGGCACAGTCCAGCGACGTCGAACTCCGAGATACGATCGTTCCGGGCTTCCTATGCAAGGTAACACCCACCGGCCGCAAAGTGTTCATGCTTCAGTACCGCACGAACTCGGGTATGCGCCGTAAGCCGGCGCTCGGCCAGTTCGGCGAGCTGACTGTCGAACTGGCGCGGTCGCTGGCCCAGGACTGGCTAGCTGAAGTCCGGCGAGGCGGCGACCCTGGACATAACAAGGCCGAAGCCCGCAAGGCCCCTACTGTCAAGGACCTTTGCCTCCGGTTCATGAAGGACCACTCCAAGCTACACAACAAGCTGAGCACGCAGCGCTCGTATCAGCACCAGATTGACAGCTTTGTCATCCCGGCCTTCGGCAGCAAGAAAGTCCACGAAGTCACACGCCAGGACGTTACCACGCTGATGAAGCGTATGGATACGTCACCCATCCAAGGCAATCGGACGCTGGCATGCATCTGCAAAATGTTCAACTTGGCCGAGGTGTGGGGCTACCGTCCCGACGGCTCCAACCCTTGCCGTCATTTGCCAAAGTACCCGGAGAATGGTACGACCCGCCTCATCACCGATGAGCAGATGGTCAAGCTGTTCGCATATCTGGACAAAGCCGAGGCCGAGGGGCTGGAGCATTCGATCCACCTTCTTGCCGTCCGGCTGCAATTCGAGTTCGCGGCGCGGATGTCGGAGGTACTGTATTTGCAGTGGGATTGGCTCGATCTGTCCAACGGCCGGGTGGTGTGGCCGGACAGCAAGACGAGCGGTATGTCCAAGCCCTTGAGCGAGGAGGCCCATCGGCTGAGCAGGCCCAGCAAGGCGGCGCACGACCTGGACGCGGTGCAGGCAGAGCTGGGCGCGGCGCAGCGCCGGGCCGAACGCGCCGAGGCCGAAGCGGCGCTGGCGCGCCAGCTGCTGGCAGAATTGCGGGTGGCGCCACCCGGGCGGGGGGAGGGTGGTGGCGGGCGCCGGCGCAAGGCCGGGAGCCCGGCGCCGAACGAACAGGCGGCGCCAGGCGAAAAATCGGACGAACCTCAAGACGACAAGCAGGGCGCGCCAACGGCCGCCTCCAACCCGTATGACGGCAGCGACAGCACCGATGACAGAAATCAATGAGCGGGCGGCGGCGATCCGCTGGATCCAGACTGAGATGGCCGACTACGGGCTGACCATGGAGGAGCTGGAAGCGGCGGGGTGCTTCCATCCGCCGCCTCCTCTGCCTCCGCCGCCACCCGCCCCAGCGCCACCGCCCGTGGTCTGCTACCGCAACGCCGCGGGGCAAAGTTGGGACGGGCAGGGCGAGATGCCCGAATGGCTGCGGCGGGCGGTCAATGCGGGGCGGCGCAGACTGCCTGCCCCGCAGGCAGCGCTCGACTGTGAGCATGTCCTCTTGGTGTGCTAAGCTGAAAGTACGTTGTACAGAGCAGGTAACCAAGCGTTGACGCACACCCGGCTTGTGTCGTGCAGTTTGACTAGCTTTCTCGACCTGTTCAAATTCGACGGCCAGTGCGGGATCGAGGCGGTGCCGGTCGTTTTTGCAGCCAGTCCACAACAAATTCGCCCGACTCCTGAATATGAGTCCGCATCGCGTTTCTAGCAGCGATGGAATCACGCGCAATCATTGCCTCCACAATCGCGGAGTGATGCTCAATGTTTTTCTTCATACGCGATTCGTACATGCCCAGCACGGTCATATTCAATATATTGCGCGTGTAATCGAGATGAAGCTCCCGAATGATGCGCTCTAACGACGCATTGCCCGAGGCGTTATAGATCAAAGCGTGGAACTCTTGATTCTTGATCACCCAATGACGCATGGGTTCTGCGGCTTCTGGACAGAGCAGACCCCCGGCCGAATTTACCGATTCATATAAGGCGCGAACAGAATCGACACACTCGGCGTGCACGACTTGTAAGCGCTGTAGATCAGCATCTGAAATCCACTCCACAGCAAGCTCGGTTGCCATTCCCTCCAATTCACCACGCAACCAGTAATTGGCGCTGATGTCTTTCGTGGTTGGTGCCACAACGGTGGCACCGTAGCGCTTTTTCTGAACAACCAGGCCCTTGATCTCAAGCTGCCGAAGCGCCTCCCTCACGGGTGTTCGGCTGACGTCATACTCTTCTGCCAAGGTTTCCTGGCGCAACTTTTGACCGGGCGCATAGGTGCCGTTGAAAATTTTGCCGGCAATCGACTCCACAAGGTTCTGCAACAGATCTTCATCAGCGAGATGCTTGTCGTCCATAGCCCTTCTCCGTCCCAGGGCGGCAGTTCTCAATAGCCCAGTGTCTTCCCGTCGGGATTGCGCGGGTCGAAGTAGCCGTAGAGCATGCCGTTGCGAATCTGGATGGTCTGAGTGCGACCCATGGTCGCTTTCAGGACGACATTGTGGCCGCGCTGTCTCAGCAGTGCCAGAGTGTCGGGTGTCAGACCTTTCTCCACGCGCAGCTCGTCAGGCGTCCACTGGTGGTGCACTCGTGGCACAGCAGCCTCGGCTGGGTTCATGCCAAAGTCGATGATATCCACCACCGTCTCCAGTACCGTCGTGATGATGCGCGCGCCTCCAGGGCTACCGGTCACAAGCACCGGCCTGCCGCGTTGCAACACCATGGTGGGCGTCATCGATGACAGCGGTCGCATTCTAGCTGCGACGGCGTTGGCGTCGCCGCCAATCAGGCCGTAAGCATTGGCCACGCCGGGTTTGGTCGAGAGACACCCTAGCGGGATTGAAACACGTCCTTCCACTTGGCCGTTTCCCGCTGCATGCGATTCTTGAACGCTTCCGATCCAACGGGCATGGGCTGGCTACCTTGCGAGAATAAATTTTTCATACCGTCACCCTTCAACACCTTAGCCATCGCTTCCTCAAGCCGCTTGATAATGGGTGCTGGCGTGCCGCTTGGCGCAACAAGGCCGGAAATCGACCCTACATCAAAATCTTTTCCCAGTTGCTCGGCAATGGTGGGGATATTTGGAAATCTAGGAACTCGCTGGCTGGAGGTCACCCCAAGAGCACGCATTTTCCGGGACTCGATGAAAGGACCCACGACCACGGTTTCTACAGCGGTGCTCTGTACAGCGTCTGACAGCAACGCATTGGTCGCCTCCGCGCCGCTCTTGTACGGTATATGCAAGAAGGTTGTATCCGTTGATTGCTGTAGCGATGCGAGCGCCTGGTGAATGGAGGTGCCGAGTCCAGAACTCGCGAAGGCCAAGTTCCCTTGCTGCTGCTTTGCTTGAGCGACGAGCGAGCGCAGATCACGAATCGGAGACTTCTCGGAGACCGCCAACACCAGCGGTGTATTGGCGATCATGGATATATATGTAAAGTCCTTAAGGGCGTTGTAACTTGTTTCCTTATTGATCAATGGGTTGACTGCCACTATCCCGTTGGTGATTAACATCAATGTGTAGCCATCGGGCTTCGCGCGCGCAACGAGCCCGGCCGCGATATTCCCACCCGCACCGGGCTTATTCTCGACAATTACCGGCTGACCCAATTCCTCCGACAACAGCTTCGCAACTGTACGGGCAGTAACATCAGTAATTCCACCTGCACCAAATGGAACCACAAGCGATAGGGGACGAGAGGGCCAAGTTTCAGAGGCGTTGCAAACACCGATAGCGCCGATCGCGAGTGCAACGCCGATCAATGCCTTTTTTGTGGAGAAGGTAAGCATAGGTTGTCTCGTGTGCTTTTTAATTGCCCAGCAAACAATCAAAGAAGCACGGGATATTTCGTCCCGCGCTCCACAAAATTTTCAAGCGTGGTGCGATCCTGATCGTTCTTTGCGATCAGTGCTCCAGGTCCTTGTCCGTCAGTTCCGGAACTTCACCCTTAATGTTCATTCGGCCTTCATAAACCGGGCGGCCGCCAGTAGTAGGGCCTTGATACTGCACGAAGAAGATAACGCCACCCGTTTCAGTGGTGAGTTCTTCCTCGATGTGGGGATCTGGGTGGAACACAACTGTGCCTGGGCCATAGGGCTTGCCACCCATCTTGAATTCGCCCTCGATCACGTACCAAACCTGCGCAAAGTCGTGTTTATGGAGCCGAAAGCCCGCACCGGGTTCATAACTGAGAAATCCTGCATTAGGTTGAGTAGGATCTTCAGCGCGCGTATGGAACAGGAATTTGGTTTTGTTTTTAAAACGCCCCATTTCCCATTCCATGTCCTCAGGACGGCGGTATTGAGGCATGCGGTGAACCGGCGCGGTGGCGTCTTTACCATCTGTGCTCATCTTTGGATACTCCAGTTGTCATAGATCAGCCATTCTAGGAAGCCTTCTAGAAAATTACTGGATACAAAAACGAGTTGACCGGGCGACGACGCCGGTCACGGCGAACGGAACGACGTTGATCACGGCCGATCGCCACGCCGAGGTCATGGAAAGAAAACCCGGACATGCTGGCGGCAATCAGGGTTCCCGGTCCCATCGACCCCCACGGAACTGCACATAGGCCTAGCAGTCCGACGACGGCGACCTTGCGGGGCGAAAGACCAAAATGGGCCAGCAGGGGAATACCGATGGTCACACCGATGCCGAACCTGTCAGAGATTCCGCAAACGGGGTCACGCCGTGCACGACCAGCAAGATCGTACTCACGCTATGGCCTGAGCGACTCCTTATCCAGCCGGCGAGCGCGGTTTGCCCGCCAGATAGGCGCAAAACCTCGGACAACAGCAACCCGCCGGCGACGATCAACAGAACTTCCACAATGATCGGAAGCCAGCGCACTAGTACTGGGGCGATAGCCTCCACAGGTACCGGGAAGGCCACCACGATGGCAAGAATGGCGACTCCCACTCCGAGCAATGCAGCATGGAGCGATCGAACGCCAAGCACCAGCCTGTCTCGACCGCCATCCGCAGGCTTTCGGCCACGCCCTCCGGCGTATCCGCGAATCCGCCCTAGAAATCGGCGTTGATGGGCTGTTCGGTGGCTTCGACCATGTAGCGCAGATGCGCCAGGGTTTCGGCGCGCGAGAGTTGCCCGTCCGAACGCGCATGCGACCAGGCGCAGCCGAACTGGTCGTGGCTAGCGCCTTGAAGCCAAGCCCCGCAAGCACGCTGGCGCTGCCGGCATCCCACGGGTTTGGCAGTACGAAGCAGCCTGACTGATGCAACTCGCGGAAAGCAGCGCGCTTTTCGGAAACACTGCGGTGAGCCATGAAAACCTCCTTGGTTGTGGCTGTTGGCATACAGAAGGGCCTGGCTCCGCTCCAATCGATCGTGGCTGAGGATGATTGATCCTCAACGGGTCGCCTGCCTTCTATCGGATCGCCAATGCGGGTTGAGCGCTGCCGCGCCGCTCCTGGATGAGAACGATGGCGGTCGTGATAGCCATGAAGCAGACCGAGGCCCACAGCACGCCACTGGCCCATCCGCGATCGAGCAGGAGGCCAAACAGGAGAGGACCGACGACGCCCCCCACATTGAAGCCGGTGGAGACAATGCCGAAGGTTCTGCCTTCCGCTCCGGCCGGCGAAGCGGCACGCACGAGCATGTCACGCGAGAGAGCAACGTGCCAGCAGCCCATTCGCTAGAAGCTTCAAGTTGGACATCCTTTGACTGTTTCACCGATCCAGCGCACGAAGCACGTTGGCGAGCTTCTTGGCTGCGATCTCCATTTCTTTCGGGGTATACGCAGCGAACCCCATGAGAAATCCGGCTTTGTGCTTGTTCGATGCGTGCAGCGCCGTCAGTCCCAGGAGGTCAACGCCCGCCCTACGTGCGGTATCAATGGCTTCGCGCTCCGGTATGTCTTTAATTAAGATGCATGGCATCTGCATGCCACCAATAGGCACCCGAACCTCCAAAAAATCTGACAGGTGCGCCCGCACGAGTTGTTCCAGCAAGTCGCGTCGGGCGTTGTAGAGGCTGCGCATCGTGCGCACATGCGAACCGAAGTGCCCGCCCTCCATGAAGCGCGCCAGCGTGAGTTGCGGAATCGAAGCGCTATGCCCGTCCTGCAATGTGCGAGCCACCGTCATCGGTGCCACAAGCGCCGGTGGCAGGACCATATAGGCAAGGCGCAGGCCGGGAAACATGGACTTGGTGAAGGTGCCGATGTAGATGGTGCGGTCGTGCGCATCCAGGCCTTGCATGCACGCCATGGGCTTGCCGGCATAGTGGAACTCGCTGTCGTAGTCGTCCTCGATGATCCACGCCTGGTTTCGATGCGCCCATTCGATGATGGCAAGCCGCCGGTCGAGCGCTAGCGTCGCCCCGGTCGGAAACTGATGGGAAGGCGTCAGGAAGACCGCCTTGGCAGGCTGCGCGGCATCTTGCAGCCGCTCCACCCGTAGCCCCTGGGTATCCAGCGGAACCGGCACGCACTCCAGACCGGCGGCGTCGAATGCCCTGCGCGCCCCGTGGTAAACGGGATCTTCCAGGAAGATCCGGTCACCGGCATCAAGCAGCACGGAGGCACAGAGCGAAAGGGCCTGCTGCGAGCTGGTCAGCACCAGCACGCGCTCGAACGTGGCGCGAGCGCCGCGTTCGAGATTGACGTAATCCGCAATGGCTCGCCGCAACGCTTCCACGCCTTGCGGGTCGCTATGCGCCAAAGCCATGGTTCCGTACTCCTTCAGCACCTGCCGCTCCAGGCGCTCCCAGATCGGCAGCGGGAAACTGCGCGTTTCCGGCACACCTGGGGCGAAGGCGCGTGGAATCGGGGTTTCACGCACACCACCGCTTTGGAACATGGCCGCGCCGCGGCGGCTAAGACGTGCAGGTTCACTCCGTGGATGTTGACCCGTTCTGCGTTTCGGCGATACCTGCGCCCGCTCTGACACGAAGCTGCCGCTGCCCACATGGCGGTCGATGAACCCTTCGGCGTGCAACTGGCTGTACGCGCCCTCGACGGTGTCGCGGGAGACGCCCAGCGATTGCGCGAGTGCCCGTGAAGCGGGTAGCGGTTTGCCGACTTCTAGCACACCGTCGAGGATCAATTGCCGGATGGCGCGCTGGATGCGCGCATGCAGCGGCAATGCGCCATGAGCCGGGTCGGTGATCCAGGCCTTGACCGATTCGAGCTGAGCGTGCTTGAACAATTGGTATGGTTCCGCCTAAAAAATTGGTATGAATACGCCTACCATCTTAAAGCGAAAATATTTGCCTAAGCAAGGTAATGCGGCACCGACAAGCCATCTGATCGCCCCCTACAGGGTCGCCGAAAGAGCCTGCCGGGGGGCGATGCGCGGTGTCTCTGCGACGGGCGTGCGACTCCAACGCCCAGCCAATACTTGCGATCAACCAAGGTGTACAGACAGGTGACCGCCCATGTGGCCGAGGTCGGGCAGGTTGCTAGCAGCGAGCAAGCAGCCGTCCCGGCGCGCTTGCAGCAATCATGGTTGATTGCCGATGGCAGCGGGGGCACCTCTGATCTTGGTGGTCGGGATGGCACCCATCTCTGAGACGCTGGCCTCGGGGCGAAGCCTGCCCTCGCTGGCCAGTTCGTTCGTCTACCTAGGTAGCGCGATCGGGGGCGTGATGTGCGGCCTGCTCGCCGGACGGTTCGGCCAGCGCAATGTAGCCGTGCTGGGCGGGATCGCCGTGTGCGTGGAGCGGCTCCTCGCATCGCTCGGACAAGCCTGGTCACTCCTGGCCGGCATCGGACTGGGTGTCGGCTTGCTCGGCAACGGCGCGCTGTTTCCGCCGATATTCGCCTATGTCTCGTTCCGGTTCGATCGCCGCCGCGGCGCTGCGCTCGCACTGGTGTCGTCGGAACAGTACGTGGCCGTCGCAGGTCGCCGGCATGCTGGGATTTCTCGCCACCCAGGACGAAGCGGGCCATTTCTTCGTGGCGGCCGCCTACGGCCTGGGACTCAGCGAATCGTACCTGCCTATGCGCTCGCAGTGCGCGCTCTGTTTTCCGCCGCCGAGGCGAACTGGCGCGTACCCCTGCTCTTTCTAGCCAGCCTTGGCGGCATGGCATTCGGTGCCTGGCTGGCAGGCGTCATCTATGACAAGGCTACTACGCGGTGGTGTGGTGGGTTGGCATTGGCTTCAACCTCGTCCAACTCGCGAGCATGGCCTTTCTACTGGCGCGGCAGCGGCTTCACACGGCCCCTGCGGCAAGGCAGGAATAGCGGGCCGGCATTCACAGCGCCGACCCATCCGATCGCTGATGCAGCCCTGCGCTGAACCGCCGGTCTGGTGAAGCACGGCCGAACGTCAACGCCTGCGGCGGTGGTGTCGGCCCGGCTCACTGCTGGCTTCGCACCGTTTTCGCGCCCTTTTCCCGATCGGTCCATCCAGATGTGGAAGGGGCCACGTTGCCATCCGGTCAATTGGACTGGTATGGTCAAAAGAATTGGATGGATAAAACAGGCCACTTTCGATCTATAAATTAGCTCTCAACAAGGTTCAAGAGCCTATTGTCAGGAGCTATGAAAAGGTCATGTCGTTCGCTATCCCATCCTCATCCGTCCGTCTGAGCGATCTCACCCATCCCGTCGTCGCTGGCCTGATCTCGGTCCTCGTCAACTACGGTGGCACCTTCATCCTGGTGTTCCAGGCGGCCAAAGTTGCCGGCCTCAGTCCCGAACTGACGGCCTCGTGGGTGTGGTCGGTCTCGATTGGCGTGGGGGTGACGGGCCTCATCCTCAGTTGGTTCGCCCGTGAGCCGATCATCACCGCCTGGTCCACGCCCGCCGCCGCCTTCCTCGTCACGGCGCTGGCGACCACGCCTTACGCGGATGCCGTCGGTGCGTACCTGATCTCGGGCGCGGCTTTCGTGCTGCTCGGGATGTCGGGCTACTTCGAGCGAGTCATTCGCCTGATCCCACCGGGCGTCGCGGCCGGGCTGCTGGCCGGCATCCTGTTGCAGTTCGGCATTGGCGCCTTCGGTGGCATGAGCGTCGATCCTTTGCTGGCGGGACTGCTGATCGTTGCCTACGTCGTGTTCAAGCGATTCACCGCGCGCTATGCCGTGGTGGGCATCCTCGTGCTGGGGCTGGCCTTCCTGCTTATCCAGAACCGGGTCGATCTGTCCGGGCTGACGCTCAAACTCGCCGCGCCGGTCTTCACCGTGCCAGCGTTCTCCCTGAACGCGCTGTTGAGCGTGGCCTTGCCGCTGTTCCTCATCACCCTGACCGGCCAATACATGCCCGGCATGCTGGTACTGCGCAACGATGGCTTCAAGACCAGTGCCAACCCGATCGTGACCGTCACCGGACTCTGCTCGCTGTTGATGGCGCCGTTCGGCTCGCATGCCTTCAACATCGCCGCGATCACGGCGGCAATCTGCACCGGCCGGGAAGCCCATGAAGACCCATCCAAGCGCTGGATCGCGGGCATCGCGGCGGGCACGTTCTACATCCTCGTCGGCGTGTTTGGAGTGACACTGGCCGCCGTATTCATGGCCTTTCCGGCGACATTCATCACCACGCTGGCGGGTCTGGCATTGCTCGGCACCATCGGCGGCAGCCTCGCCAGCTCGATGGCCGATCCCAAGACCCGTGAGGCCTCCCTGATCACCTTCCTGGCGGCTGCGGCCAATATCAAGATGCTTGGCATCGGCGGCGCCTTCTGGGGCTTGTTGATCGGTCTGGTGGCCTATGCGGTGCTCAACGGCAGGTGGTCCCGCCCCGCGCCGCAGCCAACGATCGCGCCAGTGGCGAATGAGGGAGCGGCGAACTGATGCAAACCCCGGTCGGTACACGAACCAGCCACGATCGGCACGGCCTCTACCCAGAAGCCACCACGGTCGAGGATTTGCGGCGCAATCTCGCGAGCGTGCGCGAGCGCATCGACGCGGCCTGCCACCGCGTTGGCCGCGACCCGGCCAGCGTGCGCCTATTGCCTGTCAGCAAGACCAAACCCGAAGCGAGCCTGCGCCTTGCCTATGCGGCAGGCTGCCGGGTGCTGGGTGAGAACAAGCCGCAGGAAGCCTACCGAAAGTGGGAAACCATGCAGGACTTGACCGACCTGCAGTGGTCAGTCATCGGCCACTTGCAGACCAACAAGGCCAAGCTTGTCGCGCGCTTTGCTTCCGAGTTTCAGGCGCTGGACAGCATGCGCGTGGCCGAGGCCCTGGAGCGGCGCCTGCAAGCCGAAGGGCGGTCACTGGATGTGTTCGTGCAGGTCAACACCTCGGGCGAGGCCAGCAAATACGGCCTGGCTTCGGAGGATGTGCCGGCGTTCATCCAGGAACTGCCGACGTTCTCCGCGCTGCGCGTGCGAGGGTTGATGACGCTGGCGCTGTTCTCCGGCGAGGCCGAGCGCGTACGCCAGTGCTTCATCTTGCTCAGAACCCTGCGCGACCAACTGCGCGACAGCGCTCCGGCCGGCGTCGGCCTGGACGAACTCTCGATGGGCATGTCCGGTGACTTCGAGATTGCCATCGAGGAAGGCGCCACGGTGGTGCGTGTTGGGCAAGCCATCTTTGGCGCACGCAACACCCTCGACGGTCACTACTGGCCGACCGATTCAAACACTGAGGAGTCGCCATCATGAAGACCGCCATCGCCATCCGCCATGTCTTCTTCGAGGACCTGGGCATGCTGGAGCCCCTGCTTGAAGCCCGTGGCTATGCCGTGCGATACGTGGATGCCACGGTCGATATTGGCATGGCGATCAGCTCGACATTCCGGCAGGCGCGGTCCGGCTCGCTGGCACCGACATCTGTCCGCATCAGGCGTTCTCGATCGGCGCCCAGGTGCTGGGCTTGCAATTCCATCTGGAAGCCGACGCACGAGGCATCGAACGATGGCTGGTCGGGCACTCCTGCGAGCTGGCATTGGGAGGAATCGACGTGCGATCGCTGCATGCCGAAGCGCACGCTGTGCAGGGGCAGCTCGAGCACGCGGCCCGTGCGGTTATCTCGCGTTGGCTCGACGGGGCGGAACGCAGCACAGACCGGACACGGCCGTGACCGCCGGATGCGGCGCCCATGCGCTCGCAAGTGGTGTACCGCCGATTTCGATGTACGCGCTCTATCAATCGCCCGCCATTGGCCGGGCAAAGGATATCCAAAGGAACATTCAGTATGAAAACTCAAACCCCGTCGTTCTGCGTCGGCGAGCCCGTACCCGATTGGCACGGTTGCCCAGCGCCTGTTGGCGTCGTTCTGACAGGCAATGAGTGTCGCCTATGGCCCATAGACCCCGCTCGTCACGCCGGTGCGCTGTTCCAGGCCTACAGCCAGATGGCCGACACCCGGGACTGGCTGTATCTGTCGGTCGGCCCATTCCCCGATGCACAAGCCTACCTGGCCTACGCGGAGAAGATCGCTCGGGAAACCGACCCGTTGCACTTCGCGGTCGTTGATCTGCGCCATGAACTGCCTGGAGGCACATTGGCATTGATGCGCCGGCAGCCCCAGCATGGGGTCTTGGAAGTCGGGTTCATGGCGTTCTCCCCCACCCTACAGCGTTCGCGTATCTCGACAGAAGCGCAGTTTCTGCTGATGTCCCATCTCTTCGACGAACTGGGTTATCGCCGCTACGAATGGAAGTGCGACAGCCTCAATGAGCGATCCCGCAATGCGGCCGAGCGCCTGGGCTTCCAGTATGAAGGTACTTTCCGCCAAGCCTTGGTCTACAAGGGACGAAATCGCGATACCGCAGCCGCCGGCAATCTCACCAGAAAGCTTTCGATCATGAACAAGATTGCCACCGCCATCCGATCCGCGCATCTCGATCAATCAGGAATACCGAGGCCGCTGCCCTCTACCCGCTGGCGCGAAGCAATTGACGCCAATGTGCGACGGGATCGGCCATGAGCGCGGCGTCACTGTCACAGGAAAGGCAGCCACTGAAGCTCGATGTCGTGTCGGTGCAGTCGCAGGTGGTCTATGGCCGGGTCGGCAATAACGCCGCTGTTCCAACTCTGGAGGCGCTGGGCCTCTCGGTGGCGGCCATACCCACCGTGGTGTTCAGCAACATCCCGAGTTATCCGACGATACACGGTGGCGTGCTACCCATCGAATGGTTCAGCGGCTATTTGCAGGATTTGTCGGCGCGCGGCGCGCTGGACGCACTGCGGGCCGTTCAAGTCGGATACCTGGGCAGTCCCGCCCAGGCCGAGGAACTGGACCGTTGGCTCCGGGGTTTGCTGACGAAGCGCCCCGATCTTCGCATCGTCATAGACCCAGTGATAGGTGATCAGGACCACGGCGTCTATGGTGCCGATGGCATGGCCGAGGTGTACCGGCAGCGGCTCGCGGTGCTGGCCAACGGACTGACGCCCAATGGGTTCGAGCTGGCTTATCTGACCGGACTGCCGGTGGATGAGCTGGAAGCCGTCGTTGCCGCCGCGCGCACTTTGCTCACCGGCCGAACCGAGTGGGTTGTGGTGACCAGCGCGGCCCCCGGCACATGGCTGGCCGGCGAGATGCAGGTCGTCGTGGTCACCCCAACGCAGGTCCACGCCATTGCCCATCCGCGCATCGACGCTGCACTGGCCGGCACGGGTGATCTGTTCACCGCCACCATGACAGGGCATTGGCTCAACGGCCTGGCGCGACAGGACGCTGCCGTGAAGGCGTGCGAGCACGTCGTCAGAGCGCTGCGCCGCACGGAGCAGGCGCGCTCCAGGGAACTCCTGCTGCCGCCTCCAGGAGGCCGTCACGTCCACGAACGAGTCGTCGTCCGCGAACTTCCGGTCGGTCACGAAGCATCGACACCAACCCAATTCACCGCAAAGGCCGTTCCATGACACATGCCAGTTCTCACCTGATGCGGGCCTATGCCCGCCAGCCTGTTTCTTTCGTTCGAGGCAGCGGCGCACGACTCTGGGATGAGCACGGCGTTGAGTACCTGGATGCCATGGCTGGCATTGCGGTCACTAGTCTGGGACATGCCCATCCAGAAATTGCCGGCGTCATCGCCGAGCAAGCCGGTATGCTGCTGCACACGTCCAACGTGTTCCGTATCGACTGGCAAGAGCGGTTGGGTGAACACCTGTGCGCGCTAACCGGCATGGAGAAGGCGTTCTTCTGCAACTCCGGCGCGGAAGCCAACGAGGCAGCATTGAAGCTGGCCCGGCTGTACGGTCATCACAGGCAGGTGGCGCGGCCGCAGATCCTGGTGATGGAGAACGCCTTCCACGGCCGCACCATTGCAACGCTCACCGCGACCGACAACGCTGCGAAACAGCATGGCTTCGAGCCGTTGCTGCCCGGATTTCTGCGCGTGCCCTACGACGACATCGAGGCGGTGCGCCGGATGGCCGAGCAGTCGCCGGGCATCGTGGCGGTGATGATCGAGCCGGTACAGGGCGAAGGCGGCATCCGTGCGGCGAGCACTGAGTATCTGCGGGGACTGCGCGCGTTGTGCGACCAGCACGGCTGGCTGCTGATGCTCGACGAGATCCAGTGCGGCATGGGCCGTACCGGCGCCTGGTTCGCCCATCGGCACGCAGGCATCGTTCCCGACGTCATGACGGTGGCCAAGGCGCTGGGTAACGGCTTTCCCATCGGCGGCTGCCTGGCGCGGGGGGACGTGGCCGACCTGTTGTCGCCCGGCCAGCACGGCACGACCTTCGGCGGCAATCCACTTGCATGCCGCGTTGCCTGCACCGTGCTCGACATCATGGAGCGCGACGATCTACCGAAGCGGGCGGCCGTGCTGGGTGACCGGCTGCTCACGAGGCTACGCGCGGCACTCGAAGGACATCCGGAGGTCGTCGCCGTCCGTGGTCTGGGCCTGATGGTGGGAATCGAGCTGAACAGGAACTGCAAGGAACTGGTCGAGCAGGCGCTGGCAGAACAGCGCCTGCTCATCACGGTGACCCGAGACTCGACCATCCGACTGCTACCCGCCCTGATCTGCAGCGAAGCGCAGATCGACGAGATCGTGACCAGGGTCACCAATCTGCTGTCTTTTGGTACGGCGGATCGCCGGGGGGCAACCAATGCAAGCAGGCGGACGGAGCCCACAACATGAACCAGGCGCCGAGTCGTCACCAGCCGGATGCCGCCGGGTTCTTCGGCCACTTTTGCAGCAGCTTCGTCAGCGAGACGCTGGCGCAGGCCGTCGAAGAATTGCAGCAGGCCGAGCTGCGCCACCGCTACGAACCCACCTTCGTGACCGAGTTTCAAGAGGAACTGGCCGACTACGTCGGCCGCCCCTCGCCGGTGTATTTCGCCCGGCGCCTGAGCGAGGAGACGGGCGGAGCGCGCATCTTTCTCAAACGCGAGCATCTCAATCACACCGGCGCTCACAAGATCAACAACGTGATCGGCCAGGCGATGCTGGCTCGCCGCATAGGCAAGCGGCGAATCATCGCCAAGACTGGCGCGGGTCAGCATGGGGTTGCGACCGCGACGATCTGCGCGCGCTATGGCTTGGAGTGCGTGATCTACATGGGCAGCGAGGACATCCGCAGGCAAAACCCCAACGCCCAGCGGATGGCATTGCTGGGGGCGAGGGCGGACCCGACGATGGTGCGGGATTTCCAGACCGTGATCGGCAGGGAGTTCAAGCGTTTGGGCAGGGCGAAGCAGAAGCATCCCGACGTGGTGATCGCCTGCGTCGGCGGCGGCAGTAACGCCATCGGCATCTTCCATCCGTACATCGAGCACGAGGCCGTGCGCCTGGTCGGCGTCGAGGCGGCGGGCTTCGGGCTGGACACCGGCAAGCACGCCTCGTCGATCCAGCGGGGTACTGATGGGCTATGCCAATCCCATCGAACGCCATGACTTCCTGCGTCAACCGGGTGCCTTCGCCGCAATGCCGCCGCAGCTGGCGTGGATGGCGTGCTGGTGGTCGATTACCCGCCGGAGGTATCCGGCGACCTCGCCGCGCAACTCCGGCGCCACCGGATCGACCTGATCTTTCTGCTGGTACCCACCTCCACCGAGCGGCGCATCCGGCAAGTGGCCGAATGTGCCAGCGGCTACGTCTATTGCGTTTCCATCAAGGGCATCACCGGCGCCAGGACGCTGGACGCGGAGCAGGTACGGGAGACGCTGGCACGCATCCAACGCCATGTGCGCATCCAGGTCGGTGTCGGGTTCGGCGTCGGGGACGCCGGTACGGCCCGCGAGATTGCTAGTCTGGCTGATGCCGTTGTGATCGGCTCCTGGCTGATCGAGAGACTGGGCGGCAAGCCGGCGGCCGATGCCCTCGCTGCGGCCCGCGACCTCATCCGCGACGTTCGCCGATAACTGGACATAGATATCCCCGAGCAGGCCCCGATTCCAAATCCAAACATTCCAAACTCAACTAGGACGACCCCTCATGCATGACGCATCCCTGACTCTGGCCGACTTCGATTCCGAACTGGCCGCCGCTCTCCAGAATGAAGAACATCGCCAGGAAGATCATGTCGAGCTGATTGCCTCCGAAAACTACGCCAGCCCGCTGGTAATGCGAATCCAGAACTCGGTGTTCACCAACAAGTACGCCGAGGGCTATCCCGGCAAACGCTACTACAGCGGCTGCGAATACGTGGACGTGGCGGAGCGCCTGGCCATCGAGCGGGTCAAGGAACTGTTCGACTGCGATTACGCCAACGTCCAGCCCCATGCGGGCGCCCAGGCCAACGCGGCGGTGTTCCTGGCACTGACCAATCCAGGCGACACCGTGATGGGCATGAACCTCGCCCAGGGCGGGCACCTGACCCACGGCAATCCATCCAATTTCTCCGGCCGTCACTACAAGATCGTGCCCTACGGCCTTGACCCCGCGACGGGGTTGATCGACTACGACGCGATGGAGTGCATCGCGCTGGAAGCACGGCCGAAGATGTTGATCGGCGGCTTCTCCGCGTATTCACGCCACAAGGACTGGGCGCGCATGCGCGCCATCGCCGACAAGGTGGGGGCGATTTTTTGGGTGGACATGGCACACGTGGCCGGCCTGGTAGCGGCGGGTGAATACCCGAATCCGTTGCCCCATGCCCATGTCGTGACCAGCACCACCCACAAGACCATGCGCGGCCCGCGCGGCGGCATCATCCTCGCCAAGGGGCAGGACGAGGATTTCTACAAGAAGCTCAATTCCGCCGTGTTCCCCGGCATCCAGGGCGGTCCGCTGATGCACGTCATCGCGGCCAAGGCGGTGGCCTTCAAGGAAGCGCTGCGCCCGGAGTTCAAGACCTATCAGCGCCAGGTGGTCACCAATGCCCGCGCAATGGCTGCTGTGCTCCAGCAGCGTGGCTACAAAATCGTGTCCGGAGGCACCGACAACCACCTGATGCTGATCGACCTGTCCGCCAAACCCTACACCGGCAAGGATGCCGATGCGGCACTGGCCGATGCCTACATCACGACGAACAAGAATTCGGTGCCCAACGATCCGCGCTCGCCCTTCGTCACTTCGGGATTGCGGATCGGCACGCCCGCCGTCACCACGCGCGGCTTCGGCGTGGCCGAGTGCGAACAACTGGCGGGCTGGCTATGCGACGTACTGGATGCGCAGGACATTGGTGGCAGTGCGTTGACGACGGTGCGTGCTCGAGTGCGCGAGCACGTGGTAGATCTTTGCCGTCGCCACCCTGTGTACCAATAGACGGATGGCCGTGACATGGAACTCCGACATCTGCGCTACTTTGTAGCTTTGGCCGAGGAGTTGCATTTCAGACGTGCTGCTAAGCGTCTGTATATCGAGCACCCCCCTCTGTCCCGAGCCATCAAGGAGCTTGAGGACGAATTGGGAGTGCTGCTCTTCGACAGAAACCGCCGCGGAACGGTGCTGATCCCAGCGGGTGCCGCCTTTCTGCAAGACGTTCGCAGGTTGTTTACCGTCCTGGAGCAGGCACAGGATAACGTCAAGGCACTTGCGGCGGGGTTGCGTGGAAGCTTACGCATCGCTGTGTCCGACGGCACTGTGGAACCCCGACTGTCGGCCTGGCTGGCCCTTTGTGGCTGGCAGACCGGTCGTCGTAATGCGCAATCGCTCTGCCCCTTGACTGAGGCTCAGATTTACGGCTGCGCTGCGCGCCGGCAGCATCGCAGGTCCGGGGCTCTGGCACGGAACGCATCGCTGCGCTCGCTTAGGGCTATCGCCGATGAGCCCACAGGCCCTATCCCTTGCCCGCTGTTTTCTACCCTCTCCCGCTTGCGGGAGAGGGGGGGAGGGCAGGAGCCCCCACGAAGTGCATCCAGCCAATTCGCTCATACCGGGCTGATCTTCAATAGCGATAGCCATATCGCCAAGCCCAGCAAACCAACCAGGACCCGCGCGCAGCGCAGCCGTAGGCGTTCCTACCAACGAGGCGCGAGAGCAAGGACGGGTTGTGCCAGGTAACGGCAAACAGAGCGATAAGTGGTCCAGCGCGGACAAGTTCCGGGTGGTGCTGGAAACGGCGCCGCTGAGTGAAGCGGAACTGTCCGAATACTGCCGCAGGAAGGGCATGCAGCCAGAACAGATCCGGCAGTGGCGTGCTGCCTGTGAGCAGGCGAATGCTAAGACGCCGCCCATGGCAAATATGGCAAAGCTGCGCGAGGAAGCAACCGCGAAAAAGCGAAATCCGGGACCTGGAGCGTGAGCTGAAGCGCAAGGATGCCGCGCTGGCCGAAACCGCAGCGCTGCTGGTGCTGAGAAAAAAAGCCGAAGCGATCTGGGGAAGGGACGAGGAGGACTGATCAACGTCTCGGATCGCCGCGAAGCCATTGTGTTGATCGATGAAGCGGTAAAGAGCGGCGCGCGCCAGGCTCTCGCGTGCGAGGAATTGGGTCTGAACGAACGCGCCTTGCAGCGCTGGCACCACACGCCTGAGGATGGAAGACCGGGCGCGCAGCGTCCGGTGCCGGCCAACAAGCTCAGCGTGGCCGAGCGTGAGGCCGTGCTGGCCGCGGCCAACGCGCCCGGCTATGAGGGGCTGACGCCGCACCAGATCGTTCCCAAGCTGGCCGACGAAGGTCGCTATCTGGCTTCCGAGTCAACCTTCTACCGCGTGCTCGAGGCCGCCGGCCAGGCGCGCCGGCGCGGGCGCGGTCACGAATCCAAGTCGCGTCCGTTGACCACGCACCGAGCCGACGGATCCAACCAGGTGTGGTGCTGGGATATCACGTGGATGCCCACAACGGTGAAAGGCCGCTTCTTTTACTGGTACATGATGCAGGACATCTTCAGCCGCAAGCTGGTAGTCAATGAGGTGCACGAGAGCAAATCGGCCGACCATGCCAGCGACCTGCTGTCGCTCGGCTGTTTGCGCGAGAGGACCGCCGGCCGGCCGCTGGTGCTGCATTCGGACAACGACGCGCAGGCGCTACCCTTCGGCGACGCCAGCTTCGATGCCGTTGTCAACGGCTTCGGCATGTGCGACCTGTCCGATCCCGATGCCGCGCGGAGCGAAGCCTTCCGCGTGCTTCGGCCCGGCGGGCGCATCGCCTTCACGGTGTTCGATGCGCTGGCGCAAGGTACCGTGCGCGCCGCCACGCTGCGCGCGCAGACGCCGCGGGCGCGCGACGAGATCCGCGCCGTGCTGCGTGGCACTGTCGCCGGGTATATGCGCGGCAGCGGCTTCGAGGCGCCGATGCCGGCGGTGCTGGCCGCCGCGGTGAAGCCCTGAACCGGCGCCCGCCGCAGGTTACCCGCCTGCCTCACCACTGCCGCGCGCCACGTTAGGTCAGCACGCGGCGCCGGCGCGCCATGAAGTCGCGCGGGGTTTGCCCGAGCGCTCGGCGGAACATGGTCGAGAACGCGGCCGCGTGGGCGTAGCCGGTTTCCGTGGCCACATGCGCCAGTGGCCGGCCGCGGCTCATCAGGTCGATCGCATGGGCCAGCCGCAACTGCTGGCGCCAGTTGCCGAAACTGGTCTTCAGCTCCCTTTCGAACAGCCGCGCCAGCGTCCGCTCGCTGGCGCCGGTGCGGGCCGCCCATTCGGACAGCGTCAGGCTAGAGCCGGGATCTTCCATCAGCGCGTGGCACAGCGCCTGCAGTCGCCGGTCCGACGGCAGCGCTAGTCCCAGTGACAGCGTGGGCGCGGCCGCCAGTTCCTCCACCAGCAGGCTCGCGCAAAGCTGGCGGCGGCGCTCGCCCAGCGTGTCGTCATGGGCCAGCGCTTCCATCAGCTCGCGCAGCAGCGGCGACACCTCCAGCACCGCGCAGGAATCGGCCGACAGCGCGCAGGCCTGCGGCGCGATATAGCAGGCATAGAAGCGCACCGTGCCCAGCACCACCACGTTGTGCTCCACGTCGGGCGGGATCCAGACCGCGCGCATTGCCGGCACCAGCCAGGTGGTGCCGCCGGCGGTGATGCGCAAACTGCCGCGGATCGGGAACGACAGCTGGCCCCACGAATGACGATGCGGGTGGATCACCGCGTTCGGCGGCGGGCGGCGCAGGTGGGCGATCACCGGGTCCGCGGCGCTGGGGCGGGCGCGCGGCACCGGCGAATAGACCGGGCGGCGGCGGGCCGGGGCGGCCGGCGAGGCGCCGGGCAAGGCAGGGGTGGGGACGGCGTTGGCTGGCATGAATTCGTAAGAAATTGCCTGATTAGTGTAACTCCGCCAATCGCCCCGGGCCTACGATGCTGACATCGAGCGGCCGCGACCGGAAACGGGACCGGCCAATTGCAGAACAGGCACCGGCCCGCCGAAAGCGCGCGGCATGGGACCGGCGCCGCAGACGAGATGTTCTTCCATGCCTCCATTCGTACGCCGCGCCGCGGCGCGTTTCGGCCTGAGCGGCCCGGATGCCACGCTGGCCGCCGCCGGTGCCCCGGTGCGGGACACCGTTTCCGACCCTGGCCTGCGCCAATCCACCAGGGCCGCCTTCGCCATCGGCGCGTGTATCGCGCTGGTGTCGGGCGCCGGCCATGCCATCGGCGCGCCGCTGGCGCTGGTCTGGGCCGCGGCGCTGGTGTTGTCCACCGTGTGCTGCTGGGCGCTCGACGCCTTGCCCGAGCCCACCGCCACGCTGCTGTTCTTCCTGTCCGCTGTGGTGTTCCAGATTGCCCCGCCCAAGGTGGTGTTCAGCGGCTTTGCCTCGCCCGCGTGGTGGCTGATGTTCGGCGGCGCCGTCACCGGCGTGGCGCTGCGCAACAGCGGGCTGGCGCTGCGGCTGGCCGACGCCATCTTCCAGCGGCGGGTACGTGGGTATACGCAACTGGTCGCGCTGGTGGCGGCCAGCGCCGTGGGCCTCGCGTTCCTGATGCCGTCCACCACCGGCCGCGTGCTGCTGCTGATACCCATCGTGCTGGCGCTGGCAGACCGCGTGGGCCTGGCGCCCGGCTCCAACGGCCGCATCGGCCTGGTGCTGACGGTGGCCGCGGCCAGCTATATGCCGCCGACCACCATCCTGCCCGCCAATATCCCCAACAGCGTGCTGCTGGGCGCGGCCAGTTCGCTGTACGGCATCAACCTCAGCTACGGCGGCTACCTGCTGCTGCACTTCCCGATCCTCGGGCTGCTCAAGACCGTGCTGCTGGTCTGGCTGGTGTGCCGGCTGTTTCCGCATGACGCACCGCTGGCCGCGGCGCCGGCGGCAGCGCGCGCGCCGATGGGCCGGCAGGAGCGGCTGCTGGCGGTCATCCTGGCGATCGCCGTAGTGGGCTTTGCCACCGACGCGCTGCATGGCATCTCGCCGGCCTGGATCGCGCTGGCCGCCAGCATCGTCTGCCTGTTGCCGGGCGTGGGGCTGGTCTCTTCCAGGGCGCTGGCCGAGCAGGTTCACCTGGTGCCGCTGCTCTATGTGGCGGGCTTCCTCGGCCTTGGCGCGGTGGTCGAGTCGACCGGACTGGGCACTGCCGTCAGCCACGCGCTGCTGAACTGGCTGCAGCTGTCGCCGGGGAACACGGTAGCGAACGTCGGCGCGCTTGGCGCCGTGGGTGCCAGCATGGGCCTGATGACCACGCTGCCGAGCCTGCCGGCGGTGTTGTCTCCGCTGGCGCGAGAGTTTGCCAGCGCCACCGGCTTGCCGCTGGAGACGGTGCTGATGCTGCAGGTGCCGGTGTTCTCCACGGTGTTCTTTCCCTACCAATCGCCGCCGATCGTGATCGCGATGCAGCTGGGCGGGGTCGGGCTGCGCCATGGCACGCGGCTGTGCCTGGCATTGGCGGCCATCACGGTGGTGGTGTTGCTGCCGCTCGATTACCTGTGGTGGCGGCTGCTCGGGTACCTGCCCTGAGGATCGCGGCGGTGTTGGACGATGCCGACAGCTATTGGCTGACCGTCGGCCCTGCGCCAACGAATGGTGGTGGGAAAGGCCCGGGAAAGTGCGCGACACCCCGCTGCGGACGGCGTAGTGGTGGTGGCACGGTCATTGCGGAATGGACAGCGAGCGCGGCGCCCATGCTCGTTGTCCCACCCGCCAGCAAAGGCTTCCCCGGAGAACACCGATGAACCCCGAGTCCCCGTGCCAACGCGGGCAGGCCGCCTCGCGCCCGCAAAAGAAACTGCTGTACCGCACCCGCCGCGCCGTCGTGCTGCTGCGCGTGCTGGGGCTGTGCCTGAACAGCTTCGCCTGAGCTCAAGCCGAAGCCTCGCAGCCCGCCGCTCCCGTAGCAGCGGCTGTCACTCCTGAACATAAATTCGCCCCCGGCTACCTCGAAGCCGTGTCCACCGGCTATGACAATGGCGTGGCCTGGCGGGAACCGGAAGGCATCGCGCCGCTGCGCCAGCCGCGGGAGGTGCGAGGGCCGGCTGCGGAAGATGCCACGTCAACGGGCGTGCCCACGACGTTACGTCCTGTGGTCGCCAAGCGCCCGGGGCGTTGAGCATCTGTGCGAACTACGGCCACGATGTCAGCCCAGTGCCGGTGGGCTCCAGTCCTCGAGCCGCAGCCCGGGATATGCGGCGAAGTCGCGCACATTGCGCGTGACGACGGTCAGGTTTTCCGAGATGGCATGCGCGGTCTACCAGGCCAAGGGCAATCAATCGGTCTACGTTGACTTGCCGGAACAGCAGGTCACCGACGGAGTCGTGATCCTGCAGGTCAGCGAGACCAACCCGCGTGGGCCGCGTGCGCGTGGTCGGTGCCGAGTACAACTCGCCGCTGGAGGTGCGCGAGGTGGTGCCGGCGTCGGCGGAAGGGGTTGTGTTCGGCTTCTCGCAGGCGCAGACGGAGCTGACAGCGTTGAACCGCAGTGTCAAGCGCCCGGTGGTGCCGCTGGTGCGGCAGGGCGCGATGCCGGGCACCATGGACGTCGACCTGACGGTCGACGACAGCAGTCCGTGGCGCGCCAGCGTTGGCCTGAACAACGGCTACAGCGCCGAAAGGAGCTGCGCGCGTTTGCCTCGCTGGGCCACGACAACCTCTGGCAGCTGGGTCATAGCGCTTCAGTGAGCTTCTTCGGCGCGCCGCAGGACCTGAACCAGACCCAGGTGTGGTTCGGCTCCCATGTGGCGCCGATCCGCGGCAGCAACTGGAGCGTGGAAGCGTCGGGCTATCTGTCCGACAGCAATGTGGCCACGGTGAACGGCACCAGCGTGCTGGGCAAAGGCCACGCCGTCGGTCTGCGCGCCACCTATACCGTGCCGGACGCCGGGGTCTTGGTGCTCAGGTAAGAACTGACGGTTCGGCAGCCTACCGCTCCTTGAGCAAGCTGGTCTACGACCATCAACGAAATGTGATGCGTGGCGCCGAAGTGCCGGCGCATGTCTCCATGGCCGTCGTGCATCGGGTCGCCTCACTGGTCAAACGCTGGATTCTCGGCTCGCATCACGGCTCGGTTCAGTTCGAGCATTTGGACGCCTACCTGGACGACTGCGTCTTTCGCTTCAATCGACGAACACCTCGACAAGTCAACGTACTGACGCCATAGGCACAAACCGAACACCGTTCCTCTCTTGCACAGAGTCAATCGCATGGAACCCGAGCCTTTCATAGACAGGTACGGCGTGGAGAGATGAGTTGACAGTGAAGCGGCCAGTAGCTCCGTCCAGCTCAGCATCGGCACGCGCGTACTCCCACAGCGCGCGAGCGACGCCCCGGCCTTGCGCCTCGGGCGCAACAAACAAGTGATAGATGTGTTTGCCATCCTTTATCGCGCAAACTGCGACAAGCAAGCCGGACTCCACAGCGACGAAGTACTTGCAAGCGGGGTCGGTGATGAGAGCGGCGATCGCAGCCGGCTCGAAAGTCGCGAGGAAGGGCTGCGCAGCCTCGCCTCTCGGCTCGCCCAGAAAGTAGTGAGCGACCCCTTGAATAAGCTGACTGATCTCGGTGGCTTGGGAGGGGGCGGCCTTCAAAACACTGAACCCTGGCATGTGCAAAGCTGCTCTCGCTTGAGCGGATGGGCGGAAGGTGGTATTGCTGCCTACGACGGCTTTCTAGCATTTTGAGCCAGTGAGCGACAAGCGCAGCGCTTCCTTGCCAATATCGCTATATATGTATATATATCCAGAATTTTTTGAAGCACTGAAGCTAAAAGGATACACCATTGTGGATATACAGTTCTGTGGTATCTGACCAATCAGAAACAATGCGTCAGCGCACTTCAGATCGCCTGGACAATGCTGCATCGGTTCTGGCGAGCCATGGTGCGACCGGACCGCGTACGCTTGAGCGGACGTGTTGAGGTTGACGAAGCCCATCTGGCCGTCGGGGACCGAGAAGTTCATATCTCGGCCGCAAATCGCAGGAACCAGACGAGCACGCCGGCCAGCTCCGCACGCAGTGGAGTGCGGGTCTTGTCAAATATCGTGCCTGCGGTCACCGTCGTTTAGTGGCTGCAACTGGGGAACATTAGGCGAGTGCGACTCGGCCGATAAGGCTCGGCTGCCACGCCGCAATCGGGACAAATGAAATCCTGCGGCCACCGCCATGCCTCCAGGTATGACGGGCAGGCTTCTTGCGTCCCAAACCGGTCCAGAAACTCGTTCCAGTTGCTGGGGTAGTCCTTGCCCATTTCTGGAGGTAGCAGCAACTGCGCCCCTCCACGACGGGCGGCGCGTTTGTGGGGGGAGCGTCAGGCCGCCGGCTTGCTGCGCGACCAGATCAGGTTGCGCGTACTATGTTCTTCCTTGATCAGCCGGGCGTTGATCGTTGCCGGAAATGAAGGATCGACGGTCACGGATAGGTAGGGCCGCTCGGATTGGCTTATTTCCTTCCATGCCGCGCCGGCGGCCTGGATGCGGTAAATCGGGGGCGATGTCGCTAGTCTTGTCGTTGGAGATGAAGCCTTGACGTTGAGCGTCACGGTGCGACCGTTTCGGTGGAGCCCTCGTTCGCCTGCCGTCGCCGGCGGCGTGTCGGGCTTACCCAGTTCCACATGAATCTCTGGATGGGGCGAACCCGTACTACGGTACCGGCGGCGTAATGTCCATGATGGCCCACGTAGCTAAGACCATGCCTGCCGCACACCTTTTAGTTCAAGCCTGTCAGCACGTTTGGCTTGTTCTCGATGACGGTGCCTATGCGGACGTTCACGTTTGTTGGTCGTACCCATCCGTCCCTAGCGCCTCCCACCTTCGTGCTGGCAGGTGCCGCCTCGCCTCGCGGCTCAGCGTTTGGGGTAACCGGCGGATTCATTGTTCCTGGAGTTTCACCCGAGCCGTCACCAGCTCTGAATGTCCAAGTATGGAGCTATGGACAGGGCCAGGTTCAGATGGCGTGGAACCGAATTATCCTGCCGGACACGTCCTTACTTGCGCTGCACGACCTGGCCAGCACGGATCATGCCGGCTATGCCGGTCTGGAGGATGGCACCAATTGGCATTGGCTGACGACCCTGCTTGGTGTCGGCGCCGAGCTGCCCGCGCCGATCGCGTCGTCATTGCCGGGCGCGGAACCTACAGGACAGCGCGAACAAGGCTGGGCGGGAAATTGCCTAGCGCAATCTCAATATCCAACCTACGTTGACGGAGCGGCCTGGACTGCCCGTGCGCATCATCGTCAGCCGCGATCTGGTGCTGCGGCCGTACCAGCGGCAGTCCTTCAATCAGGGGACCTCTCGCGCAAGCTGTGGCTGAGGCCGTCGCCCAAGACCGAGAACAGCAAGCTTACCTTTTCGCGTCCGGCCAGCCTCAAGGCAGACCTCGATCAGTATGCAGTGCTGCATGAATAGACCTATGGCGAGGCAGTTGATGCGATAGCGCTGATCCCGCGCATGCTGGAGACATTCATGACACGGGATAGAGCATTCCGGCGAGATAGCACCGACCACCAGACTTCAGCTCGCGCTGGCATGTCGACTGACAAGAAAGGGTTGCCGCTTAGTCACCCCCCACTTTGACGCGATCTCCAATGTGCGCTGGCCCCGTTCGTCAACGAACAGGCCAGCCGTGCCGGTGGGCGGTGCTCGCCGGTCAGGCTTTGCCCGCGAAGGGACTTCCCTTGCTCCCGGAAGGGTTGCTTAGGGTTACCGACGTGTCGCAGTACCTTGCGTCGCAGCCAGCAAGACCGGTACCCAGTCTTCAAGCCAGGCGAGGGCAGGCTCGTCGGGGAAAGATATCCTGGAAGCATCGATCTCTAGGCGGCTTCCGATTCGAATGGCGCCTTTCGACGCCAGCGCCTCGTCGATCCTGCGGCCTCCCCCGCAGAAGGTTTCTGCATAGGTCCGGTCGCCTAGCGCAATCATGCCGTAACGCACGTGGCACAGGTCGATGGTGGCGGCCAGCAACTGTGCGTAGAAGGTGCGAATGGGATCTGGCACATCGCCCGCGCCGTGGGTGGCGCAACAGACGAGCAGTGCAGAAGTCTGGGCAAGGATGAGGGGGGTGTCCCGCTGGGGGTCGGCGAAGTGGCTGGCCAAGCCGAGCTCCTGTAGCCGCTCCGCGGCGAGGTCGGCGACGAGGGAGGCGTTGCCGGATTGAGAGCCTACAAGGATGAGAACGCCTGCCATGGGTGAGGTTCCGTAATTCACTGAGTCCTTGCAATGTAATACAAAACTGTCTACCTTGTAACATAAATTTGTATTATGTCATCGAGTCGGTCGATTGGAGGAGGCAGATGAAATCAAGCAGCCTTGCTGTACCGTGGCTCGCGTGATGGGCAGTCCCCGCCATGCGTCGGTCGATCTCGGCGTATGCAACGAATGGCACGGGAGTGCCATGTGTGATTTACCTGCTAACGCATTGAGAAAGGAGCGCGTGCCTGTGTTGAAAGAAATCCTGGATGGGGTGGCTATCGTCGAGTTGGGAAATCCGCCGATGAACAGTCTCAACGTTGCATTAAGGCGCCGGCTGATCGAAACGATCAGCCGGATCGACAGCATGCCGGAGGTGTCGGCAATCGTGCTGGTTGGCGCGGGAGAGGTGTTCAGTGCCGGTGCGGATATCAGCGAATTCGATACCGAGCAGGCCTTCTCGGAGCCGTCGATCCATGCCGTGATGGCGGCCGTCGAGGCCAGTGCCAAGCCCGTGATAGCGGGCATTGCAGGGCTGGCCATGGGCGGTGGGCTGGAACTCGCCATGGCCGCGCGCTACCGGGTGGCGATTGCGGGTAGCCGTATCGCTCTGCCGGAGATCAAGCTTGGTCTGATTCCCGGTGCCGGCGGCACGCAACGCCTTCCGCGTGCGATTGGCCTTGAGGCGGCCGCCAGGATGATCTGCAGCGGCGATCCCGTCAGGGCCGATGCGCCGAGCCTGGCCGGCTTGTTCGACCTGGTGGTCGAGCAGAATCTGCTGGAGGCTTGCGTGGGGCTCGCGCACCGGATTGTAGGTGAGGGCATGAAAGCGTCTTTGCTGCGCGACCGCGCCGTACTGGCGCCGGAATCGCCGCTATTCCTGCAGGAACTGGCGCAGCGAGCCGACAGCAAAGGACAGTGGCCGCCTGCCGTGAACGCGTGTATCGCGTGCCTGCGGGCGGCGGCAGCTTTGCCAGTGGACGCTGGCCTTGCGTTCGAACGTGAAGCGTTCATGAAGCTGTTCGACAGTCCGGCTTCCGGCGCCCTCAGGCATGCCTTCCTCGCCGAGCGAACGGCCGCGAAGATAGCCGGCCTGCCGGCGCAGGCCGAAATCCGCCAGCTCCGAGCGGCGGCCGTCGTGGGCGCTGGCACCATGGGCGCGGGTATTGCCATGACGTTTGCCAATGCCGGCATGCCGGTTCGCTTGCTGGAGATGAAGAGCGACGCGCTGGAGCGCGGGTTGGCGGTGATCCGTGCGAACTACGAAGGGTCGGTACGGCGCGGCAAGCTCTCGCAGGCGGATTGCGACAAGCGCCTGGCGCTGATCCAGCCTACGCTGTCTTATGAAGAACTGCGCGATGCCGACGTGGTGGTGGAAGCGGTCTACGAAGACATGGATGCGAAAGCCGCTGTCTTCAGGCAACTGGACATGGTCTGCAAGCCCGGTGCCATTCTTGCCAGCAATACTTCAACGCTGGACCTCGACAAGATCGCCGCGGCAACGGCCAGGCCTGCCGACGTGGTGGGCATGCACTTCTTCGTGCCGGCGAACGTGATGCCCTTGCTGGAGGTGGTCAGGGCGAGGGAGACCTCGCCGGAAGTCCTGGCGACGGTGATGAAGCTTGCCAAGCGTCTGAAGAAGACCGGTGTCGTGTCTGGCGTCTGCGACGGCTTTATTGGCAACCGGATGATCGACCCGTATCTGCGCCAGGCCTATTTTCTACTGGAAGAAGGGGCGCTGCCCGAGCAGGTAGACCGTGCGCTTGAAGCCTGGGGGATGGCAATGGGACCGTTCCGCGCAGGTGACCTGACCGGATTAGACGTGTTGTGGAGCGTACGCAAGCGCCGCTACGTCGAGGCGCCCGACGTGGTGTATTCCGGCTTGCCGGATCGTCTCTGCGAGCTGGGGCGTTTCGGCCAGAAGACCGGGGCTGGCTATTACCGATATGAGCCGGGCGCCCGGGAAGGCAAGCCGGACGACGCTGTCCGCGACCTGATTGAGGGCTATTCCGCGGAGATCGGCAGGCCCCGCAGGCAGATCTCCGACGAGGAGATTGTGTCGCGCTGCATGCTTGCGCTCGTCAATGAAGGCGCGGCGATCCTGGACGAACGCATTGCGCAGCGGGCGTCTGACATCGATGCCGTCTATCTGCTCGGATACGGATTCCCGGCATTCCGAGGCGGCCCCATGTACTACGCGAACACGCTGGGCCTGCGCGAAGTCATCGCATCGATGGAGCGATTTCGGGAACGTGCCGGCTCGGACCCGGCGTTCTGGCGGCCGCACCGCTTGCTGCTCGAACTGGCCGATACCAACGGCATTTTTAACTAAATGAAAGGAGACAGAAAGTATGAAGGATGCAGTGATCGTTTCGACCGCACGCACGGGCTGGGGAAAGGCATGGCGCGGCGCTTTCAATATGACGCACGGCGCGACCATGGGCGGGCACGTGGTCAGGCACGCGGTGGAGCGCGCCGGTCTCGACCCGCAGGAAGTGGAAGACCTGATTCTCGGATGTGGCAACCCGGAGGCGGCAAACGGCCTCAATATCGCACGGCAAAGCGCGCTGCGCGCGGGCTTGCCGGTCACGGCCAGTGGCGTCACGGTCAACCGCTTCTGTTCGTCCGGCTTGCAGGCCATTGCGATGGCCGCGCAGAGCATCGTTACCGATGGCGTGCCGGTGATCGTTGCGGGGGGCGTCGAATCGATCTCCTGTGTGCAGAACCAGTTGAATATGCACATGCTGCACGAAGCGTGGCTCGCAGAGCACAGACCGTCGGCCTATCTCTCCATGCTGCAGACCGCGGAGATCGTGGCGAAGCGATACAACATCTCGCGCCAGCGCCAGGATGAGTATGGCGTCAACAGCCAGATCCGTGCTGCCGCCGCACAGCGGGCTGGCAAGTTTTCCGACGAGATTGTCCCGATGACAACCGTAAAACAGCTGACTAACAAGGAAACCGGAGAAACGGTGGAAGAGACGATCACGATCTCGGCCGACGAGGGCATTCGTCCGGATACCACGTACGCCAGCGTTTCCAACATCAAGCCGGCTTTCGAGGGGGGTGTTGTAGCGGCAGGGAACGCCAGCCAGTTTTCCGATGGCGCTTCAGCGTGCGTGATGATGGACGGCGTGCTGGCACAGAGAAAAGGCCTTGAACCCCTAGGTATCTACCGCGGCTTCGCGGTCGCGGGGTGCGAACCTGACGAAATGGGCATCGGGCCGGTGTTCGCCGTGCCGCGCCTGCTCCAGCGCGCGGGCCTCAAGATGGATGACATCGGCTTGTGGGAGTTGAATGAAGCGTTTGCGGTTCAGGTGCTGTACTGCCAGGATCGCCTTGGTATTCCGGAGGAGCGCCTGAACGTCAATGGCGGCTCGATCGCAATCGGCCACCCCTATGGCGCCACGGGCGCGCGTCAGGTTGGACATGCGTTGATCGAAGGGAAACGGCGTGGCGTGAAGTATGTCGTCGTCACGATGTGCGTCGGCATGGGCATGGGTGCCGCGGGTCTTTTCGAAGTCTGCTGAGCCCGCAAGGCAAGGCGCCGGTTTTAGCACAGGAGACGTGGAGGGCCTCCGTAGGTTGATGAGACGGAATGGCCCCCGCAATCCCAAGAGGAGCCATGAGCCACGGCAACGATGGATTGACGGATTACCGACTCCAACTCTTGGATGCGGTAGGCATTGCGTTGTGGGTGGTCCCATGGCTTCATGAGAGCGGGAATGGAAAAGTAGAAAAAGGAGACATCGCAAATGGAACAGAATGCCTGGAACAGGTTCTATCCAGCCGGCGCCCTGGCGTCCTATCGGGAGGATCCAGGATCGCCGGTAACCTTGTTCACCCGTTCGGCGAGCCGGTATCCCGAGCGGAACTGCCTGAGCTTTGGCAGCCTCACGCTAAGCTATGCGCAAACACTGGATCTGGTGCAGCGCGCAGCGGCAGGCCTGCAAGCGCATGGCCTGCGCAAGGGCGACCGGATCGCCCTGCTCATGCCCAATCATCCGGGTTTTGTGATCGGCTACTACGCCGCGCTTCAGGTAGGAGCGGTAGCCGTAGCGATCAATCCGCTTTATCCCACGCTCATGATCGCGACGCAGCTGCGCAATAGCGGAGCGCGCGTCCTAGTCGTGGCGGATCTTCCCGGCTTGCTCGACACGGCATTGGCGTGTCTGGAGCAGGACGTGGTCGATTCGGTGATCGTTGTCCGCATGGATGCCTCGGATCTGCTGCCTGGTGCCGATACGCCAGCGCCGACCATGGCGCCACGCATGATCTCACTGGCTTCGATTCTGGCAAACGCGGGCCATCCGCAAGCCGTTGCGATTGATCCGCTGGAAGATCTCGCTGCCTTGCAGGCAACGGGAGGCACCACTGGAACGCCCAAGTTCGCGATGCTGACGCACAACAATTTCTGGATCAACACACAGCAGGCCAGGCTGATGATGAGCGGGCTGAGGGAGGGAAGGGAGGTCTTCCTGGTTCCGCTCCCGCTCTTTCATATCACAGGCACGACATTGCTGATGCATCTCGGCCTCGCCGTTGCCGCCGAGCTAGTGCTGATGCCGAAGTTCGATATCGGCGCGGCCATCGCGCTATGCATCGAGCGCGGCGTGACCAATCTCGCGGCCGTCCCGACCATCTATACGGCTTTTCTGGATCATCCCGACGCGGACAAGGTCAACTGGCGCGGGATGACCCAGGTGATGGCGGGCGGTGGTCCGCTTCCGCCAGAAACCGGTGTGCGATTCATGGAGCGCTTCGGTGTGCGTATCCGCCAAGGCTACGGACTGAGCGAATGCAGTCCGGGACTGACGATGATGCCTGACTGCGCAGAGGGCTCAGCGAACTCCATTGGAATTCCGATTCTGGGCACACAGATTCAGATCCGCGATCCTGCCAATTCCGCGCTGGTGCTGCCAGCCGGGGAGGCAGGTGAAATCTGCGCTGCGGGGCCGCAGGTCATGAAGGGCTACTGGAATCGTCCCGAGGAGACGCAGGCAGTCATGACAGCGGACGGCTTCCTGCGCACGGGCGACATCGGCAGGATGGATGCCAATGGATTCATCGAGATTGTCGACCGGTTGAAAGACGTCATCATCGCCAGCGGCTACAAGCTGTTTCCTACCGCGATCGAAGCCGCGGTCTGCGAGCATCCGGCGGTAAGCGAGGTGGCCGTGATCGGCATTCCCGATCCCTATCGCGGCGAAACCGCGAAGGCGTTTTATAGCTTGCGTCCCGGGGCGACGCTGGATGTCGATGAATTGCGTATCTTTCTGACCAACCGCCTGTCGCCGATGGAAATGCCGAAGCTGTTCGAGATGCGGGAGGTCTTGCCGAAGACCGCCGCGGGAAAGATCTCCCGTCTTGCCCTGCGCGAGGAGGAGCGGGAGAGGGCCGGGTAAGCAGGCTGGCCGTCAAATGCAAAGTCAGGCAGGCGGCGACGGCGCGTTGTCGCTTGCTTTCCACATTCAAATTATTGAGCGAAGATTATGGGAGTCAATGCGATGCCAGGCAGCGGCACGGTCATCATGACCACTGATTTGCAGATCAAGGAAAACGGAGAACAAGCAGCCATCGGGATACTCGATGCGCTCGCAGCGAGCAGCCGCGCGGAACAAGGCTGCGTAAGCTACTGCTATTACCGGGCCAAAGGCGACAAGGCGTCCTACTTCCTCCTTGAGAAGTGGGAGGACAAGGCGGCCTTCGCCAGGCATCGCGAATCCGCGCACTTGCGCAGCGGGCTAGATGCTCTGGCCGCGCTCTGGGAGGTGCCACCGGCATTCAAGGCCTGGATCGAAGCCTGAACAGCGGCAGGGTTACAGTTCGAACTTTCTACCGGGCGCACGGAGGCATCGCTTTCGGGCGCCAACCAGCCACGGATCGGCAATCATGGCTTTACCACTATCCGACCGCGACCGCACGCTGCGGCATACGCGCTCGATCAGCATCGAGGTGTTCCGGCGGCAGGATGGCAATTGGGAGATCGATGCCTCCCTCCAGGATGTCAAGACCCACGATGTTCTCGCGCCAAACGGCGTGCATGTGGCAGGAAGGCCGATACATCGCATGACGGTTCGCCTGGTCATGGACGGAGAATTCAACATCCTCGCTGCAGGTGCGGTTTCCGACCGCGTGCCCTACCCGGGAAGCTGTGAATCGGCAGCCGATGTCTACGAACTGCTGACCGGGTTAAACGTGTTCAGGCAGTTCCGCCGCGGGCTCGCCGAGCGGACCGGTGGGATTAATGGCTGCACGCACCTGAACGAACTGGCGGCAATACTGCCGACGGCAGTCATCCAGGGCATGGCGGAGGAGAGTTTTAGTTTCCAGACTGCGGACGTGCGCCCGTTTCCCATTGATCAATGCCATTCCTTGCGTGCGGATGGCGACATCGTGAAGACGTATTTTCCCAAGTGGCATGTTGCCTCCTCAGTCAAATGACAAGGATTGGTTGGCTGGTGCCCTAGCAGGCTGCTGAAGTACCTCGACCCCGAGTCAGCGCATCGACAGGTCGAAACGTTGATCTGAGACCTCGACACGATTCACTCTCCAACATCGCATGCGCGGCGCAGACACCTTCACGGAAAGCTTGTTCACCATGCAGCGGCTGGACGATTTCGTGCCCAAGTCCCATCCACTTCGCCCGATCCGCACCATGGTCAATCAGGCCTTGGCGAAGATGGATCGGCTGTTCGCGGGGATGTATGAGGCCGACATCAAGGGCGGCCGCCCGAGCATCGCGCCGGAGAAGCTGCTGAGAGCGATGTTGCTGCAGGTGCTCTACAGCATCCGGTCCGAGCGTCAACTGATGGAGCAGACGCAGTACAACCTGCTGTTTCGCTGGTTCATCGGGTTGTCGATGGACGACGCAGTGTGGGTGCCCACGGTCTTCACCAAGAACCGGGCGCGCCTGATCCAGCACGATGCGGTGATTGAATTCTTCAACGAGGTGCTGGCCCTTGCACAGAAGAAGAACTGGCTGTCGGGCGAGCACTTCAGCGTGGACGGCACGCTGATTCAGGCGTGGGCAGGCCACAAGAGCTTTGTTCGCAAGGATTGCAGCGACGGCGACGACGATAGTGGCGACTTCAGGGGGCACAAGCGTAGCAACGAGACGCATGAGTCCACGAGCGATCCCGATGCGAAGCTCTATCGCAAAGGCAAGACTGGCAGCGAGCTGCGCTACATGGGCCATACCCTGAGCGACAACCGCCACGGCCTGGTAGTCAGCGCCCTGGTGAGCACCGCCGATGGACACGCCGAGCGCGAGGCTGCGAAGGTCATGCTCAACGACGCCCGGCAGGCAACGGTCGACCCGGACACCGAAATCACAGTGGGTGCAGACAAGGGCTACGACGCGCAGGAGTTCATTCAGGCGTGCCTGGAGATGAAAGTGACGCCGCATGTCGCGCAAAACACCTCGGGTCGGCGCTCGGCCGTTCCTGATGCCATTGCCCGTAGCGAGGGCTATGCCATCTCGCAGCGAAAGCGCAAGCTGATCGAGCAAGGCTTTGGCTGGGTCAAGACGGTCGGGCGCATGCGCCAGGTGATGGTGCGCGGACTGAAGCGAGTCGACCAGATGTTCGTGCTGAGCATGGTCGCCTACAACCTCGTGCGCATGCGTTCGCTGGGAAAAATCCGTCCGCAGTTGCAGTAAGCGGGAAAAGAAAGCCGGAAATGGGCGCCCAATAGCCGAAAAACTCGATTCTGGGGCGCGTAGCTTCCGGATTGTGAAATCAAGCAGTGCTCACCTGTACAGGCGGAAAGCATACCGTGTGTGCGGCGAGTACTAGAGGATCAAATCCGGAGCCGGCACGCTTGCCGGATGGCGGTAATGGCGACGCGGATGGCTACACCGAGCACGCGCGCAAGCGATTCGGGTAGCCATCCTTGCCGTCAGAATTGGTGCTTGATGCCGGCGTAGAACATGCGCACCCGTGCGTCGGCGTCCTGCAAGGGCAATGGCGAGGAGCCGTTGAGCCCGCCCAGCCAGAAGTTGTAACGGCCATTGCTCTGGTTGCGCAGCTCAATCGCTGACACGTCCAGCCAGCTGCGCCTGCTCAGGCTGTATTGATAGCTGACCGACAACATGCGTGCGCCGGTATCGGCCAATGTGCCGGCGTTCTGGTGCACCGGCAGGGCCTGTCCGTAGGTCAGGGAGAACAGATGCGGACCGGTCGCGTAGCTTAGCGGAACGGAGAAGGCAATGCGATCCTGCCTGCTGCCGGTCGCTCTGTCGTCGACGCGGTTGCGATCCACCACGGCCCCGAGGCGCAAGCCGTTGTATGTGTAGCTAATGGCGAACTTGTCGGCGGTCTGGTCGAGCGATCCTACCGTTTGCAAGGGCAGGATGCCCTGGCTGTTTCGCTGCATATGGTAGAAGCCAAGACTCAACGGGCCTTTGGTGTAGCTGGGGCTGAGGTACCAGGTATGATTGCGGCCCGCGCCGGGCTGCTCGGCATCAAAAGAGTACGATGCCATCACCGCGAAGCCGCCGAAAGCCGGCGTTTCGTAGCGTATGGTGTTGTTGAGGTAATTACCCGCGAAGTTGGCGCCATTGATGGAGCCGATCACATTCAGTGAGTTGGCGGCGCTGGGCGCTGCGTCGAATGCGCCGTGTGTGTCGGTAATGAACCAGTGATGGCTGAAGTACACGGTCTGCCGGCCCAACTGCAGACGCCCGAACGTTGCGCTATCCACGCCAACATAGAAGGCCCGGCCCGCGCCCTGCGCGCCGCTGTCGGCGGAGAAGTCCCATTCGAGATGGTAGAGTGCTTTCGTGCCGTTGCCGAGATCTTCCTTTCCATCGAGAAAGAAGAAGCTGGTCTGGTTGCTTTCCCGGAATACGCGCGACGCCGTTCCGCCGGGATTTATTGCCCCGCTTACCGACGTGGCATCCAGACCCAGTTTGATCTGACCGCCTAGCAGGACATTCTGGGCGCAGGCAAGCGCAGGGGTGCACAGCGTGGCTGATGCGCAGATTCGTGCCAGGGTTCTCATGTTCTCCTCCGTCATTTATATGATTGATCTTCTGGTCAAGCTTGCAAGACTTGGAGCAACGCGCGCACTCCCTTGATAGGAAGGGTTTCGCCATGTGCCTGTCCTGATCCCTCGCCTGATCGGCGCGAGCGTTGGGGGGCGCCCCGAAGCCAGTCCGGTGCGGCGGCTGACCGGCTATTCCCTTGTTGAGAGCGGGCGTGTCTGCGTAGCGATCGCTTCGCAGTGGACACATGGCATGACAAGCGCCGGCGGACCGCCGCGGGCGCTGCCCGGTAGAGCAGGCCCGCGCGTGCCGAGTTGCGCCCGGTTATGACGCCAGCGCAATCGCGCCGGCGAGATACAGCGAAAAGGCGAGCGAAATGCCTAGCAGCGGCGTACGGAACCAGTAGCGCTTCGCGACGACGACATACGCCGCTAGGGCGGATGCGCCGACAAGCTGGAGAAACAAGGATGCCGTCAGTAGCCCAGGAGCAGCTTGCGCCAGGTACAAGTAGAAGAGCCCGAACAGGATCGCGCCGAAGCTATGGCTGGCGTTGAAGCCGATCCATGCCTTCCACATAGTTGTCTGGCCGGAAATGACCGGAGAGGAAGCCTGCATCAGAACGGCTGTGTTCTGGTCTTTGGGGTGGAATTTGCGTGAGGCGAAGGTGTATGCCAGGTGCACGGCGCCGAGCGCCAACATGATCGATGCACTGACCGAGATCAGGATTTCTCCCAAGATGTCTCCTTTCAATGGATGGCTGGATTACTGCCGGATCTGGTGCCGCGCCAGGGGGCTTCGGCTGCGGAGCACCATCAGCGCGTGGCGCGCTAGGCAGTGCGGACGCGCTGTTGAAAAGCGCGGAATCTTTCCTGTGCTTCCGCGCTTTTCATCAGGCGTTGGAATTCCTTTGCTTCGGCGGCGAGGGCGGCCTTGACAGCTGGCGCGGCATGGCTTCTCAATAGCTTCTTCGTGGTCATGACGGCTTGCAGCGGGAGCGACGCCAGCGTGGCGGCCAATGCCTTCGCGGCCCTGGGCAAGGCGTCTTCGTCCACCACCTTGTAAACCAGACCGGCTTCGGCCAGCTGCGTGGCGGACATGCTCTCCCCCAGAAGAAAGCTCGCGATCGCGCGCTGATGCCCCAGCAATGCCGGCAGCAAATAGCTGGAGGCGGCTTCGGGGCAAAGGCCAAGCTGGACAAAGGGCACGCTTGCTTGTATCGAGGGCGCGGCCAGCACAAGGTCGCAATGCAGCAGGAAGGTCATGCCAACGCCAATCACATGTCCCTGCGCCGCGGCCAGCAATGGCTTCGGAAATGTGCTGATGGCTTCCAGGAAGGCAAACGCGGGGGAGGTGGACAGGTCGTCCGGCGCGTCGATAAAGTCGGCGAGGTCGTTGCCGACAGAGAATGAGGCGCCGGCGCCTGTCACCAGCACCGCGGCGATCTCCGCGCTGTCTGCCGCGTGCTTCAGATGCTCCGCAATAGCGATGTACATCTGCCTTGTCATCGCATTCTTCTTTTCCGGGCGATTCAAGGTGATATGCATGACGTGGTCCGATACCGCGACCGCGATGTGAGATGTTTCGACTGCCATGATTGCTGGCTCACCTTTGATTTCTGACCGCTGGGACGCGTATCCCTTCGGTTCGTTTCAGGAGGAAATACCTTCTCAGGTCTGCTCTGCCATTTCTCCGCGTTGCCATGTATCTGGGAGGCGCGGATGGCGATCAAACCGGCGCAAAGCGTGTGCAAGGCGCGCAGGGTCAGTATAATACAAACAATGTATTTTAAACAACATAGTTGTATTACATGGAGACGGTATGAACCACCCCGCCTGGAATGAACACGGACGCCGGCAACAACTGGCGCGCTTCGGCTACCGCGCCGATGCGCAGACGCAGGTGCCACTCGTCTTCGACGCCGAATGGAGCCGCCTGCAGGCGGACTTCCCTTGCGCGCCCGGCTGCCACGTTCCCACCTATGCGGCGCTCGACACCGCTGCCGCTCAACTCGCCAGGCAGTACATGCGCGACCGCATCCAGCTCGACCGCCTGCTCAACCAGTGCGACGCGATCCATGCCGACATCGTTGCCCTGGGGCCGCACCCGGACATCATCGAACGCTACGCCAGCGCGCGCGACGCTTTCGAGGACGCGGTCGAGCGCTTCGGCGCGCTGCGCGGCCAGCTGCAGCTGGCTCTGGCCGCGGCGGCCAACGCCAGTGACACGCTTGCCGCCTGCGCGGCGGCCGATATAATCGGTGCACCCAAGGAGAATTCGTGATGGCGAAGGCGGCAACG
>NZ_JBXAGS010000015.1:0-157349 GCF_058794355.1 Cupriavidus sp. GW823-FHT07B10
TGGCGCGATCCTGGCCGAAGGCCCGTATGCCGAAGTGTCCAGGGACCCGCGCGTGATGGAGGCCTACATGGGCACCGTCGACGCGGAACTGCAGGGCGCGCACTGAGAGGGCCGGGGAACATATGACGACATCCAACACACCCGCGCTCGAGATCAAGGGCCTGCACGCCTGGTACGGCGAATCGCACATCCTGCACGGCGTGGATTTGACCGTGAACCGCGGCGAAGTGGTCACGCTGCTGGGCCGCAACGGCGCTGGCCGCACCACCACGCTGCGCGCGATCATGGGACTGACCGGCGCGCGCAAGGGCTCGATCAAGGTCAATGGCCACGAGACCATCAGCCTGCCCACGCACAAGATCGCGCACTACGGCATTGGCTATTGCCCCGAAGAGCGGGCGATCTTCTCCAGCCTCTCATGCGAAGAGAACCTGATGCTGCCGCCGGTGCTGAAAGGCGCCGACACCAGCAAGGGCATGAGCGAATCCGATATCTACGAGATGTTCCCGAACCTGAAGGAGCGCCGCCAGAGCCAGGGCACGCGTCTTTCCGGCGGCGAGCAGCAGATGCTGGCGGTCGGGCGCATCCTGCGCACCGGCGCCAACCTGCTGCTGCTCGATGAAATCTCGGAAGGGTTGGCACCGGTGATCGTGCAGGCGCTTGCGCGCATGATCCTGATGCTCAAGCAGAAGGGGTACACGGTGGTGATGGTGGAGCAGAACTTCCGCTTTGCCGCGCCGCTGGCTGACCGCTTCTACGTGATGGAGCACGGCAGCATCGTCGAGCGCTTCGCGGCCAATGAGCTGGAGGCCAAGATGCCGGTGCTGCACGAACTGCTCGGGGTCTGATCCGCACGGATCATGGGTTGATGTTTGGCAGGAACGGGTGGCGCGCACGCCGCCGCAAATCAGGAGACATAGACATGAAAAAGACTCGGCTCGCGGCCGCGATGGCGGCCATTGCCATGGGTGCGGTTTCCTTCAGCGCCGTTGCCCAGGTGTCCGGTGACACCGTGAAGATCGGCTACATCACCGACATGTCGGGCCTGTACGCCGACATCGACGGCCCCGGCGGCCTGGAAGCCATCAAGATGGCGGTCGAGGACCGCGGCGGCAAGGTGCTGGGCAAGCCGATCGAGATTGTCTCTGCCGACCACCAGAACAAGGCCGACATCGCCGCCTCGAAGGCGCGCGAATGGATGGACCAGCAGGGCCTGGACCTGCTGCTGGGCGGTACCAACTCGGGCACCGCGCTGGCGATGAACAAGGTGGCTTCGGAGAAGAAGCGCGTCTACATCAACATCGGCGCCGGCACCGCGCGCCTGACCAACGAAGAGTGCTCGCCGTACACGGTGCACTACGCCTATGACACGGTGGCGCTGGCCAAGGGCACCGGCAGCGCGGTGGTCAAGCAGGGCGGCAAGTCGTGGTTCTTCCTGACCGCCGACTACGCCTTCGGCCATTCGCTGGAAAGCGATACCGCGGCGGTGGTCAAGGCCAGCGGTGGCACGGTGGCGGGCCAGGTGCGCCATCCGCTGTCGGCATCGGACTTCTCGTCGTTCCTGCTGCAGGCGCAGTCGTCCAAGGCGCAGATCCTGGGCCTGGCCAACGCCGGCGGCGACACCATCAATGCGATCAAGGCGGCCAAGGAATTCGGCATCACCAAGTCGATGAAGATCGCCGGCCTGCTGATGTTCATCAACGATGTGCACAGCCTCGGGTTGAAGAACACCGAAGGCCTGCTGATGACCGACAGCTGGTACTGGGACATGAACGACGACACCCGCAAGTTCGCCAACCGCTTCTTCGGCAAGATGAAGAAGATGCCGAGCAGCCTGCAGGCCGCGGACTACTCGGCGGCCAGCACCTACCTGAAGGCGGTGGAAGCGGCCAAGACCGACGATCCGGACAAGGTCATGGCCGAGTTGAAGAAGATGAAGATCAACGACTTCTATACCAAGGGCTATATCCGCCAGGACGGCCGTGGCATCCACGACATGTACCTGATGCAGGTGAAGACCGCGGCAGAGTCGAAGAAGCCGTGGGACTACCTGAAGGTGGTCGCGACCATTCCGGGCGACCAGGCCTTCACCACGGTGGCCGAGTCGAAGTGCGCAATGCTGAAGAAGTAAGCTGATGTGAGATCTGCCGGCGGCGCGCCACCTGCGTGCCGCCGGCATCGGACGCGGTTCCTTGCTGCGGTGTTCGCCAACGGTGTTCGCCGCAGCGTTCGCATTACCTGGCACCAACCGCAGCAATCCCCGCCATACAACGGCGGTATCAACGGCACTCCGCGATGGACATCTTCGGAATCCCCTTGCCGGCCATGCTTTCCCAGCTATTGCTGGGGCTGGTCAACGGCGCCTTCTATGCGATGCTGAGCCTGGGCCTGGCGGTTATCTTCGGCCTGCTCAACGTCATCAATTTCGCGCACGGCGCGCTCTTCATGCTGGGCGCTGTGCTGGCCTGGATGGGCATGGAGTACGCCGGGCTGAACTACTGGATCATGCTGCTGCTGTCGCCGCTGGTCGTCGCCGCACTGGGCGTGGTGATCGAGAAGACCATGCTGCGCTGGATCTACAAGCTCGACCATATCTACGGCCTGCTGCTGACGCTGGGCATCACGCTGGTGATCGAGGGCATCTTCCGCTCGATCTACGGCGTCTCCGGGCTGCCGTACTCGACGCCGGATGCGCTGCAGGGCGCGACCGACCTGGGCTTCATGATCCTGCCCAACTACCGCGCGTGGGTCGTGGTGGCGTCGCTGGTGGTGTGCTTTGCCACCTGGTACGTGATCGAGAAGACCAAGCTGGGCGCCTACCTGCGCGCCGGCACCGAGAACCCCAAGATGGTCGAGGCCTTCGGCGTCAACGTGCCGCTGATGGTGACCCTGACCTACGGCTTCGGCGTGGCGCTGGCCGCGTTTGCCGGGGTGCTGGCCGCGCCGGTGATCCAGATCTCGCCGCTGATGGGCCAGAACCTGATCATCATCGTGTTCGCGGTGGTGGTGATCGGCGGCATGGGCTCGATCATGGGCTCGATCCTGACCGGCCTGGGGCTGGGCGTGGTCGAGGGGCTGACCAAGGTGTTTTATCCGGAAGCGTCGTCGACCGTGGTGTTCTTCATCATGGTGATCGTGCTGCTGCTGCGCCCGGCCGGGCTGTTCGGGAAGGAGAAGTGATGAGCGCACCCTCCACATCATCGACGCCATCCACGGTGGCGGCCAACGCGGGCAACGCAGGAAAGGGACAAGGCGTGCAGAAGAAACTGTTGTACGGATTGCTGCTGCTGGCACTGGTGGCCGCGCCGCTGGCAGGTGCGTATCCGGTGTTCGTGCTCAAGGTGCTGTGCTTCGCGTTGTTTGCGTGCGCCTTCAACCTGCTGATCGGTTATACCGGGCTGCTGTCGTTCGGCCATGCGGCCTTCTTCGGCGGCGCTGGCTACGCGGCCGGCCATGCCATGAAGGTCTGGGGCGTGACCCCGGAAATCGGCCTGATCCTGGGCACCGGTGCGGGCGCGCTGATCGGCTACGTGGTGGGCTCGCTGGCCATCCGCCGGCAGGGCATCTACTTCTCGATGATCACGCTGGCGCTGGCGCAGATGCTGTTCTTTATCTGCCTGCAGGCGCCGTTCACCGGTGGCGAGGACGGCCTGCAGGGCATCCCGCGCGGCAAGCTGTTCGGTGTGCTGCCGCTGTCGGACGACCTGACGCTGTACTACGTCGCGCTGGCGATCATCGTGGCCGCCTTTGCGCTGATCGTGCGCACGGTGCATTCGCCGTTCGGCCAGATTCTGAAGGCGATCAAGGAGAACGAGCCGCGCGCGATCTCGCTGGGCTATGACGTCGACCGCTTCAAGCTGACCGCCTTCGTGCTGTCGGCGGCGCTGTCGGGGCTGGCCGGCTCGATCAAGGCGCTGGTGCTGGGCTTCGAGACGCTGACCGACGTGCACTGGTCGATGTCCGGCTCGGTCATCCTGATGACACTGGTCGGCGGCCTGGGCACATTGTCGGGCCCGATTGTCGGTGCCTTCGTGGTGGTCGCGCTGGAGAACAAGCTGGGCGACATCGGCAACTTCCTGGCGTCGGTCACCGGCATCTCCTGGTTCGGCACGCTGGGCGAGTCGGTGACGATGGTGACCGGCGTGATCTTCGTGATCTGCGTGCTGACTTTCCGCCGTGGCATCATGGGCGAGCTGCTGGCGCGCTTCGGGGGCCACTCGGGCAAGCGGGAGTAACCCGGCAGGAGTGACCGCGGGTCGACATGCCCGATTCTGGGGCTAGGGTTTTTTCTAGCTTGTCCTCGATGCACCGCTTCGTTACATTCCATATACGGTTTTCGCAGGTTAAATGGAGGCGGAAGCGAGGAGACGACAGGCGCGCACCCGGTGTCGGGTAGCAGCGTTATAAATAAAGGGCGTTGCCGGGTGATCCTCGGCAACGCTTTTTTCATTTGGGCCTCCCAATCGCTGCTGTGGCGCTTTCGCCCCATCATGGGGCATCCAGGCTGCACCGGCATCACCTGGCTACCCTCCACATGCGACAATGCGGGCGCTCTCATTGCCCGCCATGCCTGCCGCACCTGATTCCCCCGACTCCCCAGCCGTTCCGGAT
Source organism: Cupriavidus sp. GW823-FHT07B10 (assembly GCF_058794355.1). Lineage (NCBI taxonomy): Bacteria > Pseudomonadati > Pseudomonadota > Betaproteobacteria > Burkholderiales > Burkholderiaceae > Cupriavidus > Cupriavidus sp. GW823-FHT07B10. The sequence goes on from NZ_JBXAGS010000015.1 coordinate 4,612, forward strand.
CATCCCGACGCGCCCGCGCCGCAGGGTTTGGTACGCCTCGGACTGGGCGCCGACGCAGCCACGCTGGAAGCCTGGCTGGCTACGGTGCAGCCACTGCCGGTGCCCGCCGCGCGCGCGCGCCGGCTGATGCTGGACGAGCTGCTGGCCCAGTCCGGTCGCGGCATCTGCCTGCTGGTGGATGATGCGCAGGCTCCGCACGATCTGCTGGCGTGCCTGCCGGTGGCGCTGCTCCCGAGCCTCGAGCTTGCCGGGCTGGCCGCTTGCGGCATGGAGTGGTGGGTACGGCCCGGCCTGGACGGCGGGGCCCGCCGCGCCTGCCTTGAGGCCTGTTGTGCCACGCTGGCCGACTGGGGCCGCGCGCACGGTATCCGTCACGCGCTGCTGGCGCCGGGGCTGGCGGCAGGGCAAGGCGGCGCGCCGCCGGGCTTCAGCCCGCATGGCAACGGCATGTGGCACCGCAGCCTGGTGCCTGCGGCCAAGGTGCTGGGCTGAACTGATACCGCCCGGCAGCGCGCCGGCCCGCCCGCACCGATCTCCTCCGATCCTATCCCTTTTCGCTTTCCTGCTTCCTGCAATGACGGAATTCGCATTCCTGGCGGTTGCCGCCTTTCTCGCCGGCCTGATTGACGCGGTCGCCGGCGGCGGCGGCCTGGTACAGATCCCGGCGATGTTCTCGGCCTATCCCAATGTCGCGCCGGCCACGCTGCTGGGCACCAACAAGATGGGCTCGATCGCGGGCACCGCCAACGCGGCGCTGCGCTACGGCCGCAGCGTGCGCATCTACTGGGGAGCGACCGCGCCCGCGGTGGTGGCGGCCCTTGTCTTCTCGATGGCCGGTGCCTGGGCGCTGACCAAGATTCCGGCCGAACCGCTGCGCAAGGCGTTGCCATTCGTGCTGGTGGTGTTGCTGGTCTACACCGTGGCCAAGAAGGACCTGGGTACGGAACACGCGCCGACGCTGTCGGGGTCGCGCGAGCGCGTCGCGGCGCTGCTGGCCGGTGCCGCCATCGGCTTCTATGACGGCGTGTTCGGCCCGGGTACCGGCAGCTTCCTGATGATCGCGTTCGTGCGGGTGTTCGGCTATGACTTCCTGCACGCGGCGGCCTCGACCAAGGTGGTCAACCTTGCCACCAACCTGGCGGCGCTGCTGTTGCTGGCCAGCAAGGGCCATATCTGGTGGCAACTGGGCCTGGTGATGGCAGTGGCCAACATCGCCGGCAGCCAGGTGGGCAGCAAGCTGGCCCTGCGCCACGGCAGCGCCTTCGTGCGCAAGGTGTTTATCGTGGTGGTGAGCGCGCTGATCCTGAAGACCGCCTGGGACGCGTTCCTGCGCTGACGGCGAAGCCGGGCGGCGCTCGCGATGCGGGTTAATCCTCCCTTTTCGCGCCAAGTCGCTGTGCTAGACTCGATCCGAATTCCCGACCGCACGGTCGGTGAATAGCCGGATCGCGCCGATCCGGGGGAGTGGTGCGGACGGGGAAACTGGGGAGCGGCCTTGCGTCGTTCCTGGCTGTAGCGCAGGTGCCGGCGATGTGCCTGTGTTGACCCGAGGGGTCGATCAAGGCCCACTGAACCGGATGGTATGCGCACCCGCTGGGCTGCGCCTCATCCAGTTCAGTGGACCAGGGCATCCGCCGGTGGACGCCGGACGGATGCCTTTCCGTTTCAGGAACCGAGGAGACAAGATGGATTTCAAGCGCGCCAGCCTGCTGGCAATCGCTGCGGCGAGCCTGGTTGCCGGTGCAGCCCAGGCACAGGTCAAGGTCGGGGTGACGGTGTCGGCCACGGGTCCGGCGGCATCGCTGGGTATTCCGGAGAAGAACACCTTCACGCTGATGCCCAAGGAAATCGCGGGCAAGAAGATCGAGTACATCGTGCTGGACGATGCCTCCGACACCACCACCGCGGTCAAGAACACCCGCAAGCTGATCAGCGAAGACAAGGTTGACGTGGTGGTGGGTTCCACCGTGACGCCGAACTCGCTGGCGATGGTGGACGTGGTGGCCGAGAACGATACGCCGATGATCACCATGGCCGCCTCGGCCCGCATCATCGAGCCGATGGATGCCAAGCGCGCCTGGGTCTTCAAGACGCCGCAGAATGACTCGCACATGGCGACCGCCATTGCCGAGCACATGACCAACAACAACGTGAAGACGGTGGCCTTCATCGGCTTCGCGGACGCCTATGGCGACAGCTGGGCGCAGGAGTTCGCCAAGGTGGCGGAGCTGCGCAAGATCAAGGTGGTCGCCAACGAGCGCTTTGCCCGTACCGATACCTCGGTCACCGGCCAGGTGCTGAAGATGATGAGCGCCAATGCCGACGCCGTGCTGATCGCAGGCTCGGGTACGCCCGCGGCGCTGCCGGCCAAGACGCTCAAGGAGCGTGGTTTCAAGGGCAAGATTTACCAGACCCACGGTGTGGCCAATGCCGACTTCCTGCGCGTGTGCGGCAAGGATTGCGAAGGCACGTTCCTGCCGGCCGGGCCGCTGCTGGTGGCTGAGCAATTGCCGGACAGCAATCCGGTGAAGAAGCCGGCCATGTCCTACAAGACTTCTTACGAGAAGGCCTTCGGTGGCCAGGTCTCGACCTTCGGCGGTCATGCCTGGGATGCGGGGCTGATCCTGCAGCATGCCATCCCTGAGGCGCTGAAGAAGGGCCAGCCGGGTACCAAGGAATTCCGCAAGGCATTGCGGGATGCGATGGAGCAGACCAAGAATCTGCCGGTTTCGCATGGGATCATGAACATGAGTGCTACCGACCACCTTGGCTTTGATCAGAGGGCACGGGTGATGGTGCAGATTGTTGATGGGAAGTGGAAGTTGTTGACTAAGTGAGGGTCGGGGGGCGGCGTGGCGCTATGCGGTTGGGTGTCGCCCTTGGCAAGTGCTGCTGTTTCGCCGGCTTAGCCGGCGAGTCACTTTCTGTCCGAGCGACAGAAAGTAACCAAAGAACGCGTCGCCTATGCGGCTGGCAATAAATTGCACGGTGTTGGTGGTTCGCACGGTGGTGCTTGCCGTTCTGGCGTGGTTGCCCGTTCGACCCTGCTACGCCATGTGAGTCAGGGATAGTGCCTTCGATAACCCACTATTGAACAATCCCCATGCAGGGCGTAGGCCGCCTGCTGCAAACGGCATCGCCTGGACGCCTACGGCTGCTGCGCCGGCTCAAAGTGCGCTAACGGTCATTGGGCGCTTGCGCGAAACGCTACGCCTGCCAAGAGCGACAACCAACCGCATGGCAACAATGCGAAACGCTCACGCCGCCATACACACCTCTCGTTAGGGCTTGCCTGTATTTCCACATTAGGCAATCCGTTTACTATTGCGTAAATCCCGAAGCACACAGCACCCTGTCGGCCCCCATATGATGCAGGCAGGTATTTCCAAGAGACGGGGAGACAATGGACTTATCAATCGCTGCCATCCTGGCCCAGGACGGCATCACCTCGGGCGCGATCTACGCGCTGCTGGCACTGGCCCTGGTGCTGGTGTTCTCGGTGACCCGGGTCATCTTCATCCCGCAAGGGGAGTTTGTTGCCTACGGCGCGCTGACGCTGGCGGCGATGCAGGCCGGTCACGCGCCGCAGACCAGCTGGCTGCTGCTGGCGATGGGGGCGCTGACCTTCATCTATGAAACCGTCACGGTGCTGCGCAGCCCCGAGTTGCGCCGCACGCTGGGCCAGCGGCTGGCGGTGCTGGGAGGCAAATACCTGGTGTTCCCGCTCGCGGTGCACTGGCTGGCGCAGCAGTATGGCGCGCAGCCGCTGCCGATGCTGGCGCAGATCGCGCTGACGCTGCTGATCATCATCCCGCTGGGGCCGATGCTGTACCGGCTGGCCTACCAGCCGCTGGCCGAGGCCAGCACGCTGGTGCTGCTGATCGTCTCGGTCGGCGTGCACTTTGCGCTGGTGGGGCTGGGCCTGGTGATGTTCGGGGCGGAGGGTTCGCGCACCAATGCGTTCTCGGATGCGCGCTTCGACGTGGGGGCGCTCAGCATCTCGGGCCAGAGCCTGTGGATCGTGGGCGTGTCGGCGCTGCTGATCGGCGCGCTGTACTTCTATTTCGAGCGCACGCTGCAGGGCAAGGCGCTGCGCGCGACCGCGGTGAACCGGCTGGGCGCGCGCCTGGTCGGCATCGGCACCACGCAGGCGGGGCGGCTGTCGTTCACGCTGGCCGCGGCGATGGGCGCGCTGTGCGGCATCCTGATCGCGCCGCTGACCACCGTGTACTACGAGTCGGGCTTCCTGGTGGGCCTGAAGGGCTTTGTCGGCGCCATTGTCGGCGGGCTGGTGAGCTACCCCGTGGCGGCGCTCGGTGCGCTGCTGGTGGGCCTGCTTGAATCCTATTCGTCCTTCTGGGCCAGCGCGTTCAAGGAGGTCATCGTCTTCACACTGATCATTCCGGTGCTGCTGTGGCGCTCGCTGACGAGCAAGCATGTCGAGGAGGAGGAATAAGCCATGACCATGCTGACCGACAAGCAGGCGCGGGTGGCCAGTGCCGAGGCAGGCAGCCGTGCGCGGCTGAACCGCAACCGGGTCCTGGTGCTGGCTTTCATTGTGGTGCTGGTGTTGCTGCCGGCGCTGCCGACGCCGGAGTTCTGGATCACGCTGGGCAATTACATCGGCCTGTACAGCATCGTGGCGATCGGGCTGGTGCTGCTGACCGGGGTGGGCGGCATGACCTCGTTCGGGCAGGCCGCGTTCGTGGGGCTGGGCGCGTACAGCACTGCGTACCTGACCACGCAGTTCGGGCTGTCGCCCTGGTTCGGGCTGATGGTGGGGCTGGTGATCACGATGGCATCGGCCTATGTGATCGGGCTGATCACGATGCGCATGTCCGGCCACTACCTGCCGCTGGCGACCATTGCCTGGGGCCTGTCGCTGTTCTTCCTGTTTGGCAACCTGGAGTTCCTGGGCAAGTATGACGGCCTGAACGGGATCCCGGTGCTGTCGCTCTTCGGCATCGAGCTGCAGTCGGGCCGCTCGATGTTCTACCTGATCTGGGCGGTGGTGCTGCTGGCCGTGCTGGCGATGCAGAACCTGCTGAACTCGCGCCCGGGGCGCGCCATCCGCGCGCTCAAGGGCGGTGGCGTGATGGCCGAGGCCATGGGTGTGAACACCGCATGGATGAAAGTGGTGATCTTCGTGGTGGCGGCGGTTTTGGCGTGCGTGTCGGGCTTCCTGTACGCGCACCTGCAGCGCGCGGTGAACCCGACGCCGTTCGGCCTGAACTACGGCATCGAGTACCTGTTCATGGCCGTGGTCGGCGGCGTGGGCCATGTGTGGGGCGCGGTGCTGGGCGCGGGCATCCTGACCATCCTGAAGGATGTGCTGCAGGGCGTGCTGCCCAAGCTGCTCGGTGCCAACGGCAACTTCGAGATCATCGTCTTCGGCGTGCTGCTGGTATTGCTGCTGCAATACGCGCGCGATGGCATCTGGCCGTTCCTGCGGCGTCTGGTGCCTTCTGGTCCACCGGTGCTGGCGCCGGCGCAGGCCGAGGCCCTGGCCGTGCGCCAGAAGCCCGAGGCGGGCGACCTGATTCTGGATGTGCGCGCCGCGCGCAAGGAGTTCGGCGGGCTGGTGGCGGTGAACGATGTCAGCTTCCAGGTGCGCGCGGGCGAGATCATCGGGCTGATCGGTCCCAATGGCGCGGGCAAGTCCACCACCTTCAACCTGGTGACGGGCGTGCTGCCGGTCACGCGTGGGGAGGTGCGTTACCGCGGTGAAGTGATCTCGGGCCTGCCGTCGCGCGAGATCGTCAAGCGCGGCATCGGCCGCACCTTCCAGCATGTGCACCTGCTGCCGACCATGACGGTGCTGGAGAACGTGGCCATAGGCGCGCACCTGCGCGGTGATTTCCGCGCCCAGGGCGGCGTCTCGGCAGCGATCCTGCGCATGAACAAGGCCGAGGAAGAGAAGCTGCTGTTCGAGGCGAAGCGCCAGCTTGAACGCGTGGGCCTGGCCGATTGCATGTACATGGAAGCCGGCAGCCTCGCGCTGGGCCAGCAGCGGATTCTTGAAATCGCGCGTGCGCTTTGCTGCGACCCGGCGCTGCTGCTGCTCGACGAGCCGGCAGCGGGCCTGCGCTACAAGGAGAAGCAGGCGCTGGCCGAGCTGCTGCGCAAGCTCAAGGGCGAGGGCATGAGCGTGCTGCTGGTCGAGCACGACATGGATTTCGTGATGAACCTGACCGACCGGCTGGTGGTGATGGAATTCGGCACGCGCATTGCCGAGGGCGTGCCCGAGGAAGTGCAGAAGAACCCCGCGGTGCTGGAAGCCTACCTGGGTGGCGTGGAGTAAGGACCGGACATGAGCCTGATTCTCGAAGTGAAGGACCTCCACGTCCGCTACGGCAAGGTGGAAGCGGTGCACGGCGCCAACCTGAAGGTGGAGGCCGGCAAGATCGTCACCGTGATCGGCCCCAACGGTGCCGGCAAGTCGACCATGCTCAATGCGGTCATGGGTGCGCTGCCGGTGACGGGGTCGTCGAGCGGCTCGGTCAACTACCTCGGCCACGACATGGCCGGCATCCCGGTGGAAGGGCGCGTTGCGCGCGGCATGTGCCTGGTGCCGGAGAAGCGCGAGCTGTTTGCGTCGATGACGGTGGAAGACAACCTGCAGCTGGGTGCCTTTCGCCGCAAGCGCGCCGGCGAGAAGAACTACCTGGACCAGATGGACGTGGTCTACGACCTGTTCCCACGCCTGCGCGAGCGTGCCCGCCAGGACGCCGGCACGCTCTCCGGGGGCGAGCGCCAGATGCTGGCGGTGGGCCGCGCGCTGATGGCCAAGCCGCAGCTGCTGATGCTGGACGAGCCCAGCCTTGGCCTGGCGCCGCTGATCGTGAAGGAGATCTTCCACATCATCAGCAATCTGCGCCAGACCGGCGTGGCCACGCTGCTGATCGAGCAGAACGCACGCGCTGCGCTGCAGGTGGCGGACTACGGCTATGTGATCGAGACCGGGGATATGGCGATGGAAGGGCTGGCCGACGAACTGGCGGCGAATCCGAAGGTGATCGAAACCTATCTTGGATTGGCAAAAAAGGCGGCTTAACCCGCCCGGTTTTCGCCAGAGGAATGAGGGTCTGCGGATGCAGGCCCTTTTCTATTGGTGGTGTGAATAACTTTGGGGATAACCCAATTCAGAGGCGCTTCGGGCGGATGTCGCTATCGGTGCGCTGATGTAGGTACGCAAATATCTACTGGGGTAATTTTTAGCAATCAAATTTACCGGATAACATCCATACAGATAATAATTTTAGGAATTTTATCTGTGGAATGAATGTATCTTTGCATAATTTTTTCAATGTTAGTCATCCGGCGAATAAAGTGTTGGTGCCGCTGCCTGTATCCTTCGCTGCGGTTTCCAGCAGCCAATCCCGGAAGCAGTTCAGCGCCGGATGATCGCGCCGTTCCTTCGGCGCACACAGGAAATAGCCCCGTTGCAGCGTAATTGGCAGGTCAAACGGCGCCGTTACGCGTCCGGCGGCAATTTCGTCGCGCACCAGGCAACGCTGCAGCACGGCGACGCCGATGTCGGCGCGCACCGCCTGGATCAGGATCGAGACCTGGTCGAACGCTGTGGATAACCTTGGCGCAGCGTTGGGTACGCCGGCGGCCTGCAGCCAGTTTTGCCAGTTCGCCGGTGCGGTGGTGTGGTAGAGCAGGGGCTCGTCCAGCAGCTCCGCAGGAGACTGCCAGCGGCCGGCCTCGCGCCGTGCCCGGGCGCGGTCCGGATGGCAGACCGGCACCAATTCACGTCCCACCACATAGTCGGCCTGCAGGCCGGGCCATTTGCCGGCTTCACCCGCCAGGATGGCGGCGTCGGGGGAGGGGCCGGAGAGGTCCTCGTCGCGCTGGTACGGGACGAAGTCCAGCCGGATTTCCGGATGGCGGCGATGGAAGTCCGGCAGGCGCGGCACCAGCCAGACGCTGGCCAGCGTGGGCACGACGGACAGCGTCAGGTGGTGCCGGCGGTTGCCGGCGCGCAGGGTGGCGCTGGCATGCTCGATCGTGGCCAGCGGCTCGGCCACGGCCTCAAGCAATTTCCGGCCGGCATCTGTCAGCACCAGCCGGTGGGCATTGCGCTGTAGCAGCGGCTGCCCGAAATGCGCTTCCAGCCGCGCGATGGCGCGGCTGATGGCACCCTGCGTCACGCACAGTTCGTCCGCCGCACGCGTGAAGCTGCCCAGCCGCGCCGCGGTGGCAAAGGCGTGCAACTCAGACATCGATGGGGAATGCAGCCGCATGGTGGGGGAGGGGAGGAAGGGCGGGACGGCTGCCGGAGCGGCCGCTGCAGGATGATCTTTGGTAATGCAAACGTGCAATATAGTCGTTTGTGCCCGCCCGGTAAACGGCTGACACTCGTCCGGTTCATGCACAAAACCAACAGGAGAATCCCCGTGATCCGAGCCAGGATGTCCCGCCGCCAGCTGCTGCTGTCCGGTACCGCCGCCGCTGCCACGCTGGCCTTTGCCGGCAACGCGTTCGCGCAAGCCAATTACCCGACGCGTCCGATCCGTCTGATCGTGCCGTTCGCGGCGGGTGGCTCCACCGACCTGTCGGCGCGCCTGGTGGCAGAGTTTGCCGGCCGCGAGCTGGGCCAGTCGATCGTGGTCGAGAACAAGGGCGGCGCCGGCGGCTCGCTGGGCATGGAGCAGGTGGCCAACGCCGCGCCCGATGGCTACACCATCGGCATGGCCACGGTCAGCACGCATGGTTCCAACCCGGCGGTGTACCCGAAGCTGAAGTACGACCCGATCAAGGACTTTGCCCCGATCACCAACGTGGTGTCGATGCCGAGCGTATTCACGGTGCATCCGAGCGTGCCGGCGAAAACCATGCAGGAGTTTATTGCCTTAGCCAAGGCCAATCCGGGGAAGTATTCAGTTGCCTCGCCGGGCACAGGGACCCTCGGCCACGTAAATCTTGAGAACTTCCAGATGCTGGCGAAGATCCAGCTGCTGCATGTGCCGTACAAGGGCGCCGGCCTTGGACTCAATGACGCGGTGGCAGGGCAGGTCAATGCAATCTCGGACAACCTGGCCTCTGCGCTGCCTCACGTGAAATCGGGCCGCCTGCGCGCGCTGGCGGTGCTTGGCGCCACGCGCTCGCCGCAGTTGCCAAACGTGCCCACCTATGCAGAACTGGGCTACAAGGAGATGGGCGACGGCGGTTGGTTCGGCATCGTCGCGCCTGCGAATACGCCGCCCGCCATCGTCGCCAGGCTGAACCAGGCGATCCACAAGGCCATGCAGAACCCCGAGTTCAAGCGCAAGGTGGAAGAATCCGGCGGCACGCTGGTGCCGACTACGCCGGAGCAGTTCAAGGCGCAGATCCAGCAGGCGATGGCGCGCTACGCCCGCGTGGCCAAGGCTGCCGATATCAAGCTGGACTGAGGCATGGCGGAGGCAATCAACCAAGCTGCGGTACTGCCGCCGGTCATCGTACGCCTGCCGGAAGGGGAGGCGCTGCCGCTGGTATGCGACTCGCCGCACAGCGGTACCGAGTACCCGGCTGACTTCGGTGCGGCGATCCCGGCCGCGCGCCTGCGTGGCGGCGAGGATACCCACGTCGATGCCTTGTGGGAGGCCGTGCCCGCAGCAGGTGGTACGCTGCTGGCGGCCACTTTCCCGCGGGTCTATATCGACCCGAACCGGATGCCCGACGACATCGACCCGGCCCAGCTCGACGGCACCTGGCCGACGGCATTGGCCCCGGGGCCGAAGACGCGGCTGGGCTTCGGCCTGATCTGGAGCCGGGTCGACGCCAGCACGCCGATCTATGACCGCCGCCTGTCCGTGACGGAAGTGCAGGCCCGTATAGACCGCTACTACCGGCCATACCATGCGGCGCTGGCCGAGGCCGTGGAGGGCGCCCACCAGCGCTTTGGCGCGCTCTGGCACCTGAACCTGCACTCCATGCCCAACAACGCCTACGAGCGGCTCAAGATCGCCAGCCCGCATCCGCTGGCGGACTTTGTGCTGGGCGACCGTGACGGCACCACCTGCGAGCCGGGACTGGTCGACCTGGTCGAACGGGAACTGCGCGGCATGGGTTACACGGTGGCTCGCAACGACCCGTACAAGGGCGTGCAGCTGATCGCGCAGATTGGCCGGCCGGCCGAGCGGCGCAATAGCCTGCAGATCGAAATCCGGCGGCCGCTGTATATGGACGAGGTGACGCGCGAGCGCAATGCCGGGTTCGCCACCTTGCAGCGCGATCTTGACAAGCTGACCCAGCAGGTTACGGGCTATATCCGCGCGCAGCTTTGAGGCGCTTGTTCCACGTGAAACATCAGGCCGGGCCATGTGCCCGGCCTTTTTGTTTCACGTGGAACATAACGTCGCTTTCGAGCGACTCGCCGGGTATCGCCAACGCCATGTTTCACGTGAAACATGGTTACCATCGGAAGGCGGCTAGTCGATTGCCGCTATAATTTCGCATTCCCGTATTTTCCCGCCAGCCTCCCGGAGGAGGTGTCCCATGCTTTACCCAAAAGAATTCGACGTCATCGTCGTCGGCGGTGGCCATGCCGGCACTGAAGCTGCACTCGCCGCGGCCCGTATGGGCTGCCAGACGCTGCTGCTGACTCACAACATCGAGACGCTGGGCCAGATGAGCTGCAACCCGTCCATCGGCGGCATCGGCAAGGGGCACCTGGTCAAGGAAGTGGACGCCATGGGCGGTGCCATGGCCGCCGCCACGGACGAGTCCGGCATTCAGTTCCGCATCCTGAACTCGAGCAAGGGCCCTGCGGTGCGCGCCACGCGCGCCCAGGCTGATCGCGTGCTGTACCGCAAGGCCATCCGTACAAGGCTGGAGAACCAGCCGAACCTGATGCTGTTCCAGCAGGCGGTGGACGACCTGATGGTGGAGGGCGATCGCGTAGTCGGCGCCATGACCCAGGTGGGCATCGCCTTCCGCGCCCGCGCGGTGGTGCTGACCGCCGGTACCTTCCTGGACGGCAAGATCCACGTCGGGCTAGACAACTACACCGGCGGCCGCGCCGGCGACCCGGCAGCAGTGTCGCTGTCGGCACGCCTGAAGGACCTGAAGCTGCCGCAAGGCCGCCTGAAGACCGGCACGCCGCCGCGCATCGACGGCCGCACCATCGATTTCTCGGTGATGGAAGAGCAGCCCGGCGACCTGGATCCGGTGCCGGTGTTCTCCTTCCTGGGTCGTCCGGAGCAGCACCCGCAACAGCTGCCGTGCTGGATCACCCATACCAACAGCCGTACCCACGACATCATTCGTGGCGGGCTGGACCGCTCGCCGATGTACACCGGCGTGATCGAAGGGGTAGGGCCGCGCTACTGCCCCAGCATCGAGGACAAGATCCATCGCTTTGCCACCAAGGAAAGCCACCAGATCTTCCTGGAGCCCGAAGGCCTGACCACCAACGAGTTCTACCCCAATGGGATCTCGACCAGCTTGCCGTTCGACGTGCAGCTGGAACTCGTGCACTCGATCCGCGGGATGGAGAACGCGCATATCCTGCGCCCCGGCTATGCGATCGAGTATGACTACTTCGATCCGCGCGGGCTGAAGGCATCGCTGGAGAGCAAGGCCATCAGCGGCCTGTTCTTTGCGGGACAGATCAATGGCACCACCGGCTATGAAGAAGCCGCCGCGCAGGGCCTGCTGGCCGGCATCAATGCTGGCTGCTATGTGCGCGAACGCGATGCGTGGACGCCGCGCCGCGACCAGGCCTACCTGGGTGTGCTGGTCGACGACCTGATTACTCGCGGTGTGACCGAGCCGTACCGCATGTTCACCAGCCGCGCGGAATTCCGCCTGAGCCTGCGGGAAGACAACGCCGATATGCGGCTGACTGAGGTTGGCCGTGAACTGGGCGTGGTCGACGATGCGCGTTGGGATGCCTTCAACCGCAAGCGCGACGCTGTTTCACGTGAAACAGAGCGCCTGAAGAGCACATGGGTGAACCCCGCGATGCTTCCGGGCGAAGACGCCGTGCCGCTGCTGGGCAAGCCGATCGAGCGCGAGTACAGCCTGGCCGACCTGCTGCGCCGGCCAGAAGTCCGCTATGAGGCACTGATGGCGCTGCAGGGTGGCCGCCATGCCCCGGAAACGCCGTTGGACGCCGAGCCGATGCTGGCAGAGCAGATCCGCGAGCAGATCGAGATCGGCATCAAGTACCACGGCTATATCGCCCGCCAGGCGGCGGAGGTCGACAAGCTGGAAGCCAACGAGTCGACGCGCCTGCCGGAAGGGCTGGACTACACCGAAGTGCGTGGCCTGGGCTTCGAGGTCAGCCAGAAGCTGAACCAGCATCGTCCGGAAACGCTGGGCCAGGCCTCGCGCATTTCCGGCGTGACGCCGGCCGCGATCTCGCTGCTGCTGGTGCACCTGAAGAAGAAGGGGCTGGGGCGCACGCGCGCTGAGTCGGGCGCGCCTTCGGGCAACTCTGAAGAGGCTGCTTGAGTGCCCGGTCCGCGACACACCATGACCGACGACGCCACGCAGCGCCGTCGCCTTGAAGCCGGTCTGGCCCAGATCGGACTGGCGCTGGCGCCGGCCCAGATCGACACCTTGTTTGCCTACCTGGCGCTACTGCGCAAATGGAACGGCGTCTACAACCTGACCGCAATCCGCCACCCCGATGAGATGCTTACGCATCACATGCTGGACTCGCTCGCCGCCGTGCCGGCACTGGCCGAAGCCGCGCGTGCCGCAGAGGTAGGCACGCCGGCGCGGGGCAGGGTATTGGACGTGGGCTCGGGCGGCGGCATGCCCGGCCTGCCGCTGGCCATCGCCTGTCCCGACGTGTCGGTGCTGATGGTGGACATCGTGCAGAAGAAGACCGCCTTCCTGACCCAGTGCCGTGCGCAACTCGGGCTCTCCAATGCCGCGGCGCATTGGGGGCCGGTGGAGAAGCTCGACGATGCCAGCGGCTTTGCCGTGATCACCTCGCGCGCGTTTGCGGAATTGACTGATTTCGTGAACCTGTCGGGCCAGCTCCTTGCACCGCACGGCAAGCTGATCGCCATGAAGGGGGTTTATCCACAGGCCGAGCTGGACCGCATGGAAGCTGCCGGGCTGATGGCGCAATGGCAGGTCGATGCGGTTCCCCGCATCACCGTGCCCGGGCTGGATGCCGAGCGCCACCTGGTGGTGCTGTCGCGGCGCGCAAGCGCCCACGCATGACGTACGCCGCGGCGCTGCGTGCAGCGCCGCGAACTGCCAGCCCCGCGCTGGCCGGATGAATTGAAGCAGGAGCCTCAGTAGCTTATGGCCAAGGTATTCGTGATCGCAAACCAGAAGGGCGGGGTAGGCAAGACCACCACCACGGTGAACCTCGCCGCCGGCCTGGCCGCGCAGGACCAGCGCGTGCTGCTGGTCGACCTGGACCCGCAGGGCAATGCCTCGATGGGTTCGGGCATCGACAAGCAGGCGCTGGAGCACAGCGTGTACCAGGTGCTGGTCGGCCTGGCCAGCATCAAGCAGGCGCGCCAGCGTTCCGAGACCGGCAGGTACGATGTGCTGCCCGCCAACCGCGAACTGGCCGGCGCGGAAGTGGAACTGGTCGAGCTGGACCAGCGCGAGCGCCGCCTCAGGCAGGCCATCGCAGAGGTCAATGACGAATATGATTTCGTGCTGATCGACTGCCCGCCGTCGCTGTCGCTGCTGACGCTGAATGGCCTGTGCGCCGCGCATGGCGTGATCGTGCCGATGCAGTGCGAGTATTTCGCGCTGGAAGGGCTGTCGGATCTGGTCAACACCATCAAGCAGGTGCACGCCAACCTGAATCGCGACCTGCAGGTGATCGGCCTGCTGCGTGTCATGTTCGATCCGCGCGTCACGCTGCAGCAGCAGGTGTCGGCGCAGCTGGAATCGCACTTCGGTGAAAAGGTCTTCAAGACCCTGATCCCGCGCAATGTGCGGCTGGCCGAGGCACCGTCCTATGGCATGCCGGGCGTGGCGTTCGATCCGTCATCGAAGGGCGCCAAGGCGTACCTGGATTTCGGCGCCGAGATGATCGCGCGCGTCAGGCAGCTGGGCTGAAGGAGAGGGCAAGCATGAGCACTGCAAAGAAAAAGGGCCTGGGCCGCGGCCTTGAAGCGTTGCTGGGCGGGCCGGCCGAAATCGTTGAATCGGTGAAGCAGGAGGGTGCGCCCACCGTGCTGCGCCTGAACCAATTGCAGCCGGGCAAGTACCAGCCGCGCACGCGCATGGATGAAGGCGCGCTGCAGGAACTGGCCGCCAGCATCCGCGCGCAGGGCCTGATGCAGCCGATCCTGGTGCGCCGCGTGGCCGAGCCGGACCGCTATGAAATCATCGCGGGCGAGCGGCGCTTCCGCGCGTCCAAGCTCGCCGGCCTGGACAAGGTGCCGGTGCTGGTGAAGGACGTGGCCGATGAAGCCGCGGCCGCGATGGCGCTGATCGAGAACATCCAGCGCGAAGACCTGAATCCGCTGGAAGAAGCGCAGGGCATCATGCGCCTGATCCGCGAGTTCAGTTTCACGCATGAGCAGGCGGCCGAGTCGGTCGGCCGTTCGCGCAGCGCGGTGTCGAACCTGCTGCGCCTGCTGAACCTGGCCGCACCTGTGCAGACCATGCTGATGGCGGGCGACCTCGACATGGGCCACGCGCGCGCGCTGCTGGCGGTGGACGGCGCCAACCAGATCACGCTGGCCAACCAGATCGTGAACAAGCGGCTGTCTGTGCGCGAGACCGAGAAGCTGGTGGCGTCCACGCTCAAGCCGTTCGACCTGAAGTCGCTCAAGCAGAAGGGCGCCAACAACGTGCGCGATGTGGCACGGCTGGAAGAAGAACTGTCCGATGCGCTGGGCCTGGCGGTGCAGATCAAGCTGGGCGCGCGCGGCAAGGGCCAGCTCACCATCCACTTCAGCGACAACGACGCGCTTGAAGGCGTGCTCGTGCGGCTGCGCGAATCGACTGAAAAGCAGAAGGTCGCCTGAGGCAGGGTGCCAAGGCGCGCGTAACTTTGCGTGCGCAATTCGGTGCGATTAACGGCCATTGCGGCGATGACTGTTGCGTGTACGCTGCAGTGTCCGTTCCTGGGACCGGTATACGTACGGCGTACCCGGTAATCCCTCATCATGCGCAGGGTTCGCTGCGCAATCCAATTACGTCAAACATTATTGCTGCGCAATTTTTGTGAAGCCATCATGGCATCGTGATGGCAACCGTTGTGCGCAACACACTGCAAGCTAAATGTAAGCAGATTGACGCGAATCAGTAGTTCCCCTTAAAATCGTGCGGTTTGAATTCTGGTCGGGCCGAAAAGTTCCGGCCTGGAATAAGGCGAGCAGTAGTGGTTCAAGACCGTCAGCAGCGAGGCGCCGGGTCCCGTCAGGAAGATGACTGGGACGACTGGAAAGAAGGCGCAGACCGTGAGGAAGAGGCTGTCGATCCGCTGTCGCACGCCGAGGCGGTGACGCTGTTTGGTGAGCGCGCGTTGCGCCCTTCGCGCATGACCCCGGGCAAGGTTGTCCTGGCGCAGGTGATGGTCACCCTGCTGTCGGCACTGTGCTGGGCGCTGTTCGCGAAAGAGGCCGGCCCGTATGGCTGGTCGGCGCTGTTCGGCGGCATGGTGTGCTTCGTGCCGAGCGGGTTCTTCGCGTTCCGCCTGTGGCTGGCGCGCGACCGGGCTTCGGTCGGCGGACTGGTCCTGGGCGAGGCGATCAAGGTCTTTGGCACGGCGGCTCTGCTGGTGCTGGTGGTGGTGCTGTACCGGGATCTGCGTTGGGTGCCGATGCTGGTCACGTTCCTGCTGGCGCTAAAGACATATTTGGTGGTGGCTCTGGTGATCCGCTAGGCCAGCCGCACGAAGGCGGTGCCTCATCCGGAAATGGGGCACCAAGACGGAATATCAAGATTTGCCGTGCCGGTTTCACAGTGGTGACACCGGACACGGCCAAGGTTGGACCCCGCTTGCATTGCGGTGACCGGCGAATCCGCCGAAGGCAATGCAAGTTGCGTACCGGGCGTTGGCCAGACAGTGGCGGCGCGCGGCCCGAAGATTTCGCAATATACCGTTCGTATCGACATGTCTGATGCTACCCAAGGCGCCGAACACGCGCTGACACCCTCCGGCTATATCGCCGAACACTTGCAGAACTTGAACTCGGTCGGCGGCAAGCAAGCGTCGGTGGTCGATTTCTCCGTGATCAACTACGACACGGTGTTCTGGTCCGTGCTGTGCGGCGCCATCGCCGTGCTGTTCCTGTACGCCGCCGCGCGCCGCGTCACCGCCGGCGTGCCGGGCCGCTTCCAGGCCTTCGTCGAGATGATCGTCGAGATGGTCGATGACCAGGCCAAGGGCATCATCCACGGCGACCGTTCGTGGATCGCGCCGCTGGCGCTGATGGTGTTCTGCTGGATCACCATGATGAACGCGATCGACCTGATCCCGGTGGACTGGGTCAACGGCCTGAATCAAGTCCTCGGCATCTTCCACCTGCACATCCCCCACCACCGCGCAGTGGCCACGGCCGACCTGAACGGCACGCTGGGCATGTCGTGCTCGGTGCTGGTGCTGATGATCTACTACAGCTTCAAGATCAAGGGCACGGGCGGCTTCATGCACGAACTGTTCTCGGCCCCGTTCGGCGCCAAGTGGTATCTGGCCCCGTTCAACCTGGTCCTGAACCTGATCGAATTCCTGGCCAAGGCCGTTTCGCTCGGCATGCGATTGTTCGGCAACATGTACGCCGGCGAACTCGTGTTCCTGCTGATCGCGCTGCTGGGTTCGATCTGGACGTTCGGCGCCGACCTGTCCGCGCTGGGCTTTGTCGGCCACGTGCTGGCCGGCGCGGTATGGGCGATCTTCCACATCCTGATCGTCCTGCTCCAGGCCTTCATCTTCATGATGCTGACGCTGGTGTACATCGGCCAGGCTCACGATCACCACTGATTTTCGGTTTTTTGGTTTTTTGGTTTTTTGGTTCTAAGTCTCTCTAAATTAAAGGAGTCGTCATGCAAGAATTTCTCGCCAACATCCAGGGTCTGACCGCCATCGGTATCGGCATCATCATCGGCCTGGGCGCTATCGGCGCCTGCCTGGGTATCGCCCTGATGGGTGGTAAGTACATCGAAGCCTGCGCACGTCAGCCCGAGCTGATGAACCCGCTGCAAACCAAGATGTTCCTGCTGGCTGGCCTGATCGACGCGGCATTCCTGATCGGCGTGGGCGTTGCAATGCTGTTCGCCTTCGCCAACCCGCTGCTGGCTGTCATCAAGTAATTCTTTTCGGTCTGCATGATGCTGACGGGCGGCGCGGGCCACCAGCCTGGCCGCCTTTTGTGCATTTATCTGTAGTTTGATTACCGAAAGGAACACACCATGAATCTGAACGCAACGTTTTTTGCGCAGATGGTCGTGTTCTTCATCCTGTGGTGGGTTGTTGCCAAATTCATTTGGCCGCCGCTGGTGAAGGCGCTCGACGAACGCGCAAAGAAGATCGCCGATGGCCTCGCCGCTGCCGAGAAGGGCAAGGCCGAGCTCGAACTCGCCAACAAGCGTGTGGACCAGGCTATGGCCGAAGCCCGCACCGAGGGTGCACAACGCGTCGCTGACGCCGAGAAGCGCGCCCAGCTGACGGCAGACGAGATCAAGCAAAACGCCCAGGCAGAAGCCGCACGCATCATTGCCCAGGCCAAGGCCGAAGCAGAACAGCAGGTTACCCGCGCACGCGAAGCACTGCGTGACCAGGTTGCCGTGCTGGCCGTCAAGGGTGCCGAGCAGATCCTCAAGCGTGAAGTGAACGCGCAGGTCCACACCGACCTGCTCAATCAACTCAAGGCTGAGCTCTAATCATGGCTGAAACCGCAACCATTGCCCGTCCCTACGCTGAGGCGCTGTTCCGCGTCGCCAGCGAATCGAGCGCAGGCAACCTGGGTGCATGGTCCGAGCTGGTGTCGGAGATGGGGCAGGTTGCTGCCAATCCCGACATGAAGGCGGTAGCCGGCGATCCGAACGTTCCCGGCGACAAGCTGGCCGAACTGTTCCTGTCGGTGCTGAAGTCCCCGCTGAATGACGAGGCTCGCCGCTTCGTCAAGCTGCTGGTGGATAACGGCCGCCTGACGGTGATGCCGGAAATCGCCGAGCAGTTCCATGTGCTCAAGAACGCCCGCGAAGGGTCGTCGGATGTCGAGATCACCAGCGCATTCCCGCTGGAAGGTTCGCAGTTGAACGACCTGGTCGCTGCACTCGAACGCAAGTTCGGCCGCAAGCTGTACGCGCAGGTGGCGGTGGACCCGTCCCTGATCGGCGGCGTGAGCGTCAAGGTCGGCGACGAAGTGCTCGACACCTCCGTGCGTTCGCGCCTGGCTGCCATGCAAGCCACGCTGACCGCCTGACCGCACCGGCCGACGGATTGAAGAATTAGGAGCATTGTGATGCAACTGAACCCCTCAGAAATCAGCGAGCTGATCAAGTCCCGCATCTCGGGCCTTGGCGCTGAAGCTGAAGTGCGCAATACCGGCACGGTGATCTCCGTGACCGATGGCATCTGCCGCGTGCATGGCCTGTCCGGCGTGATGCAGGGCGAGATGCTGGAATTCCCCGGCAACACCTTCGGCCTCGCGCTGAACCTCGAGCGCGACTCGGTCGGCGCCGTGGTGCTGGGTGAGTACGAACATATTTCCGAAGGCGACACGGTCAAGTGCACCGGCCGCATTCTGGAAGTGCCGGTGGGCAAGGAACTGCTGGGCCGCGTGGTGAACACGCTGGGCCAGCCGATCGACGGCAAGGGCCCGATCAACGCCAAGGAAACGGACGTGATCGAGAAGGTCGCCCCGGGCGTGATCGCGCGTCAGTCGGTGAGCCAGCCGGTGCAGACCGGCCTGAAGTCGATCGACGCGATGGTGCCGATCGGCCGTGGCCAGCGTGAGCTGATCATTGGCGACCGCCAGACCGGCAAGACCGCCGTCGCTGTCGACGCCATCATCAACCAGAAGGGCAAGGGCGTCTTCTGCGTCTACGTGGCAGTCGGCCAGAAGGCTTCGACGATCGCCAACGTGGTGCGCAAGCTGGAAGAGCACGGCGCGATGGAATACACCGTCGTCGTGGCCGCCGCCGCTTCGGACTCGGCCGCCATGCAGTACCTGGCACCGTACGCCGGCTGCACCATGGGCGAGTACTTCCGCGACCGCGGCGAAGACGCGCTGATCGTCTATGACGACCTGACCAAGCAAGCCTGGGCCTACCGCCAGGTGTCGCTGCTGCTGCGCCGCCCGCCGGGCCGCGAAGCCTACCCGGGCGACGTGTTCTACCTGCACTCGCGCCTGCTGGAGCGTGCTGCCCGCGTGAACGCCGACTACGTCGAGAAGTTCACCAACGGCGCCGTCAAGGGCAAGACCGGTTCGCTGACCGCGCTGCCGGTGATCGAAACGCAGGCCGGCGACGTGTCCGCGTTCGTTCCGACCAACGTGATCTCGATCACGGATGGCCAGATCTTCCTGGAAACCGACCTGTTCAACGCTGGTATCCGCCCCGCTATCAACGCCGGTATCTCGGTGTCGCGCGTCGGTGGTGCAGCCCAGACCAAGGTGGTGAAGAACCTGTCTGGCGGTATCCGTACCGACCTGGCCCAGTATCGTGAGCTGGCTGCGTTCGCGCAGTTCGCCTCGGACCTGGACGATGCCACCCGCAAGCAGCTCGAGCGCGGCCGCCGCGTGACCGAACTGCTCAAGCAGCCGCAATACCAGCCGCTGCAAGTGTGGCAGCTGGCCGCGTCGCTGTTCGCCGCCAACAACGGCTTCCTCGACAACGTGGAAGTGAAGGACATTCTGCCGTTCGAGAAGGGCCTGCACGACCATCTGAAGACCAAGTACGCCGATCTCATCAACCGCATCGAAGAGACCAAGCAGCTCTCGAAGGAAGATGAAGCCGCCCTGCGTGCCGCTGTCGAGGATTTCAAGAAGTCCGCCGCGTTCTAACCGCGTGATT
The DNA here is from genome assembly GCF_058794355.1 of Cupriavidus sp. GW823-FHT07B10. Taxonomy (NCBI): domain Bacteria; kingdom Pseudomonadati; phylum Pseudomonadota; class Betaproteobacteria; order Burkholderiales; family Burkholderiaceae; genus Cupriavidus; species Cupriavidus sp. GW823-FHT07B10. The sequence continues at coordinate 24,547 of NZ_JBXAGS010000015.1, forward strand.
CCACGACACCGCCGCCGCGCCTGGCTCACGCCGGCGCGGCGCTGGTTCGGATGGAGAGGAAGATATGGCCGGAACGAAAGAGATTCGAACCAAGATCAAGAGCGTGCAGAACACGCGCAAGATCACCAAGGCGATGGAGATGGTCGCCGCGTCCAAGATGCGCAAGGCGCAGGAGCGGATGCGCAGTGCCCGTCCCTACGCCGAGAAGGTGCGCAACATTGCGGCGCACCTGGCTACGGCCAACCCCGAGTTCAAGCACCCGTTCATGCAGGAACGCGAAGTCAAGCGCGTCGGCATGATCGTGGTCACGACCGACAAGGGGCTGTGTGGCGGCCTGAACACGAACGTGTTGCGCGCCGTCACCAATGAACTGAAGACCCTGCAGGGCCGCGGCGTGGACGTGCAAGCCACCGCCATCGGCACCAAGGGCATGCAGTTCCTGGGCCGCGTCGGTGCCAAGGTGATCTCGCACGTGGTGCACCTCGGTGACACCCCGCATCTGGAAAAGCTGATCGGCGCGATCAAGGTCCAGCTCGATGCCTTCACCAATGGTGAGGTCGACGCGGTGTACCTGGCGTACACCAAGTTCATCAATACGATGAAGCAGGAACCGATGGTCGAGCAGCTGCTGCCGCTCGCCGCCGACAAGCTGGTTCAGACCGAAGAAGAGAAGCGCGCCTACTCGTGGGATTACATCTACGAGCCCGACGCCCAGACCGTAGTGGAAGAGCTGCTCGTCCGCTACGTCGAGGCGCTGGTGTACCAGGCCGTGGCCGAGAACATGGCGTCCGAGCAATCGGCGCGCATGGTGGCCATGAAGGCTGCGTCCGACAACGCCAAGAACGTGATCGGCGAACTGCAACTGGTCTACAACAAGACCCGTCAGGCCGCGATTACCAAGGAACTGTCGGAAATCGTCAGCGGCGCAGCTGCGGTCTAAGGCGTCACGAATTCAAGCTATCGGAGATACGAAATGAGTATCGGAAATATTGTGCAGTGTATTGGCGCCGTGGTGGACATCGAGTTCCCCCGTGACGCAATGCCGAAGGTGTACGACGCGCTCGTGCTGGAAGACTCCGGCGACGCCTCGTTCGCCGAAAAGGGCCTGACCTTCGAAGTCCAGCAACAGCTCGGTGACGGCGTGGTGCGTACCATTGCCCTGGGCTCGTCGGACGGTCTGCGCCGCGGTATGGAAGTGAAGAGCACCGGCGCCCCGATTTCGGTGCCGGTCGGTCACGGCACGCTGGGCCGCATCATGGACGTGCTGGGTCGCCCGATCGACGAAGCCGGCCCGATCGCCTCGGACGAGCTGCGCGCGATTCACCAGAAGGCCCCGAAGTTCGACGAACTGTCGCCGTCGGTTGACCTGCTGGAAACCGGCATCAAGGTGATCGACCTGGTCTGCCCGTTCGCAAAGGGCGGCAAGGTGGGCCTGTTCGGTGGCGCCGGCGTGGGCAAGACCGTCAACATGATGGAGCTCATCAACAACATCGCCAAGCAGCACAGCGGTCTGTCGGTGTTCGCCGGCGTGGGCGAGCGTACCCGTGAAGGGAACGACTTCTACCACGAAATGAAGGACTCGAACGTGCTCGACAAGGTGGCCATGGTGTTCGGCCAGATGAACGAGCCGCCGGGCAACCGTCTGCGCGTGGCGCTGACCGGCCTGACCATGGCCGAGCGCTTCCGTGACGAAGGCCGTGACATCCTGTTCTTCGTGGACAACATCTACCGCTACACGCTGGCCGGTACCGAAGTGTCCGCACTGCTGGGCCGTATGCCTTCCGCCGTGGGCTACCAGCCGACGCTGGCAGAAGAAATGGGCAAGCTGCAGGAACGTATTACGTCGACCAAGACTGGCTCGATCACGTCGATCCAGGCCGTGTACGTGCCTGCGGATGACTTGACCGACCCGTCGCCGGCAACCACCTTCCTGCACTTGGACTCGACCGTGGTGCTGTCGCGTGACATCGCTGCACTGGGTATCTACCCCGCAGTGGATCCGCTGGACTCGACCTCGCGCCAGCTGGACCCGCAGGTTGTCGGCACGGAACACTACGAAGTGGCCCGCCGCGTTCAGCAGACCCTGCAGCGCTACAAGGAACTGCGCGACATCATCGCGATTCTGGGCATGGACGAACTGTCGCCGGAAGACAAGCTGGCAGTGAACCGCGCTCGTAAGATCCAGCGTTTCCTGTCGCAGCCGTTCCACGTGGCGGAAGTGTTCACGGGTTCGCCGGGCAAGTACGTGCCGCTGAAGGAAACCATCCGCGGCTTCAAGATGCTGGTGGACGGCGAGTGCGATCACCTGCCCGAGCAGGCGTTCTACATGGTCGGCTCGATCGACGAAGCCTTCGAAAAGGCCAAGAAGCTCCAGTAAGCCTTGCTCATCACTCCCGCCTGGCGGTGGGAGTGATGGCCGGCCACCCCTGCGTGTCCGGCCGCCTGAGCAAAGCGATTGGAGAAAGGATCTGATATGGCAACCATTCTTGTAGACGTCGTCAGCGCGGAAGCGTCGATCTTCTCCGGCCAGGCGAAGTTCGTGGCGCTGCCGGGCGAGTCGGGTGAACTGGGCATTCTGCCGGGCCACACGCCGCTGATCACGCGCATCCAGCCGGGTGCGGTGCGGATCGAGAAGGAAGACGGCAGCGAAGAGTTCGTGTTCGTTGCCGGCGGCATTCTCGAAGTCCAGCCCAAGCACGTCACCGTGCTGGCCGACACCGCTATCCGCGGTGGCGACCTGGACGAAGCCAAGGCGCAGGAAGCCAAGCGTGCTGCCGAAGAGCTGATGCAGAACCAGAGCAGCGATCTGGATCTGGCACGCGCTCAGAGCGAGCTCGCCGTGGCGGCTGCCCAACTGGCTGCCATCGCCCGCCTGCGTCGTAAGAAGTAAGCAATTAGTGGCTTGTCGCGCTGTTGTTTTTCTGGCGCGACAATGAAAAAAGGCAGCCGCATGGCTGCCTTTTTCTTGGGCGTGGCGATATGCTTTTATCCCGCCTGGACAAAAAAAAGCGCGCGGGCCGGGGAGGCTCCGCGCGGACGGGAAAATCCCTTCGAGGGGTCAATTCGAAGGAACGGGTTCGGTCCAGGTCGACAATCAAGGCGCAACGGATATCCAATATCCGACCAGAGGCCGCAAAGGCCACGCGCTGCAACGGTCTGCCTGGTGCTCCGGTCCAGCGGCGATCTGCTGGATCGGAAAATCGGGTTACTGCTTCAAAAGGCTTTCTTCACCACGCCCCTTTAAGTCTGCACAGCCTTATTTTACTGGGGCGCCACACGCCGGACACCGGGTGTGTCAATGTATTGTGGGGGAAACTCCCCGGCATGGCAGTAACAAAATGTATCGTTTTGCAAGAAGTTGAAAGCCAGAGGCGCCGGGATCTGGCGTGTTCGGCATATTTTCACGCGTTCACGTCACGTTAGCCGCAGAAACGTGTCGTTGTATTATCTTTGATGACGCGATTTCCATGTTCGCTCCCCCACCAATCCCTGCGTGACAATTCCGGTTACGATTCAGGACGTCTGTGGCCTTCGCGTTGCGTTTTTGCATGTCCGCGGGCCCGCCCTTGTCCACCCGGAGACGCGATGCGCCCTGAGATGCAGCAAGCCATGCTGGCGATGAAGACCGTGGCCGTGGTCGGCCTGTCCGACCGCCCGGAGCGTCCCAGTCATGAGGTTGCGGAATTCCTGCAGGACCATGGCTTCCGGATCGTGCCGGTCAATCCGCGTCATGCCGGCGAACGCATTCTGGGCGAGACCTGCCACGCCACGCTGCGCGAAGCCGCCGACGCTGCCGCGGCAGCAGGCAGCCCCATCGCGTGGGTCGACATCTTCCGCCGTGCCGAGGAAACGCCGGGCGTGGTCGATGAGGCCATCGCCATTGGCGCACAGGGTGTCTGGCTGCAGCTGGGCATCGTCAACGACCACGCCGTGCGCCGCGCTGCCGATGCCGGCCTGCTGGCGGTGCAGGACTGCTGCAGCAAGGTCGAGCTGACGCGCCAGCTCGGGCTGGACTGATTCCCGCCCCGGCACCCTTTCTTTTTCCGCTTTCCCATCAGTCGCCAACCATGGCCATCGATCCGCAACTGCTTGCCTATTACCGCCGCCTGGCGGAGCGCTATGCCAATGCGCCCGCGCCTGCCGACATTCCCGCGCAGCGGGCCCGTTTTGCCGAGATCGCGGCGGCGTCGCTGTTGCCGGATCCGGCAGGCATCACGGTGCAGGACCTGGAGCTTGCGCTCTCCGGCCGCTCGCTGGGCGCCAGGCTGTTCCGCCCGGCCGGCGAGACCGCGCCGCGGCTGGTGGTCTACTTCCACGGTGGCGGCTGGGTGATCGGCTCGCCGCAGACGCACCATACGGTTGCAGCGTTGCTTGCGGCCGACACGGGCTGCGCGGTGGCCAGCGTCGACTACCGCCTCGCACCCGAGCACGCGTTCCCGGCTCCCTGCGACGATGCCTCCGAGGCAGTGCAGTGGTTCGCCGGTGAACGTCAGGCACTCGGGCTAGCGACCGATTTCCTGGCCGTGGCGGGCGACAGCGCCGGCGGCCACCTGGCGGCGCAGGCAGCGCAGCAGCTCAACGGCGGCGGCGCGGTGCAGGTCGATGCGCAACTGCTGATCTATCCGGTGACGGCACCGGTGCTCAGCACCGAAAGCTACCGCGCCTTTGCCGACGGTCCCGGCCTGACGCGTGACGAGATGGCCTGGTTCTGGACCCAGTTCATCGGCGCCGAGGCCCTGGCGGAGGGCACCGCCCACCCCGACCACCGCGTGCACCTGATGGCCGCGCCGCTGGTGCGCCCGCCCGCCACCGTGCTGATGGTGGCCGCGCACGACGTGCTGCGCGACGACGGCCTGGCCTATGCCGACTTCCTGGTGCGCCACGACGCCCCGGTGGTCACCATCGAGGCCAGTGGCATGACCCACGGCTTCGCACGGCTGCAGCCCGATGCCGAACGCGCGCGCGAATGGATGCGGCGTGCCGCAGCGGCCTTCACCGGGATGATCGACGACGTCTGAGCGGCATCCAGCCGCAGCCATCCCTTAGAATGGCGGTCTTACGAGGATGACCATGACCGCACTGCAGAACGATACCTTCCTGCGCGCGCTGCGCCGCCAGCCGACCGAATACACGCCGCTGTGGCTGATGCGCCAGGCGGGCCGCTACCTGCCCGAGTACAACGCCACGCGCGCCCGCGCCGGCAGCTTCCTCGGGCTGGCCAAGAACCCGGCCTACGCCACGGAAGTGACACTGCAGCCGCTGGACCGCTATCCACTGGACGCGGCGATTCTCTTTTCCGACATCCTGACCGTGCCCGACGCGATGGGCCTGGGCCTGTCGTTCGCGCAGGGCGAGGGCCCGCGCTTTGCCCATCCGCTGCGCACCGAAGCCGACGTGCAGAAACTGGCCGTGCCGGACATGGCGTCGCTGCAGTATGTCTTTGACGCGGTAAGCGAAATCCGCCGCGCACTGGTCCAGGACGGCGGCCAGCGCGTGCCGCTGATCGGATTTTCCGGCAGCCCCTGGACGCTGGCCTGCTACATGGTCGAAGGCGGCGGCTCGGACGACTTCCGCACGGTCAAGGCGATGATGTACGGCCGCCCGGACCTGATGCACCGCATTCTCGAGATCAACGCCCAGGCGGTGACCGAATACCTGAATGCCCAGATCGAAGCCGGCGCGCAGGCCGTGATGATTTTCGACACCTGGGGCGGGGCGCTTGCCGACGGCATGTACCAGGCGTTCTCGCTGGCCTATATGCGCCGGGTGCTGGCCGGCCTGAAGCGCGAGCACGATGGCCAACAGGTGCCCGCGATCGTCTTTACCAAAGGCGGCGGCCTGTGGCTCGAGGCGCTGGCTGACACCGGCGCCGACGCGATCGGGTTGGACTGGACCGTCAACCTGGCCGAAGCGCGCCGCCGCACCGGCGGGCGTGTGGCGCTGCAGGGCAATATCGACCCGACCGTGCTGTTCGCCCCTGAGGCCGCGATCCGCGAGCAGGTGCGCGGCGTGCTGGACAGCTATGCCGCCGCCGGGGGCAGTGATGGCCACGTATTCAACCTTGGCCACGGCATCTCGCAGTTCACGCCGCCGGATAACGTCTCGGTGCTGGTGGATGAAGTGCATCGCCACAGCCGCAAGCTGCGCGCCGGTCAGAAGTGACGATGACAGTATGCGGCCGGCCTGGCTGCTGCTGCGGTGCCCTGCGCTGCAGCGCACCGGCGCCCCAGCGTACCCAGTGCTGCGGGAGCCGCGCCGCCGGACCCTGTCAAGTTAACTTTTTCGCCAGCATTCGCCAAAAAGGTGCTCGGACTTGACTGGCGGTACTTGACTTATGCACACCGATAGGTTTGCCGCAGTGCGGAACAGGGTTATTCCCTAACCTATCCGGGGGATGTTTGCAAGCCCTTGATTTTTAAGGATTTGGAAGAATTGCAAAGGAAGGCCCGATGCCGGTGGATCCCTTGTTTCGCGGGGCTTCCCGGCCAGCCAGTGCGACTTTTCAACAAAGTTATCCACAGGGGCGGTGGAATTAGTGGAAAACCAGTCATCTATCATCGACTTAGGGCCACATTTGAAGTTTTACTTTAAGTTGATGTTGCGCCGCACACTAGATTTCCACTCTTATTGCGCCAGGCGCCCGTTGCACAAAGGTTGCGCAATGGCGGTGCACCAGGAAGGGCCGCATGGCGCCAGCTAGCGGCGCGCTTCCGGTGGTCGAGGACAGCGCGGCGATGGGCGCCGTGATGCCGACCGCCGCCGCGCAGTCAGTCATCCGGGTCGCGCTGGACACCCCCGCCGACGACTGCTTCGACTATCTCGCCACGCCCGAGGTCGCCCCGGGTGACCTGGTGGTGGTGCCGTTCGGTCGCCGCAGCATGGTCGGCGTGGCGGTGGCGTATGCCGACAGCTCCGATGTGCCCGCCGACCGGCTACGCCAGGTGGCGCAGCGCCTGGAATGGATGCCGCCGCTGCAGCCCGACTGGATCGGGCTGGCCGCCTTTGCCGCGCGCTACTACCAGCGCCGCCTGGGCGAAGTGATGCTGCCGGCCTTGCCGCCGGCCTTGCGCGAGGCCGAGGGCTGGCCGGGCCTGGCCCAGCGTGCCCGCACCGACGAATACCGCCTGCTGCCTGGGCATGCAGAGGCCCTGCTGGCCGCCGTGCCGCCACGCGCACGCAGCGTGCGCGCCCTGGCACAGGCGCTGGCCGAGCGCGCCGCCGCGGCCGAGCCGCTGACGCTGGCCGACGCCCGCGTGCTGTGCGCGGCGGCACCGGCGCGGCTGGCCGAATGGCAGGCCGCCGGCTGGGTCGAGGCCAGCCGCACCGCGCGCCCCCTGCTGCCGACCGACCCCGCACAGCCGCCATCGACTGCGCCGCCGCTGCACGACGAGCAGCGCGCCGCGGTGCAGGCAATTGCCGAGGCCGAGGGCTTCGCGCCGTTCCTGCTGCACGGGGTGACCGGCAGCGGCAAGACCGAGGTCTACCTGCATGCGATGCAGGCGCTGCTCGAACGCGACCCCCAGGCCCAGGTGCTGATGCTGGTGCCTGAAATCAACCTGACCCCGCAACTGCAGGCCCGCATCGCTGCACGCTTCCCGCACCTGCCGCTGGCGGTGCTGCACAGCGGCCTGGCCGACCAGGAGCGCAGCCTGCAGTGGCTGGCCGCGCACCGCGGCGAGGCCCGCATCGTGCTGGGCACGCGCATGGCGGTGATGGCCTCGCTGCCGGCGCTGGCGCTGATCGTGGTCGACGAGGAACACGACACTTCCTACAAGCAGCAGGAAGGGCTGCGCTACTCGGCGCGCGACCTGGCGGTGTGGCGCGCCAAGCAGCGCGGCATTGCCGTGGTGCTTGGTTCGGCCACGCCGTCGATGGAGACCTGGTGGCGGGCCGGGCAGGGCACTTACCGCAAGCTGGTGCTGCGCGAGCGCGCCCAGGCCGAAGCGACCCTGCCGACAGTGCGCCTGGTCGACCTGAACCACGAGCGCCAGCGCCAGCGCCCGCTGTTCGAAGGCTTGTCGGTGCCGCTGCTGGAAGCCATCGACGCGCGCCTGGCGCGCGGCGAGCAGAGCCTGCTGTTCCTGAACCGCCGCGGCTACGCGCCGGTGATTGCCTGCGACAGCTGCGGCTGGCTGTCGGGCTGCCCGCGCTGCTCGGCCTACCTGGTGCTGCACCGCCCCGAACGGCGCCTGCGCTGCCACCACTGCGGCCTGGAGGCGCCGGTGCCGCACCACTGCCCGGACTGCGGCAACGTCGACATCGCGCCGCTGGGGCGTGGCACGCAGCGCATCGAAGAGGCATTGGCGACGCGCTTCCCGCAGGCGCGCATCGCCCGCATCGACGCAGATTCCACGCGCCGCAAGGGCAGCGCGCAAGCCATGTTCGACGAAGTCCATGCCGGCGAAGTCGACATCCTGGTGGGCACGCAGATGGTGGCCAAGGGGCATGACTTCCAGCGCGTGACCCTGGTCGGCATCGTCCATCCGGACGCGGCCATGTTCAGCCATGACTTCCGCGCCGCCGAGCATCTGTTCGCCTCGCTGATGCAGGTGGCCGGGCGGGCAGGGCGGGCCGGCTTGCCGGGCGAGGTGCTGATCCAGACGCGCTACCCGGACACCCCGGCATTGCAGGCGCTGACGCGCCACGACTATGATGGATTCGCGGCCAGCCAGTTGCGCGAGCGGCGCCAGGCCGGGTTGCCCCCGTTCTGCTACCAGGTGCTGGTAACCGCCGACCACGGCCAGCTGGAGCGGGCGCTGCAGTTCCTGGAAGTGGCGCGCCGGCATGCCGAAACCTGCGAGCTGGCGGCCGAGGTGCAACTGCACGATCCGGTGCCGATGTCGATGGTGCGCATCTTCAACCGGGAGCGTGCGCAGATGCTGGTTGAGGCCACCTCGCGGCCGGTGCTGCAACGCTTCGTGGCTGAGTGGGTGCAGACTTTCGCAGATGTGGGGACAGAGGCAAAAGGGGTGCGCTGGCAGCTTGAGATCGACCCGTTGCGGATCTGAGTCAGCTGGCGTGGCAGTGAAAGGTGCAACCCTGGCATTAGGGTTTTCGATAGGGTTGCACTAGGTTGCACCTTGGTGATTTTCGGGAGTAAGATCGCGCCAGCTCACAGGCTGCGGCCGGTCGCGCGCCCGTGCCTGCCGGCATGGACGAGGTAGCACCGGCGGCGGCTCCAGTCTTTCGGAGAAATGCCCGCATGGCCACCACCACTCTCGGCGTCAAGCTCGACGACGCCTCGCGCGACCGCCTCAAGCGCGTTGCCCAATCCATCGACCGCACGCCGCACTGGCTGATCAAGCAGGCTATCTTCACCTACCTCGAGCAGATCGAGCGCGGCCACCTGCCGCACGAGACCGGCGCCGCCGGTAGCGCCGACGCGGATGGCGCCGACGGAGCCGAGCTGGTCCATGGCGATGCGCCGCAGCCGTTCCTGGAGTTCGCCCAAAGCATCCAGCCGCAATCGGTGCTGCGTGCTGCCATTACCTCTGCCTATCGCCGCCCGGAAGCCGATTGCGTACCGGTGCTGCTGGAGCAGGCGCGCCTGCCGCAGCAGCAAGGCGAGGCCGCCATCAAGATGGCCAAGACCCTGGCCACGCGGCTGCGCGAGCAGAAGGTCGGCAGCGGCCGCGAGGGCCTGGTGCAGGGCCTGATCCAGGAATTCTCGCTGTCGTCGCAGGAAGGCGTGGCGCTGATGTGCCTGGCCGAGGCCCTGCTGCGCATCCCCGACAAGGCCACCCGCGACGCGCTGATCCGCGACAAGATCAGCGGCGCCAACTGGCAGTCGCACCTGGGCCAGAGCCCGTCGCTGTTCGTCAACGCCGCCACCTGGGGCCTGCTGCTGACCGGCAAGCTGGTCGCCACCCATACCGAATCGGGCCTGACCAAGGCGCTCACGCGCATCATCGGCAAGGGCGGCGAGCCGCTGATCCGCAAGGGCGTGGACATGGCGATGCGCCTGATGGGCGAGCAGTTCGTCACCGGCGAGACCATTTCCGAGGCGCTGGCCAACGCGCGCAAGTACGAGGCCGAAGGCTTCCGCTACTCCTACGACATGCTGGGCGAGGCCGCCATGACCGAGGCCGACGCGCAGCGCTACCTGGCCTCGTACGAGCAGGCCATCCACGCCATCGGCCAGGCCTCGCGCGGGCGCGGCATCTATGAGGGCCCGGGCATCTCGATCAAGCTGTCGGCGCTGCACCCGCGCTACAGCCGCGCGCAGCATGAGCGCGTGGTGGGCGAGCTGTACGAGCGCCTGAAGTCGCTGACGCTGCTGGCACGCCAGTACGACATCGGCATCAATATCGACGCCGAGGAAGCCGACCGCCTGGAGATCTCGCTGGACCTGCTCGAGCGCCTGTGCTTCGAGCCCGAGCTGGCGGGCTGGAACGGCATCGGCTTCGTGGTGCAGGGCTACCAGAAGCGCTGCCCGTTCGTGATCGACTACCTGATCGACCTGGCCCGCCGCAGCCGCCACCGCCTGATGATCCGCCTGGTCAAGGGCGCCTACTGGGACAGCGAGATCAAGCGCGCCCAGCTCGACGGGCTGGAGGGCTACCCGGTCTACACGCGCAAGGTCTACACCGACGTGTCGTACATCGCCTGCGCGCGCAAGCTGCTGTCGGTGCCGGACGCGATCTACCCGCAGTTCGCCACGCACAATGCGCATACGCTGTCGGCCATCTACCAGATCGCCGGCCACAGCTACTATCCCGGCCAGTATGAGTTCCAGTGCCTGCACGGCATGGGCGAGCCGCTGTACGACCAGGTGGTTGGCGCCACCGCGGACGGCAAGTTCAACCGCCCGTGCCGCATCTACGCGCCGGTCGGCACGCATGAAACGCTGCTGGCCTACCTGGTGCGCCGCCTGCTGGAGAATGGCGCCAATACCTCGTTCGTGAACCGCATCGCCGACGACACCATCTCGCTGGACGAGCTGGTGGCCGACCCGGTCGCCGTGGTCGAAGCCATGCACCGCGAAGAAGGCGTGCTGGGCCTGCCGCACCCGCGCATCCCGTCGCCGCGCACGCTGTACGGCAAGAGCCGCCCCAATTCGGCCGGCATCGATCTCGCGAACGAGCATCGCCTGGCGTCGCTGTCGTCGGCGCTGCTGGCAGGCACCAGCGAGCGCTTCGTGGCCGAGCCGCTGCTCGGCGCCGAGGTACCGCGCGCAGCCGACGCCATCACCACGCCGGTGCTGAACCCGGCCGACCACCGCGATGTGGTGGGCCATGTCACCGAGGCCGGCCAGGCCGAGGTCGACGCCGCGCTGCAGGCCGCCATCAACGCCGCGCCGATCTGGCAGGCGACGCCGCCGGACGTGCGCGCGGCCGCGCTGGAGCGCGCCGCCGACCTGATGGAAGCCCAGATGCAGTCGCTGATGGGCATCATCATGCGCGAGGCCGGCAAGACCTTCTCCAACGCCATCGCCGAAGTGCGCGAAGCCGTGGACTTCCTGCGCTACTACGCCGCCGAGGTGCGCCGCAGCTTCGACAACGAGACCCACCGCCCGCTGGGCCCGGTGGTCTGCATCAGCCCGTGGAACTTCCCGCTGGCGATCTTCACCGGCCAGGTGGCCGCGGCGCTGGCCGCCGGCAACCCGGTGCTGGCCAAGCCCGCCGAGCAGACCCCGCTGATCGCCGCCGCCGCCGTGCGCCTGCTGCGCGAAGCCGGCGTTCCGGCCGGCGCGGTGCAGCTGCTGCCGGGCCGCGGCGAGACCGTGGGCGCCGCGCTGGTCGGCGACGCCCGCGTCAAGGGTGTGATGTTCACCGGCTCGACCGAAGTCGCGCGCATCCTGCAGCGCAACGTCGCCGGCCGCCTCGACGCCGCCGGCCGCCCGATCCCGCTGATCGCGGAGACCGGCGGACAGAACGCGATGATCGTCGACTCGTCGGCGCTGGCTGAACAGGTGGTGGGCGATGTCCTCAGCTCCGCTTTCGATTCGGCCGGCCAGCGCTGCTCGGCGCTGCGCGTGCTGTGCCTGCAGGAAGACGTGGCCGACCGCGTGCTGGAAATGCTCAAGGGCGCCATGCAGGAACTGAACATGGCCAATCCGGACCGGCTCTCGACCGACGTCGGCCCGGTGATCGACGACGAAGCGCGCGGCAATATCGTGCGCCATGTCGATGCCATGCGCGCCAAGGGCCGCCGTGTCCATCAGGCCGACCCCAACGCCGCGCAGGGCGCCAGCTGCCGCAACGGCACCTTCGTGCCGCCGACGCTGATCGAACTGGATAGCATCGAGGAACTCAAGCGCGAGGTGTTCGGCCCGGTGCTGCACGTGGTGCGCTTTCCGCGCGCGGCGCTGGACACCATGGTCAGCCAGATCAACGCCACCGGCTACGGCCTGACGCTGGGCATCCATACCCGCATCGACGAGACCATCTCGCACATCGTCAGCCGTGCCCATGTGGGCAACCTGTATGTCAACCGCAATATCGTTGGCGCCGTGGTGGGCGTGCAGCCCTTCGGCGGCGAAGGCCTGTCGGGCACCGGCCCGAAGGCGGGCGGCCCGCTGTACCTGCACCGCCTGCTGTCGGTCTGCCCGCAGGACGCGGTGGTACGCAGCGTGCGCGCGTCGGAAGCAGGCGGCGGCGCCGAGGCGGCCACGCTGCGCGACGAGGCCGCAGCGGCCTTCCAGGCCTGGGCCAGGGCCGAGCTGCCGGCGGTGGCCGCCGCCTGCGAGCGCCTGGCCGAGGCCTCGCCCTCGGGCCTGACCGTGACGCTGCCCGGCCCCACCGGCGAGCGCAACACCTACACCCTGCTGCCGCGCGAGCACGTGCTGTGCCTGGCCACGCAGGAGGCCGACCTGGCGCTGCAGCTGGGCGCCGTGCTGACCGTCGGCGCAGACGCCGTATGGCCGGAAAACCCTGTCAGCCGGGGGCTGTTTGCGCGCCTGCCTAAGGGCGTACAATCGCGCGTCCGCATGGTGGCCGACTGGACCGCGGCGGACATCGCTATCGATGCGGTGCTGCACCACGGAGATTCCGACCAGCTGCGCACGGTGTGCGAGCAGGTGGCGGTGCGCCCCGGTCCGATCATCGGCGTGCAGGGCCTGGCGCAAGGTGAACCGAATATCGCGCTCGACCGTTTGCTGATCGAGCGCTCGCTTTCGGTCAACACCGCAGCCGCGGGCGGCAATGCCAGTTTGATGACGATCGGCTGAGGCAACCCTCGGACCTCGTCATGTCGAAGCACGCAGCGGTGGCGGCGATCCCGCCCCGGTTGCGTATTGAAGCAAGGTGCGGCACTGCCAGGCTGCACCGCTATAACTGCCGGCAACGGCACCACATCGGCACCATTTGGGACCCAAGGAGATCTGATGAGCTCGACATTCCACAAGACGGCAATGACCGTTGCCCTGACCCTGGCTGGCCTGACCGCCGCCTCCGCCGCGTTCGCGCAGGCCCAGGAAATCAAGCTGGGCTTTGCCGGCCCGATGACCGGCGGCCAGGCGCAGTACGGCAAGGACATGCAGAACGGCATCGTCCTCGCGATCGAGGACATGAACGCCACCAAGCCCAAGATCGGCGGCAAGGAAGTCAAGTTCGTGCTGGTCTCAGAAGACGACCAGGCCGACCCGAAGACCGGCTCGGTGGTGGCGCAGAAGCTGGTGGATAACGGCATCCAGGGCATGCTCGGCCACTTCAACTCGGGCACCACCATCCCGGCGTCGATGGTCTACAACCGCGCCGGCATTCCGCAGATCGCCATGGCGACCGCGCCGGAATACACCAAGCAAGGCTTCAAGACCACCTTCCGCATGATGACCTCCGACACCCAGCAGGGCTCGGTGATCGGCGCCTTCGTGGTGAAGAAGCTGGGCGCGAAGAACATCGCCATCGTCGATGACCGCACCGCGTACGGCCAGGGCCTGGCCGACGAGTTCGAGAAGGCCGCCAAGGCCGCCGGCGGCAAGATCGTGCGCCGCGAGTTCACCAACGACAAGGCGGTGGACTTCAAGGCCGTGCTGACCAACATCAAGCGCAGCAACCCGGACATCATCTTCTACGGCGGCGCCGAGACCCAGTCCGCGCCGATGGCCAAGCAGGTCAAGGAACTGGGCATGAAGGCCCCGCTGGTGTCGGGCGAAATGTCCAAGACCGACAACTTCCTGAAGCTCGCCGGCCCGGCCGCCGAAGGCACCGTGGTGTCGCTGGCCGGCCTGCCGCTGGACCAGATGCCTGGCGGCTCCACGTACGAGAAGAAGTACGAGAAGCGCTTTGGCTCGAAGGTGCAGACCTACTCGCCGTACGCCTACGACGGCGCCACCGCGATGATGTCGGCCATGGTCAAGGCCGGCTCGACCGACCCGGCGCGCTACCTGCCGGTGCTGGCTGCTACCAATATGCAGGGCGTGACCACCAAGACGCTGGCGTATGACGCGCGCGGCGACCTGAAGGATGGTGGTATCACTGTCTATAAGGTGGTTGGCGGCAAGTGGACGGTGCTGGAGACGGTTGGCGGGAAGTAAGCTGCTGGCTGGTTTTGGTTATGGGAGAACGCTGCCTTTGGGTGGCGTTTTTTCTTTTGGGGGCTTGGCGGCAAGCCTCCCAAACAATTCCGTATCTCCCCCATTGGCGCATAATCCCGCACTCGCACATTTTTTCAATCCATAGGAGCAGTACGTGTCCGAGCAGGAAGCCAGCTACGACCACGCCATCGGGCTAGCCAACCAAGGGCGCTTCACCGAAGCCCTGCAGATTGCCGACCAGCTGTCGCAGGCCCGCCCCGAGGTGGTTGATTTCGTCACGCTGCGGGCGCGGCTGCACTTTGACAACGGTGACGCCAACGCCGCGCTGGCGGTGCTGGACGAGGCGCTGGCGCGGCTTGACACGCTGCCGCTGCAGCCGCCGCACCGCTGGGCCTCGCGCGGGGTGATCGCGCACCGCTACGGCGCCATGCTGATGAGCCTGGGCCGCGATGCCGAGGCGCGCCCGTGGCTGCATGAGGCCGCGCAACGCAGCGGCCTGCTGACGGGCGAATGGGCCGCGCATTTCCACGCCGGCCTGGCCGCGCTGCGCATGGGCGACATGGCCGCCGCGGCACGCTACTGGCATGACCTGATGGTCCGCAATCCCGACCTGGGCGCAGATGACATCGCACCGCTGGTGACGGACTACATCGCCCGGGCCGAGGCCGCCGGCGTTCCGGTGGAGCCCCTGATGCGCGTCTGCCTGGGCCGCGTGGCCCTGGACAACCCGCATCTGCTGGAGCTCGATCCCGCAGCCGGTGACGCCGTGGCCGCCGACCAGGCCGCCCGTGTGCTGGCCGAGCACCCTGACCACCCCGAGGCGCGCCGCCTGCGTGCACCGCTGCGCCACGGCGTGGGCGACGTCCAGGGGGCACTGGACGACCTGGCGGTCTACCTGCGCCAGGTGCCCGACCCGCAGAGCCAGGTACGCGAACTGGCCTGGCGCCACCAGCTGGCGCAGCGCGCCGACAGCACCCAGCCGGCCGATCGCGAGCCGTGGCTGCGCTTCACGCTGACCGACCAGTCCGACGACGGTGCCGGCTACTACCGCGCCGCCATGGCGCTGGGCGAGTTCATCGACGAGGTGCCGGCCGCCGAGGCCGCGCTGCGGCCGGTGCTTGTGCAGGCCGGCCGTGCCGGCGTGGCGCGCTTCGACCAGTATTTCGCCACCGGCCAGGGCGATGCCGCGGGGCACGGCGGCAATGCCGACCCGCATGTCTATTCGCTGCTTTGCCGGCTGCTGTCGCGCAGCCTGCCGGCCGACGCCGCGCACGTGGACGAGCGCATCGCGCTGCACCAGCAGGGCATGGCCGCCAGCGAGTTCATCGATCACTGGATCGACCTGCTCGACTGCCACGCCGACGCCGGCCAGCACCAGAAAGTGGCCGAGCTGGCCGGCGAGGTGCTCAACCGCTACCCGCTGGAGCGTAACCCGGCCGACGTGACCTGGGCCTTCAGCCGCATGATCGCGGCCTGGAAGGCCATGGGCGGCGCCGAGCCGACCGAGGCCGCCCGTGCCGCGATGATGCATATGGATGCCCGGCTGGACGCGCTGCCGGTGGAAGCCCGCAGCGAGGCCGCGCACCCGATGGCGCATGCGCGCGCGCACTTTGCCGCGCTGCTGCAGGCGCAGGTGGCCGGCATGGACGAGCACGACCGCACCGATGCCCTGGCCGAGATCGAGGCCCAGCAGCGCCGCGCGCTGCTGGTCGAGGACGCCTGGCTGTACAACCGCTTCGGCCAGGTCTGGCGCGACGCGGGCGAGCCCGAGCGCGCGCTGCCGCTGTTCGAACAGGCCGTGGCGCTGACCGAGGGCGATCCGCTGGACCAGGCCGGCCCGCGCGTGCAGCGCGGGCTGGTCCACCATGCAGCGCGGCGCCACGATGCCGCGCTGGCCGACTTTATCGCAGCCTTCGCCGTGCGTGACGACTGGGATGCCGAGGTGTACCTGCGCGCGGTGCAGTCGGCGCTTGGCCTGGACCAGCGTGAAACCGCGCTGGGGTATTTCGAAAAGGCCCGTGCCCGCGGGGCCGCGCAGGGCTCGACGCGCACTTTGTACGCACAGGTGGAGGCCGCGCTCAAGGCAACCCGCCCGATGTGGAAAGTCTGGGGCGTCTGAAACGTCGCTCCGGGCCGCCGAACGGTCTGAACATGTAAGGGATGTAAAAAACGCCATCCGGAGATGGCGTTTTTTACGTGCAGATGACAGAAGTTGTGCGCGTGTTTTGTGCGGTGTCGGACAATCACTGACATGGATTGTGAAGTGCTTACATTACCATGTCGCCATGAACGGACTGAGCCAACTTTTTCCAAGCCTCCCGCTCGCGCCCGGCGGCCTGTTCTGGGTCGGGCTGGCGCTGGTCGGCGCCGGCCTGGCCGGTGAGCTGAGCCGGCGCTGGCTGCGCTGCCCGCGCATCGTCGGGTATGCCGCGGCGGGGCTTTGCGCCGGCATGCTGGGGCGCGGCATCGTCGACGAGAACATGATCAACCAGACCCGTATCCTGATCGATATGGCGCTGGCGCTGGCCTTGTTCGAACTCGGGCATCGCCTCTCGCTGACCTGGCTGCGCGCCAACCGCTGGCTGCTGCTGACCAGTGCCTTTGAAAGCCTGCTGACCTGGGGCCTGGTGGCGGCGGTGCTGCAATGGATCGGCGCCTCGCCCGGCGTGGCGATCCTGGCCGGCGGCATCGCGGTCAGCACCTCGCCCACCATCGTGCTGCAGCTCAAGAATGAGTTGCGCGCCGACGGCCAGGTCACCGAGCGCCTGATGGCGATGGCCGCACTCAACAGCATCTACGCCGCTGCCATCGTGCAGGTCGCCACCGGCTGGCTGCATTCGGAATACGGCAACCTGGGCGCGGCGCTGCTGCATCCGCTGTACCTGCTGGTGGGCTCGTGCCTGCTGGCGTGGGTGGTGGGCAAGCTCGGCCATGCCATCTATGACCGCATGTCGGCCGACGACCACTACAGCTTCCTGGTGCTGGTGGGCCTGGTGCTGTTCACGCTGGCGCTGACCCGGGTACTAAAATTGTCGATGCCGCTGACGCTGATGCTGGCCGGTGTCGTGTTCAAGCACCAGGACAACCAGCCGCATGTGTGGCCGCCGCATTTCGGCAGCGCCGGCAGCCTGCTGATCATCGTGATGGTGGTGTCGCTGGGCCTGCCGCTGACGGCACAGGACTGGGCCGTGGGCGGCGTTTACGCCATCGCGCTGGTGGTGCTGCGCCATGTGGCCAAGCTGGCCGGCGTGGTCTCGCTGGGCTCGTTCTCGGGCCTGAGCCTGCGCCAGTGCATGGCGCTGGGGCTGGCGCTGGCGCCGATGTCGGGCCTCGCCTACCTGCTGATGCATGACGTGGCGCGGCTCTACCCCGGTACCGGCCAGCCGCTGGCGGCCATCATCCTGTGCGCGCTGGCAATCGAACAACTTTTCGGTCCGGTGATCGCGGCCTGGGCGCTGCGCTACGCAGGCGAAGTCCGCGTCGACATCCGGGCCAATGGAGGAGGGCGCTGATGTCGCTCGAAACGTTCAAGCACTCTGAGGCGCTGACCTTCGGCGTGGAGCTGGAGCTGCAGCTGGTCAACCGGCATGACTATGACCTGGCCCCGTTCGCGCCCGACCTGCTGCGCGCGCTCAAGGGCGCCGAGCATGCCGGCGACATCAAGCCGGAGATCAGCCCGTCGATGATCGAGATCAGCACCGGGATCTGCCACACCTACCAGCAGGCGCTGGAAGAGCTGACTGTGATGCGCGACCTGATGGTGGCGGCCTCGCGCTCGCTGAACCTGGGCATTGCCGGCGGCGGCACCCACCCGTTCCAGCAGTGGGCCGACCGCACCATCTCGGATTCGCCGCGCTACCAGTACATCTCAGAGCTGTACGGCTACCTCGCCAAGCAGTTCACGGTGTTCGGCCAGCACGTGCATATCGGCTGCCCCAGCGCCGACGAATCGCTGTTCCTGCTGCACGCCATCGGCCGCTATGTGCCGCACTTTGTGGCGCTGGCGGCATCCTCGCCCTATGTGCAGGGCGTGGATACCGGCTTTGCCTCGGCGCGGCTGAATTCGGTCGCGGCCTTCCCGATGAGCGGGCGGGCGCCGTTCCTGCTGACGTGGGACGCCTTCACCGCGTATTTCGAGAAAATGCGCAATACCGGCGTGATCGAGAGCATGAAGGACTTCTACTGGGATATCCGGCCCAAGCCCGAGTTCGGCACCATCGAGGTCCGCGTGATGGACACGCCGCTGACGGTGCAGCGCGCCTGCGATATCGCCGCCTATATCCAGATGCTGGCGCGCTACCTGCTGCTGTCGCGCCCCTTCATGCCGCAGGAAGACGATTACCTGGTGTACACCTTCAACCGCTTCCAGGCCTGCCGTTTCGGGCTGGAGGGGGAGTACGTGCATCCCAACGAACTGACGCGCATGCCGATCGCCGACCACATCCTGTCGATCTGCGACGCGCTGGTGCCGCACGCCGAGGCACTCGGCTCGCTGGAGGCGCTGGCCAATATCCGCGCGCTGGCCGAGCGCCGCGACGGCGACGCCGAGTGGCTGCGCCAGGTCGATGCCGATGCGCGCAGCCAGCGTGAAACGGTGCGCAAGGCGTGTGACCGGTGGGCTGCCTGAGCCTGCGCCAGGCTGCCCCTTGTCTTATTTGACGCTGTAGCCGCGCCCCTGCATGCAGGCGCCCCAGGCTTGGTAGTACGAGCCCATCGCCTGGCTGGTATTGGCCGCCGCCTGCTGGTTGGCCGCGTTCGCCTGGCGGCGCGACTGCCGGTGCGCCACGCCGCCCCCCACCGTACCCGCTGCAGCGCCGACCGCCGCACCCTTGCCGGCATCGCCTGCCATCGCGCCCACCACCGCGCCCGCCGCGGCGCCGCCCGCGGCACCCCGCACGCGCTGGCCGCTCTGCGCCTGGGCCGGCGGCGGGGCGTTGGCGGCCTGTGCCGGATCCACGCCGGTCTGCTGCTTGGCCCAGCTGTAGCAGGCGCCGTCGTCGCTGGCCTGCTGTTGCTGACTCTGGCCCTTGGCCGGATAGGCCATGGGCTTGTTCTGCGCCATGGCCTGAGCCGGGATCAGCGCCGGGGTCAGCGCGATCGCCGCGGCCAGTACGCCGAGGCCACGGTACAGCTTGCGATGCGGGCATTGCTTCATGATGATGTTCCCCCACGGGTGTCGGCTACGCGACGCTGGACGCACCGACCGGTGCGCAAGTGGCGAGCCGTTCTGTGAAGGCCAGTATTTGCGGCACGCAGGGGTAAGTCAAATCAGCGTTTTGACGGCCCGATGTTATTTGTTTGTAGTGGGTGGCGGGGACAGCAGGAACGCGACCGCTTCCTGCCACCAGGCCGTATCGACATGCCCGGCCCAGTCGTTATGCCCGGCGCCGCCGATCACCGCGAGCCGCCGCGGTTCGCCCAGCGACGCATAGAGCGCCTGGCCGAAGCGTGCCGGCACGATGGTGTCGCGTTCGGCGACCGCGACCATCACCGGGCGGCCGAAGCCTTCCAGGTTGGCCGCGCTGTCGTAGCGGTCGCGCAGCACCCAGCCGGCCGGCAGCCAGGGATAGTGATGCGAGGCAATATGCACAAGCTTGTCCCACGGCGTGATCAGCAGCACGCCGGCGACGCTCTCGCGCTGGCGCGCCGCGGCCGCTGCGGCCACGCCCGCGCCCAGCGACTCGCCGACCAGCAGCAGCGGGCCGCCGAACTGGCGCCGGGCCAGCGCAATCGATTGTTCCGCGTCTGCCACGAAGCTGCGCTCGCCGAGTGCGCCGGTGCGCGGGCCGTAGGCCGGGTACTCGGCCAGGATCACGCGAAGGCCCAGCTTCGTCAGCGCGCTGGCGTAGTAGCCGCGATGCCCGGCGTGCCCGGCATTGCCGTGAAAGACCATGGCGGTGGCGCGCGCCGGTCCGGCCGGTTCGGCGACAAGGCCGCGAAAGTCCTGCGGCCCCGGCCAGGCGCGCAGCCCGGGCGAGACCATGGCGTCGACCGAGGCTTTATCGGGAAAGTAGAGGAAGTGATCCTGCATCATGCTGATTCCGGCAAGCAGGACCAGTCCCGCACCGAGCCAGCGCAGCACCCTGCGGCGAACCGATTCAGTCCGCGGCGACACCAGCCGCGCTGGCGCCGGTGCCGGGGAGATGGCAGGCATGGCAACGCGCTCAGGCGCAGGCGAACACCGGTTCGCAGCGCACCTCGGTCCTGACCGAGTTGGCGATAAAGCAGGCGCCATGCGCGGCGTGGTGCAGGGCATCGAGTTCTTCGCGCGTGGGCTCGCGCTCGCCGCCAAACGTCACCTGAGGGCGCAGCGTCACCACGGTCATCGCCGTCTGCCCGTCCGCGTTCTTTTCCATCACACCGGTGGCCGCATCCAGGTAGCGGTCGACGACAAAGCGTTGCTTCGCCGCCAGCGACAGGAACCACAGCATGTGGCAGCTGGACAGCGAGGCGATGAACATCTCTTCGGGATCGACCGCGCTCGCATCCGACATCGGCAATGGCACCACATGGGGTGATGACGATCCCGGGACTTCCGCGCCACCGTCAAAGCGCAGCACATGCCTGCGGCTGTAGCGGTTGCCGGCGAAATCCTGCCCGTCGCGTTGCCACAGGACTTCAGCGGTGTATGTGGACATGCAAAGACTCCTAACGTTAGGAAAACCTCAGGCGCCGTGCGGCACGCTTTCGCCGTCGCGCAGGCCCAGGCGCTGGTTGGCCGCCACGGCGACATCGATCAGCTTCGGGCGCGGCAGGTTCAGGTTGCGCATCATCTCGATGAACTCTTCACGCGTGCGGCCGGCGACGCGGCTGTTGTGGGCGCGCTCCTGGCCGATGGTGGACGAGGTGCGGCCCTTGTAGTCGTGGGCCGGATAGACCTGCGTGTCGTCGGGCAGCGCAAACAGCTTCCTGGTCAGGCTGTCGTAGAGCGTGCCGGCGTCGCCCGACTGGAAGTCGGTGCGGCCGCAGCCGTCGATCAGCAGGGCATCGCCGGTGAAGACGCGGCGCACGATGCCGTCGGGCGTGGGCTCTTCCCACAGGTAGCTCATGCTGCCGGCGGTGTGCCCGGGCGTATGGATGGCGCGCAGCACCTGCTTGCCGAAGGCGACAGTGTCGCCGTCGATCAGCTGCTTCTGCGCGGGCTTGATATCGCAGCCGGACGGCGCCGCGGTGTGCGCGCCGGTCTGCAGCGCAAGGTGGCCGGCCGAGGTGATGTGGTCGGCATGGGCATGGGTCTCGATGACCCACGCCAGCCGCGCGCCGGTTGACTTCAGCAGCGCCAGGTCGCGTTCCAGCTGGTGGTCGACCGGATCGATCAGCAGCGCGTCCCCGGTGGCGGCGTCGATCAGCAGGTAGGTGAAGGTGGACGAGGTGTCGTCGAACAGCTGGTGGAAGGTCTGCATGGCTGCCCTCTTGTTTTTCGTTCGGGGAACGCCGCCATGATACGCCGCGCTGCGCGCGCGGACATTAGCATTCCACGATATTCACCGCCAGCCCGCCGCGCGCCGTCTCCTTGTACTTGGTCTTCATGTCGGCACCGGTCTCGCGCATGGTCTTGATCACCGAATCGAGCGATACGTAGTGCGTGCCGTCGCCGCGCAAGGCCATGCGCGCCGCGTTGACCGCCTTGACCGAGGCCATTGCGTTGCGCTCGATACACGGGATCTGCACCAGTCCGCCAACCGGGTCGCAGGTCAGCCCGAGGTTGTGCTCCATGCCGATCTCGGCCGCGTTCTCGACCTGCGCCGGGCTGCCGCCCTGCACCGCCGCCAGCGCGCCGGCGGCCATCGAGCAGGCCACGCCGACTTCGCCCTGGCAGCCGACCTCGGCGCCGGAAATCGACGCATTGAGCTTGTACAGCAGGCCGATCGCGCCCGCGGTCAGCAGGAAGTCGACCACGCCTTGCTTGCTGGCGCCCGGCACGAAGCGGTCGTAGTAGTGCAGCACCGCGGGGATGATGCCGGCCGCGCCGTTGGTAGGTGCCGTGACCACGCGCCCGCCGGCGGCGTTCTCTTCATTGACTGCGATGGCGTACAGGTTGACCCAGTCCATCACCGAGAGCGGGTCGGACAGGGTGCGCTCGGCGCGCTCGGTCAGGCTGCGGAACAGCTCCGGCGCACGGCGCTTGACCCTGAATGGCCCCGGCAGCTCGCCGTCGGTGCGGCAGCCGCGCGCCACGCACGCCTGCATCACATCCCAGATATGCAGCAGGCCGCTGGTGACTTCCGCCTCGCTGCGCCAGGTCAGCTCGTTTTCCATCATCAGCCGCGCGATGCTCTTGCCACTGGCGGTGGCCATCTCCAGCATGTCCTTGCCGCTGCGGAACGGGTGCGGCAGCTGCTGCGCGGCATTGAGCACCTGCGTATTGGGTGCGCCCGCGGTCACGACGAAGCCGCCGCCGACCGACAGGTAGCGCGCCTCGCGCAGCGATGCACCGCCGGCGTCGAAGGCATGAAACTTCATGCCGTTGGGGTGCTCGGCCATCGCTTCGCGCCGGTAGAAGGCGATGTGCTCCTTCTCGACAAAGGGCACGACATGCTGGCCCAGCAGGGACAGCTCGCGGCCCGCGCGCAGCGCGGCCAGGCGCGTGTCGATCGAATCGGGATCGATGGTGTCGGGGGCTTCCCCCATCAGGCCGAGGATCACGCCCTTGTCGGTGCCGTGGCCCTTGCCGGTGGCGCCCAGCGAGCCATAGAGCTCGGCACGCACGCTCGCCACCTGCGGCAGCAGGCCGTCGCGCTCAAGCCCCTGCGCGAACATCAGCGCAGCGCGCATCGGGCCTACGGTATGCGAGCTCGACGGGCCGATGCCCACCTTGAACAGATCAAAGACGCTGACTGCCACGGAATGTCTCCAGCAATGGGATGGCCCTGAAGAGGCTCTTCTTGGTCGGTTGGCGTGGCTGCGGCGGGCACCGCGACACCGCGATGCCCGTCATCTCGAGCATAGTTCGTTGGCGGGCCGCCGCGGCTGCGGCGGCGCTACGCCTCAGTCCACCACGTAGTCGCTGACCGGCACGCAGGCGCAGAACAGGTTGCGGTCACCATACACGTTGTCGGCACGGCCGACCGGCGGCCAGTACTTCTGCGTGCGCAGCGATGCCACCGGGTACGCGGCTTCCTCGCGCGTGTACTTGTGGGTCCACTCGTCGGCGGTCACCACCGCGGCCGTGTGCGGCGCGTGCTTGAGCGGGTTGTCGTCGCGGTCGAAGGTGCCGTCGGCAACGCGGCCGATTTCCTGGCGGATCGCGATCATCGCGTCGATAAAGCGGTCCAGCTCGTGCAGCGCCTCGCTCTCGGTCGGCTCGATCATCAGCGTGCCCGGCACCGGGAAGCTCATGGTCGGGGCGTGGAAGCCGTAGTCCATCAGGCGCTTGGCCACGTCTTCATTGCTGATGCCGGTGTCCTTCTGCAGCGGGCGCAGGTCCAGGATGCACTCGTGCGCGACCAGGTCGTGCTGGCCGGTGTACAGCACCGGGTAGTACGGGGCCAGGCGCTTGGCGACATAGTTGGCCGCCAGGATCGCGTTCTCGGTGGCGGCGGTCAGGCCGGCCGAACCCATCATCGCGATATACATCCACGAGATCGGCAGGATGCTGGCCGAGCCGAACGGCGCCGCCGAAACGCCGCCGATGCCGCGGTCGTCGCGGCGATAGCCGACGCTGTCCTGATTGGGCAGGAAGTCAGCCAGGTGCGCGCCGACTGCAACCGGGCCCACGCCCGGGCCGCCGCCGCCGTGCGGGATGCAGAAGGTCTTGTGCAGGTTCAGGTGGGACACGTCGCCGCCGAACTGGCCCGGCGCGGCGGTACCGACCATGGCGTTCATGTTGGCGCCGTCCACGTACACCTGGCCGCCGTGCTGGTGCACGATCTCGCAAATCTGCTGCACGCCCTGCTCGAACACGCCATGCGTGGACGGGTAGGTGATCATGATCGCCGCCAGGTTCTTGCTGTGCTGCTCGGCCTTCTTCGCCAGGTCTTGCAGGTCGACGTTGCCGTCCTCATCGCAGGCTACGACCACCACCTTCATGCCGGCCATCTGCGCCGACGCCGGGTTGGTGCCGTGTGCGGACGACGGGATCAGGCAGATGTCGCGATGGCTCTCGCCGCGGCTGGCGTGGTAGGCATGGATGATCAGCAGGCCCGCGTACTCGCCCTGCGAGCCTGCGTTGGGTTGCAGGCTCACCGCGGCGTAGCCGGTGGCGGCGCACAGCATGGCCTCGAGCTGGTCGATCATCTCGCGGTAGCCCACGGTCTGGTCCAGCGGCGCGAACGGGTGGATCTGGCTGAATTCGGGCCAGGTCACCGGGATCATCTCGCTGGTGGCGTTCAGCTTCATCGTGCACGAGCCCAGCGGGATCATGGTGCGGTCCAGCGCCAGGTCCTTGTCGGCCAGCATGCGCAGGTAGCGCAGCATCTCGTGTTCGGCGTGGTGCGTGTTGAACACCGGGTGGGTCAGGTATTCGCTGGTGCGTGCCAGTTCGGAGGGGAAGCCGTCCTGCGCGACGGCCTCGAGCTTGTCGAAGTCCACGTCCGCGGGCAACGGCTTGCCCTGCATGAATACTTCCCACAGCGCGACCACGTCGGCACGGGTAGCGGTCTCGTCCAGCGAGATGCCGACGCGCGTGGCGCTGATATGGCGCAGGTTGATGCCGCGCGCGGTGGCCGCGGCATGGATGGCATCGGTGTTGAAGCCGGTTTCCAGCGTCAGCGTATCGAAGAAGCTGGCGTTGGTGCGCGCGAAGCCGAGCTTTTCCAGGCCGGCGGCCAGCGTCGCGGTCAGGCGATGCACGCGCTGCGCGATGCGCTTCAGGCCCTGCGGACCGTGGTAGACGGCATACATCGAGGCCATTACGGCCAGCAGCACCTGCGCAGTACAGATGTTCGAGGTGGCCTTCTCGCGGCGGATATGCTGCTCGCGCGTCTGCAGGGCCAGGCGATAGGCCTTGTTGCCCTGCGCATCGATGGTCACGCCCACCAGGCGGCCCGGCATCGAGCGCTTGAAGGCGTCCTTCACCGCCATATAGCCGGCGTGCGGGCCGCCGAAGCCCAGCGGTACGCCGAAGCGCTGCGAGTTGCCCACGGCCACGTCGGCGCCCCATTCGCCAGGCGCGGCGATCAGCGTCAGCGCCAGCAGGTCGGCGGCAGCCACCACCAGGCCGCCGGCGGCGTGCACGGCGTCGGCGATGGCGCGGTAGTCGTTGACGTCGCCGTTTACGCCCGGATACTGCAGCAGCACGCCGAAGGCGTTGGCCGCGGCGGCATCGGCGGCGGGGCCGACCTTGACCTCGATGCCCATCGGCAGCGCGCGCGTGCGTACCACTTCCAGCGTCTGCGGCAGCACGTCGTCGGCCACATAGAAGGTGTTCGAATCGTGCTTGTTCACGCGCTGCAGCAGCGTCATGGCTTCGGCCGCGGCAGTGCCTTCATCCAGCATCGATGCATTGGCGATATCCAGCCCGGTCAGGTCGGTGACCATCTGCTGGAAGTTCAGCATCGCTTCCAGGCGGCCCTGCGAGATCTCCGGCTGGTAGGGCGTGTAGGCGGTGTACCAGGCCGGGTTCTCGAAGATATTGCGCAGGATGACGCCGGGCGTGACGGTGTTGTAGTAGCCCTGGCCGATAAAGCTCTTCAGCACCCTGTTCTTGCCTGCCAGGCCGCGCAGCCTGGCCAGCGCGGCTTCCTCGCTCAGCGGCTCGGTGAACTCGCCCATCGGCATGCCGTCGCGGCGGCGGATGGCGGCGGGGATGACGGCGTCGATCAGCGCGGCGCGGCTGTCATAGCCGAGCACCTTCAGCATGTGCTGCTGTTCGGGGGTATCGGGGCCGATATGGCGGGCGGCGAAGGCGTCGCGCGCCTCCAGTTCGGCCAGCGTGGGCCGGTTCACTTGGGCGGCGTTCATGGGAAGCGGGGCGTTCATTGGCAAGAACCTCGTGGGGTGCGCGCCGGCCGGTGGTCAGCCGGGACGGCGCGCGTCAGTCTGCAGTGGCCGGTCCAACCATGGACCGGCGCGGCCGGCGTCAGGCGCCGACGCTGGCCTTGTAGGCGTCGGCCGACATCAGGCCGTTGACGTCGTCGCCGTTGGCCGGCTTGAGCTTGAACAGCCACGCGTCGAAGGCGTCGGCGTTGACGCTCTCCGGGGCAGCCGTGGCGGCCTCGTTGACGGCGATCACTTCGCCGGCCACGGGGGCGTAGATGTCGGAAGCGGCCTTCACCGATTCCACCACTGCCAGCGCGTCGCCGGCACCGACCGACTTGCCCACTTCGGGCAGTTCCAGGAAGACGATGTCGCCCAGCGCGTCCTGCGCGTGGTCGGTGATACCGATGGTGAGCGTGCCGTCGGCTTCGACGCGTACCCACTCATGCGACTCGGTGTACTTGAGGTCAGCGGGGAAATTCATGAAGGTTCTCCGGATACAGATTTGTTTCTTGTTGGGTGATGCCTGCCCGGCAAGCGCCGGCAGGCGAGGGCGACCGTTGGGTGAGCGCTTAGCTCACGAGTGCCTTGCCATTACGCACAAACGGCAGTTTAACCACAGTCGCGTTGAGTTTGCGGTCGCGGATCTCCACCTGCACGGTATCGCCCACGGCGACATCCTTGGGCAGGCGGGCAAAGGCGATGGACTGCGACAGCGACGGGCTGAAGGTGCCGCTGGTGATTTCACCGTCACCGGCCGGCGTGATCACTTTCTGGTGGGCGCGCAGGACGCCGCCTTTGTCACGCAGGATCAGGCCGAGGAATTGCTGGCGCGAACCGGCTGCGGCCAGTGCCGCCTTGCCGGTGAAGTCACGCTCGCTCTGCAGGTCAACGGTCCAGGCCAGGCCCGCATCCAGCGGCGAGGTGTTGATGTCCATGTCCTGGCCGTACAGGTTCATGCCGGCTTCCAGGCGCAGCGTGTCGCGCGCGCCCAGGCCCGCCGGGCGCACGCCGGCGGCGTTCAGCTTTTCCCAGACGGCGGCGACGTTCTCGGCCGGCACCACCAGTTCGAAGCCGTCTTCGCCGGTGTAGCCGGTGCGCGCCACCATGATCTCGCCGAGGGCCGGGTCCTGGACCACGGCGGCGTTGAAGGGCTTGAGCGTGTCCGACGGCTGGGTCGAGGGGAAAGTGCTCCACACTTTGGTGCGGGCGTTGGGCCCCTGCACGGCGACGATCGCCAGAGGCTGCACGCCTGCAGGCGCAACGTCCTCGCGGCGCGGCGTGATGGTCACATCGCTGCCGGTGGCGGCATTGCGCGCGCGGATCCATTCGATGTCGCCCAGCGCGGTGCTGGCGTTGACGACCAGGCGGAAGTGGTCCTCGGCAAAGAAGTAGACGATCAGGTCGTCGATCACGCCGCCTTTCTCATCCAGCATGCAGGAGTAGAGCGCCTTGCCCGGGGTCTGCAGCTTGTCGACATTGTTGGCCAGCAGGCCGCGCAGGAAGCTGCGGGTATTGGCGCCGGCGAGGTCGACCACGCACATGTGCGACACGTCGAACATGCCGGCGTCGGTGCGCACAGCATTGTGTTCTTCGATCTGGGAGCCGTAGTTGACCGGCATGTCCCAGCCGCCGAAATCAACCATGCGGGCGCCGAGGGCGCGGTGGATGGCGTTGAGGGGCGTGGCCTGGAGCGTCATGGAATCCTCTGGGGCAGTCTCGGTTGGCGAAAACAAAAAAGGGCCATCCGCCGCAATGCTCGCCGCGCCTGAATGTGGCGTGGCAATCCGCTGCGGCGGATGACCCCTCTGTCCTCGATACCTGAGAGATTACAAGGCGGATCCTGCCGGACCCCGTCCTCGTGCGCCCCTTCGGTGGGCACGCTCGCCACGAATGGCGGGTGCCGCTCTCCAGAGTTCGGCATGCATCGTGTGCATATTGCATGCCGATCCGATCGGTCCGTGGTGCCTGAGAGTTTTCGGGTGATACCCCTTCGGCGGCGCAGGCGATGCGCGCTCTCCCGGTCGGATGCGCGCAATGTACGGGAGGCCCCGGCCTTTGTCAAACGGGCCAGGGGAGCCTGCCGTACCTGTCGCTGCGGTGGTCTGGCTTACTTCTTCTTGTCGTCGGTGACAACGTTACCGATCACGCCGCCCACGGCCGCGCCACCCAGCGTACCCAGCGCGCTACCGTCGGTGAGGATGGCGCCGCCCACGGCGCCCGCGCCCGCGCCAATGGCGGTATTACGCTGCTTCGGGGTCATATCCGCGCAACCGGCAAAGGCCGCGACGGTCACGCCGATCAGGGTCACCTTGGTCAAAGTCTGCAGGGTTTTCATTATTGGCTCCGATGTGATGATTCAAGCATGTCAACCCCGCCGCGCAGGCCAGGGGGACATACTAGTTAGAGCGTTTGGTTGCGCGATTGGCTCCGGCCTTTACGAAGTGTTACGCCGGTGACACAACCGGCCGTGTCAACGCGGCTTGCGCTGACTGACCTGCCGCGGCCAGCGTGTTAACATCGGCAGCTTTGCCGCCGTGCCCGTTTCTTGGGTGCTGGCGTGTCCCGCCTGGCCTTCCGCTGTTCCTGCCGATTTCCCTGCCTCCAACCGCATCCCACGCATGACCCATGGCCTGAACTCCGCCCAATCCGAAGCCGTCCGCTACCTGGACGGCCCTTGCCTGGTGCTGGCCGGGGCGGGCTCCGGCAAGACCCGGGTGATCACGCAGAAGATCGCGCATCTGATCGAGGACAAGGGCTTCGAGCCGCGCCATATCGCCGCCGTCACCTTTACCAACAAGGCCGCCAAGGAGATGCAGGAGCGCATCGGCAAGCTGATGGAGGGCAAGACTACGCGCGAGGGCAAGCGCATTCCGCTCAAACAGCTGACGGTCTGTACCTTCCACTCGCTCGGGGTGCAGATCCTGCGCATGGAGGCCGAGCACGTGGGCCTGAAGCCGCAGTTTTCGATCATGGATTCGGACGACTGCTTCGGCCTGATCCAGGAGCAGCTCGGCACCACCGACAAGAAGCTGATCCGCGGCGTGCAGGGCACGATCTCGCTGTGGAAGAACGGCATGGTCGATCCGGAGGCAGCGATCGCGCAGGCCGCCAATGCCGACGAGCACCAGGCCGCGCTGGTCTACCGCAACTACGTGGCCACGCTGCATGCCTACCAGGCGGTGGATTTCGACGACCTGATCCGCCTGCCGGCCGAACTGTTCGCGCGCAATGAAGCGGTGCAGCTCAAGTGGCAGAACCGCCTGCGCTACTTCCTGGTCGACGAATACCAGGACACCAACGCCTGCCAGTACCAGTTGCTCAAGCTGCTGGCGGGCGGCTCGCACCTGCGCGCGCCGGCCTTTACCGCGGTGGGCGACGACGACCAGGCCATCTACGGCTGGCGCGGCGCCACGCTGGACAACCTGCGCGGGCTGCAGACCGATTTTCCGGACCTGAAGGTGATCAAGCTGGAGCAGAACTACCGCTCCACCGTGCGCATCCTGGAAGCGGCCAACGCGGTTATCGCCAACAATCCCAAGCTGTTCGACAAGAAGCTGTGGAGCGAGCACGGCATGGGCGACCCCATCGCCATCCACCCGATGAACGACGAGGAGCACGAGGCCGAGTCGGTGGTGTTCCGCCTGTCCGCGCACAAGTTCGAGCGCCGCGCGCAGTTCCGCGACTACGCCATCCTGTATCGCGGCAACCACCAGGCGCGGCTGTTTGAGCAGATCCTGCGGCGCGAGCGCATTCCCTATGTGCTTTCAGGCGGCCAGAGCTTCTTCGACAAGGCCGAGATCAAGGACATCTGCGCCTACCTGCGCCTGATTGCCAATCCCGACGACGATCCCGCCTTTATCCGCGCCATCACCACGCCGCGCCGCGGCGTGGGAAACACCACGCTGGAAGTGCTGGGCACCTTTGCCGGACAGGCCAAGGTGTCGCTGTTCGAGGCCGCGATGATGGGCGGTATCGAAGGCAAGCTGCAGCCGCGCCAGCTGGAGCCGCTGCGCGTGTTCTGCGAATCGATGGTACGGCTGGCCGACCGCGCGGCCAAGGATCCCGCCACCGTGGTGCTGGACGACCTGATGGAAGGGATCCACTACGAGGCCTACCTGTACGACAGCTTCGACGAACGGCAGGCGCAGTCGCGCTGGACCAACACGCTGGAATTCCTGGACTGGCTCAAGCGCAAGGGCACCAAGCCCGAAGGCGCCGAGGGCGAGGAAGCCACCGGTTTCGACAATGCCGACGGCTTCGGCAGCGAAGGCAAGAACCTGCTGGAGCTGACCCAGACCGTGGCGCTGATGAGCATGCTGGAAGGCCGCGAGGAAGATCCCGACGCGGTGCGGCTGTCCACGCTGCATGCGTCCAAGGGGCTGGAGTATCCGCACGTGTTCCTGGTCGGTGTGGAGGAGGGCATCCTGCCGCACTGCCGCGAAGACGAGGACATGAGCGACGAGAAGATCGAGGAAGAGCGGCGGCTGATGTATGTCGGCATCACCCGCGCCCAGCGCAGCCTGCATGTCAGCTGGTGCAAGAAGCGCAAGCGTGCGCGCGAAACCTACTCGTGCCAGCCTTCGCGCTTTATCGGCGAGATGAAGCTGGAGGAGGCGCCTGCGCCGGTGGATGAAACCCCGGCGATGAGCCCCAAGGACCGGCTCGGCGCGCTCAAGGCACTGCTGGGAACCGGCGGCAAGACGGCCCCGGGCTGAACGGGGCGCTACAGTCCCGATACAAAGGCATACCAGGCTGACAAGACGCCGGGTGCAGGCATACCTGGTATGGCGGCTGTGCTGCTCGAGCCGTTCTACTGCGTCGAATCCTCGCGCAGCCGCGCCACCGGCGGGGTCGGCATGGGGTTGTCGATCGCGGCCGACATTGCCGCGCGCCATGGCGGCGAGCTGACCCTGAGCAACCGCCCCGAAGGCGGCCTGCCCGCGCGCCTGTCCCTACCGCGCGGCTGACGCCGCCAGCGTGACGTACTGCGAGCCGCGCTGCCCGTGCGTGAAGTCGAGCGGGAAATCGCCCACGTCCACGCGCCCCTGCAGTGCCCGCCGCATCTCGGCCGCGCCGCTGCCGCGCAGGCCGGCCAGCGCGCGCGCCAGCCATGCCGCGCCGATATAGCCGGCCAGCGTGGCCGGCGACGGCGGCTCATCCAGGTATTGCTTCATGCGCGCCACGTGTTCCTTCACCACCCGCAGCGTGGCCTGTTGCGGCCCGGGCGCGACCTGGGTCAGCACCATGCCGCCGTTGTAGCCAGCGCCCAGGATTTCGCGCGCGGCGGTGGCGCTGACCGACGACAGCCCGACCAGGAAACCGTACCAGCCCTGCACCGCCAGCGCGCGGCCCAGTCCGGCGTAGGCGAGGGTATCGCCCGCCACGATCACCGCGCCCGGGCGGGTGGCGGCGATGCGCCGGGCGGCGGCCTCGGGATTGGCGTCGAGCGGCACCGCGCGCGTCCCGGTCTGCGCCTCCAGCCGGGCCAGCGACGGGGCGGCGAAGTCCGGCGCCAGGGCCAGCGCGATGCTGGTCATGCCGTAGCTGCGCAGCTGGCGTACCGCCGCGTCCAGTTCGGCCTGGTAGTCGGCACGGGTGAACCAGACGTTGTCGGCCGTCAGCGCAAGGCCCGACAGCGGCGCCACGATCTGCACGCCGCGCCGGCCCAGCTCGGCCGATGCCGCCAGCGCCGGCAACAGCCGGTCGCCCGGGCCGAACAGCAGCTCGGCGCGGTCGGTATCGGCCAGCGACACCGCCTGCGCCAGCGCGCGGCGCGGGTCGGGATCGGCGTCGCGGACCACGTGCGCGATGCGCACCGGGCCGTTGCCGGCGTTGACGGCGTCGAACATGACCTTGGCCCCGGCCAGGTAGTCGCGCGCAAGGTCGGCTTGTGCGCCGCCGCGGTCGAGCAGGTGGCCGACCACGATCGTGCGGCGCGCCTGCGACAGTGCTGGCCAGGCGGGCAGGGCCAGGGCCGCGCCGGCGGCGGCAAGCAGGCGGCGCCGGTGCCGGGCCGGTGCTGCCAGGTGCCTGCGCAGCGGTAGGTACGGCGGAAACATCGGAGTCTGGTCGGGAGTTGGCATTGCAGGGGGCAGGTGACGCGCGGGCCGGCGGTGGCGCGCAGCGTATCCGCCGCACATGACACCAATGTGACGCCTGCCGCCCGCAGGGTCCAATGCCCGCGCTTGACGGCGGTCAACGCGCCGGCGGCGGTGCGGCCCTACGATGGGCCGTCATACACTCATACCCCCGCGCCCCCATGATCCCGTCTGCCATACCTTCCCCTGCGCCCGACCGCCGCGCGCTGTCCGACTTCCGTGCGCTGGCCGGCCGCATCGACGGCAACGGCCCGCGCTATACCTCGTACCCGACGGCCGACCGCTTCCACAACGGCCCCGACCTGTCGCTGTACCACGACGCACTGGCCGCCTGCCGCGCCGACGCGCCGGCGCCGCTGTCGCTGTACCTGCATATCCCGTTCTGCGAGAACATCTGCTACTACTGCGGCTGCAACAAGATCATCACGCGCGACCATGGCCGCAGCGCCCGCTACGTCAACTACCTGGGCCGCGAAATGGCGCTGGTGGCAGACCGGCTCGGGCCGCGTCGCCAGGTGCTGCAGTCGCACTGGGGCGGGGGCACGCCGACCTTCCTCGACCCCGGCGAGATGCGCCGCGTGATGGCGCTGCTGCATGAGCATTTCGAGCTGGCGGCCGAGGGCGAGCATTCGATCGAGATCGATCCGCGCCGCGTCGACCACGCCCGCATGGCGCTGCTGGCCGAACTGGGCTTCAACCGCGTCAGCCTGGGCGTGCAGGATTTCGATCCCAAGGTCCAGCAGGCCATCCATCGCATCCAGCCCTTCGAAGAGACCCGCGCCGTGGTGGATGCCGCACGCACGCTGGGTTTCCGCTCGGTCAGCCTGGACCTGATCTACGGCCTGCCGCACCAGACCGCGGCGCGCTTTGGCCGCACCATCGATCAGGTGCTGGCGCTGCGCCCCGACCGGCTCTCGGTCTATAGCTACGCGCACCTGCCGCATGTGTTCAAGCCGCAACGCCGCATCGATGAAAACGCCTTGCCGCCCGCCGGCGAGAAGCTCGACATCCTGGTCTCCACCATCGAGCGGCTGAGCGCCGAGGGCTACGTCTACATAGGTATGGACCATTTCGCGCTGCCCGACGACGACCTCGCCGTGGCCCAGCGCGAAGGGCGGCTGCAGCGCAACTTCCAGGGTTACTCAACGCATGCCGGCTACGACCAGGTCGGGCTCGGCATTTCCGCGATCGGCGCGATCGCGGGGCGCTACGTGCAGAATGCGCGCACGCTGGACGAGTACTACGGCGCGCTCGACCACGGCCGCCTGCCGCTGGCGCGCGGCGTGGCGATGAGCGCCGACGACCACCTGCGGCGCGAGATCATCGGCGCTCTGATGTGCAATGGAGTGCTCGATATCCCGGCGCTGGAAGCGCGCCACGGCATCCGCTTCGGCACGGCCTTTGCGCCGGAACTGGCCGACCTCGCCGCGCTGGGCGCGGACGGACTGGTGCAATGCGCGCCGGACCGCATCACCGTGACGCCGCTGGGCCGGCTGCTGGTGCGGCGCGTGGCGATGGTGTTCGACCGCTACCTGCGCGAAGACGCCGCGCGGCCAGCGTCCACGGGTGCCCAGGCCGTTGCCGCCAACGATGGCGCGCAGCCGGTGCGCTTCGTGCCGCGGGCGCGGTACTCGCGCGTGGTGTAGCGGCCGCGCAAGCGGTACGGACGAAAAAAAGCCCGCGCAATGTGCGCGGGCTTTTTGTTTGCAGCAGGCGGACTTACTTGGCGGCGTTGGCCATGTAGTCCGAGGCGGCGATCACGTCGGCGTCCGGGCCGGCGTAGCCACCCTTGGGCGGCATCACGCCCTTGCCCTTGAGCGCAAAGTTGTGGACCGCGTCCATGCCTTCCTTCAGGCGCGGCGCCCAGGCGGCCTTGTCGCCGAACTTGGGCGCACCTGCCACGCCGGCGGCGTGGCAGGCGGCGCAGACCTGCTCGTAGACCTTCTTGCCCACGTCGGCCGAGGCGGCCGGCGCAGCAGCGGGTGCGGCGGCAGCAGCTGCCGGGGCCGCTGCCGAGGGAGCTGCCGGTGCAGGCGCGGCACCGGCGGCCGGAGCGGCGGCGGCTTCAGGGGCTGCGGCAGTCGCCGGCGCGGCGGCAGCCGGGGCAGCCGGTTCCGGGAACTTGGCACCGCCGGCGTCGGCCATGTAGACCACGGCACGGGCCAGTTCGTAGTCGGCGTAGTCGTCCGGCGTGGTGCCGGCACGCGCGGCCATCGCGCCCTTGCCGTTTATCACCGACTTCATCAGGCCGTCAAAGCCCTGGCCGATGCGCGCGGTCCAGTCGCCGGCGTTGGCGTACTTGGGTGCGCCCGCCGCGCCGGTGGCGTGGCACGCGGCGCAGATTTCCTTGTAGACCTGCTCGCCCGTCTTGAAGACGCGCGGCGCGTTGGGATCCTTGATTTCGAGCGAGGCAACCGGCTTGATGCGGTCGTTGACGGCTTCCGCCGTGGTGGCGGCGCCGGCGCTTTCAGTCGAGCCGTGTCCGACAAAGTTGACCAGCAGAATGATCACGATGATCGGCACCAGGAAAGCCGCGATCACAACTGCGATCAGTTGCTTCGGGGTCTTGATGGGAGACTCGTGTTCGTCGTGTTCGTTGTGGACGTCGCTCATACAGAACTCTCAGTTTTGCAGGAAACCTTCTGGCCGCTTACGCTCGGCTTGCTTATTCTGGCCCGGTCTTGGTCACTCGCTGACCGCTGTCCGGCCCCATGCGGACCGCCCGTGCTGGCTGCGGCCCTTGCCTGACTTGGGTCTGTTGCTATTTGCGCGCTGCGGACTGTCTCCCGGACCGGACCTGATTGTCGCCGACAACAAGCCGCGCGGCCTTGACCCCGGTCGACTCATTGCATCGGCGGTGTGGCGGGCACGATTTGACGCAAATAGCTGGCGATTATAGCGCCAAAGGCCCCCCGCCAGTGCCAAAAAGCGGCGGTTGCGAGACGTTCCCTGAAGCCCCTGGCGGGCCCGCATGGACGGCACGGGGCAAACGCGGTATCCTATACGACTTTCCTGCGGCGGCACTCGCCCGCCGCAACCGCTGTACCCACAAACCGGTTGCAAAACCGTCCTGTGCGCCCGTAGCTCAATGGATAGAGTACTGCCCTCCGAAGGCAGGGGTTGCTGGTTCGATCCCAGCCGGGCGCGCCAAAATTCCTCCCGAAGTTTAGTGCGATGACACTGGCCAGCTTCCGCAGCCCGCGTTCGCCGCTGGCGTGGCCCCAGTTGTCGTTGATGCGCTTGAAGCGGTCGATATCGATCATCAGCATCGACATCGGCGTCTTGTCGCGCAGGCAGTGCTCGTACTCGATGCCGAAGCGCGCCTCGAACTCGCGGCGGTTGGTCAGGCCCGTCAGCGCGTCGGTCTCGGGCAGCGCGCGCAGCGCTTCGCCGCGCGCGAGGCAGTGCGAGAACAGCTTGCCGATGCCCTGCAAGGTGACCCACATCAGCAACGCCAGCGCCAGCGCGCTGGCGGCCAGCACGGCGCTCAGGTGCAACGCAGTGCGCAGCAGCAGGTCGGCGGCGGAGAAGTAGTCGACCAGCGCCAGGGTGCTGTTGCCGATGCGCTGGAACATGATGCGGCTGCCGTCGGCTGCGCGCAGCGTGCCCGAACCGCGCCGGAACATTTCACATCAGCGGGTCAGCACAGCGGGCGCGGCTTTAAATCGCGCCCTGAAAACTCTCAGCACGCACCTCGCCGTGCCGCGCGACAGTGCTGATAGATTCACTCGATCCACGCAATCTCGCGCGGCGGGCCGTGTGCCGCGCTCCCGGAAACCAACATGGCAATTTCGACAACGCCCCTGCGCAAGCTGGGCGGCGTGCTGGCAGCACTGTTGCTCGCCGGCGCAGCAACCTCGGTGTCCGCTGCGCCGCTGAGCCTGCCGGGTTCGCTCCCCAATATGGCCGGGCTTGGCATTGGCTCTACCACCGAGTTTGCCGGCGGCAAGGACCGCATGATCGGCGTGGTGCCGGGCCTGCGTTATGTCACGCCGGGCGGCCGGCTGCTGGAATGGTATGGCCCGTATGCGCAGTTCAACTTTGGCGGGCTAACCGGTTTCCAGTGGGGACCGGCAGTGGGGTTGCGCCTTGGACGCAACGACGTTGACGATCCGGTGGTCTCGCGCCTGCACGAGATCGACACCACGTTCGAGGCCGGCGGCTACGTCGGCTATGAATACCTGAACCAGGGCCGTGTCCCCTGGCGCTTGCGCGGCGGCGTCAACGTGATGACCAATGCCGGCATCATCTACGGCGGCACGCATATCGCTGCAACGGGTTCGCTGTGGGTGCCGCTGCACCCGCGGGTCTATGCGGGAGCCGGCCTGGGCGCGACGTGGGTCAGCGGCAGTTTCAACCGCACCTATTTCGGCGTCACCCCGTCGGATTCGGCGGCCAGCGGCCTGCCTGTCTATAGCCCGGGCGGGGGCCTGGAACAGTTCACCGGCTGGCTGGCGTTGCTCTACCAGTTCGACAAGCACTGGTATGGGGGGCGATGGTGTACGGCCAGCGCCTGACCGGCGATGCCGCCGACAGCCCCATCGTGACCCAGCGCGGCACGCGCAACCAGGTCACTTACGGGGTTGGCATCGGCTATGCGTGGCGGTAGTGCCACCAGCGCTTGCTATGATCCCACCATGACCGACGACCTCGTCATCCCCCATCACGAATACCTGATCACGGCGATCCGGGCGCAGGGTGCGGGCGGCCAGAACATCAACAAGGTGTCCAATGCCGTGCACCTGCGCTACGACGTGCATGCCTCCTCGCTCGCGCCCGACCACAAGGAACGCCTGCTGGCGCTGCACGACCACCGCATCACGCGCGACGGCGTGGTGGTGATCAAGGCGCAGCAGTTCCGCAGCCTCGACCAGAACCGCGACGAAGCGGTGCGGCGGCTGCACGAACTGGTGCGCAGCGTGGCCACGCCGCCGCGCGTGCGCCGTGCCACGCGGCCCACGCTGGCATCACGCCGGCGCCGGCTGGAATCCAAGAGCCAGCGCAGTCAGCTCAAGGTGCTGCGGGGCCGGGTGGTCGACTAGCGCCGCAGCAGTCCGGCTTCAGGTCCCGGTCTTGAATGCCGCGAGCGCCGGCACGTTGTCGCCGGCATCCGCCTGCGGCGGCCCGAAGCGCGCGCCCGGGCGCCGGTAAGCCGGAAAGAAGCCACCCAGGTCATCCAGCGTGGCTTTGTCGCCGCCGGACAGCGCCACGTACCGGTCGGGGTCCACCACCAGGCGCTGGGTCCGGTACACATGCGTATCGTGCGAAAAGCCGCGCTTGAACTCATACAGCGAGTCTTTGGCCGAACCCAGCCCGCCGCCCAGGTGCAGGTAGTGCAGGCCGTTGGTGCGGCCCCATTCGCGCGCGGCATGGATCACGGTCTTGGTCGGCTGGAGGTGGCGGTACGCCCAGTCCCAGGCGGACAGGTGATATTGCATGATGCCCGTCCCCCGGGCCACGGTGAACAGCGCCGCGCCGATCATGCGGCCGTCTTCCTCCGCCACGAACAGCAGCAGGTCGTCGCCCAGCGCGCGCACCAGGGTGCGGTAGTACTGCGCGTCGAAGAAGTAGTAGGGCAACGCGCCCAAACGCGCCATGGTCGCGTTGTACAGCGCGATAAAGCGCGGCAGCATGGCGAAATCACGGTCCAGGCGTGCGCTCACGCCCGCGCGCCGGGCGCGGTTGATGCCCAGCCTGTGGCGCGCCTGCGTTTCGTGCCATAGCTGCTCGGCACTCTTGGTCAGGTCGACGGATACCGTCTCGCCCTGATCCATCACCAGCCCGAGGCGGCTGTTCCAGTCGGCATTGAGCAGTGGGTGCAGGCGGATAAACCACGACACGCAGCCGCACTCGCGCAGCAGCGCGAGCGCCGCGCCCAGTGCCTCCTCGGCAAACCCGGCCGGGACATCGGTGCTCAACACCGGGCCGCCGTAGCCATAGGCCGAGGTGGCATCCCAGCTGCCGCAGGCAATGGGCCGGCGCACCAGCGGAACCAGCAACTCGTGGGCGCCGTCACGCACCAGCACCGCGGCAGCGCTGCCGTGGTCGCTGCGCTCGGCGGCATTATGCCAGCCAGGCGTGTGGTAGCAATCATGGCGACATCGCGCCAGCGTGTCGCGCCACGCGGGGCTTGTCGGTTCCAGCACGCTCGATCGCATCGAAAACTCCCTGTCAGGTAGCCGGCGCCGCGCCAGTGTCAGGCCCCGGCGCCGGGGGCATTGCTTGCCCCGGGCTTCAGCGCGCGGATTGCAGCGCGGCAATGCGCTGCTCAATGGGCGGATGGCTCGAGAACAGCGCCAGCCACGACTTGCCGCCGGCGATGCCCATCGCCTGCATGTTCTGCGGCAGGCCGTCCGGGTCCAGGCCGCCGAGGCGGCGCAGCGCCGCCACCATCGGCGTGGGCGAACCCATCAGGCCGGCCGCGCCGGCGTCGGCGCGGAATTCGCGGTGGCGCGAGAACCAGGCCACGATGATGCTGGCCAGGATGCCGAACACGATTTCGCAGACGACCACCGTGACCATGTAGCCGATGCCCCGCCCGCTCGACTCCTCGTCACTCTTGCGCAACATCGAGTCGACGAAGTAGCCGACCACGCGCGCCAGGAAGATCACGAACGTGTTGACCACGCCCTGGATCAGCGTCAACGTCACCATGTCGCCATTGGCCACGTGCGCCACCTCGTGCGCTAGCACCGCTTCGACTTCGTCGTGCGACATCGACTGCAGCAGGCCGGTGGACACCGCCACCAGCGAGCTGTTCTTGGTCGCGCCGGTGGCGAAGGCGTTGGGCTCGCCGTCGTAGATGGCCACTTCAGGCATGGGCAGGCCGGAGCGCTGCGCCAGCTTCTCGACGGTCTGCACCAGCCACAGCTCGGTGCTGGTGCTGGGGTGGGTAATGACCTGCGCGCCGGTGGACCACTTGGCGATGGTCTTGGACATCAGCAGCGAGATGAAGGCGCCGCCGAAGCCCATCAGCGCGGCGAACGCGAGCAGGGTGCCCAGGTTCAGGCCATTGGCAGTCAGGTAACGATTCACCCCCAGCACGCTGGCGGTGATGCTGAGGACGAGCATGACGGCGAGGTTGGTCGCCAGGAAAAGCAATACGCGTTTCATGAGTATGTGGTGGAGCAGTACGGCGGAAAGACGCGGACGGGCCGCAGGCGCGCGCCGGGGCACGGCACGCAGGAACGGGCGAGCGCGGCCAGGCCGCGCCAGCGGGATTCAGGCGCGTGGGGGACGCGGCAACAGCGGCAGGTCGGGGTCGGGCAGCGGAACGCCGGCATAGCGCGGCGGCGCCACACGGCCGGACCAGGCCGCAAAGCGCAACGGAGGTGCCGGCAGGAGTTGCTCGGCGAGGTCGGCACCGGGCTGCAGTTGCGGCTCGGTGGTTTCGGAGAGGGGTGATGGCTGGTCACCCATGGCGGCAGTGTCGTCGAGGTCGGCGCTGCCAGCGGTGGGGGCCGGTGCGCCCGCCGTATCGGCAGGGGACGCCATGGCGTGCGCGAACGTGTCCGCCCAGCCCTGGAAAGGCAGGCAGGCCAGCATCAGGATCAGCAGCAGAAGCCAGATGGAGCGCACGTGAGGACGGCTTGTCAGTAAGTGTTCAAGGAATTCTACAGGATGCGCCGTGGCGCAGGCCTCAAGCATGAGGGATACCACACCATGTGCAACCAGTTGCCCTGGCGCTGCTCAACCCGGACCGGGAATCGCGAGCCAGGCGGCGAATCCGCCGCCTCTGCACACTAGCCAGGACTGGCCTACACTATCGCCAACCCTGTAGTGGTTACTGGGATTGCCAGGGCACAGAGGAAACAATATGCGCATCGGCGAACTCTCCCGTACCAGCGGCTGCGATGTCGAGACCATCCGTTATTACGAACGCGAAGGCCTGCTCGACGCGCCGCGGCGCGAGGCCAACGGCTATCGCCGCTATGACGATGGCCACCTGGTCCAGCTGAATTTCGTGCGCCACTGCCGCTCGCTCGGCATGGGCCTGTCGGATGTGCGGCGGCTGCGCGAGTTCGAGCGCAATCCGTCGCAGGACTGCGACGACATCAATACGCTGCTGGACCGCCAGATCGCGCAGATCCATGCGCAGCGGGTGGCGCTGGAGGCGCTTGAGGGGCAGTTGCGCGCGCTGCGCGAGACCTGTCACCACCACCAGCCCGCCAGTGAGTGCGGCATCCTGCAGAACCTGCAGCAGGCCGCGGCCGGCGCGGCCTGTGAATGCCATGCGGGCGCGCACGAGGCCGGGCATGCTGCCAATGGGTGAGGCGCGCAGGCGCGTCGCTGTGCTACGATGGCTATTCCCGTGATCGCACCACTGCGGTGCACGGGCCCCGGCGGCAGCGCAGCCAGTGAGCGACGTAGTGAGCAACGACTTACGCGGCTCGCCTGTTCAGAGAACCATCCGCTGCCCCTGATCAAACCTTCTGCATGACCATGACTGATCGCCTGACGCCGATGCCCGATGCGCCTGTCCGCCTGATGCGGACCGGCCGCGCGCACGCGTGCGCGATCGTCACGGCCAACATCCTGCCCCAGCGCGCCACGCGCGCGGTCTCTCCCCGCCGGATCAGCGCACCGCCTGATTCCGCCCGGTTCCCAGCCTGATTCGTCTCCCACAAGCGGGGCCCGGGCCGAACCGGGCCTGAGCCAGCGTTTCCGTTGTTGCCGGCAATTGCCGCAAGGCTTTCGCCGATCCGTTGATGTCCGCGCTGCTGCGCGGCATGCCAACGTGCAAGACCTGACCGCCGCCGCCTGCCATGCTGGCCGGGCCGCGCCAAACCACCCGACTGCCGGAGGACCCGCCATGACGGCCACCAAAACGAATACCGCCACCCTGTACCTGACCGAACTCGACGTGACCCGCCTGGAGCGCATCGCCAGCCGCGCCGGCTCGGCGCAGCTTGAGGACATGCTCGACAGCCTGCTGGCGCGCGCCACCATCGTCGCGCCAGAAGAGATCCCGACCGACGTGGTCACCATGAACACGCGCCTGGTCTGCAACCTGCCGGGCGAGCAGGCCCCGCGCAACTGGACGCTGGTGTACCCCGACGCGGCCGACTTTGATGCCGGCCGGCTGTCGGTGCTGTCGCCGGTGGGCCAGGCGCTGCTGGGCGCGCGCGCCGGCCAGACCGTCAGCTACCGGCTGCCCGACGGCCGCGAGCAGCAGGTGAGTGTCGCCGGGATCGCGTTCCAGCCGGAAGCCAGCGGCCAGTACACGCTTTGAGCCGCATCCTGAGCCAAATCCCAGCCGCCTGAGGCGTGCTGCCGGGGCCACGCAGGCGCGTCCTGCGCCGCGTGTGCCCGGCAATCCATCGACACCATTCATCGGCAAGCCAGACGTTTCACGACTCGCAACGCACCATTCGTCGCAGCGGTATTTCTGCTTGCGCGGACTGTGACTAATCTTCAGTCCGTGCTCGCATCGCAACATAGATTGCAGGGCGGCCGGAGTCTCATCCCGGTCCATACAAGAAAGAACGACGAAATCAGTTGAAGGAGTCCCAAATGATCGCCAGACGTATCCTTGGCGGCGCGCTTGTGTTCGCGGCGGTCGCCGCGTCCGCTGTGGCGTTGGCTGCCCCCGCTGCCAGCAAGGTTGGCAAGTTTGATGTGTACGCCGATGCGCTGAAGGCCGGCAAGTACGATGTGTATACGGACGGCGCCAAGCAAGGCAAGTTCGATACATACACGGACGGAGCCCGCACCGGCCGCTTCGACCCGTACTCGGAAGGCTCGCGCCGCGACGGCAAGTTCGACAGCTTCACCGAAGGCTCGCATAGCTTCAGCGGCGAGATCTCGAAGAAGGACAAGTTCGATACCTTCAGCGAAGGTGCGCACACCTTCACCGGTGATATTGCCGATCGTGCGCTCGACAATTCCCGCACCGGTGACGGCTCGCTGTACGGCTATCGCGTCTGATCCTCGCAGGTCTTCCCAAAGACCTCGTGCGGCCACTGCGGTGGCCGCAAGTTTTCTCTCCCGCCTGCCCGGCTGACCTCCTCCTCCTTCTCTCTTCGCCAGGCAGGCGCTTTTCTCTTCCCTCGGCTCGTGACCGCGTTAGCGCGCAGGCATGCTCCTCATGCCGAAGGCGGCTGCGTGGCGGTCGAGTCGTGTCCGGGCTCCGGCTGCGCGCGCGGCAACCTGCGCGCGATCGCGGCATAGAGCAGCGGCACCGCCAGCGTACCCAGCACCGTCGCACCCAGCATGCCGCCCAGTACGCCGGTGCCGACCGCCTGTTGCGCACCCGCGCCCGGGCCGGTGCTGATTGCCAGCGGCACCACGCCCAGCACAAAGGCCAGCGAGGTCATCACCACCGGCCGCAGCCGCTGGCGCGCCGCGCGCGTGGCGGCCTCCACCGCGCCCATGCCCGCGCCGCTGCGCCGCAACTGCTCGGCATATTCGACGATCAGGATCGCGTTCTTGGCCGCCAGCCCCATGATCACCACCACACC
The DNA here is from genome assembly GCF_058794355.1 of Cupriavidus sp. GW823-FHT07B10. NCBI lineage: Bacteria > Pseudomonadati > Pseudomonadota > Betaproteobacteria > Burkholderiales > Burkholderiaceae > Cupriavidus > Cupriavidus sp. GW823-FHT07B10. The sequence continues at coordinate 67,500 of NZ_JBXAGS010000015.1, forward strand.
CACCTTGAAGTAGACATCGTTGGGCATGCCGCGCAGCCAGATCGCCGCGGCCGCGCCCATCAGGCCGGTCGGCACGATCGCGATCACCGCCAGCGGCAGGGTCCAGCTTTCATACAGCGCCACCAGGCACAGGAAGATAAACAGCAGCGACAGCGCGAACAGCCACGGCGCCTGCGTGCCGGTCTGCTCCTGCTCGAAGGCGCGCCCGGTCCAGCGCACGTCGTATTCCGGCCCCAGCTCGCGCACCAGTTCGGCCAGCCGCGTCATGGCCGCGCCGGTGGTGTGGCCCGGCGCGACCTCGGCATTGATGCGCACCGAGCTGAAGCCGTCGAAGCGCTCCAGCGTGACCTCGCCGCGCCCCCATTCCAGCGAGGCGAACGCGGCCAGCGACACCATCGCGCCCTGTGCGTTGCGCACGTGCACGCGCGCGAGCTGGTCCGGCTGCATGCGGAACGGCGCGTCGGCCTGCAGGATCACGCGGCGCACGCGGCCCTCGCGCGCGACTTCGTCGATATAGCGCGAGCCCAGCGTGGCCGACAGCGTGTGGTGCACGGTATCGGCATCGACGCCGAAGGCCTCGGCCTTGCGGTAGTCGATTTTCAGGTCCAGCGCCGGCACCGGCTGGCCGGTGGTGGCGCGCACCTCGCCCAGCACCGGGTCCTGCCTGGCGCGCTCAAGCAGTTTGTCGCGCGCGGCGAAGAGCGCCTCGCGCCCCACCGGCTGGCGCGCCACCAGGCGCATGTCCAGGCCGCCGATGCTGCCCAGTTCCGGCAGCGCCGAGCTGTTGTACGCAAACAGCTGCGCCGCGCCGCGGCCTGGCCAGGTTTCCAGCCCGGCCGACAGCCGCTCCAGCACGGCCTGGGCCGTGTGCTTGCGTCCGCGCGCTTTCCAGTCGGTCAGGCCGATATACAGGCTGGCGCGCTGCTCGCCGCTGCCGCCGCTGGACCAGCCCAGCACGGCAAAGCTCGAATGCACCGGGTAGTGCTGGTCGCGCATCCACTGTTCCAGCCCGGCCACCAGCCGGCGCGTGTCGGCCTGCGTGCTGCCGGCGGGCAGCTCGACATCGACCACGATCTCGCCGGTATCCTCTTCTGGCAGGAAGCCGCTGGGCATCTTCCACAAGGCGTAGCCGCATGCCAGCGTCAACGCCAGGTAGACCGCCAGCCAGCGCAGCCGCCTGCGCTGCAGCGCCTGCACCCAGCCGGCATAGCGCCCGGTGAAGGCGGCAAAGCGCGCATCGAACCAGGCCAGCGGCCCGCGCGCCGGCGCCGCGCTGTGGCGCAGCAGGCTGGCGCACATGGCCGGCGCCAGCGTCAGCGCAAAGAACAGCGAGAACGCGATCGATACCGCCAGCGTCACCGCGAAGTGCCGGTAGATCACGCCCACCGCGCTGCCGAAGAACGCCATCGGCACGAACACCGCGCACAGCACCAGCGTCACCGCCACCAGCGCGCCCGAGACCTCGCGCATCGAGCGCGCCGCGGCCTGCATCGCGCCCACGCCGTCGGTGCGCATGATGCGCTCGACGTTCTCGACCACCACGATGGCGTCGTCCACCAGGATGCCGATCGCCAGCACCACGCCGAACAGCGTGATCACGTTCAGCGACAGCCCCAGCGCATACAGGCACGCGACCGTGCCCAGCAGCGATACCGGCACCACGATGCACGGGATCAGCGTGGCGCGCAGGTTGCCCAGGAACAGGTACAGGATCAGGAATACCAGCACCGTGGCTTCGACCAGCGTCAGCACCACGCGCGAGATCGACGCCTGCACGAAGGTGGCGCCGTCGTAAGAGATCTCATAGCGCACGTCGCCGGGGAAGCCCTTGCTGGCGGCATCGAGCGCGGCGCGCACGGTGCGCGAGGTCTGCAGCACGTTGGCACCGTCGGCCAGCTTCAGCCCGATCGACGCGGCGTTGCGCGTGTTCAGCGTGGAGCCGTAGCGGTAGTCGCTGGCGGCCAGCTCCACCCGCGCCACGTCGCGCAGCAGCACGGCCGAGCCGTCGGTGGCCGCGCGCACCACGATGCGCCCGAACGCCTGCGCATCGCTCATCGGCGCGGGCGGACGCACGATCGCCTGGAACGGCTGGCCCGGCAGCGCCGGCGCGGCGCCCAGCTGGCCGGGGGTCACGTTGCCGTTGCGCGCGCGGATGGCGGCCTCGACCTCGGCCGTGGTCAGGTTGAAGGCGTGCAGCTTGTCGGGATCGAACCAGATCCGCAGCGCGTACTCGGCGCCGTATGGCTCGGCCTTGCCGATGCCGGGCAGGCGGCGCAGCAGCGGCAGCACCGAGCCCGCGGCAAAGTCGCCCAGCGCGGTCTCGTCCAGTTGCCCGCTGTCGGACACCAGCGACACGTACATGAAGGCGCTGCTGCTGGCCTGGTCGACATAGACGCCGCCGCGGCGCACCGCCTCGGGCAGCAAGGGCTCGGCCTGCGCCACGCGGTTGCGCACGTTGACCTGCGCCAGCTGCGGGTCGGTGCCCTGGCGGAAGCCCAGCGTCACCGTGGCGGTGCCGCCCTCGCTGCTGGAATCCAGGTAGAGCAGGCCGGGGATGCCGTGCATCTGCTGCTCCAGCACCGCGGTGACGCGGTCCTCCACCGTGCGCGCTGACGCACCCGGGTAATCGGCATAGACGATCACCGTGGGCGGCGCCACCGCCGGGTACTGGGCGATGGGGATGCGGTTCAGGGCCACCAGGCCCGCTACCACGGTCAGGATGGCCAGCACCCAGGCAAACGCCGGGCGCTTCAGGAAAAACGACGCCATGTCAGGTCAGGGCTGGCACGGGCGCACGGCAAGTGAAGATCGGCCGTGGCTCCGGTGCGGTTGGAACGGAACGGCTTGGGTGTGGAGACGCCGCAAGGCTTAGCGGCAAGAGGCGTCGAGTCGCGGCAAAGCCGGGCCGATGTTGCTGATGGTGCAGATCTGGCCGCGTGTCGGGTCGCCTGTCGGTCAGGGGGCGCGTGGCCCGCAGACCGGGGCCGGCGTGCACCGCGGCGCTTGCAGGGGTCCTGAGGGGAGAACCCGGCGCTGCGGCAGGAAGGATCGGTGAGGATCGACGCCGGCGACTGGCCGTCGCAATGCGGCCTTGCCGGCGATTATAGACAGGGAACAAAGTCCGGGCAACGCAAACATCACATTGTCGGCACCCTTCCCACGTCGGGGGTGGAGCCTGCGCTTACAGGTCGCGCGAGGCGAAGGTATCGCACTTGCGGATATCGCCGGACTCGATGCCGCGGCGCAGCCAGCGCACGCGCTGCTCGCTGGAGCCGTGGGTAAAGGCCTCCGGCACGACATAGCCCTGCGACTGGCGCTGCAGCCGGTCGTCGCCGATCGCGGCGGCGGCCTTCAGGCCTTCTTCGATATCGCCGGGCTCCAGCAATTGCTGGTTGGCGCGCTGCGCGGTGGCGGCCCAGACACCTGCCAGGCAGTCGGCCTGCAGTTCCATGCGCACCGAGAGCTGGTTGGCCTGCGCCTCGCCCATGCGGCGGCGCGCGCTGTCGACCTTGTCCGATACGCCCAGCAGGTTCTGCACATGGTGGCCGATCTCGTGCGCGATCACATAGGCCTGGGCAAAGTCGCCGCTGGCGCCGAAGCGCTGGCGCAGCTCGTCATAGAAGGCCAGGTCGATATAGACCTTCTGGTCGCCGGGGCAGTAGAACGGACCCATCGCCGACTGGCCGGTGCCGCATGCCGTGGGTGTGGCGCCCGAGAACAGCACCAGCGTGGGGGGCGCATAGCGGCGGTTCAGCTGGGCTTCAAAGATGTGTTGCCAGGTGCGCTCGGTATTGCCCAGCACCTTGCGCGTGAACACCGTCATCTGATCCGTCGCCGGCGGGCGGTTCGCCTGCTGCTGTTGCTGCTGCGGGCCGGAGCCCTGCAGCACCGAGGCGCCCTGCATGATCAGCATCGGGTCGATGCCGAAGAAATAGGACGCCGCCAGCGCGACGATGACCGTGCCGATGCCGATGGTCTTGCCGCCGACACCGCCGAATCCGCCGCGGCGGTCTTCAACGTGCTGGCTTTCGGCTTCGTCATCTAGGCGCATGGGGGACTCCGGGGGGGAGGGGAAATTGCGGGGTGGGAGGATGGCAAGCAGTATAGCAATCCGGTGTCAGCTGCTGTTTTCGGTGCCGGACACCAGGCCCAAACAAAAAAACACCACCCACTCGCCCTGGAGACGGGCAACGCAGGCGGTGTGCGGCAAAACAAAGAAACCGGGTCTGCACCCGGTTCCGTGATGACGCGAACGTTCCGGGACGGGAACGCAAGCTGCGCGGTCAGGCCAAGGCGGCCTCGCGCGCAGCCGGTGCGGTTGCCACCGCGCCGGCGCCAACTTCAGCCACGCGCAGCAGGTTGGTGGTCCCGCCTTGCCCGAACGGCATCCCCGCGGCGATGGTGATCTGGTCGCCAGGCACGGCATAACCTTCGGCCACCGCCGCGCGCGTGGCGGCTTCGACCATTTCATCCACGCTCTGCACATCCGGGCTCACGGTGGAGTGGACGCCCCAGGCAATGGCCAGGCGGCGCGCGATTTCCAGGTTCGGCGTGATGCTGACGATCGGTGCGCACGGCCGCTCGCGCGCGGCGCGCAGCGCGGTGGCGCCCGAGGACGTGTAGGTCACGGTCGCGACGGCGCCGATGATCTGCGTGACTTCGCGCAGCGCCGCGCAGATCGCATCCTGGCGCGTGTTCAGCGGGGTCTCGTGCTGGGCGTCGAGCAGGTTGCGGTACAGCGGGTCGCGTTCCACCTCGGTGACGATGCGGTTCATCATCGACACCGCCGGCACCGGGTAGCGGCCGTTGGCCGACTCGGCCGACAGCATCACCGCGTCGGCGCCTTCATAGATGGCGCTGGCCACGTCCGACGCTTCGGCGCGGGTCGGCACCGGCGAGTCGATCATCGATTCCAGCATCTGCGTGGCGATCACCACCGGCTTGCCCAGCTGGCGGCACACGCGCAGGATGCGCTTCTGCACGCCGGGCACGCGCTCGGGCGGCAGTTCCACGCCGAGGTCGCCGCGCGCCACCATCACGGAATCGGACACGCGCACGATCTCTTCGAGCTGCTGCAGCGCGGCCGGCTTCTCGATCTTGGACAGGATGCCGGCACGGGTACCGACGATCTCGCGCGCTTCGACGATGTCGGACGGGCGCTGCACGAACGACAGGCCGATCCAGTCAGCGCCCAGCGACAGCGCGAAGTCCAGGTCCTTGCGGTCCTTCTCGGTCAGCGCGGGGATGGGGATCACGGCGTCGGGCACGTTCACGCCCTTGCGGTCGGACAGCGTGCCGTTGTTGACCACGCGCGTGGTGATGGTGCCGGTGGTCACCGCCTCGATCGACAGGCGTACCTTGCCGTCGTCGATCAGCAGCGACTGGCCCGGCTGCGCGGCGGCGAACAGTTCGGGGTGCGGCAGGTAGACGCGGGTGCCGTCGCCCGGGGTGGGATCGCTGTCGAGCACGAATACATCGCCCGCGCGCACCGCGACCTTGCCGGCGGCGAAGGTGCCGATGCGCAGCTTCGGGCCCTGCAGGTCGGCCAGGATCGCGATCGGGCGGCCGGTTTCGGCCTCGATCTTGCGCACGGCGTCGTAGCGCGCGCGGTGGTCTTCGTGCGTGCCGTGGCTGAAGTTCAGCCGGAACACGTCGGCGCCCGCCTCGAACAGTTCGCGGATCACCGCGATGTCGGTGCTTGCGGGTCCAAGCGTGGCAACGATCTTCGCTTTGCGCTGGCGTCTCATGATGTCTCCTCTTCCATTCTCGGACGGCGCGCCATGTGGCGCGCCGGGTAATGCTGTTCAGGTGAACGACTGCTTCGGTATGGCGGTACTGCGCTGACGACTGCAGGACCTACACAATCAGGATGGCGCGGAAGTCATTCACATTGGTGCGGGTCGGGCCGGTGACGATCAGGTCGCCCACGCCGGCAAAGAAGCCGTAGCCGTCGTTGTTGTCCAGGTGCGCGCGCGCCGACAGACCGCGCGCGGCGGCGCGGGTCAGGGTGTCGGGCGAGAGCAGCGCGCCGGCGTTGTCCTCGGAGCCGTCGATGCCGTCGGTGTCGCCGGCAATTGCGTGCACGCCGGCCAGGCCGTCGAGCGCCACCGCCAGGGCCAGCAGGAACTCGGCATTGCGCCCGCCGCGGCCCTTGCCGCGCACGGTCACGGTGGTCTCGCCGCCGGACAGGATTACGCAGGGCTTGCTGAAGGGCTGGCCGCGCTGCGCCACCTGGCGCGCGATGGCAGCGTGCACTTCGGCCACTTCGCGGGCTTCGCCTTCGATGCAGTCGGACAGGATATGGGCCTCGTAGCCCAGTTCACGCGCGCGCGCGGCCGCGGCTTCCAGCGATTGCTGCGCGGTGGCCAGCGTCACGTTGCGGTGGCCTTCGAAGCGGGCATCGCCGGGCTTGGGCGTTTCGCCGGCGCCGCTCTCCAGGTGGGCGCGCACGTTGGCGGGGACTTCAATGCCGTACTTGGCGATGACGGCCAGCGCGTCGGCGCAGGTGGTCGCGTCGGGCAGCGTCGGGCCGCTTGCGATCAGGGTCGGGTCATCGCCGGGGATATCGGAAATCAGCAGGGTCTCGACGCGGGCCGGGGCGCAGTGCAGCGCCAGGCGTCCGCCCTTGAGCGCGGACAGGTGCTTGCGCACGCAGTTCATTTCGCCGATGCTCGCGCCGCTCTTGAGCAGCGCCTTGTTCACGGCCTGCTTGTCGGCCAGCGTCAGGCCCGGCGCGGGCGCGGCCAGCAGCGCGGAGCCGCCGCCGGAAATCAGGCACAGCACCAGGTCGTCGGCGGTCAGGCCCTGCACCAGTTCCACCATGCGCTGCGCGGCGCGCTGGCCGGCTTCGTCGGGAACGGGATGCGCGGCTTCGACCACTTCAATGCGCTGGCAATCGGCGCCATGGCCGTAGCGCGTCACCACCAGGCCCGACAGCTCGCCTTGCCAGTTCGCCTCGACCGCCTGCGCCATCGCGGCAGCGGCCTTGCCGGCGCCGATCACCACCGTGCGGCCCTTGGGCGGCGTGGGCAGGTGCGGCGGCAGGCAATGGCTGGCGCTGACGGAAGCGACCGCGGTGTCGAGCAGGTCGCGCAACAGCGCGCGCGCGTCGGACTGTGCGGGATGCGCTGCGGCGCGCTGGGGCGAGAGCAGGGCGGCTTGAGGTTCGGTGGCGAGCATGAAAAGTCCTGGTGCTGACGGGGAAAGCTAGTCGTCCCCGCAGGGCGGGGACGACGTGGTTGCTGCTTACTTGGCGATCTGGTGGTTAGACATGATCTCGATCGCGCGGCACAGGGCCGAATGGTCCTGCTTGCCCAGGCCGTTGGCGGCGCAGGTGTTGAACAGCTCCTGCGCGGTGGCGGTGTTGGGCAGTGCCACGCCCAGTGCCTTGGCACCCTGCAGCGCCAGGTTCAGGTCCTTCTGGTGCAGTTCGATGCGGAAACCCGGGTCGAAGGTGCGCTTGACCATGCGCTCGCCGTGCACTTCCAGGATGCGCGAAGCCGCAAAGCCGCCCATCAGCGCCTGGCGCACCTTGGCCGGATCGGCGCCGGCCTTGGAGGCGAACAGCAGGGCTTCGGACACGGCCTGGATGTTCAGCGCGACGATGATCTGGTTGGCCACCTTGGTGGTCTGGCCGTCACCGTTGCCACCGACCAGCGTGACGTTCTTGCCCATCAGGTCGAACAGCGGCTTGACCTGGTCATAGGCTTCCTGCGGGCCGCCGACCATGATCGTCAGCGAAGCAGCCTTGGCGCCCACTTCACCGCCCGACACCGGAGCATCCAGGTACGAGGCGCCCAGCTTGTTGATGCGCGCGGCGAAGTCCTTGGTGGCGATCGGCGAGATCGAGCTCATGTCGACCACGATCTTGCTGTGGCTGGCCTCCTTGCCGGCAGCCTTGAACGCGGCGGCCACGCCCTTTTCGCTGAACAGAACGGCTTCCACGTGCGGGGTGTCCGGCACCATGATGACGATGATGTCGGCACGCTTGGCGACTTCCTCGGCGCTGGTGCAGACGGTCACGCCTGCATCGACCAGCGCTTGCGGGGCCGGGTTGACGTCATGCACGAACAGCGTGTGGCCGGCGGCGCGCAGGTGGCCCGCCATCGGTGCGCCCATGATGCCCAGGCCGATGAAGCCGACGTTGCGTTGGTTTGCCATGTTGATGTCTCCTTGAATGAGATTAAGTCTGTCTTGGTTGGCGTAGGTGGTAACCCGTTACTGCACGCCGTGCTCGGCGCGCCAGCCCAGGCCGGCTTCGGTGGTGGTCTTCGGCTTGTACTCGCAGCCGATCCAGCCGTTGTAGCCGATCTCGTCCAGGAACTTGAACAGGAAGCGGTAGTTCAGCTCGCCGGTCCCCGGTTCATTGCGGCCCGGGTTGTCGGCCAGCTGCACGTGCTTGATCTTCGGCAGGTTGGCCTTGATGGTGTTGGCGATCTCGCCTTCCATCCGCTGCATGTGGTAGATGTCGTACTGCACGTACAGGTTGGGCGCATTGACCTGGTTGATCAGGTCCACCGCCTGCTGCGTGCGCGACAGGAAGAAGCCGGGGATGTCGAAGGTGTTGATCGGCTCGACCAGCAGGTCGATATGCTCAGCAGCGAGCGCGCTGGCGGCGAAGCGCAGGTTTTCCACCAGCGTTTCCTGGGCCTGCTCGCGCTTGACGTTCTGCGGCTGGATGCCGACCAGGCAGTTCAGCTGGCGCACGCCCAGCACCTTGGCGTACTTGATGGCCTCGCCCACGCCGTCCTGGAACTCGCCGACGCGGTCCGGGTGGCAGGCAATGCCGCGCTCGCCCGCTTCCCACTTGCCGGCGGGCAGGTTGTGCAGCACCAGGTCCAGCTGGAAGCGGTTCAGGCGGTCAGCGATCTGATCCGCATGGAAGGCATAGGGGAAGAGGAATTCCACGCCGCGGAAGCCCGCGCGCGCGGCGGCTTCGAAGCGGTCGAGAAAACCGACTTCATTGAACAGCATGGTGAGGTTGGCCGCAAGTTTAGTCATGAGTCTCTCCGGTTTAGTTGTGTTGTCGTTCTGCCGGTGCAGAACCGGTGATGCAGGGGCGCTGGATTTGCGCGGGCCGTGGCCCGCGCTTCCATGTTGGAATGGTGCCGCTTACGCCGTTTCCACTTCTTCCTTCAGGATCGCTTCCTCGATGTCCTCGAGGTCTTCGATCGGCTCGAATTCGTTGACGTTGTCGATCTCGGTGCCCATCGCGATATTGGTCACGCGCTCCAGGATCACCTCGACCACCACCGGCACCGAGAACTCGGCCATCAGGTCGCGCGCTTCGGCGAAGGCCGGGGCGATGTCTTCCGGCTTGAACACGCGGATCGCCTTGCAGCCCAGGCCCTCGACCACCTTGACGTGGTCCACGCCGTAGCCGTTCAGTTCAGGCGAGTTGACGTTGTCGAAGGCCAGCTGCACGCAGTAGTCCATCTCGAAGTTGCGCTGCGCCTGGCGGATCAGGCCGAGGTAGGAGTTGTTCACCACCACGTGGATGTACGGCACCTTGAACTGCGCGGCCACGGCCAGTTCTTCGATCATGAACTGGAAGTCGTAGTCGCCCGAGATCGCCACCACATCCGAATCCGGCGAGGCGGTCTTCACGCCGATCGCGGCCGGGATGGTCCAGCCCAGCGGGCCGGCCTGGCCGCAGTTGATCCAGTGGCGCGGCTCGTTGACCGACAGGAACTGGGCCGCGGCGATCTGCGACAGGCCGATGGTGCTGACATAACGCACGTCGCGCGGGAAGTACTGGTTCATCTCGCGGTACACGCGCTGCGGCTTGACCGGCACGTTGTCGAAATCGCTCTTGCGCTGCATGGTGCGGCGGCGCTTCTGCACGTCGGCCACCCACGACTTGCGGCACGGCAGGCGGCCGGCCATCTTCATTTCGCGGGCAACTTCAACGAACAGTTCCAGCGCGGCCTTGGCGTCCGACACGATGCCCAGGTCAGGTCCGAACACGCGGCCGATCTGGGTGGGTTCGATATCGACGTGCACGAACTTGCGGCCCTTGGTGTAGACATCGACGCTGCCGGTGTGGCGGTTGGCCCAGCGGTTGCCGATGCCCATCACGAAGTCCGAAGCCAGCAGCGTGGCGTTGCCGTAGCGGTGCGAGGTCTGCAGGCCGACCATGCCGGCTTGCAGCGGGTGGTCGTCGGCCAGCACGCCCCAGCCCATCAGGGTCGGCACCACTGGCACGTTGACCAGTTCAGCGAACTCGACCAGCAGATCCGCCGCGTCGGCGTTGATCACGCCGCCGCCGCACACGATCAGCGGGCGCTCGGCCGCGTTCAGCATCGAGATGGCCTTCTCGATCTGGGCGCGCGAGGCTGCCGGCTTGTACGGCTGCAGCGACTGGTAGGTGTCGACATCGAATTCGATCTCGGCCACCTGCACATCGAACGGCAGGTCGATCAGCACCGGACCCGGGCGGCCCGAACGCATGATGTGGAAGGCTTGCTGGAACACTTGCGGCACCAGGGCCGGCTCGCGCACGGTCACGGCCCACTTGGTCACGGGCTTGGCGATCGACTCGATATCGACGGCCTGGAAGTCTTCCTTGTACAGGCGGGCGCGCGGGGCCTGGCCGGTAATGCAGAGGATGGGGATCGAATCGGCCCAGGCCGAGTACAGGCCGGTGATCATGTCGGTGCCGGCGGGGCCCGAGGTGCCGACGCAGACGCCGATGTTGCCCGGCTCGGCACGGGTGTAGCCTTCGGCCATGTGCGAGGCGCCCTCGACGTGGCGGGCCAGCACGTGGTTGATGTTGCCCGACTTGCGCATTGCCGAGTAGAACGGGTTGATGGCCGCGCCCGGCACGCCGAATGCCGTGGTCACGCCTTCCTTCTCCAGCACGGCGATTGCCGCGTCGATTGCTCTCATCTTTGCCATGATCTTGTCTCCAGTGATGGTGTGAATTCCGTTGGAGTCGATCCTATTCCCGCAGGCGGGGTGGGATAAACAGAAGGGAGATCAGTTGATTCGATACCTGGGGTACGCAATATCGCCTTGGAAGCCAGATCGGACGGTCGGCGGGGGTACGCCGGGGTACGCAATTGGACATGTGGTGTGACGGTGCGGGCACGCAGCGCAGCGGTGGGTACGGGGCCGCGCCGGCCGGCCGCCGCAGCGCAGTGCGGCAAAATGGCGGGATTCCTCGCCATCCGGGCCGACCATGTATTCCAGGCTGCCGTCTACTTACGAACTGCTTGAAGCGCTTGCCGCCGTCCCGCCCGGGCCGGCCGCCTACCCTCCGGCGCCGGGCGGCCGCCTCGGGCGCGCGCTGTGGGTGGGCTTTATCGCGGCGCTGGTCGCGACCATCCTGAGTGGCGCGGCCCTGGCCGTCTGGCGGCTGTGGCTGAAGCACCCGGTGCCGCCGTGGTCGCTGCGGACCTTCGAGGCGCTGCTGGCCTTGTCGGCCGCCTGTTACGTCGGCGCCGGACTCACGCGCGCCGGCACCGTGCTGGCCACGCTGCGCCATCCGCTGCGCTGGCAGGCCGCCGAGATGGACCGCCACAGCGTGGCCGAGGATGCGCTGCTGCGCCGGTTGGCGCGCATCCCGCCACAGCAGCTGCAGGCGCGCCAGCGGCGTGTGGTGTTGCAACTGCGGTTGTGGGAAGGTGCTGCGCGCACCCTGGCAGGGCTGCTGGCACTGGCGCCGGCCGCGGCCGTGGTGGCGGCACTGCCGCGCCAGCAGGCCATGGCCGGGACGCTGCTGTGGCTCTACGGCGTGATGGTGGTGACCGGCGCGGCCTGCTACCTGTACCTGCACGTGCAATGCAGCCGGCCGCTGCGGCGGCTGGCCCATGTGCTGGGCGAAGCGGCCGAGATGAACGCGCAGGTCAGGGCGCGGGCGGCTCCGGCCGCCTGATTCCGCACCGGCTTGGGGTGACGCGGCATGCCCCTGGCAGCGGCCCTGACGCGGCCGTATGCGGATGCCGCGATCCTGCCCATCAGCCGCGCAGTGATGCCACATCCCCGGGGATGCCGCACAATGGCGCCCGGGAGACGAATATCCGATGGACAAACTCAAGCAAATCGAAGCCTTTATCGCCGTGGTGGAGCACGGCAGCATGGCGGCCGCGGCGCTCACGCAGAACGTGACGCCGGTGATGATCGGCCGCCGCATCAACGCGCTGGAAGCCCGCATCGGCGTCAAGCTGCTGCACCGGTCCACGCGCCGCATCGCCGTGACCGAGCAGGGCGCGGTGTTCATGGAGCAGTGCAAGAAGGCGCTGGCCGACCTGGACCGCGCCGAGATGCTGATCGCCGAAGGCAAGCACAAGGCCACCGGCCACCTGATCGTTTCGGCACCGGCGGCGTTCGGGCGCAAGCACGTGGCACCGCACGCGCCGGCGTTCCTCTCGGCCAACCCGGAAGTGCAGATCTCGTTCAACCTGACCGACCGCGTGGTCGACCTGGTGCGCGAAGGCTATGACGTCGGCATCCGCATCGGCGGCGCCATCGACCCGAACTTTGTCGCGATCAAGCTGGCCTCGAACAAGCGCGTGGTGTGCGGCACGCCGGCGTACTTCGCCAGGTACGGCGTGCCGCAGACGCTGGACGACCTGGCCCAGCACAACTGCCTGGCGTTCAACCTGCAGGGCGGCCAGCAGCGCGGCTGGTACTTCAGCCAGAACGGCAAGACCGTGACCGTGCGCGTCAACGGCAACCTGGACTGCAACGACGGCGAGCTGCTGCACCGCTGGACCGGCGAGGGCCTGGGCCTGGGCTGGCGCTCGACCTGGGAGATCCTGCCGCAGCTGGAAAGCGGCGAGCTGATCACGGTGCTGGACGAATACGCGCTGCCGGCCTACGACATCCTTGCCGTGTACCCGCAGCAGCGGCCGGTGCCGGCCAAGATCCGTTTCTTCATCGAGCACCTGAAGGCGCAGTTCGCGCGCCCGGGCTACTGGATGGACACGGCGGGCGGCAACTGAGGCCGCCGCCGAGCGCGATGCCGATCACAGCCTGGCTGGCCGACCTGGTGGTCATCGTGCACGGGCTGTTTATCCTGTTCGTGGTGGCGGGCGGCCTGCTGGTGTTGCGCTGGCCGCGTGTCGCATGGCTGCACCTGCCGGCGGCGGTGTGGGGCGTGCTGATCGAATGGTCCGGCTGGATCTGCCCGCTGACGCCGCTGGAAAACATGCTGCGCCGGGCCGCGGGACAGGCGGGCTACAGCGGCGGTTTTGTCGAGCGCTACCTGTTGCCGCTGATCTATCCGGCCGGGCTCACGCCCGCGGTGCAGCTGTGGCTCGGCGCGGTGGTGCTGGTGGTCAACGTGGTGGTCTATGCGTTGTGGTGGCGCCGCCGGCGAGCCGCGCGGCACCACCACTGAGCGGCTTGCTTCAGCCCGCCGGCTCGAAGCGCGGCGCGCGCTTCTGCATATTGGCCAGCACTGCCTCGCGCTGGTTGGGTGAGCCGACCAGCCGGTCCTGCTCGTCGGACTCGGCCTGCAGGATGGCGGCATTGTCGCCGCGCTCCACCACCGCCATCAGGCGCTTGGCCGCGCGGATCGCATCCGGGTTCTTCTGTGCCACCTGGCGCGCGGCTTCCAGCGCCGCGGCGCGCGGGTCGTCGGCGAGGTAGGTGCCCAGGCCCAGTTCGCAGGCTTCGGTGCCGCTCAGCACGCGCGCGCTGTAGATCAGCTCGCGCAGCACGTCGGGGCGCACCAGGCCGCGCGTGAGCACCATGCCGGCCATGTCGGGCACCAGCCCCCACTTCATTTCCATGACCGACAGCCTGGTATCGGGCGCGACGTAGCGTACGTCAGCGCCCAGCGCCACCTGCAGCCCGCCGCCGAAAGCCACGCCGTGGACCGCGGCGAAGACCGGCACCGGCAGTTCGCGCCAGACCATGCACGCGTACTGCGGGCGATTGGACATGCCGTTGGTACGCTTGCCGAGGCGGCCCGCGCCGATGCTGTCGTTGTGGGATTCGCCGCCACCGCCCGACAACATGCCCGCCATGCGGCCCATGTCCAGCCCCGCGCAGAAGGCGCGGCCCTCGCCTGACAGGACCACGGCGCGCAGGTCGGGCATGCGCGCCAGTTGCTCGCCGGTCTCGATCAGCGCGTCGAACATGGCCTGGTCGAGCGCGTTCATCTTGTCGGGGCGGTTCAGGCGGACGTCGGCGACGCCGTCTTCGATGGTGACGAGGATACGTTCGTTGCTGCTGGCGCTCATGCGCTGGCTCCTTGTGATGCGGGTTCTCAACGGCCCTTGAACTGGGGCTTGCGCTTCTCCATGAAGGCGGCTACGCCTTCCTTGCAGTCATCGCTGCGGCTGGCGCGCGACTGCAGCGTGGCTTCCACTTCGAGCTGCGCGGCCAGGTCGTTGTCGAAGCTCTGGTTGAGGGCTTCCTTGATCATGCCGTAGGCCATGGTCGGCATGGTGGCCAGGTGGCGGGCCAGCTTGCCGGCCTCGTCCTGCAGCGCGTCGTCGGCGTGGACCTTCCACACCAGGCCGATGCGCTGGGCCTCCTCGGCATCGATCTTCTCGGCCAGGATGGCCAGCGCGCGGGCGCGCATCTCGCCGGCATAGCGCGGCACGAAGTAGGTGCTGCCGGCGTCCGGGACCAGGCCGATCTTGGAGAAGGCCTGCAGGAAGCTGGCCGAGCGGGCCGCCAGCACCACGTCGCCCGCCAGCGCCAGGCTCATGCCGGCACCGGCGGCCACGCCGTTGACCGCGGTGACGACCGGCTTGGGCATCTGGCGCAGCGCCATGATGATCGGGTGGTAGCGCTCGCGCAGCAGCGTGCCGGAATCGGAGATGCCATCCTTGCCGCGCGCGGCAAGGTCGGCGCCAGCGCAGAAGCCGCGGCCCGCGCCGGTGATCAGCACGGCGCGCACGCCGGCATCGCCGGCGGCGCGCTCAACGCCCTCGCGCAGCTCGCGCATCAGGTCGCCGTTCATCGCGTTGAGCACGTCCGGGCGGTTCAGGGTCAGCGTGGCCACGCCTTCGCTGGCTTGATAGAGGACGGATGCCGTCATGGGTGGTTCTCCTTGTTGCTTGGTCGTGGTTCGGTGCGGGTGCGGAAACTTACTGCGGCTTCTTCAGCGCGTCGGCGGAGGCGTCGCCCAGCTTGCTGCCGCCGTCGCAGTCGAGGATGGTGCCGGTGACGTAGTGCGCGTTGTCGCTGCTCAGGTACATCGCGGCATCGGCGATATCGTCCTTGGTGCCGTAGTCGCGCAGCGCCAGGCGGGCCTTGTAGCGCGCCTCCATCTCGGCCGTGGGCGCCAGCCGCGCCATGCCTTCGGTGTCGGCGATCGGGCCGGGCGAGATGCCGTTCACGCGCACGCCGGCCGGGCCCCATTCCATCGCCAGGCACTTGATCAGCATGTTGATGCCGGCCTTGGCGGCGCAGGCATGGGCCTGGAACATCATGGCGTTGACCGCCTGCGGCGCGGTGATCGCGATCAGCGACGCACCCGGCTTGGCCAGGTGGTCGAAGCTGGCGCGGAACACGTTGAAGGTGCCGAGCAGGTCGATATCGACCACCGTCTTGAAGGCATTGGCCGACATGCCGACCACGGGCGCGAGGAAGTTGCCCGCGGCGCCGGAGATCACCACGTCGATCGGTCCCAGTTTGTCCTGGGCGCGTGCGAAGGCCGCTTCCACTGCGGCATAGTCGCGCACGTCGGCGGCCATGCCGATGGCGGTGCCGCCGGCCGCGGTGATGGTGTCGGCGGCGGCCTGGATGCGCTCGGCGGTGCGGCTGATCAGCGCCAGCTTCGCCCCGGCGCGCGCGAAGCCGTGCGCGATGCCGAGGTTGATGCCGGAGGAGGCGCCGGCGACGAATATGGTCTTGCCGGCAAAGGCGTCGGGGCGGAAGGCACTGGGCATGGGAAGTCCTCTCGATCGATGGTCATGCGATGCGGGCCGCGATCCGGCGTCAGGCAGGACCGTGGCGTTGCGAAATGCAGGGGAGAGCTAGCGCCGGCGGCGTGGCTGCAGCGCAGGTATCGCGCGATGGCGCATGACGGTCTCCATGTTTCTGTTCTGGTGTGCGTCCGCCCCGGATCCTGCGGGGGGCGGCGCCGGCCTCTGGCTCGGGCCTCCGGCATCCTAACCCGAAGCCGGGATTCGATCTCACGTATTGCCGGCAATGCCGGCCGCCGCGGACGCAACTATGGCGGCGCCGGGAATGCCTTCCGGGCGCTGCAACTAGCTGGCGGGAAAGGAAAAAACGGGTGCGGGACTGCGTCGCGGCCAGGCGGCGGGACAGGGCGCCATTCCGCAGCGCAAAACCCAGTCCTCAGAAAAAAGAAAGCCCGCACACCGTTGCAGCGTGCGGGCGGCCTTCCGACGATGAGGTGCCGGAAGGCAGAGTGCTCATGAAGTGCGCCCCCGCGTCTTCATGGCGGGGTCAAGTGTGCGCGCGGGCGGCAGTGGCCGCTTTGACTCACGTCAAGCAGACGCCTACGCGAGCAGCGCGGTCACCAGGTCCTTGCCGCGCGACACCGGCGCGGTTTCCTCGAAATGCAGCGCACCTTCCACGTGGCCCAGGTGGTCCACCATCAGCGTGACGGCCCGCTCGACATCGCCGGCACGGGCGGCCTCGATGAATTCGCGGTGCTCGTCCGACGAGCAGGCCGCGTCGCGGCGCGACTGGTACAGCATGGTGATGACCGCGCTGCGCGTCGACAGCTCGCGCATCATCTCGGTCAGCACGCCGTTGCCGACCACCTCGGCCAGCACGATATGGAAGTCGCCCAGCAGCCGGGTGCGTACCTGCGCATCGTTGCCACCCAGCGCCTTGCGTTCGGCCGCCAGGTGGCGGTCGATGCGCTTGTAGTCGGCCGGGGTCGCCTTGGCAACGAACTCGCGCGCCAGCGCCGCTTCCAGGATGCGGCGCACCGCGAAGACCTCGCGCGCCTCCTCGGCGCTGGGCTTGGCCACGAAGGCACCCTTGTCGGGCACGATCTGGATGACCTTGTCCTTGGACAGCATCAGCAGCGCCGCGCGCACCTTGGTGCGGCTGACGCGGTAGACACTGGCCAGGGCCTCCTCGCGCAGCTTGGTGCCGGGCGGCAGGCGGTGCGAAACGATGGCCGCGACAATGTCTTCGGCGATCGCTTCGGCGGTCATGTCAGGATCGATATGCTCGGGCATGGCAGCGCACTTGCGCAGGGGCTGCGCGGTTGGGGAGATGGCATGATTCTATCGCCCCGGCGCAGGGACCGGAGAACCGGCGGTAACGCCGTCCTCCGCCATCGCGGCCAGGCCAGCATCCAGGTCGGTCGCCTCGATGGCGCCGTTGAGCACGCCATGGGCCCGTTCGCGGTCGATATCCTTCTCCCAGGCGGCCACCACCACGGTCGCCACGCAGTTGCCGATCAGGTTGCCCAGTGCACGCGCGATGCCGATGAACCAGTCCACCGACAGCACCAGCACCAGCCCGATGGCGGGAATCGCCGGGTGTGCCGACAGCGTCGCGGCCAGGATCACGATGGCCGAGCCGGGGATGCCGTGCGCGCCCTTGGAGGTGACCAGCGCCACCGCCAGGATGCCGAGCAGGTCGCCCATCGCCAGCGGCGTGTTGGTCGCCTGCGCGATAAAAACCGCGGCCAGCGTCAGGTAGATCGAGAACGCATCCAGGTTGAACGAGTAGCCGGTCGGGATCACCAGGCCCACCACCGACTTCTTGATGCCCATGAACTCCAGCTTCTTCATCACCTGCGGCAGCACGCTGTCGGACGAGGCCGTGCCCAGCACCACCAGCAGCTCGGCGCGCAGGTAGCGGATCAGCTTGATCACCGAGAAGCCGCACACGCGCATGATGGTGCCCAGCACCACCAGCACGAACACGATCACCGCGCCGTAGAACAGGAATACCAGGAAGCCGAGCTGCTTGAGCGAGCCGATGCCGTACTTGCCCACGGTGAAGGCCACCGCGCCCAGCACGCCCAGCGGCGCCAGCTTGATGATGAAGCCCATCATCTTGAACAGCGTATGCGAGAAGGTGTCGATCAGCCTGACCAGCGGCCGGCCCGGCTCACCCACCAGAGACAGCGCGCAGCCGAACAGGATCGACACCAGCAGCACCTGCAGCACGTCGCCGTTGGCAAAGGCGCCGAACACGGTATTGGGGATCAGCTTGAGCAGGAAGTCGACCGTGCCCTGGTCCTTCACCTTGGTCGCGTTGTCGATAAATCCGGCGATGGCCGATGCATCGAGCGAACGCGGGTCGACATTCATGCCGACGCCGGGCTGGAACACATAGGCCAGCAGGATGCCCAGCGCCAGCGCGATGGTGGTGACGATCTCGAAGTACACCACCGCCTTGATGCCGACGCGGCCGACCTTCTTCAGCTCGCCGGCGCCGCAGATGCCGGCCACCACCACGCAGAACACGATCGGGCCGATCAGCATCTTGATCAGCTTGATAAAGGCATCGCCAAGCGGCTTGAGCTTGGCGGCGAATTCAGGGAATGCCAGGCCGAGTGCCGTGCCAATTACCAGGGCAATCAGCACCTGGCCAAACAGCGAACGGGTGAAGCGGATGTGCAAACGGGGCTGGGGGGCGCCGGGGCGGGGCTGCGAGGGAACTGCATGCTGCATGGTTGTCTCCGTACCGGGCCGGTCCGGCGCCTGTCCATTGGCTGGCGCTGGCTGGCCCATCTGATCCAGGAATCACCGGCGGCCCCGTACTGCTCTACTGGCGGGTGGCTGCCGGCCTTACGTTCCGTGCTGGCTTCCGGGTCGGGAGCGCGCCACTTCGCGGATGGCCCCCCTGTTGAGGCGGAATCCACGCAATCGCCTGTCCGGACCGGATTGTCCGCGGCAAATTGTCTGAACGTGGAAGCGAATATAGTACATATCATTTTTGTATGCAATTTTTGAATTCACTGTGCTAACATGAATCGCACAGAATAGAGCTTCGGCCCGGGCGCCACGCCCGCGCCGGCAGGCCTTGCGGCAGACGCCGGCGGGTCTTGCCGGACCACCCGCCGCGGCGTTCACGCACTTCCAGCAGGAGACAACGCATGGCAGCAAATCCGTCGCCGTCCGCCGCAGAGACTGGCACGCGCATCATGGCCTGGGCCGACGCCCTGGCCGTCCACACCGAGCAGCCCGGCATGCTCACCCGTACCTACCTGACCGAGGCCCACCACGGCGCCGCCGCGCAGCTGACCGAATGGATGCAGCAGGCCGGCATGACGGTGCGGCGCGACGCCGCCGGCAACGTGATCGGCCGCTATGAGGGCACCTCGCCCGATGCGCCGGCGCTGCTGACGGGCTCGCACTTCGACACCGTGCGCGACGGCGGCCGCTATGACGGCAACCTCGGCGTGATCCTGCCGATCGCGTGCGTGGCCGAATGGAACCGCCAGGGCAAGCGCTTCCCGTTTGCGATCGAGGTGGTCGGCTTTGCCGAGGAAGAGGGCGTGCGCTTCAAGGCCACGCTGCTGGGCAGCCGCGCCATCGCCGGCACCTTCGACAACAACGTGCTGGACAACGTCGACGACAGCGGCAAGACCATGCGCCAGGTGATGCGCGAGGCCGGTTTCGACGCCACTGCCTTGCCCGCCGCCAGGCATGACAGCAGCAAGGTCGCGGCCTTCATCGAAGTCCACATCGAACAAGGTCCGGTGCTGCTCAATGAAAACCTGCCGGTGGGCGTGGTGACCGCAATCTCCGGCGCCACCCGCTTTATCGTCGAGCTCGAAGGCCTGGCCGGCCACGCCGGCACGGTGCCGATGGACATGCGCCGCGACGCCGCCATGGCCGGGGCCGAGATCGGCCTGTATATCGAGAAGCGCTGCGGCGGCAAGCCGGGCCTGGTCGGCACGGTCGGCCAGTTCAACGTGCCCAACGGCGCCGCCAACGTGGTGCCGGGCCGCGCCGTGTTCTCCATCGACATCCGCGCCGGCGCTGACGCCGAGCGCGAGGCCGCCGTCAACGACGTGCTGGCCGAGATCGAGCGCGTGTGCGCGCGCCGCAACGTGCGCACGCAGGTGCGCAAGACCCATGAGGCGAAGAGTGTTCCCTGCGCCCCGTGGCTGCAAGAGCAATGGGCCGCCGCGATTGCCCGCCAGGGCGTGCCGGTGCGCCACCTGCCGTCGGGCGCCGGCCACGACGCCATGGCCATTGCCGCCATCGCCGACGTCGCCATGCTGTTCGTGCGCTGCGGCAACGGCGGCATCAGCCACCATCCCACCGAAACCATGACCGCCGAGGACGCCGCCCTGTCCGCGCGCGTGTTCAGCGATTTCGTCGAGCACTTCCGCCTGCCGCAGTAAGCCAGCGCAGATTCCCCGGAACCCACCCGAACCCCTCCGTAGTTGAGAGAACAAGTCATGACCGCACGAGACAATATGAACCCCACTGAAACCACGCTGACGC
Source organism: Cupriavidus sp. GW823-FHT07B10 (assembly GCF_058794355.1). Taxonomy (NCBI): domain Bacteria; kingdom Pseudomonadati; phylum Pseudomonadota; class Betaproteobacteria; order Burkholderiales; family Burkholderiaceae; genus Cupriavidus; species Cupriavidus sp. GW823-FHT07B10. The sequence goes on from NZ_JBXAGS010000015.1 coordinate 87,851, forward strand.
AGTTCATCGACCAGCACCGTCCGGAACAGGAAGCCTTCCTGGCCGAACTGGTCAAGGTGCCCTCGGACAACCCCGCAGGCGACTGCGACGCCCATGGCAAGCGCGCCAAGGAACTGCTGGAGGGCCTGGGCTTCACGGTGGAGGCGCACAAGGTGCCGGACGAGCTGGTGAAGGCAGCCGGCATGATCAGCGCCACCAACCTGATCGTGCGCAAGCAGTTCGGCACGGGCGGCCCGACCATCGCCATGAACGCCCACGGCGACGTGGTGCCCCCGGGCCTGGGCTGGACCAAGGACCCGTACGGCGGTGAAGTGGCCGACAGCGAGCACGGCCCGGTCATGTACGGCCGCGGCGTGGCGGTATCCAAATCTGACTTCGCCACCTACACCTACGCCGTGCTGGCGCTGATGGAAGCAGAGAAGCAGGGCGCCAGGATCAACGGCGCGGTTGAGCTGCAGTTCACCTATGACGAGGAAACCGGCGGCGACATCGGTCCCAAGTTCCTGCTCGACAACAACCTGAGCAAGGCCGACTACGCCATCTCGGCCGGCTTCTCGTACGGCATCACCTCGTCGCACAACGGCTGCCTGCACGTCGAAGTGACGGTCAAGGGCAAGCAGGGCCACGCCGCCATGCCGCATACGGGCGTGGATGCGATCGAAGCCGCCACCCACATCCTGCAAGCCATCTACGGCCTGCGCGCCGAGCTGGCCACGCGCAAGTCGAAGGTGCCGGGCATCGACACCGCCACGCTGAACGTCGGCCTGATCAAGGGCGGCATCAATACCAACGTGGTGCCTGACCTGGTGACCTTCCGCGTCGACCGCCGCATGATCCCCGAGGAAATCGGCTTCGACGCCGAAGGCGAGATCCGCGCCGTGGTGGAAAAGGCCGCCAAGGACCGTCCGGGCATCGAAGTGAAGGTCGAGCGCATCATCCTGGCCGAGCCGCTGTCGGAACTGCCGGGCGTGGAAAAGCTGATCGGCGCGCTGAAGAGCCGTGCCGAGTCCGTATTCGGCGTGGAGATCCCGGTGCAAGGCGTGCCGCTCTACACCGACGCGCGCCACTACACCAAGCGCGGCATCCCGACCGTGCTGTACGGCGCCGGCCCGCGCACGCTGATGGAAGCCCGCGGCCATAACTCGGACGAGAACCTGCGCCTGAACGACCTGAACCGCGCGACCAAGGTGGTGGCGCTGGCGCTGTCGGACCTGATGAAGTAAGTCATTTCGATTGAGCCGGACTGCCAACAGGCGGTCGGCCAACGCAAAAGCGCCACGGAGACCCCGTGGCGCTTTGCTTTCTTGTTCTCAAGCTTTCCGCAATATCGCGGCACACCACGCGGCGGACTCTGCTTCCACCTGCTCATTCGGAATGCCGATGCCGGCACGCATCGAAACCCTGCCTTCCTCAATCATCTGCTGGAAAAGGACCTCCTCGTCGCGTGCCTGCCTGCGCCGCGCCAGATACTCGCGCACCTGCGCCTCAGCAACCTGCGAGGTGGTAAGGCCCTCAGCCGCGGCCTCGGCTATGAATGCGTCACGCAATTGCGGGTTCAGCGTGAGAATGAACGGGGCTTCTTCCGACACCAGCATGTCCAATGTCCTTGTAATGACGAAGAATAGGCATTGTCGATACCAGGGCACCTGCGCGACTATGGGACACGTCGGAACTTGCCGCGGCTGATTCCTCCTACGCCGGCAGCGTCGTCGCCCCCACCCCCAGCACCCGCTGCATCAGCACCGTATCGATCCATTGCCCGTGCTTGAACCCCACCGCTTCCAGCCGGCCGACGGTGCGGAAGCCCAGGCGCTCATGCACGGCCAGCGAACCGGCGCCTTCGCCGCCGGCGGTGCAGGCGATCACGGCGACCATCTGGCGCCAGGGACCGGTCTCGCAGCGGGCGACCAGTTCGGCCAGCAGGGCCTGGCCCAGGCCCTCGCCGACGCGGCGGTGGTCGATATAGATCGAATCCTCGATGGCGAAGCGGTAGGCGCTGCGCGCGCGGTAGGACGATGCATAGGCATAGCCCAGCACCTCGCCGTCGCGCACGGCGACCAGGTAGGGCAGGCCCTTGCGGTGGACTTCGGCAAAACGCAGCTGCATCTCGTCCAGGCTCGGCGGCGTTTCCTCGAACGAGGCGCGGCCGTGCAGCACATGGTGCGCGTAGATGGCGTGGATGGCAGGAACGTCGGCGGGTGTGGCGTCGCGCAGGGTGAAGGGTTTGCGCGTGCCGGCGGACGGCGTCGTGGCGGAAACGGTAGTGGAAGTCATCGGGAATGGCGCCCTATGCAAGGACTTGGGGCAACGCAGGATGCGTGCCGGCCACTTGCACCAGCGTGATGCTGCGCGAGGGCCGGTGTCTTGTATATAGTGCGGATTGATTTGCACCGCATTAGTGCCAACGCCCCGGGGCGGGGCACGGCAACGACAAGAAAGGACCCTGCCATGATCACCATCTACCACAACCCCCGCTGCTCCAAGTCGCGCGAAACGCTCGCCCTGGTCCAGGCCGCCAGCGAGCGGCTGGGCGAACCGGTGGAAATCGTGGAATACCTGAAAGAGCCGCCGTCGCTGGCCACGCTGCGCCAGTTGCACACCATGCTGGGCGTGCCGGTACGCGAGATGCTGCGCGACAACGAAGCGCCGTACGCCGATCTGGGCCTGGCCGATCCTGGCCTGACCGAGGCCGAGCTGCTGGCCGCCGTGGCCGACAACCCGATCCTGCTGCAGCGTCCGGTGGTGGTGCGCAACCGCCGCGCCGCGATCGGCCGGCCGCCCGAGAACGTGGCGCCGCTGCTGGCCTGAGCCAGCCCATGCACGGCACCAAATAAAACCGGCCCCCACGTGGTGGGGGCCGGCCGGTGCTTGAGGCAAACAGCTTCAGGCGGGTCGTCTAATGAACACCCAGCCAGTGCATGGCCTCCTGACCGAAAGCGATGGCCGCCAGTACGACCAGTAGCACCACCAGCGTCACCGTGCTGACGTATAGCGTGGCCTTGGCGACTTCGGCGTCCTCATCCGAGGTGTGGCGATGGGTGATAGGTGTGGCGCCCCGCGTGGCATGCGGCCAATGGATCCGGCCGGCCAGGTCTCTCAAGTGCAGGTCGGTATGAAAACGCATGATCGACACCTCCTCGGCAGGCGCCGCGCGATCCGGGCAACATGGCTCAAACGGCATATGGCGTGGCTGCGCAAGTGCGCCGGATAGTCTGTGGCTCGTTTCGCCCGGTACGCCATATCCGCTTCTACTATAGGCGCGCTTGCGTGGGATGCGAACGCAAAGCCTGCAAGGGGCGTGCCGCCGTGGCTGCCGCGGCGCAGCAACCGTTCAGGGCTGCCCGGACGAAGGTGAGGGCTCGCTAGCGTCCGCTGCGGCATCGGACGCCAGGCTGGCCAGTGCGGCCTCGCGCTCACGCAGCGTAGCGAGCATGTTGCAGAACAGCGCACCCTGTTCGAGCGCATCGTCCAGCGCCACATGGGTGTGCGGCAGCGGATCCATCCAGGCGGCCGGGAAGGCCGCCTTGACGGTCTTGCGGTAGGGGCGCCCGGTCAGCGCAAAGCCCAGCGTCTTGATGTCGAGGGCGGCCCAGCCAAAGGGCGAGCGCCCGGCGAACCGCATCATGTACCAGAACATCCAGGTGAAATCGAAGCCGGCCGGAAAGGCCACGAAGACCGGCTTGCCGGGCAGGCTCTCGACCCATTCGACATAGCGGACCATGGCGTCCTCGGGGCGCTGCAGGTCGCGCCGGCAGGCGCTCCAGGCTTCGGGCTGGGTTTGCCACCACTGCATCTGCACCGGGTGGCCGGCGGCGCCGGGCAGGGTCTCGAGGTTGGCGGAGAACGTGCCCACCACGGTCTTGTCCGCCAGCATTGCCGCGGACGCGAACGACAGCATCGAATGCGGGCCCGGGATCGGGCCGTCGGCTTCCACGTCGGTGCTGACGTAGATCTCCGGGCGGGTGTCGGGCACCTGTCGCTTGGCCACGGCCTCAGCCCACGTCGGTCAGGTGATCGGCCACGAACGGGTTGTTGCGGCGTTCCTCGCCGAAGGTGGAGACCGGGCCGTGCCCGGGAATGAAAGTCACGTCCTCGCCCAGCGGCCACAGCCGCGTGCGGATCGAGCGGATCAGATCGGCATGGTTGCCGCGCGGGAAGTCGGTGCGGCCGATCGAGCCGGCGAACAGCACGTCGCCCACCACCGCCAGCCGGTTGGCGCGCGAGAAGAACACCACGTGGCCGGGCGTGTGGCCGGGGCAGTGGTAGACCTCCAGCGTCTCGTTGCCGAACTGCACGGTGTCGCCGTTCTCCAGCCAGCGGTCTGGCTCGAAGCTCTCGGCGTGGCCGAAGCCGAAGCGGCGCGTCTGCTCGGGCAGCTGCTCGATCCAGAAGCGCTCGTCCTGCTGCGGGCCTTCGATGGGGATATCCAGCTCGCGCGCGAGCGCTGCGGCGCCGGCGCAGTGATCGACATGGCCATGCGTCAGGAAGATCTTTTCCAGCGTGACGCCTTGCTCCCTGACCGCCTCACGGATGCGATCCAGGTCGCCGCCGGGATCGCAGACCGCGGCGCGGCCGGTGCTTTCATCGATCAGCAGCGAACAGTTTTGCTGGAAGGGCGTGACGGGAATGAGCAGGGCTTTCATGGACGATTTCTTGTGCGCCGGGCGCCTTCTGGCCGGGCGCCACGGAGTGGCCCGCACGGACGGCGGGCGGTGCCCAGCATTGTAGCGCCGGGCGGCGATTCACCGCCCGCGATGCAAGTCGTGTGCTTTATGCATTACCTGAGCGAAAGCCCCGTCTCGGGCGGGAATCCCTTGCCACAAGCGGGATTCCGGGCAGATAGGTCATGATCGTGCGAAATCGCACAGATTTCGTAACAAAATGAAAGAGATAGTCGTAAAGAGTCAATGTTAGACTGCCGCCCATGTTACGGATCTCCGCTCTCGTTAAGCGCTGGCAACGGCTGGCCAAGCTCGGCGCATGCACCGCATGCGCCGTGGTGCTGGCCGCCTGTGCCACGCCCCCTGAAGGCGACAACGCAAGCAACGACAACGCTGGCGCCGTGCCCACGCGCGCGGCAAAGAACGGCAAGGCCGGCAAGACCGATCGCACCGACGCAGACAACAAGTCCGCGCGCGCCTCGGGCGGCGGCAGCTGGAACCTGTTCGGCTATGACGCGGAAGAAGGCCGCAGCGGCAGCTCGCTGGACGGCCTGCGCGCCGACATCGGCACGTTCGAGCAGCGCGGCGTTTCGTCCTGGTACGGCAAGGGCTTCCATGGCCGCAAGACCGCCAACGGCGAACGCTTCGACATGCGCGCCATGACCGCCGCCCATCCGACGCTGCCGCTCGACAGCTGGGTGCTGGTGCGCAACCTGCGCAACAACAAGGTTGCAGTGCTGCGCATCAATGACCGCGGGCCATACCACGGCAACCGCGTGCTGGACGTGTCCTACGGCGCCGCGCGCCGCCTGGGCTTCGTCGAACGCGGCGCCACCAACGTCGAAATCCGCCGCCTGACGCGCACCGAAGTGGCCGCGCTGGGTCCGCAGATCGATGCCGGCGGCACCGAGGCCGGCGACGGCAGCGGCGACGACGACGTATCCGTGCCGGAACTGGCCAACTCGCTGGCGCCCGCCAAGGCGCGCAAGTCGACCAAGGCCGGCGGCAAGACCGTCAAGCGCACACGGCGCTGACCAGGGCAGCGCCGCCGCATGCCGCCGCGCGCTGACACCTCTGCTTTACCTTCCTCCTCCCGATCCCGGGATCACGCGCGCACCGCGTCAGTCCTCTGCCTGCCCCGCGCGCTGCGCCAGCGCCAGCTGGTAGAGCGCATCGGTGCCGGCGCCGGTGATGGCGGCCGCCAGCTTGGCGGCGCGCTTGGCCGGCAGTTCCGCCAGCAGCAGCGCCAGCACGCGCTGGGCCTCGGCATCCGGCAAGCCATCCGCGGCAGTTGCGGCGCCAGCGCCTTCCACCACCAGCACGAATTCCCCCTTGGCCCGGTTCGGGTCGGCGGCCAGCCAGGCCGGCGCCTGCGCCACGGGCAGCACAGCGATGTCCTCGAACAGCTTGGTCAGTTCACGCCCGACCAGCAGCCGGCGCTCGCCTGGCAGGCCCGCGGCCAGCGCTGCCAGCGTGTCGGCAATGCGGTGCGGCGCCTCGTAGCAGACCCAGGCGTGGTCCAGCGCCGCCAGCCGGGCGATGGCCTCGGTGCGCGCCTTGGGCTTGCTGGGCAGGAAGCCGACAAAGGTGAAGCGGCCTTCGCCGGCATCGAGCATGTCGCCCGCCACCGACAGCGCGGCCACCGCGGCACTGGGGCCGGGCAGTGGCACCACCGGATGGCCGGCGGCGCGCACCGCCTCGACCAGGCGCGCACCCGGGTCGGAGATGCCCGGCGTGCCGGCGTCGGAGACGTAGGCGATGCGCTCGCCGGCCGCCAGGCGCGCCGCGATGCGGCCCGCGGCCTCGCGCTCGTTGTGCTCGTGCACGGCCACCAGCGGCCGCTGCAGGCCCACGCGCGACAGCAGCTGGCCGGTATTGCGGGTGTCTTCGCAGGCCACGGCGTCGGCCAGGCCGAGCACATGCAGCGCGCGCAGCGACAGGTCGGCGACGTTGCCGATGGGCGTGGCCACGACATAAAGGGTGCCGGCCGGGTAGGACTGGCTGGCCGCCAGGGAGATCCAGTCACTCATGCTTGAGAACTTCCGTTGATGCCATCATTCAAATCCACCACGCAGTTGCAAAACACACAGCTACGCGGTGCGCAGGCGGAGGACCGGGCCCTGGCACACCTGCGGCGCCAGGGCCTGGAGCCCGTGGTGCGCAATTATCGCTGCAAAGGCGGCGAGATCGATCTGGTCATGCGCGCGCCGGACGGCACGCTGGTGTTCGTTGAGGTGCGCCAGCGCAGCGGCCGGGGCTTCGGCGGCGCGGCCGCCAGCGTCACGCCGGCCAAGCAGCGGCGCGTGCTGCTGGCAGCAGCGCACTACCTGGCCACGCTGGCGCAGGTGCCGCCGTGCCGCTTCGACGTGGTGGCCCTGGAACCCGGCCGGCTGGACTGGCTGCAGCATGCCTTTGACCAGGATGCCGCCGGGGCTGGTTCATAATGCGCGGCAGACCCTAAGGTACGATCCGCGGATCGCAATGGCAACAACAAGGCCCCAGAGCCATGAGTATCGACAGTATCCAGCAACAGTTTCTAGACAGCGCCGAGACCAAGCGACAGGCCGCGGCGGTGATGGCCCCCTATATCGACGCCGCCGTGGAACGCATGGTCGGCGCGCTGACCAGCGGCAACAAGATCCTGGCCTGCGGCAACGGCGGCTCCGCAGCCGATGCGCAGCACTTTGCCGCCGAACTGGTCGGGCGCTTCGAGCGCGAGCGCCCCGGCCTGGCCGCGATCGCGCTGACCACCGACAGCTCGATCCTGACCGCGATCGGCAACGACTATGACTTCAGCAAGGTGTTTTCCAAGCAGGTCGAGGCGCTGGGCCAGCCCGGCGACATCCTGCTGGCGCTTTCCACCTCGGGCAATTCTGCCAACGTGATCGCCGCCATCGAAGCCGCGCGCCAGCGCGAGATGGCCGTGGTTGCGCTGACCGGCAAGGGTGGCGGCACCATCGCCGGCCTGCTCGATGAATTCGATATCCACCTGTGCGTGCCGAGCGAGCGCACCGCGCGCATCCAGGAAGTGCACCTGCTGACCCTGCATTGCCTGTGCGACGGCATCGACGAGGCACTGCTCGGGGAAGCCTGATGCTGCCTTCCTCCCATTCCCAACATCCAGCCACAGCAAGGACCGCATGACGAACCTGCCCACTACGCAAGCCCCCCGGAACGGCGCCGGCGCGCGCCATCCTTCCCGCACCGCCGGCCTTGGCCGCGCCAGCCTGGCCGCGGCGGCCGTGCTGGTCTGCGCCACCCAGCTCGCCGGCTGCTTCCCCGTGATCGCCGGCGCCATGGGGACCGGCGTGGCCATGGCCACCGACCGCCGCCCGGCCGCCACCCAGACCGTGGACCGCGGCCTGCAGCTCGAGGCCGAGAACACCATCAACTCGCGCTACCGCGGCCAGGCCCGCGTCAACGTGACCGTGTTCAACCGCAAGGTGCTGCTGACCGGCGAAGCCAGCAACGACACCGTCAAGCAGCAGGTCGAGCAGTATGTGCGTGGCCTGCAGAATGCGCGCGTGGTGATCAATGAGCTCGAGGTCGTCAACTCGCCGGGCTTCATGACCCAGAGCCAGGACGCCTACCTGACCAGCAAGGTCAAGACCCTGCTGATGACCGCCGACGGCGTGCCGTCCAACTCGATCAAGGTCACCACCGAGAAGAGCGTGGTCTACCTGCTGGGCGTGGTCACCGCCGCCGAGGGCGACCGCGCCACCGACGTGGCGCGCAATGCCTCGGGCGTGACCAAGGTGGTCAAGGCCTTCGACTACGTCAACGACACCGAGCGCGCGCGCCTGGACTCGGCTTCCACCTCGCAGAACCCGTCGTTCGACGGCAATGTCGGCACGCCGGCGCCGGTGCAGTCGGTGCCGGGCGTGGGCGGTCCGATCGATGCGCCGGCCGGGGCCGCCACGGGCACCACCGCGACCACCAGCCCGGTCGCCGCACCGGTGACTTCGCCGGTGACGCTGCCGCCGGGCCGCAACCTGCCCTGAGCACGCGCCCGGCCCAGCTTCCCGGGCCGGTTCCGACGGCGTCCGCTCATGCGGACGCCGTTTGTCCTTCTGCGGTTTTCACCGCACACGGTCCCTGCCCGATGTGCTACGGTAGCCACGCCGGCCGCCCCCAAGCGGAACCCAGCGCCGGCCCTACACGGAGCGAGACCATGACAATCTTCCCCCGGCCCGCTGTGTTGCTGCGGCTGGCGCTGCTGGCCGCGGCGCTGTGCGGCGCCCAGCCGGCGCTGTCGGCAGACAGCGCCGCCCCTGCCACCGATGCCGCGCTGCGTGCGCGCAGCCAGGCCGCCGCCTGCACCAGCTGCCACGGCCCTGCCGGGCGCGCGCCGGCGGGCAGCACGATCCCGCCGCTGGCCGGCCGCCCGCAGGCGGAACTGGCCGCGCAGATGCAGGCCTTCAAGGCCGGCACGCGGCCGGCCACGGTGATGCACCAGATTGCCAAGGGTTACAGCGACGACCAGATCGCGGCCATCACGGCGTGGTTCGCCGCGGTGCGCTGACAGCGGGGGACTACCATGCAAAGACGAAGCTTCCTGGGCGCCGCGGGCGCCGCAGTACTGGGTTCGGTCGGGGTCGGGTCGGCACGCGCCGCGGCGCCGGCCAGGGTGGTGGTGGTGGGTGGTGGCTACGGCGGCGCCACCGCCGCGCGCTACCTGCGCGAGTGGAGCGGCCAGGCGATCGAGGTCACGCTGGTCGAACCCAATCCGGCCTTTATCTCCTGCCCGCTGTCGAACCTGGTGCTCGGCGGCAGCCGGCAGCTGGCGGACCTGACCTTGCCGTACGACGCGCTGGTGCGCCGCCACGGCGTGCGGCTGGTGCGCGATACCGCCGTGGCCATCGACCCGGCCAAACGGACCGTGCGCCTCGCGGGCGGCGCCACGCTGCCCTACGACCGCCTGCTGCTGTCGCCCGGCGTCGAAATGATGAGCGATGCGCTGCCCGGGCTGAAGCAGCCCGGCGGCGACCAGGTCCTGCACGCCTGGAAGGCGGGCCCGCAGACCGTTGCGCTGCGCCGCCAGCTGGAGGCCATGCCGGACGGCGGCACCTATGCCATCAGCGTCCCGCTGGCGCCCTACCGTTGCCCGCCGGGACCCTACGAGCGCGCCTGCCAGGTGGCGTACTACTTCAGGCAGCACAAGCCGCGCAGCAAGGTGCTGATCCTGGACGCCAACCCCGACATCACCTCCAAGGCCGGGCTGTTCCGCAAGGTGTGGGCGTCGCAGTACCCGGGCATGGTGGAATACCGGCCGCAGTTCAACGCGGTGGATGTGGACCCCGCCACGCGCACGCTCAAGTTCGAGGTGCAGGACGACGAGCGTGCCGACGTGCTCAACGTGCTGCCACCCCAGCGCGCCGGTGCGATCGCGGTGTCGGCGGGGCTGGCCACGGCCAATGGCAAGTGGTGCGAGGTGGACTTCGTCACCTTCGAGTCGCGCGCCGCGGCCAATATCCACGTGATCGGCGATGCCATCCAGATCGCGCCGCTGATGCCCAAGTCGGGCCATATGGCCAACCAGCATGGCAAGGTCGCGGCCGCGGCCATGGTCGCGCTGCTGTCGGGCCGGGCACCCGACCCGCAGCCGCTCTACAACAACACCTGCTACAGCTTCACCTCCGACCGCGAGGCGGTGCACGTGGCCAGCGTGCATCGCTATGACGCGGCGCAGAAGACCATGGTCACGGTGCCGGGATCGGGCGGGCTGTCGGAGGCGCCGAACCAGCTCGAAGGCGACTACGCACTGGCATGGGCCAAGGGCATTTGGGCGGAGATGCTGGGGTAGGTGCAGGGCGGGCCATGCCCCGAAGGCCGGGGGCTGCTACCCTACGGGTTTTGTCCGGCACTGTGCCGGGCCGCGCCCCCAGCCCCCTCATGCAAGCCAGAGACCGTCTACTCGCCCTCGCCATCGTCTGCGTCTGGGGCGTCAACTTCGTCGTCATCAAGGTTGGCCTGGCGGACATGCCGCCGATGCTGCTGGGTGCGCTGCGCTTCCTGCTGGTGGCGTTCCCGGCGATTTTCTTCGTGCCGCGCCCGCGCGTGCCGTGGCGGCTGCTGCTGGCCTACGGCGTCACCATCAGCCTGGGCCAGTTCGCCTTCCTGTTCTACGCCATGGCGGTCGGCATGCCGGCCGGCCTGGCCTCGCTGGTGCTGCAGTCGCAGGCCTTCTTCACGCTGGCCATTGCGGCGCTGTGGCTGGGCGAGCCGGTGCGCTGGCACAACATCGCGGGCATGGCGGTGGCGGCGGGCGGGCTGGCCCTGATCGGGGCCGGTGCCGGCAGCGCCGGCGGCATGAGCGTGGCGGGCTTCGTGCTGACGCTGTGCGCGGCGTTCTGCTGGGCCAGCGGCAATATCGTCAGCAAGAAGATCGGCCCGGTCGACCTGCTGGGGCTGGTGATCTGGGGCGCGCTGATCCCGATCGTGCCGTTCGCCTTGCTGTCGCTGTGGGTCGAGGGCCCGGCGCGCATCGTGCAGAGCGTCACCCATGTGTCGGGCATGGCCGTGTTCGCCGTGGCCTACCTGGCCTTTGCGGCGACGGTGTTCGGCTACACCATGTGGGGCCGGCTGCTGACGCGCTACCCGGCCAGCCAGGTGGCGCCGCTGACGCTGCTGGTGCCGGTGGTGGGGCTGGTGTCGGCGCATGTGCTGCTTGGCGAGGACCTGTCCGGCGCGCAGTGGGCGGGCGCGGCAGTGGTAATGGCCGGGCTGCTGCTCAATGTGTTCGGCCAGCGCCTGTGGGCGGGCAGGGCGCTGGCGCGCCGCTGATCCTCCCGCCGCACTTATGCTGTGCTGCATCAGTGGGTAAACACTATATGCGCATTCACGCATATACGAATATATTGGATGCCATGGAAGAGCTGGATCGCGTATTCGAAAAGGTATCGGGCTACTTCAGCCTGTTGGCGGAGCCGACGCGGCTGAAGATCCTGCACGCCTTGTGCGATGGCGAGAAGCCGGTCAGCACGGTGGTCGAGACGGTGGGTTCGTCGCAGACCAATGTGTCGCGGCATCTCAACGCGATGTACCGCTCGGGCGTGCTGTCGCGCCGCAAGGAGGCGAACCTGGTGTTCTACGCCATTGCGGACGAAAGCGTGATCGAGCTGTGCCGCACGGTCTGCGTGCAGGTGGCGAGCCGGCTGGAGGACAGCGCCTTGCCCTCCGGCGTGGTCGACCGCTTCATGGCACAGCCGGCACCCGAAGCCCCGGCGCGCAGGCGGCGCACCGCAGGCTAGCTCAGCTCTTCCGGTAAACGGATCGCTGCCGCACCCGCTGCAGCGGCCCGATAACAGGCACGCCGACCGGTCCAAGGGCCGTGGCGAGCGCGCCGGAGGAGACCGATTTGCAGGAACGGAACCGGCCCGGGCGCATCGTGCCCGCGCCCGAGCACTTCGTCAGCGCATCGCTGCAGCAGGACATCGGCCGGCACGGCCTGGACGCGCCGCGGCGCGACTTCCTGCGCAAGAGCTTCCTGGGCGCGGCCGCGGGGATTGCCGCCGCCACGGCGGGCCGCCAGGCACTGGCAGCCGACGGCGATCCCGCCATCCTGCAGCCGCAGCCGTGGGCCACCTCGCTCGGCCAGCCGGTGGCTGCACGCCCGTACGGGCAGCCCTCCGTGCATGAGAAAAACCTGGTGCGGCGCGAGTCGCCGGGCCTGACGCGCGTCTCCGCCGCTTCGGTGGCCTTCGCGCCGCTGCAGGGCTTCTTCGGCATCATCACCCCCAACGGCCTGCATTTCGAGCGCCACCACCAGGGCTGGCACGATATCGACCCGGCCCGCCACCGCCTGATGCTCAACGGCCTGGTGCGCACGCCGCGCGTCTACACCATGGACGACCTGATGCGCCTGCCGGCGGTGTCGCGCATGCATTTCATCGAATGCGGCGCCAACACCGGCATGGAATGGGGCAACGTGGCCGTGCCCACGGTGCAGTACACCCACGGCATGCTGTCGTGCTGCGAGTTCACCGGCGTGCCGCTGCGGGTGCTGCTGGACGATGCCGGCGCCGACCTGCGCCGCGGCCGCTACCTGCTGGCCGAAGGCGGCGATGGCTCGTCGATGACGCGCACCATCCCGATGGAGTTGGCCGACGAGATCATCGTCGCCTGGGGCATGAACGGCGAGATGCTGCGCCCCGAGAACGGCTATCCGCTGCGGCTGGTGGTGCCGGGCGTGCAGGGGGTGTCGTGGGTCAAGTGGCTGCGCCGGCTGGAGCTGGGCGACCAGCCGTGGAATGCGAAGGACGAGACCATCCACTACGTGGACATGATGCCGGACGGCAAGCTGCGCCAGTACACCTCGATCCAGGAGTGCAAGTCGGTCATCACCACGCCTTCGGGCGGGCAGCAGATGGTGGGCAAGGGCTTCTACAACATCAGCGGGCTGGCGTGGTCGGGGCGCGGGCGCATCAGGCGTGTCGATGTCTCGACCGACGGCGGGCGCAACTGGCGCAGCGCGCGGCTGGAGGCGCCGGTGCTGTCCAAGTGCCTGACGCGCTTCAACCTGGACTGGGTCTGGGACGGCGGCCCCGCCATCCTGCAAAGCCGCGCCATCGACGACACCGGCTATGTGCAGCCGAAGCTGGGGCAGCTGCGCGCGGTGCGCGGCACGCGCTCGATCTACCACAACAACGCTATCCAGAGCTGGCAGGTGGCGGCAGGCGGCGAGGTGTCCAATGTCCATGTGGGCTGAACTCAGGACCGCCGCCGCCCTGGTGCTGGCAGCCGTCAGCGCCGCCCCGGCGTGGGCGGGCACGGCCGACGCGCGTGCGGCACTTGGCCGCACCGCCACGCCCGCCGAAGTCGCCGCGTGGGACATCGACGTGCGCCCGGACTTCCAGGGCCTGCCCAGGGGCAGCGGCACGGTGGCGCAGGGGCAGAAGGTCTGGGACGGCAAGTGCGCGTCGTGCCACGGCGACTTCGGCGAATCCAACGAGGTGTTCACGCCGCTGGTCGGCGGCACCACCGCCGAAGACATCAGGCGCGGCCGCGTGGCCGGCATGACCGGCAACCAGCCGTACCGCACCACGCTGATGAAGGTCAGCACCGTCAGCACGCTGTGGGACTACATCCACCGCGCCATGCCGTGGAACGCGCCCAAGAGCCTGAGCGTGGGCGACGTCTACGCGGTCACCGCCTATATGCTGCACCTGGGCGAGGTCGTCCCGGCCGACTTCACGCTGTCCGACGCCAATATCGCCGAGATCCAGCGGCGCATGCCCAACCGCGACGGCATGACCACCGGCCACGGCCTGTGGCCGGGGCGCGGCCGCCCGGACACGCGCAATACGGCCTGCATGAAGGATTGCGCCGGCAAGGTGGCGATTACCTCGTCGATACCGGATTATGCCCGCGATGCCCATGGCGAACTGGCGCAGCAGCAGCGGAGCTTCGGCCCGGTGCGCGGCGTGGCCGCGGGCAATACCGTATCGAAAAGTGCTGCATCAGCTCCTTCGGAGCCGGCCGCGCCGGGCGCGCGGCTCACCAGCCAGTACCAGTGCATGGCCTGCCATGCGATGGACCGCAAGCTGGTTGGGCCGTCCTTTGCCGACATCGCCGGCAAGTACAAGGGCCAGGACGCGCATGGCGCGCTGGCGCGCAAGGTCAAGGCAGGCGGGCAGGGCGCATGGGGCAGCGTGCCGATGCCGGCGCAGCCACAGATCCCGGATTCCGACGTGCAGGCCATGGTGGGCTGGATTCTTGAGGCAAAATAGCGGACTGGCCACCGCAGTGCCCCCGGGCGGCGGCCAGTGTGTGCCGCGAAGCCATTGCAGTACGGCCCAGCGGCCTTTGCCGTCCCCACGGCTTTACAGAGCTTGGAGAGCTTAACAATGAAGCAGTTTGTCATCGCAGCGCTGATGCTCGGCGCCGCCGCATCGGCCCACGCGGTCGATGCCGCCAAGGCACAGGAGATCGCCAACAAGAACGCCTGCATGGGTTGCCACCAGGTCGACAAGAAGCTGGTCGGACCTTCCTACAAGGAAGTGGCCGCCAAGTACAAGGGCGACAAGAACGCCCTGGCGACGCTGACCAAGAAGGTCAAGAGCGGTGGCTCGGGCGTCTGGGGCCCGGTGCCGATGCCCGCGAATGCGGCGCTCAACGACGCCGACCTGAAGACCGTGGTCGAGTGGGTGCTGGCTGGCGCCCCCGCCAAGTAAGCCTTACCGACCAGGCGGGCAGTCCGCCGATGCACCAGGCCGGGCGGTGAATGCCGCGCGGCTAGGACAGACCAGCGGCCGGCCATGTACCGGCCGCATGAAGCAGATCCCCGAAGCGGTCATCGACCGACTGGAACGGAGTAGCCGGAGAGCAGAAACATGAATTCCAAACGACGAGAAGTGCTGCGGGTCACCGCTGTCCTGTCGCTGATGGCCGCCACCGGCCTGATCAGCGAGGCGCAGGCGGCCGAGTGGAACAAGAACGCCTTTGACGGCAAGAGCGTTGCCGACGTGATCAAGGCGCTCGGCGGCAGCGGCACCGAGAAAAGCACCGCCATCACCTTCACCGCCCCCGACATCGCCGAGAACGGCGCCGTGGTGCCGGTGGCCGTGACCAGCACCATCCCGGATACCGAGCAGATCGCGATCCTGGTGGAAAAGAACCCCAACACGCTGGCCGCCGACTTCATCATCCCGGCCGGCACCGAGCCGTTCGTCTCCACGCGCGTGAAGATGGGCCAGACCTCGGTCGTGCATGCCGCGGTCAAGGCCGGCGGCAAGTGGTACGTGGCATCGAAGGAAATCAAGGTCACGCTGGGCGGCTGCGGCGGCTGACGCCGCGCCCCGGATCGAGATTCCCAAACTGCAACAGGAGAAACACATGGCAGACCCGATGCGCGTACGCGCCACCGAAAACGGCGGCGTGGTTGACGTCAAGATTCTGATGAAGCACGACATGGAAACCGGCCAGCGCAAGGACGCATCCGGCAAGGCCGTGCCGGCCTGGCATATCCAGACCGTGACCGCCCAGTGCAAGGGCAAGGAAGTGTTCCGCGCCCAGTTCGGCCCGGCGGTGTCGAAGGACCCGTTCCTGAACTTCAAGTTCAAGGGCGGCGCCAAGGGCGACAAGGTCGCAGTGACCTGGATCGACAACAAGGGCGACAAGCGCACCGACGAAGCGACCATCGCCTGACAGCCGTTCCGCGGCCGGCAGGCCATGCCGTCCTCTGCTAAGGTTCGGGACGGATGCCGGGACTGGCCCGGCGGGAAGGAACAACATGCGGCGAGCATTTATTCGAGCATCGGCGGCACTGGCCGCCATCGGCCTGTCGGCAAAAGCCGCGGCCCAGGCCGCGCCGGCTGCGGGCAAGGGCGGGCGCATCAAGGTGGTGTACCAGCTGTCGGAAGGCATCGACCAGGCGGTGCGCGCGATGGGCAACCTGCGCAACCACCTGAACGGCGCGCCGGGAACGAAGATCGTGGTGGTGGCGTTCGGCTACGGCATCGATTTCCTGGTCGAAGGCGCCAAGGATGCGCGCGGCAACACCTTTGACGGCCCGGTGGGCGCGCTGGCCTCGGCCGGGGTGGAGTTCCGCGTGTGCCGCAACACGCTGACCGCACGCAAGATTGCGGAATCGAGCCTGTTGATGGAAGCCAAAGTGGTACCGGCCGGCGTGGTCGAGATTGCGCGCCTGCAGGCCGAAGAAGGCTACGCCTATATCAAGCCCTGAGCCGGGCGGCGTAGCTTCCGGCAACAAGAGAGAGAACGGCCCGCCACGGTGCGAGGCCGCGAGGAGAAGCCCCATGAACACCATCCGAAGCCTGGCCCGGCGCGCCGCGCTGGCCGCGGCGGCCACCGCTGCGGTGGCCTCAGCTGCCGCCGTGCATGCGCAGGGCAGCACCGCCGACGAAATCGCCAAGTACCGCCAGATGCTGGCCGAAGGCAATCCCGCCGAATTGTGGGAAGCCGCAGGCGAAGAACTGTGGAAGAAGCCGGCCGGCCTGAAGAACGCCTCGCTGGAACAATGCGACCTGGGCAAGGGCCCGGGCGTGACCAAGGGCGCCTACGCCGAGCTGCCGCGCTACTTCAAGGACGCCGGCAAGGTGATGGACCTGGAGCAGCGGCTCGCCTACTGCCGCATGACGCTGCAGGGGCTGACCAGGGAAGAGGCAACGAAGAACCCGTTCTCGTCGTCGGGCAAGCCGTCCGAGATCGAGCGCCTGGTGGCCTACCTGACCGGCGAGTCGCGCGGCGTGAAGATGAACGTGCAGCTCGGCCATCCCGAAGAAAAGCGCACCTATGCGCTGGGCGAGAAGATGTTCTTCTACCGCGGCGGCGCCTATGACTTTGCCTGCGCCACCTGCCATGCGGTGGACGGCCAGCGCATCCGCCTGCAGGACCTGCCCAACCTGCTGACCGACAAGGGCGCGCAGGCGGCCTACACCACCTGGCCCGCCTACCGCGTCTCGCAGGGCGAGGTCCGCACCATGCAGCACCGCCTGTACGACTGCCTGCGCCAGCAGCGCTTTCCCGAACCCGCCTATGGCTCGGACGTGATCACCGCGCTGACCATGTTCCTGGCGAAGAACGCCAACGGCGGGACCTACGACGGTCCGGCGATGAAGCGCTGACCAGTACGGGAGAGACAACATGCAACGACAACACCAGGCACTGGCCATCGCGGCCCTGGCCACCCTGCTGGCAAGCGGCGCCCACGCGCAGGACAGCGCCAAGGCCCGCGCGCCCAAGGGCAAGCCCGCCGCCGTCAGCGGTGCCGATATGAAGCACCTGATCGAGGACTCGTTCTCGTCGCGCGGGCCGGTCACGGTCGAGGGTGTGCTCAACCAGGACGGCATGCAGCAGGCCTGCAGCCAGTACCCGGACCGCACCAAGGTGCCGGCAAAGCTTGCCAAGAAGATCGAAGCGGCCGAGCTCAAGCAGGTGAAATACCCCGCCGAAGACAAATGGCTGGGCGACTGGAAGGAAGGCGAAAAGGTCGCCCAGAACGGCCGCGGCATGCAGTTCACCGACCAGGTCGGCGGCACCAACGGCGGCAATTGCTACGCCTGCCACCAGATGACCAAGGCCGAGATCTCGTTCGGCAATATCGGCCCGTCGCTGTACCAGTACGGCAAGCTGCGCGGCAACTCGCAGGAAGTCATCAAGTACACCTGGGGCAAGATCTGGGACTCCAGCGCCTACGCCGCCTGCTCCAACATGCCGCGCTTTGGCCACAAGGGCATCCTGACCGAGGCCCAGATCCGCGACGTGATGGCGCTGCTGCTCGACCCGGCCTCGCCGGTCAACCAGTAAGGCCGATGCGCGCGCCTGCCGTGCTGCTGCGCTGGCTGCTGGCCTTCAGCCTGACCGGCGCCGCAGCTGGCGCGGCAGCGCTGGAGGTCGGCGACACCGTGCGCCTGCCCGACGTGCGCACGCTCGACGGACGCACGCTCAGCGCTGGCGCGCTGGCCGGCAAGCCGCTGGTGGTCGAATACTGGGCCTCGTGGTGCCCGTTCTGCGCGATGCAGAACCCGCGCCTGCAGAAGCTTTACGAACGCACGCGCGGCACGCCGCTGCAGGTGCTGACCATCAGCATCGACAAGGATCCGCGCGAGGCTGCCGACTACATGAAGAAGCGCGGCTACACCTTCCCGGCGACGATGGATTCGCCCGAGCTGCAGGCCGTGTTCGGCAAGCGCAAGGGACTGCCGGAGCTGTACGTGATCGACGCGCGCGGCCGCGTGGCGCAGAAGGAAGTGGGCGAAATGCTTGAAGACGACGTGGCGGCGCTGGAGCGGTACGCGCGGCCATAGTTTTGCGATGGCGGACGCCCGCGCCAGGGCCGACCGCCAGCGCCAATTCCAGGAAGAGACATGAACCGACGCGAGTTCCTGCAGGTGCTGGCCATTGCCGGCGCCGGCGGCATGACGTTCCCCCATCAAGACGCGCACGCCGCGCAGGCCGCCGAGGCCATGTACGACCTGCCGCGCTTCGGCAACGTCCACCTGCTGCATTTCACCGACTGCCATGCGCAGCTGCGGCCGGTGTATTTCCGCGAGCCCAACGTCAACCTGGGCATCGGCGACTATGCCGGCAAGCCGCCGCACCTGGTCGGCGACGCGCTGCTGCGCCAGTACGGCATCCGCCCCGGCACGCCGCAGGCGCATGCGTTCACCTACCTGGATTTCAACGAGGCCGCGCGCCGCTATGGCAAGGTCGGCGGGTTTGCGCACCTGGCCACGCTGGTGAAACGGCTGAAGGCGGACCGGCCGGGCGCCTTGCTGCTCGATGGCGGTGATACCTGGCAGGGCTCGGCCACCGCGCTATGGACCAAGGGCCAGGACATGGTCGACGCCGCGCTGGCGCTGGGCGTGGACGTGATGACGCCGCACTGGGAGATGACCCTGGGCGCGGACCGCGTCAAGGAGATCGTCGACAAGGACTTCAAGGGCAAGGTCGCCTTCCTGGCGCAGAACGTCAAGACCAACGATTTCGGCGATCCGGTGTTCGATCCGTACGTGATCCGCGAGATCAACGGCGTGCCGGTGGCCATCATCGGCCAGGCGTTCCCGTACACGCCCATCGCCAACCCGCGCTACTTCGTGCCGGACTGGACCTTCGGCATCCAGGAAGAGAACCTGCAGCAGGTCATCGACGCAGCGCGCGGCAAGGGCGCGCAGGCGGTGGTGCTGCTGTCCCACAACGGCATGGATGTGGACTTGAAGCTGGCCTCGCGCGTGCGCGGGCTCGATGCCATCCTGGGCGGCCATACCCATGACGGCATGCCCGCGCCGGTGCCGGTGAAGAATGCCGGCGGCACCACGCTGGTGACCAATGCCGGCTCCAACGGCAAGTTCCTCGGCGTGCTGGACTTTGATGTGAAGCGCGGCAAGGTCGCGGACTTTCGCTACCGGCTGCTGCCGGTGTTCGCCAACTACCTGCCGGCCGATCCCGCCATGGACGCGCTGATCAGGAAGGTACGCGCGCCCTATGAGCAAAAACTGGGCGAAGTGCTGGCCGTCAACCGCGGCCTGCTGTACCGCCGCGGCAATTTCAATGGCACCTTCGACCAGCTGATCCTGGACGGCCTGATGCAGGCCCAGGGCGCGCAGATCGCGTTCTCGCCGGGCTTCCGCTGGGGCACCACGCTGCTGCCGGGCGAGGCCATCACCATGGAACACCTGATGGACCAGACCGCCATCACCTACCCGTACACCACGGTGACGCAGATGAGCGGCGAGACCATCAAGACCATCCTGGAAGACGTGGCCGACAACCTGTTCAACCCCGACCCGTACTACCAGCAGGGCGGCGACATGGTGCGCGTGGGCGGGCTGCAGTACACCATCGATCCGACCGCCGGCATGGGCAAGCGCATCAGCGACATGCGCCTGGCCGGCAAGCCGCTGGAAGCCGGCAAGACCTACAAGGTGGCGGGCTGGGCCCCGGTGGCCGAAGAGGCGCGCCAGGCCGGCGGCGCGCCGATCTGGGACGTGATGGCGCAGTGGCTGCGCAGCACCAGGGAAGTCAGCGCCCGCCCGCTGAACCTGCCGCGCGTGCGCGGCATGGACGGCAATCCGGGCATGGCCGCCTGATGTTGTGCGGCCCCGTCACGCGCCGCGCAGAGGATTGAAGGGCGCTGCGGTATTACGCTACAATCAACCGCCACGGGCCGATAGCTCAGCTGGGAGAGCGCTGCGTTCGCAATGCAGAGGTCGGGAGTTCGATCCTCCTTCGGTCCACCAGATATCCCGCGCAAAAGCCCCGGAAAGCCAACGCTTTCCGGGGCTTTTGTGTTTCTGCCGCCCGCGCTGTCCGTCATCTCGCGCTGGCAGCCGCCATACGCTATCGTTGACTCCTCG
This sequence comes from Cupriavidus sp. GW823-FHT07B10, assembly GCF_058794355.1. Classification (NCBI taxonomy): domain Bacteria; kingdom Pseudomonadati; phylum Pseudomonadota; class Betaproteobacteria; order Burkholderiales; family Burkholderiaceae; genus Cupriavidus; species Cupriavidus sp. GW823-FHT07B10. Next base: position 108,327 of record NZ_JBXAGS010000015.1, read on the forward strand.
GCACAGGCGTACGCGCCTTTGCCGCCGCCAACCTACACCCGCCGGGGCCTTGTTCGATCCCATGCAAGCCAACAGGAAATCGAGCCACCCGCTGGCGATGTCCCTGCGCTGGCAATCCTGAATCTCAAGAGACATCCATGAGCCACATCCTGCTGATCAACCCGAATACGTCGAGTGCCACCACGCAGATGATGGTCGAGATCGCGCGCGCCTGGTTCGCGCAGGCCATGGCCGCGCCGCCGGCCGTGGTCGGCGCGACGGTCTCGCGCGGGGCGCCGATGATCATCGATGAAGACGACCTTGCCGTCGCCGCCGAGGCTATGTGTGATGCAGACATGCTGCGCCTGGCCGGCGGTGCCGACGGCGTGATCGTCGGCGCCTTCGGCGACCCCGGCATCGAGGCCCTGCGCGCGCAGCTGTCAGTGCCGGTGGTGGGTATCGGCGAAGCCTCGATGCACGCGGCCGCGGCCGGGCGGCGGCGCTTCGGCATCGCCACCACCACGCCGCGGCTGGCGGCGTCGATCAGCGCCAGCGTGCGCCGGCAGGGGTTGGACGAGCTGTTCACGGGCACGCGCTTCACCGAGGGCGATCCGCGCGCGCTGGGCGGCGCGCCGCAGCAGCAGGAAGACCTGCTGGCGGGCGCAGTCGATACCTGCATCCGAGCCGACGGCGCGCAAGCCGTGATCATCGGCGGCGGCCCGCTGGGCGAGGCCGCCCGGGCGCTGGGCCAGCGCTTTCCGATTCCCGTCATCGGCCCGGTGCCGGCGGCGTGCGCGGCCATGTCGCGGGCGCTGCGCTATTGCCCGGCGGCGTAAGCCGGCCCATGGGGACAACAAGGAGCTGGGTCGCGCCAGCGTGCAGGCGCGGGTAGGCTAGGCCACCCGGGTTGGCCGGCGGGCCTTCATCGCCGAGGGCCGTACCTGTTGCAGCGCGCGCAGCGACTGCAGCGCGTCCTCGACCGCCTCGATGCCGTCGCGCAGGCGGCCGATGGCATAGCCAAGGCGGCTTTGCGCATCGGCGTCAGGGGTGGAAAGGTTCTCTAATGCATCGACTTCCGCCTGCATCTGTCCGACCAGGCGGCGCAGCTGGGATGTGCTGTGCGAGGCAAGTGACCGAATCGCCATCGTTGGGTCCTCCTTGCAGTGTCCGGGTGTTTCCGTCCTGTGTAACGGTAAAGGCGACACCAGAACTTCGCCAGCGCTGTTACGAAATCAGCACGGCAGCGCCGCCGTGGCCCGGTCCGCCTATCGCGGATGTTGGGCTATAGTCACCCCGATGGAATCGGAACACAACCCTCTGCGGCCGGCATCCGCCGGCCTTCCGGACGACGCCACCGCCGCCAGCCCGGCCGAGGCCGACGCGCGCCACCGGGCTGGCCGGCGCAGCACGCTGGTCAGCGTGGCCGTCAATATCGGTCTGACCGCCGCGCAGGCGGTGGCCGGTGTCATCTCTGGCTCGCAGGCGCTGATCGCCGACGCCGCGCATTCCCTCTCGGACCTGCTGTCCGACTTCGTGGTGCTGCTGGCCGCCTGGCAGAGCCGCAAGGATCCGGACGCCCACCACCAGTACGGCCACCTGCGCTTCGAGACCGCGGCGTCGCTGGCACTTGGCGTGCTGCTGCTGGCGGTGGGGGCAGGCATGCTGTGGGCGGCGGTGGACAAATTGCAGCACCCGGCCAGCCTGCAGCCGGTGCAGCCAGTGGCCTTGTGGGTGGCGCTGGTCGCGCTGGTGTCCAAGGAACTGCTGTTCCGCTACATGCTCGCGGTGGCGCGGCGCGTGCGCTCGGGCATGCTGGTGGCCAATGCCTGGCATGCGCGCTCGGATGCGGCCTCGTCGCTGGTGGTGGCGCTGGGTATTGGCGGCAACCTGCTGGGCTACCACATGCTCGACCCGGTGGCGGCCATCGTGGTCGGGCTGATGGTTGCGCGCATGGGCCTGCGTTTCGGCTGGGATGCGCTTAACGACCTGATGGACCGCGCGGCCGACGAGGAAACCGTCGCAGCGATCCGCGCGACCATGCTGGGCACGCCCGGCGTGCTGGGCCTGCACGACCTGCGCACCCGCAAGATGGGCGACCAGGTGCTGGTTGACGTGCACCTGGAGATCGATGCCGCGCTGACGGTGGCGCAGGGGCATGCGATCGCGGTCGAAGCCCGGCGCCGCACCCTGGAGAACCATCACGTGCTCAACGTGATGACGCACGTCGATCCCGTATACATGAGCAGCCAGGCCAGCGCTGCCTGAGCCCGGCCTGTGGACATCTTTGCCGGTTGCTGGGGATAACCGGCCGGACAAGCTGTGCCCCGCCTGGGGGCGCCTTGTGGGACGTATACGGATAACTCGGGCGCCCGCACTGCCGACGTATACGTGACTGCCGCGCTATCCCGGCGAATCAGGGTTATCCCGCAGTGGTTATCTTTGTTGCAAGTCCCTGAGCCAAAAGGGGAAAGGTGACTTATCCACGGCCTGATGCCTGGTTTACCTACTACTACTATGTTTACATACGTAAACAATATTAAAGACATAGACAGGACCATTGCGCTGTTCGCATTGGCCTGACGTTTACGCGGGCCATGGCGCTGGTACGCCGGCGTATACCTGGCGCGCCGGGTATACGTCCACGCAACGCTAGCGCGGCACCTTGAACACCTTGCGTGCAGCCAGTACCTCGGCACGGGTCGTGCAGCCTTCCTGGTGGTCATTGACCAGCCCCATCGCCTGCATCAGCGCGTACATGGTGGTGGGACCGACAAAGCGCCAGCCGCGCTTCTTCAGGTCCTTTGACAGCGCCGTGGATTCCGGCGAGGTCGCCATGGTTCGCAGCACCTCGGGTGTCAGCACTTTGGGCCGGCTGGCCGGATCGGGCTCGAAGCGCCAGAAGTAGGCGGCCAGCGATGATTCCGTCTCCAGCAGTTCGCGGGCCCGCTGCGCATTGTTGATGGCCGCCTCGATCTTGCCGCGGTGGCGCACGATGCCGGCGTCGCCGAGCAGGCGCGCAATATCGCGCTCGCCGAAGCGCGCCACCTTTTCGATGTCGAAATTGGCAAATGCCTTGCGGAAGGCCTCGCGCTTGCGCAGGATGGTCAGCCAGCTCAGGCCGGACTGGAAGCCTTCCAGGCACAGCTTCTCGAACAGCCGGCGGTCGTCGGCGACCGGAAAGCCCCACTCGGTGTCGTGGTAGTGGCAATAGTCCTCCAGCGTGCCGCACCAGCCGCAGCGCACCGCTGCTTCCTTCTTGCTTGTCATGGGTACATGTTCCCTGTTGAAAGTCCCGCACGCCGGCCAGGCTCTCGCCGACCGGCGCATTTGCTGCGATCATGCCCGCACCTGAGAGATTGCGGAAGGCTGAAAATGGACATGCGATTGACAACCCTGGACGAAGACGGATGGGAGCTCGACGACGCCGAGCCCATCGCCGCCGCCCATCCCGAGACCTTCTGGATGCCGCCGCGCGAGGAGCGTGATGCACTCGCACCCGGCCAGCTGGTCAAGCTGATCTTCCGCATCCTGGTCGCGGACGAGACGGGCAGCGAAGAGGTTCACGTGGAGCGGATGTGGGTGATCGTCACCGGGCGCGAGGGCAGCCTTTATACCGGCGAGCTCGATAACCAGCCGTATTGCACCGAGGAGATGAACCCGGGCATGCCGCTGTGCTTCGAGGCTCGGCATGTGATCAATATCCACCGGGACGAGCACGAGGCGAGCTAGGTTGGGTTGTCCGCGCGCACTGTTTGGTTCGGCGCCAACCCAATAAGGCCAGGCCAGGCTCAGAAGCTGACCGCCAGCCCCAGCGAGACGCCCGACACGTTGTTGCCGAACACATAGCGCAACACTGCCCGGATCCGCGTGACAAAGACCTCGTGCGCGCTGGTGTCCAGTTCCAGCCCGGTGCCGAGCGTGGTCAGGTAGTTGAAGCCGAGGATGCCGGCCTGGCTGCCAAGATAGTGCGAATGTGATAGCTCAAGCACGTATCGTACCGGCCGGTCGAACGCATGCATCCCGGTCGGGGCCCGCCAGCGCGCCCACAGGTTGGCGGTCTGCGCCGTGGCCGTGCCCGTGACCGCGCTGGACGTGCCGCCGAAGCTCTGCAGGTGGATATTGGTGTAGCGCAGTTCCACGTCGATCTCGTAGTTCTCGCGGTAGTGCTCCCAGTCCAGCATCACCGACCCGCCCAGCCCGTAGGCATTCAGGCTGCCGCCGTCGAGGAAGTTGAGCTGGCGGTCGGTGACCTGCTCGACCGCGAACTTGCCGATTGACAGGTCGCTGGAGACATTGCCCAGCGAGGCGTTGAAGATCGGCCGGAACACCAGTTCCTTGTTGGCCGTCAGCGGAAAGTCCCAGCCCACGCCGATGGTGCCGGAAAAGGTGTTCCAGCGGGTCGGGATGGCGCGGGATTCGGCGCCATTGGTGGCAATGAAGGTGGGATCGTAGCGGCTGTAGGCGATGGCGCCTTCCAGGTAGAGCGGGAACGACTTGCTGATGGTGAAGCCGCCGCCCAGCTGCGACATGACGATGCCGGGATCGTCGGTGCTGGTGTTGTTGATCGACAGCGAGCTGGAGGTAAGGTCCGGCACCACCGAGTACGCCATCAGCGACAGCACCGCGTTGGCGTGCCGCTGCACATTGGCCCCGGCCAGGCGCAGTCCGGGCGCGCTCTGGGCATGTGCCGCGCCGGCGGCCAGCAGCGCCGCCGCGCCCATGGCGGCCAGGGCCGCCCGCCAAAGGGGCCGCGAGCGGCGGCTAGGCGCGGGGTGGAACCGGCGGTGTCGCTGGCGTGCGGACATGGACAATCTCTGTGCAGTCAGTGCCGCAGCGCGCTGCCGTGCGGCAATCTCCCGCGCATTCTAGCGGCGCAGGATTGTGAGGGAGCGTCGCGCGAAATCTTTCAGATCGGACTGCTGCCGCCTTAAATCGGCGCGGCGCCGGTCATGCGGCCGGTCATGCGGCCGGATGGCGCCGGGTCGACGGTCCGGAGGGCGGGGAGGGCGGCGTAGCCGGCATGGCCGGATGGGTGGGCGCCGGCCGGCGGCGCGTGAGCCACAGCAGCAGCGCACTGGCGGCCCAGCCGGTCACGAACACGGTGTCGCCGGCATGGTTCAGCCAGGTTGCCGCAGCGGGCGTGCCGGCCAGCGATGCCAGCAAGCCGGCCGGCAGGCGCGCCAGGATCCACAGGGCGACGGCGGGCACGCTGCCGTAGACGCCCGGTTGCCACCAGTGGGCCAGGAAGGGAGGGTGCCGCCCGGGGCGGCGCGGGATGCGCGGTACCACCGAAGTCTCCGGCCACGCATGGCGCGCGGGGCGTGCCGGTGGCATCAAGGCGTTGCAGGAGCCCCGCCGGACGACACCGCCGGGGGCTCACGGTTGCATCATAGGCCGATCGCCCCTGGCTGCGTTGCCGGTGACCGAGGCGCTGTGTGCGCCACGCCACGCTGGGCCCGGCCGTTCAACTTTTTTGCACGACGTGTCCGCAAATGGCGCCCGTGCCTAGCGCGGATCTTTGCCAAACTGGTTGCAGGTACACAAACAGTTTGAAGGTGGTCCTGCCATGCTTCCCTCGCTCTACATCTCCCACGGTTCCCCGATGCTCGCCATCGATCCCGGCCCCACCGGCGCCGCCTTCGATGCGCTGGGCGGGCAACTGCGCACCCGGCGCCCGCGCGCGGTGCTGGTGATCTCGGCGCACTGGATCTACAGCACGCTGGCTGTCTCCAGCCGCGAGCGCCAGGAAGCCTGGCACGATTTCGGCGGCTTCCCGCGCGAGCTGTACGCACTGCGCTACGACGCCCCGGGTTCGCCGGCGCTGGCCGGGCGGGTCAAGGCCCTGGTCGAGGCGGCAGCGGTCCCCGGTGCCGGGTTTGTCGGCCAGGACGACGAACGCCCGCTGGACCACGGTGCCTGGATGCCGATGCGCCACTTCTTCCCGGATGCCGACGTGCCGGTGGTGCAGCTGGCGCTGAACCCCTACCTGTCGCCCGCAACGCAGATCGAGATCGGCCGCGCGCTGGCCCCGCTGCGCGACGAGGGCGTGCTGGTGCTGGCCTCCGGCAGCTTCACGCACAACCTGCAGGAAGTGTTTGGCGGCGGCCGGCGCGACCAGCATGGGCCGCAGGCCGAGCCGTATGTGGAAGCCTTCCGCGGCTGGATGGCGGAAGCCCTCGACGAGGCCCTGGCCAGCGGCGATACCAGCCGCATTGCCGACTACCGCGCCCAGGCGCCGTATGCGCGCCGCGCGCACCCGACCGACGAGCACCTGCTGCCGTTCTTCGTGGCGCTGGGCGCGGCCTTGGGGCCGCAGGCTGCCAGTGGCGCAGGGCCGGCGCCGGCCAGCGTATCGCGGGTTGCCGATGAGGTGACCTATGGCGTGCTCGCCATGGACAGCTTCGTGTTCGAGGGCCTGGGCGCCGGCGCGCCGCTGCGCGCGGCGGCCTGACGCGCCTTACCGTTCGGCCGGGGCGTGTGCCGCCGGCGTGCCGGCGCGCGCCGGCAGGTAGCGCCGTGCCGAGCGCGCGCCCGCAAGCGCGATCCAGCCCATGGTCAGCGCCACCAGCGCCAGCCCGATGCGCAGGTTGGACAGGTGCGCGACCCCGCCGATCAGCACCGGCCCCAGCAGCAGCCCCAGGTAGGCAAAGCGCGCCACGCGCGAAATTGCTTCGGCCGGCGCCACGCCCGGCAGCCGCGACGCGGCAACGAAGAAGATCGGCACCATATTGGCCGCGCCCAGCCCCATCAGCGTAAAGCCCGCCAGCGCGGCTAGCGGCAGCGGCACCAGCAGCGCCAGCGCAATGCCGCCAAAGCCCAGCCAGGCACTGCCAGTCAGCGTGGCGCCGTCGCCCAGGCGCGCGCGCAGGCGGTCGCCGCCGAAGCGTCCGCACGCCATCCCGCCCGAGAACGCAGCGTAGCCCAGGCCGATCCAGCCATCGGGCGCCTGCGCCACGTCGCGCATATAGACGCTGGTCCAGTCGTACATCGCGCCTTCGCCGACCAGGCCCAGGAACGCCAGCAGGCCCAGCAGCCACAGCGCGCGCACCGCGTGGTCGCGGTGGTGGGCCGCCGATGGCAGCACCGGATGGTCCGACAGCAGCCCGGGCAGCGTACCCAGCGCCACCGCCGCGGTCACGCCTGCCATCATCGCCGCATGTGCCAGCGGCGCCACGTCCAGCGACAGCATCAGGCCGCCCGCGCCCGCACCGGCCATGCCGCCCAGGCTGAACATGCCGTGCAGCGCCGACATCACCGGCCGCGTGCGGCTGGACTCGACCGTGGCGGCCTGTGCGTTCATGGCGACATCGAAGGCCGCATTGGCCATGCCGAACGCCACCAGCGCGGGCAGCAGCAGCCAGAACGACGGCATCGCCAGGATCGCCACCGTGGCCAGCGCAAACAGCAGCCCGCCCGTCATCGACGCCCGTGCGCTGCCCGCGCGCGCCACCCAGCGCCCGACCGGGCCCATCGCCAGGATGGCGCCGCCGGCCACGGCCAGCATCGCCAGCGACAGCATCGCGTCGGACAGGCCGAAGCGTGCCTTGATGGTGGGAATATGCACGCCCCACGTGGCAAAGGTGGCGCCATTGACGAAGAACAGCGCCATGGTGCCGCGCGTGGCGCGCGACACCGCGGCCGGCAAGGGCGCGGAAGCCGTCGGGGAGTGCGGATCAGGCATGGGAGGGTGCGGCAGGCGGGGCAGCGGTGGCCCTGCAAAAGCCGTCATTGTCCCGCATCGGCGTGAGGCGGGTATGACAACGCCGTGCTACCGGCCGGCGCCATCCACGCGCAGCAGTCCGCGCCGGTGCAGCGCGTAGCCGAAGGCCAGCAGCGCGCCCAGCGCCAGCGCCACCATCACCCACAGCATCAGCCAGTAGCCGCCGGCGGCACGCCACAGCAGCGCGCCCAGCCACGGCGCGGCGGCCTGCATCAGCAACACCGGCGTCATCATCAGGCCGTTGAGCGTGGCGTAGTGATGGCGCGAGATCAGTTCCGGCATGGCCATCGCGCGCAGCATGGTGTTGACGCCGTTGGCGCAGCCGTACAGCACCGCGGCCACCATCAGCCAGGCGCCGTGCCCCAGCGCAAGGCACAGCAGCCCGGCGCCCATCAGCGCATAGACCGGCAGCGACAGCCGCACCGGGTGGCGCACCCCCGCGCGCATCATCAGCATGCGGCCCGCTACCTGGGCCGGGCCGATCAGCGCCGCCACTACCAGTTGCTGCGCCACTGGCATGCCCTTCTCCGTCAGCATCGGGATCAGGTGCGCGCCCAGCAGCGAGGCCACCACCGCGGTCGCGGTAAAGGCCAGCACCACCGCCCAGAACACCGGCTGGCGCAGCGTGGCGCAGGCAATGTCGCGGCTGCCGGCCTGGCCGTCGGCGGGGGTCATTCCGGAATAGGTGGGATGCAGCGCGTAGCGCATGCGCGCGTGCAGCGGCGCGCAGACCAGCAGGTTGAGCGCGGCGAAGCCGATCAGCGTCGGGCGCCAGCCCAGATGGATCACCAGCCATTGCGCCAGTGGCACGAAGATCGTGCTGGCAAAGCCGGCCATCAGCGTGACCACCACGATCGGCTTCTGGTACTGGTCGCCATAGGCCTGGCGCAGCACCACGAAGGCGGGCTCGTACAGCGTGGTCGCCATGGCCAGCCCGATCGGCACCCACATCAGCAGGAACACCGGCTGCGACGGCGTCCATGCCCACAGCAGCAGGCCCAGCCCGGCCAGCACCGAGCCCGCGCCCATCACCTTGCGCGCCGGCGCGCGGTCCAGCAGCCGCCCCACCGCGAACGAGCACAGCGCCCATACCAGCAGCCCCAGCGAATAGCCGCCCGCCAGGAAGGGCTTGGACCAGCCCAGGCTGCGGATCATGGGGTCGATGAAAACGGTGAAGGCGAAGAACAGCGTGCCCCAGGAGATGGTCTCGGTCAGGCCGAGGATCCAGACCAGCCGGCGCGGCGGCGTGGCGGGGTGCGCGGGTCCGGTGCGTGCCGGGCTGGCGTCTGAGTCGGTGCTGGCGGCGTCCGCGTCGGAGCTGGCTTCTATTGTTGTCATGGCGGGCCCGGCGGGGGTAGTCGCCATGGACGGCGGCGCGTTGGGCCAGTCGGAAATTGTAGCGATCCCGCGCGCACTGCGCGCACGGGGCACGCGCGTTACTGTGCGGTCACCGGCGCGGGCGGTCCCTTGAGCTCGACCACGTTGCCGTCCGGATCGCTCACATAGAGCGACGGTCCCTTGCCTTCGGCGCCGAAGCGCTGCGCCACCTCGCCGGCGTCCACGCCATGCCGCGCCAGGTGCGCCCGCACCGCGTCGGCATCGAACGGGTCGATGCGCAGGCAGAAATGGTCCAGGTTGCGGCCCTGCGCTCCCGGTCCGGCGCCGCCGGCGCGGCCGAGCGGGCCGTCGAGCGCGACCAGGTCGATCAGCCCGCTGCCCGCGCGCAGCTGCGTCAGGCCCAGCTCGGTTTGCTCGCGCTCAACGCTGCAGCCGAGCACCTCGACATAGAAGCGCCGCAGCGCGTCCACGTCGGCGCTGCGCAACACCAGGTGGTCGATGCCCAGGATGCGGAACATGGCGGCCTCAGTGGTGCAGTCCGTCGTAGTCGATGACCTTCAGGCTGTCCAGGTCGACATTGTCCAGGCAGCGCACATTGACTGCGGCCATCGGCTTGCCGTCCTTGTCCTGCCCGTCCGCATACGGACCGCAGCCGCACACCGGGCAGAAGCGGTGCGCGATCTTCATGGTGTTGAAGCGGTAGGTGGAGGCATTGCTCTCCGGCGTTTCCAGCTTGAACGTCGCGCGCGGCACGAACCACAGCAGGTGGCCACGCCGGCGGCAGATCGAGCAGTTGCAGCGGATCACGCTGGGGATGCCGTCGGCCTCCACTTCGAAGGCAATGGCGCCGCAGTGGCAGCTTCCGTGGAAAGTCATGTCGTCTCCTTGAGGTCGGTCCGGCGTGCCCACTAAATATCTGGAATCAGTCGTTTGCCCAGGCTGACCACTTCATCGGGCGCATAGCCCAGCTTGTCGTAGAAATCGATCACGGCGCGGTTGCCTGCGCGTACCAGCAAGTTGATCTTGGGGCAGCCCCGCTCGATCAGCAACTGCTCGGCATGCGCCATCAGCATGCGCCCGTACCCTTTGGCCTGCAGGTCGGGCTGTACCGCCAGATAGTAGACCCAGCCGCGATGCCCGTCGAACCCCACCATGGCAGTGGCGACGGGTCGGCCGTCGATGTCGCCGACCAGAAACAGTTCAGGCTGCTCGGTCAGCTTGCGCGCGATATCGCGCTGCGGGTCGTTCCACGGACGGGTCAGGCCGCAGGCCTGCCACAAGGCAATGACGCAGGATTGGTCTTCCGGGCGGAAAGGACGGATCAGCATGCTTGTTGGTGCGCCGCAATATGCCGGCACATTGTTAGCTTTTTGACAGTGTAGCGCCGCTGCGGGTGCCACAATGCCTGCAAGACATGACGAGACGATGCGCGGCCATCGCGCACGCTGCCACCAAAGGAGACCCGCATGAGCGACACCCACGCGCCTGCACGCGCCACCTTCAGCCATATGGAACACGGCACCCGCGAGGACTGGGCCGCCATCTCCGCCGAGTTCATGCCGTTCGCGCGGGCGCTGCCGGATCGCGTGCTGGCGCACCTGCGCCTGCTGGATGGCGATTGCGGCGGCTTCCCCGTGGACCGGCTCACGCATTCTCTACAGACCGCGACACTGGCGCACCGCGACGGCCAGGACGAGGAATACGTGGTTTGCGCGCTGCTGCACGATATCGGCGATACGCTCGGCAGCTTCAATCATCCAGACATTGCCGCCGCCATCCTCAAGCCATTCGTCAGCCCCGAGAACCTGTGGATGGTGGAAAAGCACGGCGTGTTCCAGGGCTACTACTTCTTCCATCACCTCGGCCTGGATCGCAACCTGCGCGAGCAGTACCGCAGCCAGCCCGAACTGTTCGAGCGCACCGCGGAGTTCTGCCGCAAGTACGACGGTGCCGCCTTCATGACGGACTACGACACGCTGCCGCTGTCGTTCTTCGAGCCGATGGTGCGGCGCGTGCTGGCGCAGCCGCGCAACTCGATGTATGTGAAGCCGGGAGAAGCGACGCTGGCACAGCCCTGAAAGCACAACGGCCTCGCTTCATGCGAAGCGAGGCCGTTGTGTCATGCCATGGCCAGTCAGGCCGCGCGCTGCGCCGTCTCCGGATGCCGGAACTGCTCCAGCAGCTTCGCCCAGCGCCCGCGTACCGCCTTCAGGTTGTTTTCCTTCACATGCCCGAAGCCGCGGATATCGTCCGGCAGGTTCGCCAGCGTGACCGCGGTGTCGTAGTTGGCGGCATTGAGGCCCGCCACAAGTTCATCCAGCAAGGCCCGGTACTCGCCGATCAGCGCGCGCTCGGTGCGGCGCTCCGCGGTCTTGCCGAAGATGTCGAAGGCACCGCCGCGCAGGCCCTTCAGCTTGGCCAGCACGCGGAACAGCTTCATCGTCGACGGACCGAACTTGCGCTTGATCAGGTGGCCCTTGTCATCGCGCTTGGCGTTAATCGGCGGCGCCAGCCAGAAGTTGAGCTGGTAGTCGCGGCCCGGCTCGCCTTCAAACTGGGCGCGCAGCTTGTCCAGGAAGACAGGGTCGGTGTAGAGCCGCGCCACTTCGTACTCGTCCTTGTACGCCATCAGCTTGGCCAGGTTGCGCGCCGCAGCCTCGGTCAGCGGCAGGGCCTTGCCGCTGCCAGCCAGCGTGCTTTCGGCCACGCGCACGCGGTCGATGGCTTCGCGGTAGGTGCGCGCGTAGGCGGCATCCTGGTAGGCGGTCAGGTGTTCCATGCGCCGGGCGACCAGCTTCTCCAGCATCGCGCCGCTCGAGGTCGGCAGCTTGACCACTTCCGCGCCTTCGGCGGTGTTCTTCAGCTTGCCGGTCAGCGACAGCACGTGCTCGGGGTCGTGCGCCATATGCCGGCCCCAGTCGAACGCGGCCTTGTTCTTCTCGACAGCGACGCCGTTGAGTTCGATGGCGCGCTCCAGCGCCTGCAGCGTCAGCGGGATCCAGCCCTTCTGCCAGGCATAGCCGAGCACCAGCGGGTTGGTGTAGATCGCGTCGCCCAGCAGCGCCACGGCGAGACCCGAGGCGTTGATGAACTCGCACTTCTCGCCCACCGCGGTGCGCACATCCTGCTCGGCCGACAGGCCGGGGAACTGCCACTTCGGGTTCTTGATGAAGTCGGCGGTCGGCGTCTGCGCGGTGTTGACCACGGCGCGGGTGCGGCCGGCCTGGGTCTTGGAGATGACTTCGTCGGTGGCCGACACGATCGCATCGCAGCCGATCACCAGGTCCGCCTCGCCCATTGCGATGCGCGTGGCATGCAGGTCGTCCGGGCGCGCGGCCAGCTGCACGTGCGACAGCACCGCGCCGCCTTTTTGCGCCAGGCCCGCCATGTCGAGCACGGTGACGCCCTTGTTCTCCAGGTGCGCGGCCATGCCGAGCAGGCCGCCGATGGTCACTACGCCGGTGCCGCCCACGCCGGTCACCAGGATGCCGTAGGCGCGGCGGATCGGCGGCAGCTCAGGCTCTGGCAGCGCGGGCAGGGTGTTCATCGACACGCCGTGCTGCTCGGGCTTGCGCACCTGCGCGCCTTCGGCCGTGACAAAGCTCGGACAGAAGCCGTTCACGCACGAGAAGTCCTTGTTGCACGACGACTGGTTGATCTGGCGCTTGGTGCCGAAATCCGTTTCCAGCGGTTCCACCGACAGGCAGTTGGACTTGACCGAGCAGTCGCCGCAGCCTTCGCACACCGCGTCGTTGATAAAGGCGCGGCGTTGCGGATCCTCCATCGTGCCGCGCTTGCGGCGGCGGCGCTTCTCGGTGGCGCAGGTCTGGTCGTAGATCAGGATGGAGCAGCCCGGCACCTCACGCAGCTCACGCTGCACGCTGTCGAGCTGATCGCGGTGATGGATGGCGATGCCTTCGGGCAGCTTGATCGCGCCGTTGTACTTCTCCGGCTGGTCGCTGACGATGACGATCTTCTTCGCGCCTTCGCTATGCACCTGCCAGGCGATGTCCCGCACCGACAACTGGCCGTCCACCGGCTGGCCGCCGGTCATCGCCACCGCATCGTTGTACAGGATCTTGTAGGTGATGTTGACGTTGGCCGCGATCGACGCGCGGATCGCCAATAGACCGGAGTGGAAGTAGGTGCCGTCGCCCAGGTTGGCGAACACATGCTTGTCGCCAGCGAACGGCGCCTGGCCGATCCACGCCACGCCTTCGCCGCCCATCTGGCTGAAGGTGCTGGTATTGCGGTCCATCCACACCGTCATGTAGTGGCAGCCGATGCCAGCCAGCGCGCGCGAGCCTTCGGGCACATTGGTCGAGGTGTTGTGCGGGCAGCCCGAGCAGAACCACGGCTTGCGCTCCGCCGTCACGCGCGGCGTGGCCAGCGCCTTTTCCTTGGCCTCGATGATGGCCAGGCGCGCGGTGATGCGCGCGCGCACGTCGATCGGCAGCTCGAACTTGTCCAGCCGGGTGGCGATGGCCTTGGCGATGATCGCCGGCGACAGCTCATAGTGCGCCGGCAGCAGCCAGTTGCTTTGCGGGATCGACCATTCGCCGCCCGCGTTGTCCTTTTCGTCGAACTTGCCGTAGACCTTGGGGCGCACGTCGTCGCGCCAGTTGTACAGCTCTTCCTTTAGCGCGTACTCCATGATCTGGCGCTTCTCTTCGACCACCAGGATTTCCTGCAGGCCTTCGGCAAAGGCGCGCGCCCCATGCGCCTCCAGCGGCCACACGCAGCCGACCTTGTACAGGCGGATGCCGATCTGCGAGCAGGTGGCATCGTCCAGGCCCAGGTCGGCCAGCGCCTGGCGCGTGTCCAGGTAAGCCTTGCCGCCGGTCATGATGCCGAAGCGCGCGTGCGGCGAATCGATTTCGATGCGGTCGATCTTGTTGGCCCGCACATAGGCCAGACCCGCGTACCACTTGTAGTCGAGCAGGCGCGCTTCCTGTTCCAGCGGCGGGTCCGGCCAGCGGATGTTCAGGCCGCCCGGCGGCATGATGAAGTCGTCCGGCAGCACGATCTGCACGCGGTGCGGATCCAGCTCCACCGAGGCCGACGATTCCACCACGTCGGTCACGCACTTCATCGCCACCCACAGGCCGGAGTAGCGGCTCATGGCCCAGCCGTGCAGGCCGTAGTCCAGGTATTCCTGCACGTTGGACGGGTACAGCACCGGCAGGCCACAGGCCTTGAAGATGTGCTCGGACTGGTGCGCCAGCGTCGAGGACTTGGCCGAGTGGTCGTCACCGGCCAGCACCAGCACGCCGCCGTGCTTCGACGATCCCGCCGAGTTCGCGTGCTTGAACACGTCACCGGTGCGGTCCACGCCCGGCCCCTTGCCGTACCACATGCCGAACACGCCATCGAACTTGGCGTCCGGATACATGTTCACCTGCTGCGACCCCCATACCGAAGTCGCGGCCAGGTCCTCGTTGAGGCCAGCCTGGAACACGATGTTGTGCGCGGCAAGGTGCTTCTTGGCCTTCCACAGCGACAGGTCGAGCGCGCCCAGCGGCGAGCCCCGGTAGCCGGAGATAAAGCCGGCGGTGTTCAGCCCGGCGGCGCGGTCGCGCTCCTGCTGCAGCATCGGCAGGCGTACCAGGGCCTGCGTGCCGCTGATATAGATGCGGCCACGCTCCAGCGTGTATTTGTCTTCGAGGGAAACGTTTTCGAGCGCGCGGCGGATGGCGTCGCTGACCGGGGAGGTCAGGGGGGCATTCATAGGTGCTCCTCTATGGGCGTGCTGTCGGGATCACCGACACCTACAGTTGTGGGCGACCGCCTCATGACCTCTTGTGAAGGTGTTGGACGGTCGTGTCTCTGCGCGGCATGGTAGCACCGCCACAAAATCGGCGGTACCTTGCAATGCAGCACAAAGCGTGCCCGCCGTGCCCGTGATTTCCCGTATGGACAGGGGTTCGCGTGTACACTGCGTTGCATCGAGATGGCCCGTGCCGCTGCCGGGCTGCCTGCGATGCGCCACCTCTGCACAGCCAGCCTGGCGCAACCTGATTTCCGATTGCCGTCCTGATGCACGCATGGGACGGGCAAACCAGTGACTACCTGAACATGACCAATTCCCCCCGCCAGGGCACCGCGACCCTGGCCGTGCTGATCGATGCCGACAACGCGGCGCCCGCCATCGTCGAAGGCCTGCTGGCCGAGGTCGCCAAGTACGGCGTGGCCGCCGTCAAGCGCATCTACGGCGACTGGACCCGGCCCAACCTGGCCGGATGGAAGGAGCGGCTGTTGTCGCACTCGATCCAGCCGATCCAGCAGTTCCGCTACACCGTGGGCAAGAACGCTACCGACAGCGCCATGATCATCGACGCCATGGACCTGCTGTACACCGGGCGCTTCGACGGCTTCTGCATTGTTTCCAGCGACAGCGACTTCACCCGGCTGGCCTCGCGCATTCGCGAGCAGGGGCTGACCGTGTATGGCTTTGGCGAGCGCAAGACCCCCAAGCCCTTTGTCACCGCCTGCGACAAGTTCATCTACTCCGACGTCCTGCGCGCCGATGCGGATACGGAAGGGACCGAAGGCGTCGACGGGGCTGCCGCGCCGACGCGCAAGCGCAGCACCGGCGAGCTGCGCCAGGACTCGCGCCTGGTGCGCCTGCTGCAGAGTGCGGCGCAGGCGGTGTCGGACGAGGACGGCTGGCTGACGCTGGGCAGCATGGGCAACCACATCGCCAAGCAGGCGCCGGAATTCGACTCGCGCAACTACGGGTACGGCAAGCTTTCGGAGCTGGTGCAGGCCACCGGCCTGTTCGAGGTCGAGACCCGCAACGGCGGCAACAACAAGACCATCTGGGTGCGCCTGAAGAAGCGCGCCAAGGGCGGTGGCGAGGGCGATGGCCGCGGCCAGCAGCAGTCGCAGCACCAGCCGCAACAGCAACAGCAACAGCAGCAGCGTCCGGCGCAGCCTGAAGCACGCCGCCAGCCGGCACCGGCGCCCGTGTCCGCGGATCCGCCTGCGCCCGTCGTGGCCCAGCCAGAGGCGGCGTCCGAGCCGGTGCCAGTGCGCGAACCCGAGATCGAGCTTTCCGTCGTCGCCGCCGAAGTGGTCGAGCCGGAACCGATGGCCGAGCCAGTGGCGGAGGCAGCGCCGCAGGCTGAGTCCAAGGCCCGCCCCGCACGCAAGCGCGCCACGCGCCGACCCGACGTGACGCTGAGCGAAACCCCGTGGCCGATCGACCAGTCGATCTTTGCCGCGCCGGGCACGACAGTGCTGTCGGCGCAGGTTGAAGCGCAGCCAGAGGCCCAGCACCAGCCCGAGGCAGCCACTGCCGAGGCGGCGCCCGCCCGGGCACCGGCCAGGAAGACGCGCAAGCGCCCGGCCAAGAAAGCGGAGTGATGTGGCCGGCCGGCGCCATGCCGGCCCTGCCCGCCAAAGAAAACGCCGGCTTCGCGCCGGCGTTTTCTTTGGCAGAGGTCCTTACCGCACCAGCTGGTTGATCTCGATGATCGGCATCAGCACCGCCAGCACGATCAGCAGCACCACCACGCCCATGGTCAGGATCAGCAGCGGCTCCAGCAGGCTGGTCAGGAACAGCGTGCGGCGTTCCAGTTCCTGCGCCTCGCCCTGCGCGGCGCGGTCCAGCATCACCGGCAGATTGCCGGTGGCCTCGCCGGAGCGGATCAGGTGCACCAGCACTGGCGGGAACTGGTTCTGCGCCGCCAGCGCGCGCGCCAGCGAGGCGCCTTCGCGCACGCGCGTGTTGGCGTCTTCCACGTTGGCGCGCAGCGCCTCGTTGGTCAGCGTCTCGCCCGCCGCCTGCAGGCTGCGCAGGATCGGCACGCCGGCCGACACCAGGATCGCCAGCGTGCCGGCGAACCGCGCGGTGTTGTAGCCGCGGATCAGCTTGCCCAGCAGCGGCGCGGTCAGCAGCCAGCGGTGCCATTCCAGCCGCACCGCGGGCTGCTTCAGCACGCTGCGGATTGTGAACGCTGCCGCCGCCAGCACCGCCAGCGCTGCCCACCACCAGTTCCGGACGAAGTCCGACAGCGCCAGCATGATGATGGTCAGCATCGGCAGCTTCTGCTTGGTATTGGCGAACACGCTCACCACCTGCGGCACCACGTACGACAGCAGGAAGATCACGATGGCGAATGCCACCACCGTGACGATGGCGGGGTAGGTGAAGGCCAGCCGGATCTTGGAGGTCAGGGTGTTGCGCGACTCGATATAGCCCGCCAGCCGCTCCAGCACCAGTCCCAGGTGGCCGGAGTGCTCGCCGGCCGAGACCAGCGCACGGTAGATGTCGGGGAAGTCGCGCGGATGCTGGGCCAGCGCCACCGACAGCGAGCTGCCGCCCATCACCTCGGCGCGGATGCCGGCCAGCAGCTCGTGCACATAGGCGCGCTCGGCCTGGTCGGCCAGTGCCCCCAGCGCCTCGTCCAGCGGCAGCCCGGCCACGATCAGGCTGGCCAGCTGGCGCGTGAACAGCGCCTGTTCCTGCGTCGACAGCTTGCGCGCAAACAGCTGGCTGCCGCTGCGCGGCGCCAGGCCGGCACCGGCGAGCGGGTCGACGGTCAGCGGTGTCAGCCCGCGCGCGCGCAGCTGCGAACGCGCCTGGCGCGGGCTGTCGGCCTCGATCACGCCGCGGTCGGTCTTGCCGGCGGCGTCGGCGGCTTCATAGCGGAAGGCTGGCATCCGGGCGGCTCCGCTTTAGTCGCGCGTCACGCGCAGCACTTCCTCAAGCGAGGTCGCGCCGCTGTCGATCCAGCGCTGCGCGTCGCCGCGCATGGTGTGCATGCCGTGCGCCAGCGCCACCTGCTTGATCTCGGACTCCGGCGCCTGCCGGTGGATCATGGTGCGGATCTCGTCACCGACGGTCAGCAGCTCATAGACGCCCATGCGCCCCTGGTACCCGGACTGGCCGCACTTGTCGCAGCCCACCGGATGCCACACGGTCTGCAGCGGCTTGCCCTGCGCGTGCAGCACCTCGGCCTCGGCGGCAGTGACCTCGATCACTTCCTCGCGCTTGCAGTGCTGGCACAGGCGGCGTACCAGCCGCTGCGCCAGCACGCCCAGCAGCGACGACGACAGCAGGAACGGCTCGATCCCCATGTCGACCAGCCGCGTCACCGCCGAGGCCGAGTCGTTGGTGTGCAGCGTGGCCAGCACCAGGTGGCCGGTCAGCGAGGCCTGCACCGCGATCTGCGCGGTTTCCAGGTCGCGGATTTCGCCGATCATGACCACGTCCGGGTCCTGGCGCAGGATCGCGCGCAGAGCCTTGCCGAAGGTCATGTCGATGCGCGCGTTGACCTGGGTCTGGCCGATGCCGTCCAGGTCGTACTCGATCGGGTCTTCGACCGTCATGATGTTGGTGGTGCGCGCATCCAGCCGCGACAGCGCCGCATACAGCGTGGTGGTCTTGCCCGAGCCGGTCGGCCCGGTCACCAGCACGATGCCGTGCGGCTGGCGGATCAGGTGGTCGAAGCCGCGCAGCGTGCCGGGCGCCATGCCCAGCTTGGCCAGGTCGAGCCGGCCTGCTTCCTTGTCCAGCAGGCGCAGCACCGCGCGCTCGCCATGGCCGGTGGGCAGGGTCGAGACCCGCACGTCGACCGGGCGCCCGCCCACGCGCAGCGTGATGCGGCCGTCCTGCGGCAGGCGTTTCTCGGCGATGTCGAGCTGCGCCATGATCTTGATGCGCGAGATCAGCGCGCCGTGCAGCGCCTTTTTCGGCCGCACCACGTCGCGCAGCGTGCCGTCGACGCGGAAGCGCACCACCGACGACGACTCGAACGGCTCGATATGGATATCCGAGGCGCCTTCGCGCGCGGCCTGTGTCAGCAGCGCATTGATCATGCGGATGATCGGCGCGTCGTCCTCGGATTCAAGCAGGTCCTCCACCGCCGGGATGTCCTGCATCAGGCGCGACAGGTCGACTTCGCCTTCGACCTCGCCCACCACCTGTGCGGCGCTGCCGGCGTCCTGGCGGTTGTAGGCATCGGCCATGGCGCGCTCCAGCGCGTCGGGCTCCAGCACGCGCAGGCGCAGCGCGCCATGCACGCGCGCGACCTCGGCCAGCGCGGTCGGAGAGGTGGCGCGGGTCACCCAGACTTCCAGTCCGTCAGGGCGCTGGTGCGCGACCAGCAGCGGCGCCTCGCGCGCAAAGCCGTACGAGACCAGCCGCGCCGCCATCGGCGAGGGCGGCTCCAGGGTCTCGGCCGGCGCGCTGGTGCCGGCGGGCAGGGCAGTTTGGACTTCGCTGGCCATGTCGGGGCTTAGTTCTGGAGCGCAGACTCGCCGCGCGGGTTCAGCGGCTGGGATGCGTTCGCCGGTGGTTGCGGCAGCTGCTGCGGTGCCGGCTGCATGGGCTGTGGCTGGCCCGGCACGCCGGGCTGCGGGGCATTCTGCGGAAGGGTCTGCTGCAGCGGCAGCGGGGCGGCAAGCGGACCGTTTGCACGCGGATCGACGAACGGCGTGGACGGGGCGTCGGCCGGCGGCAGCAACGGCGTGTTGGTATCACGCACCATGATGTTAGGCGAAACAAAGCCCTGCTGCTGCGCGCGCATATAGTCGTAGCGGTCCTGCGTCAGGCGGTCGGCGGCGCCGGCCGTGCGCATCACATAGGGGCGCAGGAACACCAGCAGGTTGGTCTTGGCGCGGTTCTTGTTCTCGTAGCGGAACAGGCCGCCGATCCATGGGATGTCGCCCAGCAGCGGCACCTTCTGCACGCCGTCGCCGTACGAGTCCTCGATCAGGCCGCCCAGCACGATGATCTGGCCGTCGTCGACCAGCACATTGGTCTCGATCGAGCGCACATTGGTGGTCGGGCCCTGGATCAGGTTGGCGGTTGCCTGCACCACGTTCGACGACTCCTGGAAGATCTGCATCTTCACCAGCCCGCCGTCGGTGATCTGCGGCTTCACCCGCAGCGTGATGCCCACGTCCTTGCGGTCGAAGGTCTGGAACGGCGTGACCGAGGCCGCGCCGCCGGTCTGGGCATAGGAGCCGGTGGTGATCGGGATGTTCTGGCCGATCAGGATCTTGGCTTCCTCGTTCTCCAGCGTGATCAGGTTCGGCGTGGACAGCAGGTTGACGCTGCCGTTGGAACCCAGCGCGCGCAACAGCGCGCCCAGCCCCATGGCCTTGTTGACGATGCCCAGGTTGAGGCCGCCGATGTCTTGCACCAGCCCCTGCGCCGCGGCGATGCCGGCGGTGCGGTTGCTGTCGGCCAGCGCCCCGGCCAGGGTCAGGTTCAGGATGTTCTGTCCGCCGGTGCCGAAGTTGGTGCCGGCAAAGACGTTGTTGTTGCCGCCCGGCGAGCTGATCAGGCCCTGCCACTGGATGCCAAGCTCGCTCGCCTGCGTGGAGGTCACCTCGACGATCATCGATTCGATGTAGACCTGCGCGCGGCGCGCGTCGAGGTCGTCGATGACGCCGCGCAGGTTGCGGTAGACCGGTTCGCTGGCGGTGATGATGAGCGAGTTGGTGGACGGGTCGGCCTGGATGATGCCGCCGGTGGTCGGCTGGGTGCTGGTGCCGAACGACGCGGCGAAGGCCGAGTTGCCATAGGCGCCGCCCGTGCCTCCGGACGCGCCGGTGCCGCCGCGCATGCCGGCCTGGGTGCCGGTGGCGCCGCCGGTGAACTGCCCGCCGGCAGGCGTCGAGACATTGGTCATGCCCGCCGCGCCGCCGATGCCGCCGGCCTGCCCGCCGGGCTGGGTGGCGCTGGCGAAGCTGCTGTCGGCGGCGACGATGGCGCGCAGCGTGGCCGCCAGCTTGACCGCATCGGCGTTCTTCAGCGGCACTACCCAGATATTGCCCGGGCGTGCATAGGGCTGGTCGAGCTTCTCGATCAGGTGGCGCGCCTGCTGCAGGCGCGCGCGGCTGGTGGCGCGGATCATCAGCGAATTGCTGCGCGGCTCCGCCACCACCGAGGTGCGCAGGCTGGCATCGGCTCCCGGTGCGCCGCCGCCGGCGGCGCCCGCGGCGGCGGGGTCGAGCAGCTTCTGCAGCACCGCCGCGGTATCGCTGGCCAGCGCGTGCTTGAGCGGCACCAGCTCGACCTCGCCCGAGGCCGGCGCATCGACCGCGGCGATGATGCGCGCCAGCCGGCGCAGGTTGTCGGCGTAGTCGGTGATGACCAGCGTGTTGTTGGCCGGGTAGGCGGTGATGGTGTTGTTGGGCGCGATCATCGGCCGCAGCACCGGCACCAGGTTGTTGGCCGATTCATAGTTCAGCCGGAATACCTGCGTCACCACCTGGTCGCCGCGGCTGGGGCTGGCGCCGATCACGGTGGGCGAGCCCTGCAGCTTGGCGTCGGCCTCGGGCACGACCTTGGTGAAGCCGTTGCTCTCGACCATGGCATAGCCCTGCATGCGCAGCACCGAACCCAGCGTCTGCAGCGCCTGCGCGCGCGAGACCGGCTGCTCGGTGACCAGGTTGACCGTGCCCTTCACGCGCGGGTCGATCACGAAGTTCTTGCCGGTGGCCTGGCCGACCGCCTTGATCACCGAATCCAGGTCGGCGTTGACGAAGTTCAGCACCACCTGGTCGCGGTTGGACGGCGTGATGTCGGGTGGCGCGGGCGGGGTGCCGGTGCGCGCGCCGGACTGGGCCCACAGCGGCGCGGGCGCCAGCAGCGAGAGCCCGCACAGCAGGGCCACGGCGCGGGCGCAGGCGGTATGGAAAACAGGTCGGATGGCGTGGGTTTTCATAGTCATTTCCGGGCGCTCCTGGATTGGCCTGGCATCAGAAGCGCAGCCTTGTCACATGGTTGTCTCGTCGTCCCAGCAGGCTCAGCAGGCTGGTCAGTTGGGTTGCCGCTTCGGGCTCGGCGTGCGCGGTGCCCTCGAAGCGCGCCTGCCGCCCCAGCGTGCCGCTGCCCTCCAGGTGCAGCGGCCCGGCGATGGTGCTCAGCTGCAGCTTGCCGCCGCCCTCGCCGGTCCAGTCGAGCTCGGCGCGGTAGCTGCCCAGCGGGCGCAGCCGGCTCACGGCCGACGACACCTGTTCGATGCGCAGCGTCATATGGCCGCTCATGCCCTGGCCCGAAAAGCGGCCCTGCAGCGTGGACCAGTCCACGCGCATCAGGCCGTCCGGGCGCAGCGTATTGAACGGCGCGCCGATGCCTTCGAGCAGCGCCGCGGGCAGCCGCATGGCGCCTGCCTGTGCGCTCCAGCCGCCGGGTGTCACGGTGATGGCGACCGGCGCGGCCATGGCCTCGGAGTGGCTCACCACCAGGCGCGCGCTGCCGCCCAGCAGCGGCCAGAACGCCAGCGTCCATTGCAGTCGGCCCGGCAGCACGGTCGCGGTCTGGCTGCCGGCGCCGGCCGACAGCGCCAGCGTGGCGCTGCCATGCCAGAGCGAGCCGCTGGCATCGGCCAGCAGTACCCGTCCCTGCGTCTGCGTGGCCACGCGCGCGGCGATCCATGCCGCCGGCAGCATCGCCACCACGGTCACCGCGGCGCTCGCCAGGCCAAGCCCCAGCCAGCGCAGGCGCCGCCCTGCGGCCGGCTGGCGCAGCTTGCGGCGCGGCAGGCGCAGCGTTTCCAGCCGTACCATCAGCTGCGGCCGCCCGGACCCTGCAGGGTCGCGCTGACGTTCACCAGCGCCGTGGCGCCGACATAGACGATACGGGCGTCGATCACCTTCATGCGCTGCTGCTGGCGCACGTCCTGCAGCCAGCCGCTGACCGCGCCGAACGGCACCTTGTCCAGCTGCACCTGCACGCTGTTGTCGGCGCCGGCGGCCAGCCGGGTCGCCTTCAGGCCGTGCTGGCCCAGGCTGTCCTGCAGCGCCTGCGTGAGCGCGTCGCCGCGCAGCGCCGGCGCCGGCGTGGCCTTCAGGCCGCGGGCTTCCTGCGCCAGGGATTCCATTTCGGCCAGGTCGGCGCGCAGCTTGGGCAGGTTGCGCGCCAGGCGCTCGCGGCCGTCGGCGGCCGGTTCCCACAGCACCAGGTAGCCGATCACCAGCGCCAGCAGGGCGCCGCCGCCGGCCAGGATGGCCTGTTCGCGCGGGTTGCGCGCCGACCAGAAGGCGTTGAAGCGCTCCTGCCACGCCTGCGGCACGGACGGGCGCAGCCGCGCCAGGCGCGTGCGCAGCGCAGAGGTCGCGCCTGGCCGGCTGGTGCGTGGCGTCTGGCTTCGGGCTGTGTCTTTCATCGGATTCATGCTTGCTGGTGGGCCCGCTTACAGGCCGGGCCTGACGGTCCAGCGCGAGCCGGGCGTCACCGGGGTGCCTGCGCTGCTGCTGGTACTGCCAGCGGCACCTCCGGCCTTGTCTTCTTCCATCTGCAGCCCGGCCTGGCGCGCGGCGCTGCGCAGTCCGGCCGTGTCCGTGCCCGGCTTGAGCGTCACCACCAGCATGCGGCCGCGGTACTCCAGCGCCTGCAGCGCGTCGGGCGGCAGCCTGCGCGCGGCCTGGGCAAAGCGGTCGGCCAGCGGCAGGAAGTCTTCCGGCGTGCTGCGGCCGCTGGCGGTGCGCAGCTGCTCGACCTGCCGCCGCATCTGCAGCGGCGCGTCGAGCACGGTCTGGATCTGCGGGAAGGCGCCGCGCAGCGCCTGCAGCTGCGCGGCTTCCAGCCGCTGCTGCTCGCGCCGCAACAGCAGCCAGTGCGTGTTCATGCCAATGACCTGCACCAGCACGATGCCCGCCAGCAATGCCAGCGGCACGCGCCATGCCACCAGGTTCCAGCGGTCGGCCCGGCCCTGCGCGAATTCAAACTGCGCCAGGTCCAGCGCCGGCTCGCGCAGGCATTCCTGCGCGCCTTCGATCCACAGCTGCCAGCTGGCGCGGGCGGCCTGGCGCAGGTCGGGCACCGGCGCCGCGGCGGCAGCGTCGGCATCGGCATACCAGGTGCCGGCGGGTGCAAGCGCCTGCCACGCGGCCAGGGCATCGTCGCCCAGCAGCAACCCGTAGCCGGCGTGTGCGCCGGTGCGTACGGTCAGTTGCCACTGGCGCGCGGCGTTGGAGCCGGTGCCGGGCAGCTCGCCGCCTAACTCATCGCCCAACTCGCCGCTCCGGGCGAGGGCGCTGGCGGCGGCTTCGACCACCAGCGCGGCCGCCGGCGGCGGCGCGTCGGCGCTCGCCAGTGACGGCTCGGTGCCGGCTTCAGCGGCGGAAGCCAGCGGCACGCACAGCTGCGCGGCCAGCACATGGCGGCGCCGGTGGCGGTGCTCGGCAAAGGCGTCGAGCACGGCGCGCAGCCAGGCGCGGTCGGCCACCATCAGCAGCCGCTGGCGCGGTCCGCGCGCGGCGCTGCCGTCGAGGGCAGGGCCCACGCCGATATGGCACGGCTGCGCCTCGGTCGCGAGCGCGTCCTCGACCAGGTTGGGCAGCGCCTGTTTCAAACGGGCGGGCGGCAGCGGCGGCACGCTGGCGGTGGTCAGCAGTACGTCGCTGGCGGCGAGGATCAGCACCAGGCGCTCGGCCGCGGGCAGGTCAGCGATGCGGGCGTGGCCTTCGCGCAACACTTCCGGCGTCGCACGGGCCTGGCCACGCCGCGCCGTATCGGCCGTGGCAGTGCGCACCAGCGCGAACGGCAGGGTGCCGAACTGCCACGGTTGCGGCTGGTCATGCGGCCGGTGTGGCAGGCGGACGTACAGGGTGGTGCTCAAGGTTTCCTTGCTTTGGCGTCAATGGAACGGCTCGGGCAGGCGCATGGCCGGTTGGGATGCGCCCTGGATCGCCCCGGAGTCGGAAACATGCCGGGGTGCGGGGACGCCGGCGGGCGGCCAGGAAGGCCGGACGGCGGCGGGTAGGCTGGTGCCACGCTCGCGCCAGCGCCGCAGCATACCTTGCCTGTGTGACTAAACCGCGTCAATACCATTCTCCCCGGTTGCCCGCGCGTGCAAATTCGGCCTGTCGCCTGGCCTGGTGGGCGCCGCCTAGCGCAGGTCCGGCAGCCGGTCCGCATCCTGGATCCAGACCACGCGGGTGGTGTTGGCCGTACCCAGCGGCTCGCCGCGGAAGACCAGCGACACCTGCAGCCGGGTGGCGCGCTCGTGCCGCACCAGTCCATAGACCAGGAAGTAGTGCGTGCGCACGTCGAGCAGGTTGCCGAGGTTGGCGGCATCCGCCTGCGGTGCCACCGCGGTCAGCTGGGTCTGCAGGTTGCCCAGGTTGTTGAAGTGGGCGCGGTCGCGCTGGCGCACCAGTTCGCGCGCGCGCTCCAGCGGCAGCTTGTTGATGACCGCGGCCAGCACCTCGGCCTCGGCGGTGTTGGCGTTGACCGGCGTGCGCTCGGGCAGCACGGTGACAAAGGGCTCCAGCACCGCCACCATCTCCGGCGTGTAGCCGGGCAGCGCCATCAGCCCCTGCACGCTGTCCAGCGGGCGCGGCGCCGGCTGCCCGCTGGCATTGCCGCCCTGCGCGGCCTGCAGCATGTAGCGCGCCGTGGTCTCGGCCAGCTCCGGGTTCAGGCCGACCGTCTGCAGCAGGCGGCGGTATGCGGCCAGCGCCGCCGGGTCGACCGAGGCCGCGCGGCCTGGCTGGCCGTCTGCGCCGCCAGTGGCGGTCCATATCACCAGGTTGGCCAGGTTCAGGCGCGCCTGCGCATCCAGGATGCGGCCCGACAGGAACGAGGTCTCGCCCGCGACGTCGGTGCGCAGTGCCGCGCCGAGGAAGTCCGACAGCCGTGTCTCGGCGATCGGCACCGCCCACGGCTCGCCCAGTTCGTCGACGTTGGTGCGGCGCTGGTCGTCGCGCAGGATCAGCCGCGCCCAGTCCACGGCGGCGCGCTCGATCCAGGTGGCCTGGGCCAGCAGCCGCTGGTTCTCGATGGCGCGGATCTGCACCTGCTGGCGCCACAGCATGCCGGACACCACCACCACGGCCAGCGTCACGATCAGCAGCGCGGTGACCACGGCCGCGCCGCGCGGGCGGCGGCGCAACTGCGCCAGGCGAGGCGGGCGGCTGGCTTGCCTCATAGCCCGGTCATGCAGATCTTCTGGAACTGCCGCGGCGCATCGCCGTCGCCCATGCGGGCGAAGATGGTCAGTTCCACCGCGCGCACCGCGGTGTTGGGCAGCGCGGCGCCGGGCGCGGAGGCGGCCACGGCGCTGGCGGCGTTGCCTGTGAACAGCACGTTGCGGATGCGCCCGCTGTCGGCCTGCCAGCCGGCGGGCTCCACCCATGCGCGCGTGCTGATGCCGTCCACGTCGGCCAGCACGCGCCGCACCTGCGCGGTGTTGCTGCCGCCCTGGCGCAGCGCCAGCAGGGCCGACTGCAGGCCGGCGCGGCTGTTCACCGGCGGCGCGGCCACGCGCACCAGGGTATTGCCGTCGAGCTGGTACGACAGCGCCTGCCAGGTCGGCGGCTGGCCTTCGTCGCGGCGGTCGCGCACCAGCAGCAGCCGGTTCTGGCCGATCTCGACCGGGCTGGCCTGCAGCAGCGTGGGGTTGGCCAGGTGCTCGCAATCGGCCTGGAGCTGGCCGTAGAGCACCTTCAGCGCGTCCAGGCGCGCATCGTGGTCGGTGAGGCGCTCGCGGCTGCGCGTCAGGCTGTCCAGCGCGCGCCAGCCGATCACCGCCATCACCGCCAGCAGCGTGATGGCGACCAGCATCTCCAGCAGCGTGAAGCCGCCGGGCTGGCGCTGGCGGCGGCGCTCAGAGCACGTTGCGGGTTTCATTGGGGACTATGGTGACCAGCCATGCCAGGCGTACGGACTTGTCCGTGGCGGACGGGTAGACCGCGATCTCGACGCGGCGGAAAACGGGATTGGGCGTGCCCGAGACGGCTTGCTCGCAATACAGCGGCGTGCCGCCCTGCGGGCAGGCATAGCCGCTGACGCCGGGCTCGGGCCAGGTCTTGGCCAGGCGCAGCGCGGCCAGGTGGTTCTCGGCGCTCCACTCGGCCAGCATGCGCGCCTGCAGCGACGCGCTGGCATCGACCATCGAGCCCATCGCGCGCATCGCCGCGGTCAGCGCGACCGCCAGGATGGTCAGCGCCACCAGCACTTCGATCAGCGTGAAGCCGGCATGGCGCCCGCGCCGGGCCGGCCGGGGCAAAGCGCGAGGGCAGGGTTTCATGGCGTGCTGGCGAAATAGCGGCCGCTGCCGTCGCCGGCAATGTCCACGCGGATATCGCCGCGCACCAGGATCAGCCGCTGCGGGGCATCGATCAGCTCGCGCCCGAAGATCAGCCGGGGCGGGCTGCTGGTGCCGGTGCTGCGGCCCCCTTCGGCGACGATGACCTGGTCCAGCGCCAGGCGCCAGTGGCCCGGGGCAAACACGTCGGTACGCATGGGGATCCAGCCGTTGGGGGTCGATTCCAGGAAGCGCCAGCCGCTGGCATCGCCCTCCCAGGCGAGCGGGCGGGCGCCAAGCTGCGCCTCCTCCTGCGCCAGCTCGAACAGCCGCGCGATGCGCTGGCCATCGTCGAGCACGCGGCTCCGTTCATTGGGCGAGGCGTTGACCGCCACCAGCGAGATCACGATGCCGGCGATCACCATGACCACCAGCAGCTCGAGCAGCGTAAAGCCGCGGCGCCGGGGGCCGGGCGCGCGGCGGCGCGGCGCCGTGGTCATGGTTGCAGGGGGCGGCGGCGGGGCTGGGCTTATTCCCAGTTGCCGATGTCGGCGTCGTTGCCGTTGCCGCCGGCCTGGCCGTCGGCGCCGAAGCTGAACACGTCGATCTCGCCGCGCACGCCCGGGTTCAGGTACTGGTACGGATGGCCCCAGGGATCCTTGGGCAGCTTTTCCAGGTAGCCGCCGCCCTTCCAGTTGTTGGGCACGGGCTCGGTGGTGGGCTTGGCCACCAGCGCGGCCAGGCCCTGCTCGGTGGTGGGGTAGCGGCTGTTGTCCAGGCGATACAGCTTGAGCGCCTGCATGACCGACGAGATGTCCTGGCGCGCGGCCACGATGCGGGCCTCGTCCGGACGGCTCATGATCTTGGGCACCACCAGCGCCGCCAGCACGCCAAGGATCACGATCACGACCATGATCTCGATCAGGGTGAAGCCGCGCGCACGGCGGGCACGCACGGAACGGGCGGGGCTGGCAATCTGGGGAGTGAATCTGCGCATCGTCGGTGGACCTCTTGGCTTGAATGGCTGGGCCCGCACCGGTGAGGGGGCGTCGGGCCGGGTTCGCCAGTCAGTATAACCGGCGCCACATGACTGTTTTATGGGCGGCCCCTTCGGCACCTCGGCAAAGTCTGATCCGGATCACAGTTACTAAGAACTGGCATCCGGCAGTCAAATAACTTGCATCCTGGATGCATCTTTTTTAAGATGGCGTCACGATGCAACTGACCCGCTTTTCCGACTATGCGTTGCGCCTGCTGATGTACGTCGCCCGTGGCGACGGCAGCCGGCCGATCACCATTGCCGAGGTGGGGCAGCAGTTCGGCATCTCGCACAACCACCTCGTCAAGGTGGCGGCGCGGCTGTCGAAGCTGGGCTGGATCAGTGCCACGCGCGGCCGCCACGGCGGCCTGCAACTGGGCCCCGGCGCCGAGCGGCTGACCATCGGCACCATCCTGCGCGAGCTGGAAGGGCACAAGGCGGTGATCGACTGCGACAACCCGCCCTGTGCGCTGAACGGCAACTGCCGCCTGAAGCGCGCGCTGGACGTGGCCGAGCAGGCTTTCTACCTTGCCCTGGACGACGTCACGCTGGCCGATGTCACCGGCAGCCAGACGGCCGAGTCGATCATCCGCCTGCATCGCGATTTCCTGAACCGGCGTTCGGCCTGAGCGGATCCTGTCCGTGCGGGCCGGCGAGAGCCGGTTTTATTTTGAGCAAAAACATGCATTTAATTTGCATGATTTAAAACGGAGTGTTTCCTGATGCTGTCCGCCGCTTCCCGCCCCTATATCGATGCAAGCGTCCCCGTGCTGCGCGAGCACGGCCTGGCCATCACCACGCATTTCTACCGCGAGATGTTCGCGGACCGGCCCGAGCTGACGCAGATGTTCAACATGGGCAACCAGGCCAACGGCAGCCAGCAGCAGTCGCTGGCTTCGGCCGTGTTCGCCTATGCGGCCAATATCGATAACGCGGCGGCGCTGGGGCCGGTGCTCGAGCGCATCGTCCACAAGCATGCGGCCGTGGGCCTGACGCCTTCGCACTACCCGATCGTCGGCCGCCACCTGCTGGGCGCCATCTCCGCGGTGCTGGGCGAGGCCGCCACGCCGCCGCTGCTGGCCGCCTGGGACGAGGCCTACTGGTTGCTGGCCGGCGAGCTGATCGCCGCCGAGGCGCGCCTGTACCAGCGCACCGGCGTGGCCGCCGGCGAGCTGACGCCGGTGCGCGTGGTGCGGCGCGAGGCGCAGGGCGACCAGGTGGTGGCGCTGACGCTGGCTGCCGCTGACGGCCAGCCGCTGCGTGCGTTCCGCCCAGGCCAGTACATCAGCGTCGAGGCGCACCTGGACGACGGCCAGCGCCAGCTGCGCCAGTATTCGCTGTCTGCCGAAAGCGGGCTGCCGACCTGGCGCATCTCGGTCAAGCGCGAGGCCGGCGACCGCACCACCCCGGCCGGCGCGGTGTC
The DNA here is from genome assembly GCF_058794355.1 of Cupriavidus sp. GW823-FHT07B10. NCBI lineage: Bacteria > Pseudomonadati > Pseudomonadota > Betaproteobacteria > Burkholderiales > Burkholderiaceae > Cupriavidus > Cupriavidus sp. GW823-FHT07B10. Next base: position 137,813 of record NZ_JBXAGS010000015.1, read on the forward strand.
CAACTGGCTGCACGCCAATGCCCAGGAGGGCACTGAACTCAAGGTGAGCGCGCCGTTCGGCGAGTTCACGCCGGCGCTGGACGGCCGCCGTCCGCTGGTGCTGCTGTCGGCCGGCATCGGCATCACGCCGATGCTGTCAGTGTTGCGCACGCTGGCCGCGCAAGGCTCGCAGCGCCAGGTGCTGTTTGCCCATGCCGCGCGCGACGGCCGCCACCACGCCCATCGCGCCGACCTGCAATGGGCGCGCGAGCGCCTGCCGCAGCTGGCCACGCACATCAGCTATGAAACCCCGCAAGCGGGCGACGTCGCCGGTCGCGACTACGACCACGCCGGCACCATGCCGGTGGCCGAACTGCTGCGCCAGCCTGACCTGCAGCGCTTTGTCGACGGCAGCTTCTACCTGTGCGGACCGCTCGGCTTCATGCAGGCGCAGCGCCATGCGCTGGTCAGCGCAGGCGTGCCGGTGGCGCATATCGAGCGCGAGGTGTTCGGGCCGGACCTGCTCGACGACCTGCTCTAAGGGTCGGCGGCGCGGCACCGGCACGGCAGACAGTGTCATGGGGCTCTGGTACGCTTGGCGCGTCTGCGCTCACGCGTCATTGCCCGCCTTGTGGGTATCCAGGGTCCCGATCCCATGCAACTGTCCCTCCGGCCTTCGCTCCGCTTCGATGCCTCCGCGCCCTGGCTGCCGCGCCTGGCCAGCCTGGTGCTGTTTATCGCGCTGTGTGCGCTCGCCACCTACTGGGTGCTGACCTTCAGCGCGATGCGTACCATCCCGGTGCCGCAGAGCGCGCGCGTGGCCCAGACCGAGGCGGTCGAGACCGGCGCGGTCGCGACGCTGTTCGGCGGCTCGGCGCAGGGCGGCCCGCGCGACGTGCAGCTGATCGGCGTGGTGGCCGAGGTGGATGGCGGCGCGGGCGCGGCAATCGTGTCGATCGATGGCGGCCCGCCCAAGGCGGTGCGCGCCGGCGCCGAGCTGTCGCCGCAGATCCGGCTGGCGGAGATCCGCCAGCGTGCGGTGGTGATCGAGCGCAGCGGCGTGCGCCAGGAAATCGTGCTGCCGCTGCAGGCCGGTGCCACGCGCGGCGCACCGGCAGCGGCCGGTGCCTTGCCCACGCCGCCCGCCGGCGCCGCGGCACCGATGGCAACGCCGATGCCGCCCCCGGCACCGGTGGTGAGCCAGCCCGCCGCACCGGCCCAGCAGCCGCAAGGCCAGGCGCCAGCGCAGCAGGCCCAGCCCGCCCAACCGCAGCCGCAACCGGTCGATCCGCGCCAGTACCAGCCGGCGATGGCGCTGCAGGCGGCCGGCGAAGGCCAGCTGGCGCCGAAGGACTGATTCCGGGCGCGAAATATTCGCGCTTGCTTGCGTTCCCTTACGGCGCGCGGGCCTTTCTGTGAGCCCGGTAACATCGTATTAAAAGCGCCAACTTCCCCGCATCGTCTGCGTTCTAATCCGTACATGCCAAACGTGATGAAAAGGAGCAAGACATGCAACGCAATCACAAGCCGCAGATCCTGAAGCAGTTCCTGGCCGCATCGGCCGCCCTCCTGGTCGCCGGTGGCGCATTTGCCCAGGCCAGCGCCCCGGCACCATCCGCTGCGCCAGCCGGCAAGCCCGGCATGGGTCACCACCACCACCACGGTGGCGGCATGTGGATGAAGGCAATCGATACCGACGGCGATGGCGCGATCTCCAAGGCGGAAGCCGACGCCTGGTTCAACAAGCTCGACACCAACCGCGACGGCAAGATCGACAAGGCCGAGATGGACGCGCACCGCAAGGCCACCATGGCCGAGCGCCATGCGCGCATGCAGGCAGCGCTCGACGAGAAGTTCAAGGCTGCCGACAAGAACGGCGACGGCGCGCTGACCAAGGCTGAGGCCAACGCCGGCCTGCCGCGCTTGGCCAAGCGCTTCGACCAGCTCGACGCCAACCGCGACGGCAAGCTGACCCGCGACGAAATCCGCGCCGGCATGGAAAAGATGCACCGCGACCATTCGCACCGCGGCGACCGCGGCCCGCGTGGCCAGGCGGCACCGGGCAGCCAGCCGGCGCCCGCGGCACCGGGCGCCCCGTCCACCAGCGGCGGCTGACCGGCCCAGGCAGGGCCGCGCCAGCGGACCTTGCCAGGCCTCACCAAGCGCGCGAGCCTTAGGGTTCGCGCGCTTTTTCTTTGCCTGTTCACCTTGTGCGTGCACTGGGAAGAATCTGACCTCGCCCGCAAACGCCCGTAGAATGCCGCTTCCCTGTTTGCCGGGCTTGGCACCATCCTTGCCTGCTTCCGGCCGGCGGAGCGCGCGGCCGCGATTTGCGGTGGCGCCACCCCACAGGTCTGCCCAGCCCGACCGGCTGCCGCGCGAGTGACCGATAAGGCTACCGGCTCATCAGAATCGGCCCTGAATCGGACGTAATTTCACAAAAAATTGCGTACTTGTGCACGGCTTGCTAAATTTGCGCAAAAAAATTGCCAATAAACATATTGCGGAGCAACAATATCGTGAGCAAGGTGGAGTTGGACAAGATCGACCGGAAGATCCTGGAAGTGCTGCAGACCAACGGCCGGTTGACCAACCTGGAGGTGGCCGAGCGCGTCAACCTGTCGCCCAGCCCCTGCCTGCGCCGCATCCGGCGGCTGGAGGAGATCGGCGTGATCCGGCAGTACGCAGCGCTGCTGGAGCCCAACAAGATCGGACTTGGCCTGCTGGCCTATATCAATGTCCGGCTGGAAAAGCATGGCGGCGCGCCCAAGGGCAAGGCTCCGCTGGACCTGTTCCGCGCCTCGATCGCGGTCTGGCCGGAGGTGGCCGCGTGCCACGCCATGACCGGCGAGATGGACCTGCTGCTCAAGGTCTACGTGGAAGACATGGAACACTTCGCGCGCTTCATGCAGGAGCAGTTGCTGGCGCACCCGTCGGTGATCGACGTGCGCTCCAGCTTTGCGCTGGAAAGCATCAAGGACACCACGGCGCTGCCGGTGGGCGGCGCGGCTTGATACGGCGAACCTGAGGCCGCAAACAAGAACGGCGCATCGTTGCGATGCGCCGTTGGCGTGGAACCCGCATTGAGCGGGCCCGGGGGAGTTCAGCGGACTCAGGCAGTGTGCTTCTGCGGCACCATGGTGCGCCAGAAGCGCAGCCCGAAGCGGCGCGCGTCGCGCAGGTTGCGGCGCACCGCGTAGTCCAGGTCGGCGAGCTGCTCGTCCAGCGCTTCGGTCAGGCGGCTGGCGGTGTCGGCCGGCGGCAGTTCCAGGTAGGCATCGGCCTCGCCGTAGGCGTACTGGACCTTCATGCCGGCCTTCTTGGCAATGTGCATCATTGCCGCGTTGCGCGACAGGCAGTGCATGTACAGCGTGCGCACATTGGTATTGCGGCCGTGGATCGCGGCACGCTCGAACAGCGCGCTGCCGATGCCGCGCCCGCGGGCGCTGCCCGACACCGACACGCCGAACTCCGCCACGCGGCCCTGGGCGTTGTCGCGCAGGTTGGCGAAGTGGCCCACGCCGATCAGTTCGAGCTTGTCGTCGTAGACGCCGAACACGCTGTCATGGTCGAAGTCGATGCTGTCGACATAGGCTTCGATCACGTGGTCGCCCACGGACTGGCCAAAACGGAGCAGGCGATCCTCCTCGCCCAGGGCGAGGAAATGCTTCAGCAGGCGCGAGCGGTGGTGGGCCGCCAGCTCGCGCACCAGTACGGTGGCGCGGTGGGTGGCCTGTGCGGCTTCGGCTGCCTTGCGCAGATCTTCGTCGGTTAGTGCGCCGACGGCCTTGCTCAGTTCGAGCGGATTCACGTTATTTCCTTCCAGGTGCAATCACAGATAAACATAGCACTGCGTTGGTGTTTTTCCAGGCACTTTTCCCTGCTTCGGTGCAGAATTCGGGGAAACACCATCTTGATGCGCAGCCAAAAGTATTGTAGTGGAATTGTCAGTTCGGCGTAAGCTTCCCGCGTCGCAGCAGGCCGCCGTCTCACCACAGCATCAATAAAAATCGAATAAAATCAAAAGCTTGAGAAAATGTGATGAATTGTTGCGTGGTGCCGGATGTGGATTTGGTGCAACGCCACAATCCCGCGTTCTCCCGCATGTCCGTCTGACTTCCCCTTGCCCAGCCGATCGCCTTTGATGACCGAGCCCCCAATCGTTGTGATCTACGCGCACCCCACGCCCAGCCGTTCGCGCGTCAACCGTCCGCTGGCCGATGCCTTGGCCGCGCTGCCGCAGGTACAGGTACGCGATCTCTACCGCAGCTATGTCGACTATGACATCGATGTCGTCGCCGAGCAGCGCGTGCTGTCGGTCTCCGACACCATCGTGCTGCAGTTCCCGGTGCGCTGGTACAGCGTGCCGGCGCTGCTCAAGCTGTGGCTCGACGAGGTGCTGGAGCCAGGCTGGGCCTATGGCCCCGGCGGCACTGCGCTGCGTGGCAAGTCCTTGCTGGCAGTGGTGAGCACCGGCGGCACCGCCGATTCCTACGGGCCGGACGGCACCCATGGCCACCCGATCGGGGACTTCCTGCTGCCGCTGGAACAGACCGCCTTGCTGTGCGGCATGAGCTGGCTCCCGCCGGTGGTGCTGCACGACGCCAACAATGCCGATGCCCAGGCGCTGGCCGAGCATATCGCCCACGTCTGCGGGCGGCTGGGCACCGGCGCCGCGCCGGCGGGGGGACAGGCATGAACCAGCACGACTTCCTGATTGCGCTGCTGGTGTTCCTGGTGGCGGCGGTGGTGGCGGTGCCGCTGGCGCGGCGCAGTGGCCTGGGCGCGGTGCTGGGCTACCTGCTGGCGGGGGCGGCGATCGGGCCGTTTGCGTTGCGCCTGGTGACCAATGTCGAATCGATCCTGCATTTCTCCGAGTTCGGCGTGGTGCTGATGATGTTCGTCATCGGCCTGGAGCTGGAGCCGCGCAAGCTGTGGGCGCTGCGGCGGAGCATCTTTGGCTACGGCGGCGCGCAGCTGGCTGCGTGCGCGCTGGTGATCGGCGCGGTCGCGGCGCTGGCGGGCGCGCCGTGGCAGGTGGCGCTGGTGGCGGGCCTGGGACTGGCGTTGTCGTCCACCGCGATCGCGCTGGCGACACTGACCGAGCGCAACCTGTTCGGCACGCCGGCGGGGGCCGCCAGCTTCGGCATCCTGCTGTTCCAGGACATCGCCGCGATCCCGATGATCGCGCTGTTGCCGCTGCTGGCCACGCAGGGCGCCGCAGGCGCGGGTCCGGGCGCGGCCGGCTGGCTGGCGGCGGGCAAGGCGGTGGCGGTGATCGGTGCGGTGGTGGTCGGCGGCCGCTACCTGGTGCGCCCGGCGCTGCGCTTTATCGCCCGCACCGACATGCGCGAGATGTTCACGGCGTTTGCGCTGCTGCTGGTGGTGGGCATTGCGTTGATGATGGACGCGGTGGGCTTGTCGATGGCGCTGGGCACCTTCGTGGCTGGCGTGCTGCTGGCCGATTCGGAATACCGCCATGCGCTCGAGGCCGACCTGGAGCCATTCAAGGGCCTGCTGCTGGGCCTGTTCTTCATGGCTGTCGGCATGTCGATCGACTTTGCCGTGCTGGCACACTCGCCCTGGCTGGTGCTGGGTCTGGTGGCCGCCTTCGTGGTTGCCAAGACCGCGGTGCTGGCGCTGCTGGCGCGGTATTTTGCCATCGCCCGCGGGCAGCGGCTGCTGTTTGCGCTGCTGATCTCGCAGGGCGGTGAGTTCGCTTTCGTGGTGTTCGGCGTGGCCGGCACCGCCGGCCTGCTGCCGCGCGAGACCGAGGCCCTGCTGGTGCTGGTGGTGGCGCTGTCGATGGTGGCCACGCCCTTGCTGCTGCTGGCCTATGACCGGCTGGTGGCGCCGCGCCTGGGCAGCGGCAAGGCCCGCCCGGACGAGGCCATCACGCCGCAGCACAATCCGGTGCTGATCGCCGGTTTCGGGCGCTTCGGCCAGATCGTCGGCCGCCTGCTGTACACCCAGGGCGTGGGCGTGACGGTGCTGGACCACGACCCCGACCAGATCGAGTTCCTGCGCCAGTACGGCTTCAAGGTCTTCTATGGCGACGCCACCCGGCTGGACCTGCTGGAGGCCGCGGGCATTGCCGACGCGCGCATCCTGGTGGTGGCGATCGACGGCATGGACGAAAGCCTGGAACTGATCGACCGCGTGCGCCAGCGCTTTCCCGAACTGCAGATCTACGCCCGGGCGCGCCATGTGTCACATGTCTACCAGCTCAAGGACCGCGGCGTGCACCTGTTCGAGCGCGAGATGTTCGAGGGCTCGCTGATGCTGGGCCGCCGCGTGCTGGAGGGGCTGGGTTTCGATCCGGCCGAGGCCCGCAACGTGGCACTGCGTTTCCGGCGCCACAACATCCAGGCGATCGACCGCTTCTATCCGCACTACACCGACCAGAAGAAGCTGGTCTCGCTGGCGCGTCAGGCGCGCGACGAACTGGAAGAGATGTTCCGCCAGGACCGCGAGCAGCGGCGCCAGCGCGAAGAGGCCGAGTGGATGTGAGCGGCAGGGTGGCGGGCCAGCGCCGCGTCAGCGCGCGGCCGCGGCCCGGCCGGGCAGGCCGCCTTCGAGCAGGTCGACCACCATCTCGGCAAACTCTGCATAGGACAACCGGCCGCCCGGCTTGAGCCAGGTGAAGGTCCAGTTGATCATGCCGAAGATGGTCATGGTCAGCGCGGTCTGGTTCTCGCGCGTGACGCGCTCCGGGTAGGCCCGGCGCAGCAGGCGCGAGAACGCCGCGACCACGTCGCGCTCGCGGCCCAGGATCAGGTCGCGCTGGGTCTCGGCCAGGAACTTGACGTCGTTGATCAGCGCGATATGGCGCGTCTGCGAGGTCTCGTACTCGGCCAGGAAGGCGCGGATCAGGTTGCCGAAGGCTTCCTTGTCGGTGCGCGCGTGGCGCTCGGCGTCGGCCTCCACTTCAGTGACGAGCAGCATCAGCCGGCGCGTGTAGCGGTCCAGCAGGTCGAACAGGATCGCTTCCTTGCTCTCGTAATAGTGGTACAGCCGCGCCTTGGAGGTGCCGCAGGCGGCGGCCAGGTCGGCCATCGAGGTGCTGGGGTAGCTGCTGTTGGCAAAGGCGGCGGCGGCCAGGTCCAGGATCTGCTCGCGCTGCGCCTCGAAATCGGGTGCCTTGGTACGGGCCATATTCTCGTTTATTCGCCGCCGGTGCCACCGCTGCCGAGATGGCGGCGCAGTTCGCAGGTATCGAGCGAGTCAGCATTGCCGCGCAGCACCAGCTGGCCCATGGCGATCAGCTCGCGGCAGCGCCAGAACACGAACCAGTCGCTGGCCAGCAGACCCTCGATCGCGCCCATCACGCTGCCCACCATCTGCGCCGCGGGCGTCCACTCGGACGGGGCGCGTTCCATGATGATCTCGTCGATGGTGTGGTAGGCCGCCGGCACCAGCGTGTTGCCCTTCCAGAGCCGCACGTCGGCGTTTTCCTTGACGTTCTGCTGCCACTCGTAGCCGAGGCGGCCCAGGCGCAGCACCGAGACCGGGGCGATGGTGGAAAAGCGCCGCGCCAGCCGCGCGGGCGTGTACATGCCGATCGCCGCCAGGTTGCCCTGCGCGGGCATTTCCAGCTCGCGCAGGTCCATGGCGACTTCATTGATCCGCTGCGGCGCCTGGTACAGGTGGAACACCACCCGGCGCAGCATCAGCTGGTCAGCCGCGCTCTGGCCGTGCCAGATGGCCACTTCCATGTTGTCCTGGCGCAGTCCCTGGAGCTGGTCCAGCGCCTGGCGCATCTCGGCGCCGAAATCGATGTCGGTATGCGGGGCGACCCGCTGCCAGAAGCCGGAGCGGATCAGGCCGGTGCTGTCGATGTCGGCCAGCGGGCCTACCGCCAGGTCGTCGCGCAGCACCACGACAGGGTCCGGCCGCGCAGCCTGGGCCAGGGCCTGGCGCAGGGTCGTGCCTGCTACATCACCGTTGACGACGTGGATATATTGCATGGCCGTGATTGTATATGGGTGGACGGTTCGCTGGCACCGCCGCGGCGGCGGTGCGACAGGCGCGATCGCCGCCCGCCCGGTCACTGTCCTGCAAGCATCGCGCCAGCCCGAAGCCGCCTGCCGCCATTGTAGTCACGGCCGGTGCTGGCCAATGTCGGCAATTGTCTGAATACACACGCCCCGGCGTGCCCGGATCAGCGTTCGTCGTAGCTGACTACCACCCGCGGCGTCAGCGCCCGCGCCTGGCAGGTGAGCACGAAGCCCTTTTCCATCTCCCACGGCTCGAGCGTGTAGTTCTTTTCCATGTCCACCTGGCCCTCCAGCACCTTGGCGCGGCAGGTGCAACAGACGCCGCTCTTGCAGGCAAAAGGCAGGTCCAGGCCGGCTGCCAGCGCGGTGTCCAGCACGGCGTCTTCCAGCGGCAGGCGCATGCTGTGCTGCTTGCCGTCGAGCACCACCACCAGCTCGGCGGTGCCGGCATGGTCGGCGTGCGCCGGGGCCGGCTTGCGCCTGGCCTGGGCCAGCGGCACACCGAAGCGCTCGGCGTGGATGCGGTGCGGGTCGACGCCCGCGTCGCGCAGCGCCGCCTCGGACTCGTCGATCATCGAGGCCGGCCCGCAGACAAAGGCCGCGTCGATGTCTTCCACGGGGATCAGGGTCTGCAGGAAGGCGGTCACGCGGGCATGGTCGAGCCGGCCATGCAGCAGGTCCACCTCCTGCGGCTGGCGCGACAGCACGTGGTAGAGCGTGAAACGCGCCAGGTACTGGTTCTTCAGGTCTTCCAGCGCCTCGGAGAAGATGATGCTGTCGACGTTGCGGTTGCCATAGACCAGCGTGAAGCGGCTGTGCGGCTCGGCCTGCAGCGTGGTGCGGATCAGCGACAGCACCGGCGTGATGCCGCTGCCGGCGGCAAATGCCACGTAGTGGCGCGCGGCGCCGGCATCGAGCGGCACGTGAAAGCGACCGTCGGGGGTCATCACGTCGATCACCTGGCCCGGGGCGATGGAATCATGCAGGTGCGTGGAAAAGAGTCCGTCCTCGACCAGCTTGACCGCCACGCGCAGCTCGCCGTGCGCGTCGTAGTCCTGCACGGCCGAGCAGATCGAGTAGGAGCGGCGCAGGTCCTTGCCTTCGACCGGCGCCTTCAGCGTCAGGAACTGGCCCTGGGTGAAGCGGTAGGCGTCGCGCAGCGCGTCCGGCACCTCGAAGGCGATCGAAATCGTGTCGGCGGTCTCGGGGCGCACCTGCGCCACGCGCAGCGGATGGAACTGTGGAGTCATGGCAGCCTGGCTTCGGCCCGGCGGGGCTCAGTAAGGTTTGAAATAGTCGAACGGCTCGCGGCAGTCCAGGCACCGGTACAGCGCCTTGCAGGCGGTCGAGGCAAAGCGCGAGATTTCCTGCGTATGCATGCTGCCGCAGCGCGGGCAGGCCACGGCATCGGGCGCGCCCGCGCGGGCGGCGCGAGGCACAAAGCGCAGCGGCTGCGCCGCGGCCGGCGTGCCGCACTGGCCCGGCGGTGCTATGCCGAAGGCGCGCAGGCGCTCGCGCGCGGCCGGGGTGATCCAGTCGGTGGTCCAGGCCGGCGCCAGCACGGTGCGGATGCGCCACGGCGCCAGCCCGGCGCCGTCCAGCGCCCGGCCGATGTCCTCGGCGATCTGCGACATCGCCGGGCAGCCGGAATAGGTGGGCGTGATGACGATCTCAAGCGCGCCGTCGGCGGCGGTCAGGACATCTCGCAGGATGCCCAGGTCGCGGATCGATACCACCGGGATCTCCGGGTCCGGCACCGCCCCCAGCGCCGCCCATGCACGCGCGATGCGGCCGTCGGTGGCGCGGTCGTTGCGCAGGGGGAGGGCGGCGATGTTCATGTTGGTCAACCCTTTGCGCCGAAGCGGGCGCTTACCATTGCGCGCCCGGATGGGCCCGCGCCAGCCCCTGCATCTCGCCCAGCAGGTAGCTCATGTGTTCGGAGTGCACGCCGTGCTTGCCGGTCGAGACAAAGCTCGTGGCCTGGGGCAAGTCCAGCGTGGCGGCCTGCAGTGTCTCGGCGACGGTGGCGTCCCAGGCCGGGCGCAGCGTGGCCGTGACCACGCCGATGCCCTGCGTGGCGGCCTCGGTTTCGACCGCGTCCTCGGCAAAGCACTCGTTCATATAGGGCTGAAGGTGCTCCAGCGCGCGCTGCATGCGCGCGTGCGATGCCTCGGTGCCGTCGCCCAGGCGCACTACCCAGCCAGCCGCGTGGTGCAGGTGGTAGCGCGCTTCCTTGACCGACTTGGCGGCGATCGCGGCCAGCTGGTCGTCGCGGCTGGCCAGTAATGCTTCCCACAGCTCGACCATCAGCGCGCTGTACAGGAAGTTGCGCATGATGGTGACGGCGTAGTCGCGCTCGGCTGCGGCGTTGCCGGCCAGCGGGCCGCGGTGCGGCAGCTCCAGCAGCGTCCAGTTGCGGAAGTCGCGCTCGGCACGCCAGTAGGTGTAGTCGTCCTCATGGCGGGGCAGGCCGGTCAGCTCGCCTTCCAGTTCGCCGGCGCGGCCGTACAGCAGCCGTGCCTGGCCGATCAGGTCCAGGCTGATGTTGGCCAGCGCGATGTCTTCTTCCAGCACCGGGCCGTGGCCACACCATTCGGCGTTGCGCTGGCCCAGGACCAGGGCGTTGTCGGCCAGGCGCAGCACGTAGCGCAAGCCCGCAGTGCGTGCCGGCGGCAGGTGGTCGAGCGAGGCGGGCGCGGTCGGCTGTGGGGACGCAGTCATGGTGCGGGCCTTACATGTGGTTGACTTCGTCGGGCAGCTGGTAGAACGTCGGGTGCCGGTAGATCTTGTCGGCCATCGGGTCGAACAGCTCCGGCTTTTCCTCGGGCACGCTCGCGGTGATGGACGCTGACGGCACCACCCAGATCGACACGCCTTCCTGGCGCCGCGTATAGACGTCGCGCGCCATGTGCAGCGCCTGCTGCGCGTCGGCGGCATGCAGGCTGCCGCAATGCTTGTGTTCCAGGCCTTGCTTGCTGCGTACGAACACTTCCCACAGCGGCCATTCCTTGCGTTGCATCGTTTGTCTCCGTCCTCGGGCGTATTGTCAGGCCGCGGCGCGGCTGGCGCGGGCTTCGCGTTCGGCCACCTTGGCGGCGTGCGCCAGCGCGGCCTCGCGCACCCAGGCGCCGTCCTCGTGCGCTTTCACGCGGGTGGCCAGGCGCTCCTTGTTGCAGGGGCCGTCGCCGTTGATCACACGCCAGAACTCATCCCAGTCCAGCGGGCTGTAGTCATAGTGGGCGCGCTCGGCATTCCATTGCAGGCCGGGGTCGGGCAGGGTCACGCCCAGCACGCGGGCCTGCTCGACCGTGGCATCGACAAACTTCTGGCGCAGGTCGTCGTTGGAGATGCGCTTGATGCCCCAGGCCATGGTCTGGGCGCTGTTGGTCGAGGCCGCGTCGGGCGGGCCGAACATCATCAGCACCGGGAACCACCAGCGGTCGACCGCGTCCTGCACCATCTCGCGCTGGGCCTCGGTGCCGCGCATCATCGCCAGCAGCGCGTCGAAGCCCTGGCGCTGGTGGAACGACTCTTCCTTGCAGATGCGGATCATGGCGCGCGCATACGGGCCGTACGAGCAGCGGCACAGCGGGATCTGGTTCATGATCGCCGCGCCGTCGACCAGCCAGCCGATCACGCCCACGTCGGCCCAGGTCAGCGTCGGGTAGTTGAAGATCGACGAATACTTGGCCTTGCCGCTGTGCAGCGCGTCGACCAGGTCATCGCGCGAGGCGTCGAGCGTCTCGGCGGCGGAATACAGGTAGAGCCCATGGCCGCCTTCATCCTGCACCTTGGCCAGCAGGATGGCCTTGCGCTTGAGCGACGGGGCCCGGCTGATCCAGTTGCCCTCCGGCAGCATGCCGACGATCTCCGAGTGCGCATGCTGCGAGATCTGGCGCACCAGGGTCTTGCGGTAGGCCTGCGGCATCCAGTCCTGCGGCTCGATCTTGCCGTCGGCGGCCATGCAGGCGTCGAACGCGGCCTGGCGGGCGGCTTCGTCCTGGGGCGCGCTGGCCGGTGCCGTATCGGCGTGCTGGCCGGGCAGGTCAAGACTCTGCGTGTACATGGTGTCTCCTCTGACGGGATGCCGCCCGGATCGCGGGCAGTGCTGGCCCTATTATATATATGCCGACCGGTCGGTCAATTTAAGGGAAGGCCGCTACCGTGGCCGTGGCTTGATCCCGCTCGCCTCGTGGCGGCTGCCGCACGTGTAGTATCGAAGTCAGGCGGCGTTACCGCCGCCATCCCTTTCCAACGGAGGCAATTCCTATGACTAGCGCGGCATACAGCAAGATCGTGGTGGCGGTGGACGGCAGCAGCACGTCCGACCTGGCGCTGGGCGAAGCCATACGCGTGGCGGCTCCGGGCGGCGCCACCGTGCTGGCGCTCTATGTCGTGGACACCGGCACGCCCATGTTCGATGCCGGGTACTACGATCCGAGCCAGCTGCAGAAGGCGTTCGAGGAAAGCGGGCAGCGCGCGCTGCAGGCCGCCTCGCAGCGGCTGGCCGCGGCCGGCGTGGCGCATGAAACCCGGCTGGTGACCGAAGCGCCGGTGCCAGGCGACATGGGGGCCTCGATCAACGAGGCCGCGTGCCAATGGGGCGCCGACCTGCTGGTGATCGGCACGCACGGACGCCGCGGCGTGCGCCGTCTGGTGCTGGGCAGCGTGGCCGAGGCGGTGATACGCCAGTCCACCATGCCGGTGCTGCTGGTGCGCGGCGAGGCGAAGGCTGACTGAACGGCCGAATGAAATCGTGGCCCCCATCGGGGACGCCAGGGCAGCCGACGGGACTCAGCCGGCGAAGCGGAAATGGCCGCTGCGCAGCACGATCTCGCGCGCCTCGGTCAGCTCGAACATGCTTTCGGCCAGGCGCTCGATGCGCTGGCGGTTGCTGGTGAAGGCTGCGACCAGGTCTTCCTCGCGCGGCGAACGCGCGCCGAAATGGGCCTCGAGGGCCTCGGCGGTGACGGAATACAGGGTGGGACTGCCGTTGACCGTGGCGGGGCAGGACAGCGTGAGGCTGGCTGCGCAGTAGGTCGGGAGGCTGCGAGGGAACGTGATGTCGGACATGGCGTGCCTCGTGCTGGCGGCGAGCGTATTAGATCAATATAGGCCATTGCCGCGTTCCGTAAAGCCCGGCCGGTACGCTGGCCGGGCCGGCAAGCTTCTTTCTTGATGCCTCTCAGCTGCTGTGCGCCCGCCGGCGCACCGGCGGCTTGCGCGCGGCCGCGCCCAGCGTGCGCAGGTCCGCCACCGCGGCATGGGCGGCGGCGATATGCGCGGCGGCGTAGTCGGCCTGTTCCGCCAGGAAGGCGTCGAGCGCGCCAGCGGGTGGCAGGGCGGGCCGCTCGGTGTCGCCGGCAGCGTCTGCCAGGCCCGGCCGCATCGCCAGCTCGGCCAGTTGGGCTTCCAGCTGCGTCAGGAGTGCGCGCGCTTCAGCCCCGGCGGGAAGCGTGAAAACGCCCGACTCCACCCCGGCTCGCACCACGCCGGCCAGCGCGGCCATGCGGCGTGCGCTCGCATGCACGCGCTGGTAGGCCCCGGTATAGTCCGGCGCCAGCGCGCCGGCGGTCTGTGCCAGCGTGAGTTCGGCGCGGGTGGAAGCCCGTCCGGCGGCAATGCGCAAGGCTTCCAGCCGCGGCACGGCAGGCGGCGTCGCGGCCTCAGCCACGCGGCTGGCCGCGAAGGCGGCTCGCAGGTAGACCGCGTTGACCGCCACCGCGTCGACGGCATGGCGGAACACGCGCGACATCTCCACGCGCGGTGCCAGCACATAGTACGTGGCCAGCGCGATCAGGCAGCCCAGCGCGGTATCGATGCCGCGCAGCGCGGCAAAGTGGCTGCTGTCGAGGGCCGGCGCGCCCACCCATGAGAACAGGATCACGGCCGGCGTCAGGCAGAACGCGAACGCCCCGGGCTGCCCGGCAAGGCGGCTGGCATAGGCCCCGGCCAGGAAGGCCGCGCTGATGCCCAGCGCCACCACCGGCGCCGGATGGAGCAGGCCGATCACACAGGCGCACAATGCGCCAGCCAGCGAGCCCGCAAAGCGTTTCACGGAAACCTGCCGGGTAGTCTGCAACTGGGGGCTGAGCACCATGATCACGGTCACCGCCACCCAATAGCCATGGTCCAGCCGCCACCACTGCGCCGGCAGCAGGCTGAGGCTGCCGGCCAGCGCCAGGCGCAGGGCGTGGCGCGTGGCCAGCGCATCGCCTGCGGCGTGGTCGGCCAGCCCGCGCAGCATCTGGGCCAGCCCGTGCCCGATGCCGCGCCGCGGCCAGCGGAAGCTTGCGCGCCATCGGTCGAAATCCGGATGGCGCGCCAGGGCGGATAGTGCCGACTGGTAGGGGGGCGGGGCGCTGGCATTGGCCACGGGCGCGGTCAGGCGCCGCAGTTCGTGGCGCAGCGCCGCGCTCAATGCCGGCAGGTCGGGGGCGTGCCGCGCCAGGGCCTGGCCAACTTGCTCGCGGGCGTCGGCGATGCAGCGTGCGATATGACGCAACGGCGGCTGCATCGGCAAGCCATGGGCGGTGCCGGCGCGCTCGCGCAGCTCGCCCGCGACGATCAGCAGCGCAAACAGGGCGTCGGCGACACCCACGGCATAGCCATAGTGCAGGAGCGTGCTGGGGTCGCGCAGGCTGCGTCGGGCCTCGATGGCCCCGCGCGCAGCCTCGATGCGGTTGCGGATGTCCTGCTTGCAGGTGGCGAGGTCATTGCCGTGGCGGGTGTCGGCGAGTGCCGTGGCGAGCCGGACCAGCGCGTCGTATGCGGCCACGATCTCGGTGCGTGGCCGGTCGTCGCGGGTCGACGGGATCAATGCCAGGCAAGCCAGGCACGCGAACACGCCGCCGCGCAGGAAGTCGAGCCCGCTTTGCAGGGCCTGCACGGCGAGCTCAGGCCCGGCCGCAGGCTGCAGGCACGCGGCCACCAGCACGACATAGAGCAGCTTGGCCGCCAGCGCACTGGCCGGGCCGCGCGTCTCTGCCAGGCCTGCGGCAAGCCCTCCTGCCATCACGACCAGTACGGCCAGCCAGGGCGAAGGCGCGACGGCCGCGCCCAGCGCGCTGGCTACCGCCCCGCCAATGCCGACCGCTCCCAGGCTGGATAGCCGTGCCGACGCCGTGCCTTGCCGGTCCGCCAGGAAGGTCCAGATCGAGGCCGTTGCCGACCACAGGTAGCCTGCATCCCCGGTCAGCCAGCCAATACCGGCAAGGGCCAGGAACGACAGTGCATAGATGATCCCGCGCCGGAGCAGGACGGGGTCAGGCCAGTAGCGGGCAAGGAGGGCGGAGGCGAACATGCGGGCCGGGATCCACGCGGGCCTGCCCGGTCGGGCGCCCGTCGTGAGACCACTCTACGATACCGTTTGCTGCGTTGCAACAAAACTGGCCTGTCGGCCACGGCATCAGGTCGCCGCACCAAGGTGGCGCGAGCAAGCCCCGTGGCGAGGATCCAAGCACGATTGCTGCGCCAGCAGGCGCAAACGTGCACAGGGGTTGTGACCGCTTCGGCGCGAAGGCGAAAAAAAACCCACGCAGGTTGTGCGTGGGTTGGAATCCACCGAGGTGGTGGAGGAGACAGACTCCAATATACATGATTTGTTGCGACGCACCAAGTGGTCATGTGTCAATGTCCGACATTGCGCACAATGGCGTTGTATCGATGCGACAAAATCCGGTTTCCAGCATCCATGTCCTAGCGGAACAGATATGCGGCACCTACGGCACACATGATCCCGGCAGCATCGGCCACCAGTGCACAACCCAGTGCGTGGCGCGTATTGCGCACATTGATGCTGCCGAAGTAGACCGCCAGTACATAGAAAGTGGTCTCGGTCGAGCCCTGGATGATCGCCGCCAGCCGTCCCTGGAACGAGTCCACGCCATAGGTCGTCATCACATCCACCATCAGCCCGCGCGCGCCGGCGCCGGACAGGATCTTCATCAGCCCGACCGGCAGCGCCGGCACGAAGTCCGTATTCATGCCCAGCTGGGCAAAGCCCAGCGTCAGCCAGCCCATCAGCACGTCCATGCAGCCGGTGGCCCGGAACAGGCCGATGGCTACGAGGATTGCCACCAGGTAGGGAATAATCTGCACGGCGACGCCAAAGCCTTCCTTGGCACCATCGATAAAGGCTTCATAGACATTGACCCGCCGCAGCGCGCCGCAGAGCAGGAACAGCGTGATCAGCGACAGGATGAAGCCGGCGCCGGCCAGTGCCGTCACGCTGCCGACCTGCTCCGGCGGCGCGTGCCGCAGCCAGGCGAACATCCCGCCCAGCAGCGCAGCGACCAGCCCGAATGCCACCAGCACGGCCGGGCGCAGCAGGTTCAGCCGCTGCACCCACGCCACCGCCAGCAGGCCGGCCAGGCATGAGCCGCCGGTGGCCAGCAGCGTCGGCAGGAAGATATCGGCCGCATTGAAACCCGCCAGCCCTTGCTTGACCGCAATGGCCTGCCGGATCGCGATCACCGAGGTCGGGATCAGCGTCAGCCCGGCCGTATTCAGCACGATGAACATGATCTGCGCATCGGTGGCCACGTCTGGGCGCCGGTTCAGTGTCTGCAGCTCGCGCATGGCATTCAGGCCGAGCGGCGTGGCGGCATTGTCCAGCCCGAGCAGGTTGGCCGACACGTTCATCATCATCGCCCCCTGTGCCGGATGCCCCTGCGGCACGCCGGGGAAGAAATGGCGCAGCAGCGGGTTCACCAGCCGGGCAAAGGCATCGACCACGCCGGCGCGCTCGCCGATGCGCATGATGCCGAGCCACAGGCTCATCACCCCGGCCAGGCCGAGCGCGATCTCGAAGGCCGTGCGCGCGCTGTCGAACAGGCTCGCCAGCATCGCCGGGAACACGGTGAGATCGCCGCTGGCCAGGCGGACGCAGGCGGCGACAAAGGAAATCAGGAAGAAACCGAGCCAGACAACGTTCAGGGCCATCGGAATGCGGGAAGCGGGGAAATCAAAGCCGGGGAGATTCCCGGCACGGCGTGCAGCTCAGCCGATCACGGCCCCGCGTTCGGCCAGCAGCTCGCGCAGGATCGAGCGGTGGCAGTGCGCTTCGTTCTCGCAGTAGCAGCCTACCGAGAAATTGGTCTGGTGCGACAGCGCCGCCAGCAGGTCGAGCGTGCGGCTGGCGTCCGGCTCGGCCATTTCCTTGCGGAAGTGCCGCACGAACGCCCGCCATTGCTTGTCATCGGTGGCCTGCAGCGCCTGGGCCACCAGCTCGGGCGATGGCGACAGCACGGGATACCAGACATCGTAGAAATCGCGGCTGGCAAACTCGGATTTGGGCACGCCCCGCGGCGGCCGGCGCACAGTGCCGATGCGCAGGCCTTCATCGTCCGCGCGCGGCGTGCCCAGTCTTACGATTCGGATGGTCATGGGGGATCCCGCTCATGTCTGCCGACGCATGTGCGTCCGGCTAAAGTCCCAGATCATGAATCATGGTGTCGCGCATGACAAACTTCTGCACCTTGCCCGTCACAGTCATCGGCATTTCCGAGACAAAGCGGATATAGCGCGGAATCTTGTAGTGGGCGATCTGATCGCGGCAGAACTTCCGGATCTCTTCCTCGGTGGCGCTCTGGCCGGGTTTGAGCACGATCCAGGCGCAGACCTCCTCGCCGTACTTCTGGTCAGGCACGCCAAAGACCTGCACCGCCTGCACCTTGGGATGGCGGAACAGGAATTCCTCGATCTCGCGCGGGTAGATGTTCTCGCCGCCGCGGATCAGCATGTCCTTGACCCGGCCGACGATGTTGCAGTAGCCCTCGTCGTCAATGGTGGCGAGGTCGCCGGTGTGCATCCAGCCGTCGCGGATGGCCTCGCGGGTGCGCTCGTCGTCTTCCCAGTAGCCTTGCATCACGGAATAGCCGCGGGTGCAAAGCTCGCCGGTGGCGCCGGTCGGCACGACCTCGCCGAGGGCGTCGACCACCTTGCATTCCAGGTGCGGCTGCACCCGGCCGACAGTGGCGACGCGCTTGTCCAGCGGATCGTCGGTGGCGCTCTGGAACGAGACCGGGCTGGTCTCGGTCATGCCATAGGCAATGGTGACCTCCGACATATGCATGTCCGCCACCACGCGTTTCATGACCTCGATCGGGCAGGGGGCGCCGGCCATGATGCCGGTGCGCAGGGCCGAGAAGTCGAAGCGGCTGAACTCCGGATGGTCCAGATGGGCGATAAACATGGTCGGCACGCCATGCAGGGCGGTGCAGCGTTCCTCGCTGGCCGCCTGCATGGTCGCGAGCGGATCGAAGGCCTCGCCCGGGAACACCATGCAGGCGCCGACCGAGACGCAGGCCAGCACCGACAGCACCATGCCGAAGCAGTGATAGAGCGGCACCGGGATGCACAGTACGTCACTGTCGCCAAGTCGCATCGCTATGGCGACAAAGCGGCCGTTATTGACCACGTTGTGATGCGTCAGGGTGGCGCCCTTGGGGTTGCCGGTGGTGCCGCTGGTGAACTGGATATTGATGGCGTCGAGCGCGGAGAGCGTCGCGGTCACCGCGTCCAGGCGCACAGTATCGGGTTCGGCCAGCAGTGCATCGTAATTGAGCATGCCGGGCGTCGCCTCGCCTCCCATGCGGATCACCCACTGCAGCCGGGGCAGCCGGGCGGAGCGCAGCGCCCCCGGCTCGGCCTCGGCCAGTTCCGGCGCCAGCGCCTGGAGGGTGGCCAGGTAGTCGCTGGCCTTGAAACGCGCGGCCGTGATCAGCATGCGCACGCCGGCCTTGTTCAGCGCATATTCCAGCTCCGCCCGGCGGTAGGCCGGATTGATATTGACCAGGATGGCGCCGATACGAGCGGTGGCGAACTGGGTCACCAGCCACTCGGGCCGGTTCGGCGCCCAGATGCCGACCCGGTCGCCCGGCTGGATCCCGCGCCGGAGCAGGCCGCTGGCCAGGCGATCGACCTGGTCGCTGAACTCCGCCCAGCTCCAGCGCACACCATGCTCGCGGAACACCACGGCCGGGGCGCCCGGGTTTGCGGCGACCGTGCGCGCCAGCAATGCCGGAATCGTCTCATCAGACAGGGGGATGTCGGTGCTGCCGGCGACCACGGAGAGGCCGGGCGTCACGGGTCGGGTCATCTTGTCTCCTTCAACTGCTCTGCTTGGCATTCGACGTCTATATATAAAGAGGACGTCTCGGGTTGGGCCGACGCCCACGGTCTGAGCCGACGCCCACGGTCTGAGCTTAAGCCGAGGCGCCGCTGGATGCTGTCACCACCGCGACATTTGAGCCTCGTGCGCCGCTTTTACGGGGGGTTCGAATTATTTCGCGAAATCGCTTGCCAGTCGGTCCTGCGTCCCTTAATATTCGCCCCCTCGCAACACAATGCAGCGCTGCAAAGCAGACGCAGCAAGGGTTGCGGGGTCGACCGGGATGGTTGGCGCAGCGAAGTTTGCAGCGCTGGCCGCAGCAAAAAAAGATGCTGAAACGGTTGACGAAACGAAGAAAGCTCTGCATAATTTCGTTTCTCTGCTGCAGACAACGCAGCGGCGCTGGACGGCAAAGCCGGCGGCGAAGTTCTTTAACAACCAAACAACC